>CASFXH010000046.1 GCA_949298575.1 uncultured Parabacteroides sp.
GGCTCGCTCACCGAGACCTCCCACGCCATAAAGATAGGGGTGGTCTTGATTTTTTCTTATCTCACTGGCATATAAATCGCCATTTATATCTAAATTTGCTACATGTTCAATCTATAGGGAGATTGAATAGTGACCAATTTATAGAGGAGAATTCATGATGACTAAGCCCAAAAAAATCATTCTTATTGTTATCCTGACGACCGTGGGGCTCGCGTTCTTGCTTCCGGTCGCCGCATTCTGCATCTTACGCTGGATCGTGTTTACCCCCGAGCGGTTAACACCGATCGTCGTCGAGCAAGCCAACGCTTACCTTTCCGACGCCCGCCTAAAATGCGACGCGGTTGAGCTGACTTATTTCGAGACTTACCCTTATTTTGGAGTTAAACTGGTGAACGGAAGCCTAATCAATCTACCTTCGTCTCCTATCGAGACACACGATTCTATCCCGGCGGAAGAACTTCAATCTCCTTGCGACACGCTGGTCTCGTTTAAGCGAACCATTGTCGCCATCAATCCTACCTATATATTAAATAGCAAACGAATCGCGATCGAACTTTTCTTCATCGACACACCTCGTTTCTATGGCTATGTCAATCCGTTGGGCAAGGCCAATTGGGAAGTTTATCAAGCGTCGACCGACACGACCACACAAACGGCTGGTACCACCCACGTCGCCCTCCCTCCTATCGACCTGAAAAAGGTCCGCATCAAAGACGGGCGAATGGTCTACAACGACCGGCAACAAGATGTCTATGCCGAAGTGGATGGATTCTTCCTGAACATGAGGGGATCGTTCTCCAACCAAAATCAAAAGAATGCTCTAAAGATGGAAACCGGTTCCAGCTCGATCCTTTTCGACAGCCCCTCCTACACCCTTTCCAATCATTTGAAGCTGGAGTTCCGAAGTGATTTAGTCTGGACGCACCTGATGCGTGAGATCACCCTTAAAGGCGCCGAACTGAAGATCAACGACCTGCCCTTCAAAGCGAGGGGCCTCTTCGCGAGAGGCGAGAACGGACAGCCCGGACAGATTGACATGGCCTTCAACCTCGACATCCAAGACCTGAACGAGATCCTGAAATTCGTGCCTGATGTCTATTTCAAGAACAAGAAACAAATCACCACGACGGGCAGCATCCTGCTGGAAGGAAAAATCAAAGGTGCGGTCGGCGACAGCCTCGTCCCCTCGCTAGACTTACGTTGCCTCGTAGATAACGGCTCTTATCATATCAAAGGTATCCAGCAAGGCATCGATTCTTTGCGAGTGGACGTAAACTTGGCATTCAATGGCTCACATCCCGATTCCTCATTCGTGAAGGTCAATGAGCTAATCGTGAAAGGACGGAACATCGCTTGGGATGTCAAAGGGTCCGCTTACAACCTGTTCAAGAACCCAGCCATCCAAGCCCGGGTCAAAGGCAATGCCAACTTGACCCAATTAGCGAAAGACTTCCTGAATCCTGATACGATCGCCCTAGAAGGTGAAATCGATGCCGATCTCGTCGCCCGATTCACCATCAACGATCTCCTTGACAGCAAGCTAAACCAAATCAAAGCAGGCGGACGACTCACGATTGACCGCCTCAAGGCCGTCAGTCCCGCCTTTGGTCTCAACGCCTACATCGCCGGAATGCGGTTGGTGGCTGGAGGTGTAAACCGGGAAAGTCGCTATATGGAAACCAATGAACTATTGACTTCCAACTTACGGATCGACACGCTCAATGTCCGCTTTAAAGACCAAATCAATAGCCGAATCAGCCGCCTGAACTTGCGTGTCAATACAACCCAGAACATGGACACGACAGCCGTTGTTCCCGTCACGGCTCAACTCTCGATCAACCAATTACTCTCTCGGTTGCCTGACTCCACATGGGTCGTCTTGAAAAATACGACACTCGAAGGAGGCATCAAGGCGTCCGCTAGCGATAAGCGGACGCCGACCGCCGGTTTCCGTCTCCGGATGGATACGCTAAAATATTTCCTGATTCCAGCCCGTACGGGCGCCGTCCTGGCCGGAAGCCAATTCACGATTGAAGCCCTCCCCCTCCGCGACGCCGTCAAACAGCACTTGGAACAAATGTCGAGAGAACGCCGACGGGCCCTTATCCGACGCATGGCCGTCGCTCGGCAAAACAGGGACAGCGTGAATGTCGCGGAAGTTGATACGAGCGGTTCTTCCCGTCTGCTCCGTCGATGGGAAGCGCGTGGACAAGTCCGTTTCGACCGGCTACGCCTGTTCAGTCGCTATTTCCCGCTGCCTATCCACATGGACGGGACCAGCGTCAGCTTCAGCACCAACCAAGTGACCCTGAAAAACGCCCATCTGCACCTAGGCAAAAGCGACCTGCTTCTGAACGGCAACCTCTCACAGCTGCGCTCCGCTTTCATGCGAGGTGGCAAATTGCGAGGACAACTTTCGGTCCAGTCCGATCTAATCGATTGCAATCAACTTTTACTGGCCATGAACCGGGGTTCCCGTTTCGCGAAAGAGAACGCCGGCTCAGCCACTAGTTTCAATGAGGATAGTCTAGCCGTCCTAGAGCAAGAGAGCATGGAGATCGCAGCGGGCGACACCCTGCGCACCGACACGACCACACAACTCCTCATCATCCCGAAATTCTTGGACCTTAGCTTGGAAACAAACGCAAAGGAGATCAAGTTCAATGATCTCGATCTCAACCACGTTGTCGGGAAGGTCGTCGTCCGTGACCAAGCGCTTAACTTGAGTGAACTCAACATGGGCTCCAACATTGGAAACGGCAACCTCACGATGGTCTACTCGACCCCCAACGAAACCCGCGCCGCGATCGGCCTCGAACTGGGTTTGAACCAGATTTTGGTCAACAAGCTCATCGACCTCATCCCCTCGATCGACTCCATGGTGCCAATGCTCCGATCGTTCGAAGGCGTGTTGGATTGCCAGATCACGGCCACTTGCCAGACCGACTCTTCCATGTCGATCCTCATCCCCACCCTAAGCGCCTCTTGCTCGCTGCGGGGCGAGAATATGGTACTGCTGGATGGCGAAACGTTCGCCGAGATCTCAAAGACATTAATGTTCAAAAATAAAAAACGCAACCTGGTCGACAGCATCGCGGTCGACTTGGCGATCCAGAACAACAAGCTTGAGATCTTCCCCTTCTTGATCAACATGGACCGCTATCGCGTGGCCGTCGGCGGAACGCACAACATGGACATGACATTCGACTACCACATCTCCGTGCTCAAATCACCCGTGCCCTTCAAACTAGGCATCGACATCACAGGCAACCTTGACGACTTTAAGTTCCGGATCGTCCGCTGTAGATACAAGGACATCATGGAGCCTGTACGACAAGCCGAGCTGGACAGCACGCGTCGCAATATCCGGGAGATGATCCGCAATGAGATCCGCAGACAAATTGAAGAGGCTGCTCCCGAATTGGGGAACAGCCTCTCCGAAACGCATCCATTCCGTCTACAGAATGACGTCACGGACGCTTTAAACCGTCGAAGAAGGGACGACGGAATAACTAATTTTTCTTTTTAAGTTTCACTTCATACAAATCCGACCGGCGATCCTTCAAATTGCGCACGCTTCCATACGTATGCAACTCGTTCAACAAATCCAGGTCGACATCAGATACCAAGATCATCTCCGTGTTAGGTGTTGCCTCCGCCCGCTTACCATCGGTCGGAAAAGCGAAATCACAAGGCGTAAACACCCCTGACTGGGCGTATTGGATATCCATATTATGCACACGAGGCAAGTTGCCTACGCTTCCTGCGATCGCAACGAAACACTCGTTCTCGATAGCCCGCGCCTGAGCACAAACCCGCACTCGGGAATACCCATTCTGCGTGTCGGTCAAGAACGGCACGAAAAGGATCTGCATCCCTTGGTCAGCCATGATGCGCGATAGCTCCGGGAACTCCACGTCGTAGCAAATCAAGATACCGATCCGGGCGCAATCCGTCTGGAACGTTTTCACGGCGCTTCCCCCCGAGAGTCCCCAGCTTTTGCTTTCATCGGGCGTGATATGCACTTTCTCGTATGTCTCATACGTTCCATTACGCCGACAAAGGAAACCCACGTTGTAAAGGCCGTCTTCCTTCAATAACGGCATACTACCCGTGATGATATTGATGTTATAGCTGATCGCCAAATTGATAAAGCGATCGCGGATATCGTTCGTGTATTGCGCTAACTCCCGGATCGCCTCCGACTCGCTCATGTGATTGAACTTGGCCATCAAAGGAGCATTGAAATATTCCGGGAACAGGATAAAGTCGCTCTTATAGTCCGACACCGCGTCGACAAAGAACTCCACTTGTTCGAAGACGTCGTTCAAGCTCTTGTAGGGTCGCATCTGCCATTGCACCAAACCTATGCGAACTGTCGTCTTAGTCGTGACGACTTCTGGCTTCGGCGTGTAATAGATGTTATCCCATTGCAAAAGTGTCGCATAATGCATCGATTCCTCGTCGTTCGGCAAGTAATTGGTCATCACCTTTCGAACGTGGAAGTCATTTGACAGCTGAAAAGTAAGGACCGGATCGTAGATCTCTTTCTTTCGCACCTTGTCAATGTATTCCTTCGGACGCAACTCTTTCGCGTACTTATGGTAGTTCGGGATGCGTCCGCCAAACATGATCGCTTTCAGGTTCAAGCTCTCGCAAAGCTCTTTCCGGTAATCGTACATCCGGCGCGCCAGACGTAGTCCCCGGTAATCGGGATGGATGAACACTTCTATGCCGTAGAGGATATTCCCTTTCGGGTTGTGGGTGCTGAAAGTCTCCTGCCCTGTCACCATCGCGTAAGTATGGTCGTTCTTGACCAAATCGTAATCCACGATAATCGACAAGGCGCATCCGACGATCTTCTTGCCCACCTCCGTCACGATCTGCCCCTCAGGGAAAATCGTGATCAACTTCTCGATCTGCTCGCGCGTCCAGAAGATATCGGAGCCATCCGCATAAACCCGCCTAAACGACTGCGAAAGCTGCTCGTAGTCCGAAAGCTGCAAAGGGCGGATCGTGACTTTGCTAATCTTATGCGTATGTGATTCCATGCTGAAATTCGTTCCCTCTTAATAAGCTCTCGCGAAAAGGACACGTCGTGCGGAAGGTTTGCCCGTCACCATGCATTGGCCCGGCGTCATGTCTCCTTCCAGCGGCAAGCAACGGATCGTCGCCTTCGTCTCGTTCTTGACACGCTCCTCGGTCTCCGCCGTGCCGTCCCAATGCGCCATGATGAAGTATCCTTGCTCGATCTTCTCCTTAAACTCATCGTAAGTGTCGACCGTGATGGTGCGCTCCTCACGGCGTTTCAGGGCTTTTTGGAAAATGTTGGCTTGAATATCGTCCAGCAAATCCTTTACGTATGCCTCGATGCCCTCGCACGGACGCGTCTCTTTCTCCAACGTGTCGCGACGCATGACCTCGATCGTGCCATTCTCCAAGTCGCGGCCACCCATCGCCAGACGGACAGGCACGCCTTTCAACTCATATTCGGCGAACTTCCAACCCGGCTTGCGATTGTCCGCATCATCGTACTTGACCGAAATACCCAGCGCTTTCAGGCGAGCGACGATGCCCTCCACTTTCGCGCTGATCTCGGCCAACTGTTCCGCGCTCCGGTAGATCGGGACTATCACGACTTGGATCGGCGCAAGACGCGGCGGGAGCACCAAGCCATTATCATCGGAATGAGACATGATCAAGGCGCCGATCAACCGCGTGGAAACGCCCCATGAAGTCGCCCAAGCGTAATCGATCTTCCCGTTCTTGTCGGCGAAAGTCACGTCGAACGCTTTCCCGAAATTCTGTCCGAGGAAGTGGGACGTCCCCGCTTGGAGCGCTTTCCCGTCTTGCATCATCGCCTCGATGGTGTAAGTGTCCAAGGCGCCGGCGAAACGCTCGCTTTCCGACTTCACGCCCTTGATGACCGGCATGGCCATGTAATTCTCGGCGAAATCGGCGTAGACCCCTTGCATCCGTTTAGCTTCCTCCTCAGCCTCCTCGCGGGTCGCGTGCGCCGTGTGGCCCTCTTGCCAGAGGAACTCGGCGGTGCGCAGGAAAAGACGGGTCCGCATCTCCCAACGCATCACGTTGGCCCATTGGTTGCAGAGGATGGGCAGGTCGCGATACGACTGGATCCAATTGCGATACGTGTTCCAAATGATGGTCTCGGACGTAGGGCGGATGATCAATTCCTCTTCCAGCTTCGCCTCGGGATCGACGACGACGCCCGTGCCGTCATGATTGGTCTTCAAGCGGTAATGCGTCACGACGGCGCATTCCTTCGCGAAACCCTCCACGTGCTCGGCCTCGCGACTCAGGAAGGACTTCGGGATCAGGAGCGGGAAATAAGCGTTCACGTGGCCCGTCGCCTTGAACATATCGTCGAGGACTCGTTGCATCTTTTCCCAGATCGCGTAACCATAGGGTTTGATCACCATGCAACCGCGAACGGCCGAATTTTCGGCCAGATCGGCCTTAATCACTAAATCTTGATACCATTGTGAGTAGTTCACGCCCCGCGGCGTGAGTTCTTTCAGCTCTTTTGCCATATGCTTCGTTGTTTCTTTATGATCGTGATTTCTTTTTCGGCCGCGAAGGTACAAAATTATCGCCTATCCAAGTGCCGTTCATTCCCCAATGGTTTCTTGAATGGCTTTGAGAATGATCCCTTCCATGATCTTATAGCCTTCGAGCGTAGGATGCACCTCGTCGCCCGCGAGGTTTTTCGGCAGGCCGTCGCGCTCGTCTTTCATGGCGCTATGGTAATCCACGTAGGTCAGGCCCTCCTTCTCGGCATACGAGCGGATCATCTTGTTCAACTCGATCACTTTCGGGGCGGGGTTCATGCCACGGCGCCAAGGGAAATCGTAAGCCGGAAGGACGGAGCAGAGAATCGGGGTGATCTTATGGTAACGCGCCAGCTCGACCATCGAGACGATGTTGCCAAAGACGTTCTCGAGCGCGATCACCCCATTGTTGTGGGCGATGTCGTTGATGCCCGCCAGGATGAGGACCGCTTTCGGCCGCAAGTTGATCACGTCTTGACGGAAACGGACCAACATCTCGGAGGTCGTCTGCCCGCTGATTCCCCGGCCCAGGAAATTGTGATCGATAAAAAATGTCGAGTCCATTCGCCACCAATTGTCCGTGATCGAATTGCCCATGAAGACCGCGCTCGGGGCCGTCGTGACACGCTTGTTCGCCTCCGCGTAGCGGCCGAACTGGGCCCAATCGCCCTTTTCCGTCTGCGCCGACACGCCTGTCGCCAGCGCCATCCCTCCGGCCATGAGGCCGATGCTTAAAATCTTTCCAATGTTTTTCATGTCTGTTTTCCTTATAAATTATTCTTGTTCTAAATCTTCTTTCGTCTCCAATTCCAACGCCCGACGGATCGCCGCGCCCCAAAGCTCGCCCAAGCGGACAGCCCCCTCCCGGTTGGGGTGAAGACGGAAAACGCCCGCCTGCCCTTGCTCGGGCTGGAAAAGGGCTTCGGCCTCATCCCGGAAAACGGTGTATCCCAAGGTATCGCCCAAGAAAACTTGCCCCGGGAAACGCTTCTCGTAGTCCTGGACCAACGCGCGAAGGGCGGGGTAATAGGCCGTCAGCCGGTCCAAGCCCGCTTGCAGATACTCCGAGCGGTTGTACGTGTTGGGACTATACCAAATGGGACGGTGCAAGACGATTTTCGCCGAGGGATAGAGCGCCAAGAGCCGGTCGACGATCCGCTGGAGATTGGCGGCGTAAGCGTCGGGGGCGAGAGGCGCACCATTTGGCCCCCGCGTGGCGCTGTCGTTCGTCCCGAGCATGATGGAGAAAAGGAGCGTCGCCCACGACTCGTCGCGAAACTGGTCGGCCGCCGCCCGCACTTTCTCGAAATAAGTCCCCGTCTCGGGCAAGAAATCGGTCGTCGTCAAGCCGGAAACACCTTGGTTCGAGTAGCGGACGATCCGCGCGACGCCCTCCCGCTTCAGGTAGACCGCGGCTCGCACGGGCGGCGCCTCTCGCCGAGGTTCCTCCAAACCCGCGCCATACGTGATCGAATTGCCAATAAAGACGATATTCAAGTAATTATGTTCCTCATTATGTCCCTCGGCCCGAAGCCCACCCACGGCGAAAAGCCCCACGAGCAGCAAGGCCAAGCATCGTTTTCCAAAATAAGCGCTCATCTTTTTTCGTTTTTGCACGATCAAAGGACGGCATTTTCTCTTGAAAAAGCTTACGTTTAACAATATTTGATCCATCGCGCGTGTGAAATGGGATTCCGCGGCTTGTCGGAGGTCTTGTTCACACGTGAAAATGATCTCCGCGGGCTGTAGGAGACCATTTCACACGTGAAAATGGCTTCCGCGGACTGTAGGAGATCCATTTCACGCGTGAAACGGGTCTCCGGCGACACCGGAAGTGCCACCGCGCACGTGCGGTAAAGTTTTCAGTGAGTTACGATGGGCGTTTCACAAATGCTTATTGAGTCAATAAATACCCACGCGCTCTCGCGGCCGCGTCGCGCCCCCCGGCCATGGCCCTTACCACCAACGAAGGCCCGGAAGCCGCGTCGCCCGCCACGAAGACGTTCGGGGCAAACTCCGGTAGCTTCGGCCGCAAGAAGCCCATAGCCAGCAAGACCATGTCGGCCTGGATTATCTCGGGCTTTCCCACCGGCTCCATGACGGGGCGTCCGCCCTCCGGATTGGGTTTCCATTCCACCTCTTGCACCTCCACGCCGGTCACCTTCCCATCTTTACCCACGAAACGCAGGGAGTTGAGGTTCCACCGGCGCACGCATCCCTCCTCATGGCTGGACGTGGTCTTGAGCGTGCGCGGCCATTCGGGCCAAGGGTGCCGCGGATCGTCGGGACCCTCCACGGGTTTGGGCATGATCTCGATTTGCGTCACGCTACGGCATCCTTGGCGATGGGCCGTGCCGATGCAGTCGCTACCCGTATCGCCTCCTCCGATGACCAGCACGTCCTTCCCCTTGGCGCTGACCAGTTCTTCCCGCGGGATCTCCGCGCCGGCCAGCACCCGGTTCTGTTGCGCCAGCATGTCGAGGGCGAAATGGATGCCTTTCAAGTCGCGGCCGGGGATATCAAGATCGCGTGCTTCCGGCGTGCCCGTCGCGACGATGTAGGCGTCGAAGCCATCGGGCAGGCGGGTCAGATCAATCGGCGTGTGGAAGCGGAAATCAATGCCTTCGGCCCGCAAGACATTCACGCGGCGGTCGATGACCGCCTTGTTCAGCTTGAAGTTCGGGATGCCGTAGCGCAACAGTCCGCCCGCGTCCTCGTTCTTGTCGAATACTGTCACGGCATATCCCATTAGGTTTAACCGGTTGGCGGCCACCAGTCCCGCCGGTCCGGATCCGATTACGGCCACCCGCTTCCCGTCGCGCTTGGGGCGATGGATGCGGACATAATTCTCCGCGAAGGCATGTTCCGTGATGGCGGCCTCGTCTTCCCGGTTCGTGATGGGCTCATGCTCCACGAGGTTCAGGACGCAGGCCTTCTCACAAAGCGCTGGACAGACGCGGCCGGTAAATTCCGGAAAGTCGTTGGTGGAATTGAGCAGGCGGTAGGCCAGCTCCCAGTCGCCACGATACAGCGCGTCGTTCCATTCCGGCGGACGGTTGCCCAAGGGACATGCCCAGTGGCAGAAAGGCACGCCGCAATCCATGCAACGCGACGCCTGCAAGCGGCGGTCGCCTGAGTTAAGCGTTTGTTCAACCTCGCCGAAGTCGTGTATCCGGTCGTGCACAGGGCGGTATCCCGCCTCCTTGCGATGTATCGTCAGAAAAGCTTTAGAATCTCCCATGATGAAATATTTAATGATGAATGAAGAATGAAGAATCAGTAATCCCGTTGCATATCCGCTATCTTCTGCTTTAGTTTCCTTACTTGTTCTTCCTGCAATACGCGCTTGTACTCAATGGGAACCACTTGGATGAAGTCCTCCACGTAGCGCGGCCAGTCGTCGAGCATCTGGCGGGCCAGCTTGGAGCCGGTGTACAGATAATGCTGGCGGATCAGCTCGTGCAGCTCCTTGCGGTAGGAGCTTTCTTCTACGAGGTTGATTTCTACCATGTCCATATTGCAGAAGTAGTCGAAGTCGTGGCGCTTGTCCCATACGTAGGCCACGCCGCCACTCATGCCCGCCGCGAAATTCCTGCCAGTCTCTCCCAGCACGACTACCCGACCGCCGGTCATGTATTCGCAGCAATGATCGCCCGCGCCCTCCACCACGGCGATGGCTCCAGAGTTGCGCACGGCAAAGCGCTCGCCCACCTTCCCGTTGACGTACAGCTCGCCGGAAGTGGCTCCATAAAGGCCCGTATTGCCGGCTATGGTGTTGTCCTCCGCATTGAAGTTGCTGCGTACGGGGGGCAAGATGGCGATACGCCCCCCGCTGAGTCCTTTGGCGAAATAGTCGTTGGCTTCCCCTTCCAGCTTGAAGTTCACGCCCTTCACGAGGAACGCGCCGAAGCTCTGCCCCGCGCTGCCCTTGAATTTGACGTTGATGGTGGCGTCTGGCAGGCCTTCTTCTCCGTACTTGGAGGCGATCAGGCCGCTGAGCATGGTCCCCACGGCCCGGTCGGTATTCTTGATGGCGTAGTCGAGGTTGACCTCTTCCCGCTCTTCGATGGCGAGGTGGGCTGAGCGTATAATCTGGTGGTCAAGTACGTCATCAAGGTCGTGAGGCTGTTCCGTCGTGTGGCAGAGCGGGCATTTCGAGTCCTCCTGGAAAAGCAGTCGAGAGAAGTCAAGCAAGGCCGCCTTGCTCCCTTTCTCCACCGGCTTGCGTATGATCAGCTCCGTATGGCCCACGATATCCTCAAGTCTCCCGTATCCCATCTCGGACAGATATTCACGCACCTCCTCCGCCAGGAAGGTGAAATAGTTGACCAAATACTGGTACTTGCCCATGAAATGCCGGCGAAGCTCCGGATTCTGGGTCGCCACGCCCAACGGGCACGTATTCAGATTGCACTTGCGCATCATGACGCATCCCAAGACGATGAGCAGCGACGTGCCGAAGCCAAACTCCTCCGCGCCGAGCAAAGCCATGAGGATAACGTCGCGCCCCGTCTTCAACTGCCCATCCACTTGCAGGCGGACATAGCCGCGCAGCCCGTTCTTCACCAAGGTCTGCCGTGCCTCACTAAGGCCGATCTCAGGCGGGATGCCCGCGAAACGCATGCTCGACGCCGGGCTGGCTCCCGTCCCGCCTTCGGCTCCCGAGATGACGATGAGGTCGGCCTTGGCCTTGGCCACGCCCGCGGCGATGGTCCCCACCCCACTCTCGGCCACCAGCTTGACGCTGATCGCCGCCTTCGGGTTCGCGTTTTTCAGGTCGAAGATAAGTTGCGCCAGGTCTTCGATGGAGTAGATGTCGTGGTGGGGCGGTGGAGAGATGAGCGAGATACCGGGGATGGAGTGGCGCGTCTTAGCGATCACCGAGTCCACCTTGAAACCGGGCAACTGGCCGCCTTCTCCGGGTTTCGCGCCCTGCGCCACCTTGATCTGGATCTCCTCAGCGTTTACCAGGTACTCGGTAGTCACGCCAAAACGGCCCGAAGCCACCTGCTTCGTCTTGCTGGAGAGCGAGATGCCATCCACCTCCGCGTGGAAGCGCTCATTGTCCTCGCCGCCTTCACCCGTGTTGGAGCGTGTGCCGAGCTGGTTCATGGCCAGGCAGATGGCTTCGTGGGCTTCCTTCGAGAGCGCTCCGAAACTCATGGCTCCAGCCACGAAACGCTTCACGATGGCGCTCACCGGCTCCACCTTATCGAGGGCGATCGGTGTGGCGGCACGCTTGAAATCCAGGAAGTCGCGGATGAAGATAGCGTCCTTTTCGTGATCCACCAGCCGGGCAAACTCCTTGTATTTTCCATAGTCGCCCGTCTGTGTAGCCAGCTGGAGCGTGGCGATCGTCTCCGGGTTCCAAGCGTGACGTACGCCGTCCTTGCGGTAATGGAACTGGCCAAAGTTGGGCAAGAAATCGGTCTCCAGATCTTGAGCGAATGCCTCGTCGTGCATGGCGATGGCGTCTCGGGCGATCGTCTCCAAACCAATGCCGCCGATCGTCGAGGTCTCCGTGCCGAAATATGCCTTGAGCAGGCTCTCCGACAAACCGACCGCCTCGAAGATCTTGGCGCCGCGATAGGACCGGATGGTGGAGATACCCATTTTCGCCATAATCTTTAGCAAGGCTTTCTTCATGGCGTTGATGTAGTTGGCCTCCGCTGTCGCATAGTTCTCTTGTATTTTCTCACGCTTTACAAGGTCGTCCAACACGGCGAATACCATGTAGGGACACAGGGCCGAGGCGCCGTAGCCCAGCAAGAGGGCGGCGTGCATCGGCTCGCGTATCTCGCCACTCTCCACGATCAAGGCGGTCTGTACCCGCTTGCCTACCGAAATGAGGTAATGATGAACGGCGCTGATCGCCAAGAGCGACGGAATGGCGACACGTGTCCTATCCACTTCGCGGTCGGTAAGGATAATGTAATTATAGCCCTCGTCCACACTACGGGCGGCCTCCTTGCAGAGGTGGTCGAGGGCGGAACGCAAGCCATCCTCCCCCTTGTCCCGTTTGAAGAGCATGGGCAGTTTCACGGTGTTGAATCCCTTGTAGCGGATATTACACAGGATGTCGAGTTGGGTATTGTTCAAGATCGGATGGGGCAAGCGCACCATTTTGCAGTTGGAAGCGTCGGGGCGCAGGATACCTGAGCCGACCCGACCAATGTACTCGGTCAGCGACATGACGAGGCTCTCGCGGATGGAGTCAATGGCTGGATTGGTCACTTGCGCGAACTGCTGACGGAAATAGTTGAACAACGACTGTGGGCGGTCGCTGAGTACGGCCAGTGGCGTATCGTTGCCCATGGCCGCTGTGGGCTCTTGTCCATTGACGCACATCGGAACGATGATCTTGTCTACATCTTCCGCGCCAAAGCCGAATATCCGCTCATGGCGTGCCAAGTCGGGTACGGCGTTGTCTACCTTTCGCCCGCTCTTCAGCTTCTCCAGCTGGATACGGTTGGTCGACAGCCATTGCCGGTAGGGATGTTCGGCGGCCAGATGTTCCTTGATCTCCCCGTCATAATAGATCTTCCCTTCCCGCGTGTCTATCAGTAGAATCTTGCCAGGTTGCAGGCGCCCCTTCTCCGCGACCTCCGAGGGGTCGAGATCCATCACGCCCACCTCGGACGCCACCACCATCGTGTCACTTTTGGTGATGGTGTAACGGGCCGGGCGCAATCCGTTGCGGTCGAGCATACCCCCGGCGTAGCGCCCGTCGCTGAAGAGCAACGCCGCCGGCCCGTCCCACGGTTCCATCAGGATGGAATGGTACTCGTAAAAGGCTTTCAGGTCTTCCGATATGGGGTTCTTGTCGTTGAAGCTCTCAGGCACCATCAGCGCCATCGCATGGGGCAATGAGAGACCCGACATCACGAAGAACTCGAATACGTTATCCAAGCTGGCCGAGTCGCTCATGCCCGGCTGCACGATGGGCGATATGTCCTTGACATCGCCGATCGCCTCCGAGCTGAGCACGCTTTCCCGCGCACGCATCCACCCCCGGTTGCCCCGGATGGTGTTGATCTCTCCGTTGTGCGCCAAAAGGCGGAAAGGCTGCGCGAGGCTCCACGTGGGGAACGTGTTGGTGGAGAAACGGGAATGGACCAAAGCCAGGCCGCTGGTGAAATATTTGTTGGTCAAGTCGGGATAATACTGCCTCAGTTGCAGGCTTGACAGCATTCCTTTATATATAATGGTAAGGGAAGAGAGCGAACAGATATAGAAATCCTGATCCGCCACCCGCCGCTCGACGTGCTTACGGATGAGGTAAAGCGTGCGCTCGAACGTCGGTACACGCTCGTCGCTTACGCCGGTGATGAATACTTGCTTGATATCCGGCTCGCTGGCCAAAGCCGTCTCGCCCAGGCAAGCGGGATTGGTCGGCACGTCGCGCAAGCGCATCAGCGAAAGCCCCTCCCGTTCTACCTCTTCAATCATTACGCTCAAGATGTCCTGCTGTCGCTTGCTGTCCTTGGGCAGGAATATGATTCCCGTCCCGTACTTGCCTTTCTCGGGCACCGGTATGCCTTGGAGCAAGATAAACTCATGCGGGATCTGAAGCAAGATACCCGCGCCGTCGCCAGTCTTGTTGTCGGCGCCTTCCGCGCCCCTGTGGCGCATGTTCTCGAGCACTTTCAGGGCGTTGTCCACGAGTTCGTGGCTCTTATTGCCGTGGATGTTCACGACCATCCCCACGCCACATGCGTCGTGCTCGAAGGCACTATCGTATAGTCCATTTCTCATATTACGATGTTTTCATAAAGTTGTATAGATGATGCTTTTGCCAACGTCCAGAGTTGGCATTGCCACCTCTGGACGTTGGCATGGTCAACTCTGGACGTTGGCACTGCCAACGTCCAGAGTCGGTAAAACCATGTCTGGAGGCCCAAAAACCCCCCTCTTTAATGTGGAAAAATAGACATAAAATCTATCACCGGATAAAGAGCAGCTCCCGGTACTTGGGCAAAGTCCATAGCTCGTCGGAAACGACTAGTTCCAGCTTGTCTATCTGGTAACGGATCTTTCCCATTTTAGGCTCGACCGTGTCGTGATAAGCGATGGCTTTTTCCCGTTCGTCCGTGATCTTGTTCGCCACCTTGCGGGCGTTGATCAGCTCTTCCACTCCCGTCTCGATGGTTTGCGTGCGCTCCGCGATCTCCTCGATCAGCTTTACGTTACGTGCGCAAAGCTTGTCGGCCTTCTCGGCGGGGAATATCTGGCGCATGTTCTGCACGTTCTTGGCCAGCTGGCTTTGGTAACGCGTGGCGACGGGTACGATATGATTCATCGTGATGTCGCCCATGACGCGCGCCTCGATCTGGACGCGCTTGGTGTAGGTATCCCATTTCACCTCGTTGCGCGCTTCCAATTCCTTGCGGCTCATCACGTTCATCGACTCGAACATTCGGATGGAATCCTCGGTCAAGTAATTGTCGAAAATGAGTGGACAACTTGTCTCGCGATCCAGTCCTCGGCGACCGGCCTCCTCCACCCATTCTTCGGAGTAGCCGTTGCCGTCGAATCGAATGGGTTTGCAGGTTTTGATGTCCTCCCGCAATACGTGGAGGATGGCGGCGGTCCTCTCCTGCCCCTCCGTGATGAGGGCGTCTACCCGGCGTTTGAAATTCACGAGGGCCTCGGCCACGGCCGTGTTAAGTACGATCATGCCCGAAGCGCAATTGGCCTCGCTACCCACGGCGCGGAACTCGAATCGGTTGCCGGTAAAGGCGAAGGGCGACGTGCGGTTGCGGTCGGTATTGTCGATGAGCAATTCCGGGATCTCCGGGATGTCGAGCTTCATGCCTTGCTTTCCCATCAGGTTGAACAGGTCGTCTTTCCCGCTTTTCTCGATATGATCGAGAAGCTCGCTCAGCTGTTTGCCCAGGAAAGAAGAGATGATGGCGGGAGGAGCCTCGTTGGCTCCCAGGCGATGGGCGTTGGTCGCGCTCATGATAGACGCTTTGAGCAGCCCGTTGTGTTTGTACACCCCCATCAGCGTCTCCACCACGAAAGTGACGAAACGCAGATTCTCCTCTGGTGTTTTGCCCGGCGCGTGGAGCAAGATGCCTGTATCTGTGCTTAGGCTCCAATTATTGTGCTTACCCGAACCGTTGATGCCAGCGAAGGGCTTCTCATGGAGTAGCACGCGGAAACCATGCTTGCGGGCCACCTTTTTCATGAGCGACATCAGCAGCATGTTGTGATCATTGGCGATGTTAGTCTCCTCGAAGATCGGGGCGATCTCGAACTGGTTGGGCGCGACCTCGTTGTGTCGGGTCTTGCAAGGTATGGCCAATTCCAAGGCTTGGATCTCCAGATCTTTCATGAAGGCCTGTACCCGGTCGGGGATGGTGCCGAAGTAGTGGTCTTCCAGCTGCTGGTTCTTGGCCGAGTCGTGCCCCATGAGCGTGCGGCCGGTCAGGACCAAATCCGGGCGGGCGTTGTACAATCCCTCGTCCACCAAAAAGTATTCCTGCTCCCACCCCAGGTTGCTAATCACCTTCTTCACGGCGGGGTCAAAGTAATGGCACACTTCCGTGGCGGCCACGTTTACCGCATGAAGCGCACGGAGCAATGGCGCTTTATAATCTAACGCCTCACCCGTGTAAGAGATAAATATGGTAGGAATGCAAAGCGTGTCGTCCATTATGAAGACGGGAGAAGTAGGGTCCCAGGCCGAATATCCGCGAGCCTCGAAGGTGTTGCGTATGCCTCCGTTGGGGAAAGAGCTGGCGTCGGGCTCTTGCTGTACGAGCAGCTTGCCGGAGAACTCTTCGATCATGCCGCCCTTGCCGTCGTGCTCGATGAAAGCGTCGTGCTTCTCGGCCGTGCCCTCGGTCAATGGTTGGAACCAGTGCGTATAGTGCGTGACGCCGTTTTCCTCCGCCCACTTCTTCATGCCCTCCGCCACGGCATCGGCGATGGATCGATCCAAGCAAGCGCCATTGTCGATGACATCAATCATGGTCTCAAACACTGCCGTAGGTAAATACTTGTACATCTTGGCTCGATTGAACACGTTCTTGCCAAAGTACTCCGAAGGGCGTTCCGCTGGCATGTCTACTTTCAAGGCCTTTTTGTTGAAAGCACTTTCTACTACTTTAAATCTTAAGTTTGTCATTGTACGATAATATTTAGTCTCTATTCTTTTCCAAATCCACGATTACGAAGCCGGGACCCATACCCTGTTGGCGGTGTACCGCGCTTGTTCGTTCTTATATAATATATGGTATATACGCATCACCTCCATCCATGTCTTTACCGATCCGGCCGCGACAACCATTTTAATATCCAACTTCTCCATATCTAATCTTTTTGTCTTACCTGACCGCGAAACTACAGTATTTTGACATCACAAAGCCATGAATGGTAGATTTTTGTCTCTCCTTTTTTACAAGGCCTATCAATTATAAGGAGAAGACGGTCTCAAGGTTACGATTTGAATTGAATTATCCCCTATATCTATCAAAACAACACCGATAATTTATTCGTTGAATCTAAATGCTCAAAATAGGCTACACTCGCTTACACAATCACTATTTTCGCGACTCAATATTCTCATAATAAAACAATGTGAACTATGTGTGGCATCGTTTCAATTTTCAACATCGAGCGACAAACGCCTGCCCTAAGGCAAAAGGCGTTGCGAATGAGTAGCAAAATACGCCATCGCGGCCCAGATTGGAGTGGTATTTATTGCGGTGGCGCCATATTGGCGCATGAGCGTCTGGCCATTGTCGATCCTGAATCGGGCCGCCAGCCGCTTTTCAGTCCGGATAAAAAGCAAGTGCTGGCCGTCAATGGAGAAATTTACAACCACCAGGATATACGCCGACGGTATGCCGGGAAGTATCCATTCATGACTGGCAGTGATTGCGAAGTCATCCTTGCCCTCTATCGGGAAAAAGGGGATAACTTTCTGAACGAGCTGGACGGGATATTCGCCTTCGCCCTTTACGACGAGGAACGGGACGAATACCTCATCGCCCGCGACCCCATTGGAGTGATCCCTCTTTATTATGGCTACGACCGGGATGGGCTGCTCTACGTGGCGAGCGAGCTGAAAGCTTTGGAAGGCCAATGCGACCGCTATGAGCCCTTCCCACCGGGACATGTTTTGACAAGCCATGATAAAGCCCCCCGGAGATACTACCAGCGCGACTGGTTCTCGTATGACCATGTGAAGAACAATCCGGCCAACAAGGAAGACTTGCGCCTGGCCCTGGAAGAAGCCGTAAAGCGCCAGATGATGAGCGATGTGCCCTACGGCGTCTTGCTGAGCGGTGGACTGGACTCTTCCATCATCAGCGCCGTGACGCGGAAATATGCGCTGAACCGTGTTGAAAGCGGGGGGCGCGAAGCGGCCTGGTGGCCCCGTCTGCACTCGTTTGCCGTAGGCCTGCATGGCGCGCCCGACTTGGAGAAAGCCCGCCTGGTGGCCCGTCATATCGGCACCGTGCATCACGAGATAAACTATACGATACAGGAAGGGCTTGACGCGTTGAGCGATGTGATCTACTTCACCGAGACCTACGATGTTACTACCATTCGTGCTTCCACGCCGATGTACCTCCTGGCACGCTTCATCAAGAGCATGGGAATAAAGATGGTGCTCTCTGGCGAGGGAGCCGATGAGATATTCGGTGGCTACCTCTATTTCCACAAAGCGCCCGATGCCCGTGCCTTCCACGAGGAGACCGTACGCAAACTCTCCAAACTACACCTCTATGATTGCCTACGTGCCAACAAAAGTCTGGCGGCCTGGGGCGTGGAAGGTCGCGTTCCCTTTCTAGACACGGTGCTTCTGGATGTGGTGATGCGTCTGAACCCATCAGCCAAGATGTGCCCCGGTACCACGATAGAAAAGCGAATCCTCCGTGAGGCTTTTGCCCACTTACTGCCAAGCGAAGTGGCATGGCGACAAAAGGAACAATTCTCCGACGGGGTGGGCTATTCGTGGATAGACACCTTGAAGCGAGTCACTGCCGAAAGCGTAAGCGACGAGGAGATGGCGCACGCCGCCGAGCGTTTCCCCATCAACCCTCCACGCAACAAGGAAGAATACTTTTACCGCACGCTCTTTGCCGCCCACTTCCCCAGCGACAGCGCGGCGGCTACAGTGCCCAGCGTACCCAGCGTAGCGTGCAGCACAGCCGAAGCATTGGCCTGGGACAAGACTTTCGCGGGAATGAACGACCCCAGCGGACGCGCGGTCAGTGGAGTGCATAATCAAGCCTATTAAATAAGGAACCCGTTCAAGACACGCTTAATTGTCGCCTCCAAAGCGGACTGGAGATCTCGTGTTTACTTCCATGCGCCCTATGCCCATCCCATACCTGTGGAGTCAATTTCTTACAATAGGCATTATAACCTCCTAACAATGCCTATTGTAAGCTCCTCACTATTGGGTTATAATGACCTCACGATAGGCATTATAAGAAAGACGAAAAGACCAGCGAAGGACGGAAGCGTAAAAGCCTATATACCTTCATGCTATCACGATCTTTCACTCATATCAATTAGGTATTCCATCGATCATATCAGCAAAATAAAAGGCTTTCCCCAACAAGAGCGAAAATCTATATCCGAAAAAGCGAGCCTTTCAAGGTCAAGGATCTTAAAAATCATCAGAAAATTTGGTTTAATCAAATATCTCATTTACATTTGAGCACAAATACAAGAAGTACCTAAGGCAAGGCAAGACAGCAATGACAAGAGTAGAAGCAGAAAAGAAGCTGAAAACTATATTTGGAATAGACCATTTCTATGACGAGCAATGGAAAGCTATAAATAGGATACTTCAAGGGGAGCGTATCCTTATGATTGAGCGTACAGGATTTGGCAAGTCATTGTGCTATCAGTTTCCGGCAACTCAGTTTCCCGGAATAACAGTAATATTTTCTCCATTGATCGCTTTAATGCGTGACCAGGTACGTAGCTTGAATGAAAAGGGAATTTCAGCTGCATATATTAATTCTGAACAAGCAATAGAAGAAAATACTCTTGTGATTGAGAAAGCATTAAATAATAAAATAAAGATACTTTATATAGCTCCCGAAAGACAGGAGAATCAGGAGTGGATTGAAGCCACAAGAAGAATGAATCTGTCAATGATCGTGATTGATGAAGCTCATACCATCTCTACTTGGGGACATGATTTCCGTCCCGCTTTCAGAAGAATAATTAATTTAGTGCAGCTACTTCCGAAAAGTCTTCCGGTATTGGCAACTACCGCCACCGCTACAAAAAGAGTTCAAAAAGATATAGAGGAACAAATCGGTGGTCGCCTTACAACCATCAGAGGAAACCTGTCAAGGGAAAATCTATATCTTCAAGTAATAAAAGTAAACTCTGAAGATGAGAAAATGATTTGGCTTGCATCTAATTTAAAGAATCTATATGGAACGGGATTGATATATACAGGTACTAGAGTTAATACAGAAGTATATGCACAATGGTTGCGGTATTGCGGTATTGATGCCATTGATTATAATGCAGGCTATGATGCCGACACACGTAAGGAAGTAGAAAAAGGTTTGATGGAAAACAGATGGAAATGTATAGTTTCTACTAATGCCTTAGGTATGGGTATTGACAAACCTGATATACGTTTTGTCATTCACACTCAGATTCCCGCCTCACCAATCCATTACTATCAGGAGATAGGAAGGGCAGGAAGGGATGGATTACCTACAAGAATAATCTTATTCTTTAACGAAAACAAAGAAAAGGGAGATGGTGTCTCGGCGGATTATTTATTGCCATATTCGTTTATAGAAAATTCACGTCCGAAGATAAAGACATATGAAAGGGTAATAGCTTTGTTAAAACAGGAACCTCTTTCGGAAAAAGAAATTATGAAGAAGGCAAATCTTAAACAAAATCAGATAAGAGTAATTAAAGCAGACCTTGTAGACCAAGGAATCATTAAGGAAGTTCAGTATGGAACAAAACAGAAAATGTATGAATATCAATATAAAGCCAATGAACTGGATGTTTCTAAGTTTGAGAAGTTGCGAAAGGCAAAAATTAAGGATTTAGATGCTATGGTAGGTTATGTCTATACGGATATACCAAGGATGGAATATTTGTGTAAGTTCCTTGATAGCGATGAAAACAGCCTATATACCAACTGTGACAATACGAATATGGAAAAATTAAAAGTGGAATACGATGAAGGAATTTCCACAAAATTAGAAGCTTTCAGAGATTCTTATTTTCCTAAACTGGAACTAGCTGACTATAAACGGAAATCTAGTATAGGATTGAAGATTAGAATGCCATATCCTAACACAATAGACGTATTGAGGAATAATAAAGTGGTTGGTACATATATTAATAAGATTAATTACAGTGAATTTAGTGAAAATGAAGGATGCGTTTTAAGTGATTTGTTTGACAAATATCTGCATAGCGCATCAAGGCTGACAGATGGATATGCAGCATCTTATTATGGAGTATCGAATATAGGAGCAGCCCTGCACAGGTCGAAATATGAAGGAGGCGGTGATTTTCCCGATTTCTTATTAAAAAAGACTCTTTCTGTATTTGGTAAGAAATATAAAGATATAAAGTTCGATCTCATATTATATGTTCCGCCGACACATTCTGGTGATCTTGTAAAAAACTTTGCAATAAAGTTTGCAAATACTATAAAAGTGCCAATTTCCCATAGTTTAATTAAAACAAGAGAAACGGAGGAACAGAAGATATTTCAGAATTCGTATAGTAAAAAAGACAATGTGAAAGATGCTTTTACGGTAGATTCTGAGTTGGTGAAAGGTAAAACAATTCTTCTTATAGATGATATTTACGATAGCGGCGCCACACTGAAAGAAATAGGAAAAACATTGACAGAAAAAGGCGCCGAATGGATTGTTCCTATAGTAATAGCAAAAACAGTAGGAGGTAGATTATGACAAATCAGGAATTAACATATTGGGTTACTCTGGCACTTATGCCAAAAATATGGACAAGAAGGAAAAATGAAATATATGTAAAATGCTTTGAACATAATCCTCAAATATCAATAATCGATTTATTTGAGAACAGATTATGCTGGGATGAATTATTGCTGACTGACGAAGAA
This sequence comes from uncultured Parabacteroides sp., assembly GCA_949298575.1. Classification (GTDB taxonomy): domain Bacteria; phylum Bacteroidota; class Bacteroidia; order Bacteroidales; family Tannerellaceae; genus Parabacteroides. The sequence goes on from CASFXH010000046.1 coordinate 21,670, forward strand.
AAAAAACTTTTCAGTGCAGCTTATGAACAACTGCCGAACAATTCATTTATGGTGGAAGACATGTTGTCGCAAGGTTATGATATTCTGCCTATTCATTGTGATGAATATCCACGAATATTAAAGAAAAACCTTGGTAAAGCTGCTCCAACGGTCATATTCACTAAAGGCAACAAAGCTCTTCTCAATGAATCATCAATAGCTATTGTTGGTTCCAGGAATGCGGATAAAATTTCATTACAGTTTACTGATAATGTTGCCAAAAGAGTCTCATCCTCAAACAGTGTGATAGTGAGCGGATTCGCAAAGGGTATAGACAGGCAAGCGCTCGATTCAACGCTTGAAGTCGATGGCAAAAGTATAATTGTGCTTCCTCAAGGAATCATGACGTTCGCATCAGGATTCAAACAATATTACAAACATATCATTCAGGGGCGTGTCCTTGTTATGAGTTCATTTGCTCCTAAGGCGCCATGGAGCAAGGAATTTGCAATGGCCAGAAATCCTATTATTTATGGTTTGGCTTCGCATATCTATGTAGCGCAAAGCGATGATAAGGGCGGAACATGGTCAGGCGCAATAAATGGACTAAGAAAAAACAGAGCCATTTATGTACGTTGGCCGGAAGCGGGAGAAAAGAATGCGAACATGCAGCTTATCCAAAAAGGAGCTATGGCAGTTGATATTCATGGGAATATTATTCAACTTACGGCAGACGACTTGAAGACAGAAGAACAAAAAGAAACAGAAATCCTGAATAATAAGATTATTGAAATATTATCATCGATAGAATCATGTTCTTCAAAAGATATTCTCAGAAAACTCAACATAAACTGGCCTGACGCAAAGATGAAAAAGCATCTTGAATCCATGTCTCAGGTAGAAAAGAAAAAAATAAAAAACAGAATATATTATAGTTTGAAACACAGACAGTCTAATACTTTATCTTTTAACTTTGAGTAAAAACTTTTCCCTTGTGAGATATTGGTAGACAAAGTTTTTTCCACAGATGTTACAAAGCACTTGTATACGTAAAAGATATTATTTTTCTTTATAAATCCATGATTATTGCTCAAATATATTTGTCTCCTTTGCATTGAGTAAAAATACTTAGCTCCTTGAGTAAAATGTAATAACACGTATAAATAATAGGAATATCAAGTGATTACTGATTCCCGATAATTGGCGCCGTACGCAGCTTAAAAGAAAGTTGGAAATGGGAAGAGCGTCATCCTTTAGATTTGCATTGCGTAAGATAAACGCAAAAGATATACTTTTGTATTAAATAAAAGTTAACCAAGAAAAGGAGATGACCTATAGCGTCATCTAGGCGAAAGCTCTATACGCAGAATGAGTCCTCCTTTTCTTTTCGGTTGAACCGTCCCAAATAGAATTGTAGGTCGATGGCCTAATAAATGATTACATCTGTCGAAATTGTTCTCCAAAGTCGTGTAATATTGTTCCCACATATCTCCGAAATCGCACCCATGTTCAATGTATAGAACAATATCAAATCGGCTACGTATATGGGTTCAAACTTCTGCTCTTGGAAATCAGAAATAACTTTCCGGCACTTGGCGAATGAAGGCTTTTCGGAGAAGCCATGAATAGGAAAGAACTCCTGCCGGATATTTTCTTGCATTTCTCCAATTCCACATTATCTTTAGTTTTGTTTTTGAAATAATAAGTTGTCACTTGCGTTCAAGCTTAACAAACTGCCTTAAAATGAATGAGATGCTGTTTAAACGGTAGAAAAGCCTTTTTTTGCTTGTTTTTCAGGCCAAAAACCGTCCGTTTTGCCGCACTTTTCATTTGAATCAGAACCAACAGGAAAACTCCCTTTCCCGTCCGAAGTCCACCTGTTTTCTTCCGATGCGAAGGTACGAAAATAAGTGGGATTTTCACCAACTGATGTCAACTAAAAGCAAGATGCACTCACGAATATTTTGCAGCCAAAAGAAAAAACAGACTGTATCATTGGTAGACTTTGGTAAATCGGATGCTCTGTTTGGCGGAGCCATTTCTTTTCTTCCCTCTGTTTTGGCTTTACTTTATTAGGCGTATCATTAATGTCCACTAAAAAAGCATAGGAGTTCTTTGAAATTATTGGAATTCAATTTGTTATAAGCAATTTTGAAGAGAACGGATTTGAATTTACTTT
>CASFXH010000047.1 GCA_949298575.1 uncultured Parabacteroides sp.
TCTCGTGCCACGAGTCGCCTTGTCGATAAAGGCGTAGTTCTCGTCCTCCTTTTTCCCGCCATCAAAAAATAAAAGAATCGAATTGTCAGATTCCACGTAGAACGGGATGTGGCCGATGTAGCCCAGATTATCATAATCAAGAAAAACGCTCTTTTCCCTGGTGTTTTCCCCTTCCCAGAAATCTTTCGGAGGCATTTTGTTGTCAACGTTGATCGTATAGCGGACGATCGCCGTATCTCTTTTAAATTCGTAGATGTCATTATATTTATAACCATGATATAGGATTTTTCCATCATACCTATACATGAAATCTTTCATCGCGAATCCCGCTTCTCGATTGTCAACCCACCAATAGGCGTTCTCCATTTCTCCCGTATATTTATTCACCAGATGGCAACGGTAACGATTCCCTTTACTATCAAAACTTCGGATCAACAAGAGACTATCATCAAATTGAGTTAAATCGGCGATATCCCATTCCCGATAGTTGAACATTGACACGAATTGGTCATCCGTCGTGTAAGTGACCACATTTCCATAATAGATATCCACGATAACGACCTGATTCTCGTCCCAAAAATCAAAATTCCAAATGCCGAAATATTCTCCAGGACCTTGCCCTCGATGATCAAAACGATAATCGAATCGGCCATCCGGTTGGAATCTCAAGATAATCTCGTTATCGGTTAAATAAATCTTTCCATCCTCAGATATCTTGAGCCGACGTATACGCTCATCTCCCCGAATAAGAGATTCGTCAGTCATTTCCAAAGGGATGTATTGCCACTCGCTAAAGACTTCCCCAATCGGCACGTCCCCCTTGTGGGCGCTGGAGATGAAGATTTCCTCGCCGGGCTGGATGGGGGCGACGGTTTCCGGAGCCGAACAGGCTAGGCACAGGAGGACTAAAGGAAGGGATGAAAGAATAAATGCATGCTTTTCCATATGATTGACTTTTATTGAACGTTTATCGCCCTATTGATTTAAGGCCACTACGCGAATTTATCTCGTTCTATTGAACTATACAATCCAATTATTATGTGAAGAGAATATTTTTAGATAATTAACTGTTTTGGCTCGTTACTTTATAGAAAGAGAGACCGCGTCCAATCGCGGGAAAGCATGCCGATAACGCAGCCAAGGCGGATTCATGCGGACTATTTTCATTGATTTACAACTCAATAAATCCTCTTAAATCCGCCTTATCGGCGTCATCCGTGTGCCATTCTTGATTTACTAAACCAAGCGGAAGGTATCGATCGCCTTAAAACCATTCAGGAAGCTGGCGATGTCCATGCGCTTCTTGCCGGCCAGCTGCACCGAGCGGAGACGCAAAAAGCCATCCGGAACGGCCACTTCCAACGTGGACTTGTGATCCGTGCGCAACGTGCCAATGGGCAAGTCGTGCGGGGCGGGGCGTCGCTCGGCTTCGAAGATCTTCAGCGTTTGACGGGCGCCGTCCGTCGGAGGCACCAGCTCCGTCCAAGCGGCGGGATAGGGCGAGAGACCGCGGATAAAGTCGTAGATCCGCTTGAGGGGTTGACGCCAATCGATCCGGCAAGTGTCCTTGAAGATCTTCGGCGCCGGGCGCAAAAGCGTACCGGGGGCGCAGAGGGTCTCTTGGGCGACCGACTCGGCTTTCCCGGCGAGGATCAGATCGACTGTCTCCGTTACCAGCCGTGCGCCGAGGCTCATCAGGGCGTCGTGGACGATGCCCACGTTATCGGTCTCGGCGATAGGCCAACGTTCTTGCCGGATCACGCGCCCCGTATCGATCTCATGCGAGAGGAAGAAGGTCGTGACACCCGTTTCCGTCTCCCCGTTGATAATCGCCCAATTGATCGGCGCGGCGCCACGATATTGGGGCAAGAGGGAGGCGTGCAGGTTGAACGTCCCCAAGCGAGGCATCGCCCAAACCACCTCGGGCAACATGCGGAAAGCGACCACGATCTGCAAGTCGGCCCGCAACGCCCGCAATTCCTCCACGAAGGCCTCGTCTTTCAGTCGGACGGGCTGCAACACCGGCAGGCCCACCGACTGGGCATACCGCTTGACGGCGCTGGCCTGCAAGACACTGCCATGCCGTCCCATTGGCTTGTCGGGCATCGTAATGACCCCAACCACGTTGTAGCCGCCCTCCACCAAGGCCCGCAGGCTCTCCACGGCGAAATCGGGCGTTCCCATATAGACGATCCGTAAATCTTCTTTTCTCATATTTCTTTTCGTTATTTAAATGAACAATTCCTTACCTATTTATTCATAAACATCAATCTCCCGAGAAATTTTCCACCAAGACTTCTCGGTAAGAATTGAATATCTTGGACTTCGACATGAAGCCCACGTAGCGCCCGCCCTCGTCGATCACGGGGAGGTTCCAAGCCTTCGTGTCGTCGAAAGTCCGCATGATCGTGTCCATCGACGAGTTCAACTGGATCTTCGCCGGAGCCGAGACCATGAACTTGGAGACGTGGAAACGATTGTAAAGCTCGGGGCGGAACATGATGTTGCGGATATTATCGAGCAAGACGATTCCCAGCAAGACACCCTTCTCGTCGACCACGGGGAAGACGTTGCGGCGACTCTTCGAGATGACTTTTACCATATCGCCCAACGACATGTCGGGCAAGACCGCCTGGAAGTCCTTCTCGATCATGTCGTCGGCCCGGAGAAGGGTCAGTACCGCCTTGTCCTTGTGATGCGTCAGTAATTCACCCTTCTGCGCCAATCGCATCGAGTAGATGCTATGCGGCTCGAACATCATGATCGTGAGATAAGAACTGATCGAGACGATCATCAGCGGGAGGAATAAGTCGTAACCACCCGTCAACTCCGCGATCAGGAAAACACCTGTCAGCGGCGCGTGCATCACGCCCGACATGACCCCCGCCATACCCAGCAAGGCGAAGTTCTTTTCCGAAAGATACATCGTGATGGGGAAATAATTAGACGTGTGCGCGAAGATGAAGCCCGCGATACACCCCAAGTAAAGGCTGGGCGCGAAGATACCACCACACCCACCGCCAGCGTTCGTGGCGCTCGAGGCGAACACCTTCGTCAGCAAGATCAGCGACAAGAAAATCAGCACGCCGAAATAGGTATCGTGCAAAGGATAAAAAAGGCTCGTGTCCATGATGTGCGCGAACTGGCCATTGAGCAAAGAGGTGATCGTGTCGTAGCCCTCGCCATAAAGCGGCGGGAAGAGGAAGATCAGGACACTAAGCGTCACGCCTCCCAACACGAACTTTGTCCAATAGCCCCCCACCTTGCGATACATGCCCTCCACCCGGTTCATGACACGCGTGACGTAGAGCGAGACCAGTCCACAGAAAATGCCCAGCAAGAGAACATAAGGAATGCGCCCGATCTCGAATGTCTCGGTCTGCGAGAAATGAAACATCGCTTCCGTCCCCGTGAAGATATACGACATCGTGGCGGCCGTCACCGACGAGATCAGCAAGGGCAAAACCGAGGTCATTGTCAAGTCGAGCATCAGCACCTCGATCACGAAGACCAATCCCGCGATCGGCGCCTTAAAGATCCCCGCGATCGCGCCGGCCGCTCCACAGCCGACCAACAACATCAGCGTCTTCTGCTCCATCCGGAACAGGCGCCCCAGGTTCGAGCCAATCGCCGCGCCCGTCAAGACGATCGGTGCCTCCGCTCCCACCGAGCCACCGAAACCGATCGTCACGCCACTGGCCACGATCGAGCTCCACATATTGTGCGGTTTGATCCGGCTCTTGCGCTGCGAAATGGCGTACAGAATCTTCGTCACGCCATGGCTGATATCGTCGCGCACAAGGTATTTCACGAACAATCCCGACAGCAAAATGCCCACCACGGGATAGAGCAAGTAGAGGTAGTTCGCCTCCGCCGCGTCGAAATTGCCCGTCAAGAAATGCTGGATAAAATGAATCAACTGCTTCAGGATAATCGCCGAAGCTGCCGTGCACAACCCGACCAGCAAACTGACGATCAGGATGAAATGCTTTTCCTTAATATGCTTTTCCCGCCAAAGCAGAAAACGATAAAACCAACTTTCCGTAGCCATACTTTTCTAGATTCCCTTCCCGGTAACCACCGTGATTACCGTATATATCAATATTTTTAAATCCATCGCCAGCGACATGTTCTCGTAATACAACAGATCAAAACTCAACCGCTCGATCATCTGGTCCACGTCGCCCGCGTAACCGTATTTCACCATGCCCAGGGACGTGATCCCCGGCCGCACGTTATGCAAAAGATAATAATAAGGTACCCGCTTCACGATCTGGTCAATGTAATACCGACGCTCCGGTCGGGGCCCCACCAATGACATATCGCCCTTAAGCACGTTCCAGAATTGGGGCAGCTCATCCAAGCGATATTTGCGCAAGACTCGGCCGAAAGGCGTGATCCGCCCATCGTCCACTTTCGACAAGAGCGGCCCGTTCGCCTCCGCGTCCGCTCGCATCGTCCGGAACTTATAGATTTGGAATGGCCGTCCTAAATAACCGATCCGCTCTTGCTTAAACAAGACCGGTCCCTCCGATCCCCGCTTGATTCGCCACGCGATATAAAGGAACAAAGGCGACAGCAGCAACAGGGAGACCGCCGAGACCACCTTATCGAAAACGAGCTTGATGTTCTTCTCCGCGTCCGAAAAGTTGTTCGCGGTCATGTCCACCAAAGGAATTCCTTGGATCGCGTTGATCCGGGCATGGATAAAAAACGGCTGCTGATGGAGCAAGATCTTGACAGGCAATTTATAGCGATACAGGGAGTATATGATCTCCTTCGCCGTCTCCCGCACGTCCGGCTCCAACGCGACGACAAGCTCATCCACCTGATGCCCGGCGATCAGCGCAGGAATACGCGACAAAGAGCCTAACACGGGCTCCACCGCCCGCTCACCCACGGCGACCGATCCCGCCTCGACAAACCCCACGACCCGGTAGCCCTTCGTTCGCAAATCATTCGCCACCAAAGCCGCCGCCCGTCCCGTCCCGATCATCAAGACATTCAAGGCGAGCAATCCCCGCTTGGCACGCTTCAGGCTACGCTGGGTTATTCCCAACCGGGGCAGATAAACCCCGACAAACTGCAACCCCAACAAGGAAAAGAACGCGATATAATAGACCCCATACGACTGGGGAAGGTCATTCAAGACCAACGCGAAAAAGATCAAAAGCACCCCTATGACAACTGAAACGAGTGTCGTGAAAAACTCCGCCAAACGCGATTTCCCATAAGGGTTATTGTAATAACCGGATAGCCAAAACAACGCCAACCAAAAAAAAGGCACGACCAGCTGGCCTAGCCAAACCGTATCGTGCCGTATATACGAATAAAATGTTTCAAAGCCCTCGTAAACCGCAATCTCCCGATAGCGAATGACGTTAAACAGGCACCACACCACCGCCGAAGCGAGGAAGTCGGCCGTCACGTATTTGAGCGCTTGAATATTTTTCCTCATTATTCAGCGAATCACCTGGACCAATCCTCCTTCGCCCAACTTAATGATGTTGGACGGTTTCGATTTTGTCTGGTCATCTTGACGATATTCCACAATATAATCAACCCCCATCTTGACCGCCTCGTCGATCTCAGGGAAGAAAGCGGGAGAAGGCTGTCCACTGATATTGGCGGAAGTCGAGACGATCGGCCGGCGGAAACGCTCGCAAAGTTCCCGCGAGAAAGCTTCCTTCGTGACCCGAATGCCAACACTGCCATCCTCCCCCAACAAGGAAGGCGCCAAGTTTTTCCCTTTCGAGTAAATAATCGTCAAAGGCTTATCCGCGACCTCAATCAAATCCCAAGCGATCGAAGGAACCTCATCCACATACCGATCCAATTTCGCCACGCTATCGATCAGGACCAACATCGCTTTATGGTCCGACCGCTGTTTCAACGCGTAAACCTTCTGGACCGCTTGTTCATTCGTGGCGTCGCATCCAATCCCCCAGATCGTATCTGTCGGATAAAGGATCAAGCCTCCGGCGGCCATCACCTCACACGCCTTTTTCAGATCGTCATTCTTTGTCATACCTTCAAAATCTTTATGCTCCAAAATAAGACGGGCAAATTTACGAATCATTTCTCCCACGTACAAAATTATGTTTCCAAAAACTATTTTCCCCTTAAAGGAAAATATTCCATTTTTAATTCCTACTTTTACGGGTTGAAACGCTCAGGACAGTACCGATAGGACTTCCAAAGAGCGAACACGCATGTATACAGCAAGTATCTGAATCGCGTGAACGGATTCCTTTTTTAAGCGGGACTGAAGAAATTCATCATTTCTCCCCCCGAAAAGGAAATGGAAGGGTTTGTTTTCGCTTTTAGGTTGCCCCTTAGGGCCCATCGAAACGACCTTCCCATGGATAAGACAAGAAAAAAACAATATAAAATGACAACAAAATGGAATTTGCGCACGTCAACTCCAGAAGAGATCCGGAAGAGAGACCGGTTGGCGAAAGAGCTCGACCTTTCACCGACAATCGCTCTTTTACTCGTCCAACGAGGGATCACCTCAATGGAAGAAGCGAACAAGTTTTTCAAGCCTAGCCTGAACGACTTGCACGATCCGTTCCTGATGCCCGACATGGATAAGGCGGTGGCGCGATTAAACAAAGCGTTAGGAAATAAAGAGAAGATTTTGATCTATGGCGACTACGACGTGGACGGGACAACCGCCGTATCGTTAGTCTATAAGTATTTGCGTCTCTACTCGACGGCATTGGATTATTACATCCCCGATCGTTACGACGAGGGGTATGGCATCTCTTATAAAGGCATCAACTATGCCGCCGAACATGGCGTCACGCTGATCATCTCGCTCGATTGCGGGATCAAGGCGGTCGAGAAAATCGAATACGCGAAACAGAAAGGCATCGACTTCATCATTTGCGACCATCACATGCCTGACGCCGTATTGCCCGACGCCGTGGCTGTCCTCGACGCCAAGCGAACCGATTCACGCTATCCCTACGAGCACTTGTCGGGATGCGGCGTGGGCTTCAAGTTCATGCAAGCGTTCGCGATCAGCAATAACTTTCCTTTCACCGATCTGGAGAAGCTATTGGAACTAACTGCCGTCAGCATCGCATCGGATATCGTTCCAATCACGGGCGAGAATCGGATCCTGGCTTATTACGGGCTGCAACAAATCAATAAAAACCCCAGCTTGGGCCTAAAAGGGATCATCGATGTCTGTGGTTTGTCCAATAAAGACATCACGATCAGCGATATCGTCTTTAAGATCGGCCCACGCATCAACGCTTCCGGCCGCATGATGAACGGTAAGGAAGCGGTCGAGCTGCTTTTGGCCAAAAGCGTCGAAGTCGCCAAAGAAAAAAGCGAGAGTATCAACCAATACAACGAGGAACGCCGGGAACTCGACAAAAAGATCACCGACGAGGCCAATGCCATCATCAATGGTTTCGCCCACATGGAAGACCAAAAAGCGATCGTCGTTTATAACCCGACTTGGCACAAGGGCGTGATCGGCATTGTCGCCTCGCGCCTGACCGAGAAGTATTATCGACCCGCTGTCGTCCTGACCCAATCATCCGGTCTGGTGACCGGTTCGGCCCGTTCCGTCACGGATTTTGATATCTACAAAGCGATTGAAGGTTGCCGAGACTTGTTGGAGAATTTCGGGGGCCATACTTACGCGGCCGGACTTTCCCTCAAGGAAGAAAACCTGAAGGCTTTCACCGAGCGCTTCCAACAAATCGCGAAAGAAGAAATCATTCCCGAACAAATGATGCCTCAGATTGAGATCGACTCCATACTCAATTTCAAAGACATTACCCGTAAGTTCATGGAAGACCTCAAGAAGATGAGCCCCTTCGGACCAGAGAACCCTAAGCCCGTCTTCTGCACGAAAGGCGTCAAGGATTACGGGACGAGCAAGCTGATCGGGAAACAGCATTTAAAACTTGAGATCATTGACAGCAATTCCTGTAGCACGCCGCTCCACGGCATCGCTTTTGGCATGGGTAAATACAACGAACCGATCAAGGAAATGAAACCGTTCGACATTTGTTATACGATCGAGGAAAACCCTTACAATGGGAATGCCTCTTTACTGGTCAAAGACATCAAACCAAGAACAACCATGAAACGATAGGTGGATATTTTCCATGACATATTAGCGCGTTATTGGGGATACCAGGCGTTTCGCCCGCTCCAAGAGGAGATTATCCGCTCGGTTTACGAGGGCAACGACACGTTGGGATTGATGCCGACAGGTGGCGGAAAGTCGATCACGTTCCAAGTGCCGGCCTTGGCGAAAGAGGGCATATGCATTGTCATCACGCCACTGATTGCCTTAATGAAGGATCAGGTTGAAAACCTAAAACGGGTGGGGATCAAGGCGACCTACATCTATTCCGGATTGAGCCGACAAGAAATCATCACCCAATTGGAGAATTGCATCTTTGGCGATTACAAATTCCTCTATGTCTCGCCTGAGCGTCTCGGCACGGAGATCTTTCTCGCGAAAATCAAGGCGATGAACGTCAACTTGCTGGTGGTCGACGAAAGCCATTGCATCTCGCAATGGGGCTACGACTTCAGGCCCTCTTACCTCCGTATCGCCGAGATTCGCGAGGCGTTACCCCAAGTGCCTGTTCTCGCGTTGACCGCCACCGCCACACCGGAAGTGGTCCGGGATATCCAAGAAAAGCTGCGCTTCAAGCGGCCTCGCGTATTCCAGAAAAGCTTCGCGAGAGAAAACCTGGCTTACATTGTCCGCCAAACGGAAGATAAATACAAAATGCTGACCCATATCCTCAAGCGTATCCCAGGAACAGCGATCGTCTATGTCCGTAGCCGAAAGCGTACGAAAGAAATCGCCACTTTCTTGCGAGAAGCGAATATCGAGGCGGATTTCTTCCATGCTGGGCTCAAGAACGAAGAGAAAAACGAGCGACAAGAACGATGGAAAAACGACCAATGCCGGATTATCGTCGCGACCAACGCTTTCGGTATGGGGATCGACAAGCCCGACGTGCGACTTGTCATCCATTTCGATATGCCCAGTTCTCTGGAGGAATACTATCAAGAGGCGGGACGCGCCGGGCGAGATGGGGAAAAGGCTTACGCCGTCGTGCTCCACTCACGAGCGGACAGCCGGAAACTCAAGAAGCGGTTAAGCGACGAATTTCCCGAAAAAGCATTTATCGGTCGGGTGTACGAGGCGTTAGGCAATTATTACCAAATCGCAGCTGGATTCGGACTCGACACGGCCCATGATTTCAATCTCGCGGAATTCTGCTCGGCCTATACGTTCCCACTCCTACCCACGCATTACGCGCTGAAAATACTCGAATTGTCTGGGTATATCGAATACCTGGAAGAGGCGGACAACGCTTCCCGATTGATGTTTTTAGCGACTCGCGATGAGCTCTACAATTATTTACGACAAGACAGTCTCGCGGATCGGATCGTCCAGGTAATCCTGCGCAACTATACCGGACTGTTCGCCGATTTCGTCTATCTGGATGAAAACCTGATCGCCAAACGATGCGACGTGACGCCTCACGAGGTTTATGAGAGCTTAATCCGTCTTTCCAAATTCCGGATCGTCCATTATATCCCTCATAAAAAAACACCGATGATCATCTTCCGTCAGCCTCGTGAGGAAACACGTCACCTCGTCATTCCGAAAGCCGCCTACGAGGAACGACGGGCCAGGAGCGAGAAACGGATCCAGAAAGTCTTGGAATACGTCGAGAGCGATTGCACGTGCCGAAGCCGCATGCTTCTCGCCTATTTCGGGGAAAAACGCTCGAAGGCATGCGGCGTATGCGACGTTTGTCTCCAGAAGAATGATTCAGGACTCAACAACTTCGAGTTTAACCAGATCCGGGATTATCTGCTGGCCTTGCCCAACCAACAAGAAGGCCCTTATTCCATCAATGAGTTGGTCGAGGAGATGCCCTTCAAAATGGAACGCTCAATCACTGTCATCCGTTTTCTCATGGAACATGAAAATGATCGGTTCCATTTCGAAGATGGCTACTTGGAAATCACGCCTTCTCAATCTGAGTCCTAAAATCCAATGGGCTATCGATAGCCTTTCCGGGCGGTCGATCGTTCCGCGGTCGGGAAATCATCCGGGACCTCTTGCGTCACTTGTCCTGTCGCGGCCCATTCCGCGCCCCGCAATAATGTCACTTGAAATCCCGTACACTGCATGGCCGGACTCTCCTCCACCGTCTCTCCCGCATGGCCCAACATCGTATGGAAAATACGGGCACGACCATAATCGACCGTAAAGATCAAGGGTTCCTCGCGTCCCGAGCCTCCGGTCTCCGGATCCGAGTAAGCGGTATACAACAACGCCTTAATATTACCCGGGCCACGCATCCGATCATACAATTCGTCTTGGCCGTGCAACCATTTCTCCGGCAAGCCCGCCATAATGGGGTGACTCATATCCCGTCCATTAAGGACATACAAATGTTGTCGCCCATGCGAGCCTCCCACACCTGGCGAATCGTCGCGCGTCAGCTGACCATCTTTCCAATAGACATAAGGTCCCGCGTGCTCATCCCGGTTTTCCCAACCGCCCAACGCGCAGATCCGGTTGTATTCCGGCCAGTCCGGGAAAGCGTTGTCCGCGGCATGATAGACCACGATTCCTCCGCCTCGCTCCGCATAAGCCAAGAATCCATTCCGGGTCTCTTCCGGCCAAGGATCGCCATTGTAGTCAAGCACGACCAATTGGTATGGCTTAAAGTCCAGGACGAAACCGGCCATATCTTTCCCTTTCTCCGGAGAAATCGCCAGATCGACCTCGAAAAGACCGGAATTCTCCAAGATTTGTTTCAATACGACATGGCTCACTGGCCAATTGTGATTGTTCTGCCCCGTGATCAACAGGGTCTTGATGGGTTCCCGCGCCTCCACGGGGAAAATCAAACCGAATAAAACGGCCAATAAGATGGCCCATACCTGTTTTTGTTTTCTCATCGTTGTACTTTATGATAAGGTTAGACTTCTTCTAATAACAAAGCGACGCGGCCCCAAAGATCGCGGGATTCTCCAGCTCGGAGAAGAATATCCGCAAACGCTTCAAGGAATTGGGATAAGCGAAATCCTGAAGGGAAGCCCACATCGACGCCTCAAACAAGGAATGTGCCGCCGCCACCGAGCCACCAAACACGATCATCTCCGGATCGACCGCCAACATCACGATCTTCACCGCCGCCGCCACATGCTCGCCCAATTGGCGATAAGCCTCCAACGCCTCGGGATCACCCGCCAGCGCCCGTTCATGCATGAGCTTGCCGTCCACGCCCCAGACATTCTTGAAATAGGAACCGCTACAATAATATTCAAGCACCTCCTCGCGATAAGGGATCATCCCAAACTCGCCTGAGCCGCAATTCGCGTCGGCCAACAAGCGTCCTTGTTGAACAATGCCACCTCCCAAACCGGTGCCCAACGTCAGCCCGACAAAATGTTCATACGAACGCCCCACGCCAAACACTCGCTCGCCTAAAGCGAAACAATTGGCGTCATTATCAATGAATACCGGGACTGAAAAACGCTCCCGCAAAATATCGCCCAACGGCACCACATCCCAATGCGGAATATGCACCAGATTATAAACAATCCCTTTCTCGCGATCCACCAAGCCCGGCACGCCTATACCAATCGCAGCGACTTCCGAGCTCCAGACCGCACCGATCACCCGCTCCAAAACCGCGATCGTCTCCGCCGTATCCTTGGGAGCCTTAGGGGTTCGTTCATTCGCCTGGGCCACCAAACGATCATTCTCTACCCGGCCGGCTCTCATGTTGGTTCCGCCCAAATCCACTCCGATATAAACAGCCATAAATCGTATTTATTTAAGTATTAAACAATAGTCTCTTAAAAGAAATGCCGCGCCAAGAAAAAAAGGGGCGGCATGAGAAGCGCGGGAAGCATATTGAGCGTCCTACAATCCTTGATCTTCAAGATACCCAATCCCGAACTGGCGATCAGCACGCCACCGACAATCGAAATCTCACGGGTCAGCTCCGCCGAAATCACGTCGCCCAGCAGGCTCGTCACCAAATAGATCGCCCCTTGGGAGCAAAACAGCACGGGCGCCGCCAAAGCGATCCCAATCCCATAAGTGCTGGCCAAGACAGCGGAGGTCACCAAATCGAGCGTCGCGTTCGTAAAGAGATAGGTATTGTCTCCATAAAGGGCGCTCATCACCGGCCCTACCATCGAAAGGGTCCCCACACAAAAGAGCAAGATTCCCGTCGAAAGGCCTTCCGCCAAATTCGACTTCGAGAAATGACCCACAAGTCCCCGAAACCAGCCTTCCAAGTTCAAGATCGCGCCCAATAAGCTCCCGACCGCCAAGCAGACAATGAAAAGGACCGGATAGTCACTCTCCGGCAAGTTATTCACCACCGCGTTAATCCCCAACACGAAAGCCGCCAAGCCCATCGCGTTGTACAACGCCACTTGGTACTTTTCCTTGATCGCCCTCCGAGCGACACTTCCTATCACACTGCCCGCCACGATACAGGCCGTATTTACGATTGTTCCTATCATGATTCGCGAAGGTAGGGATAATCCGTCGCAATCACCTTTTTTCTATACCAAATTCTGCCCGCTCCAAGACGGGCGATTCCCATAAAAGCGTACCTTTGCCCTAAAATCAATCCGCTATGGAACAATTAGACGTCATTCGAAATAAGATATACGAGATCCGTGGGCAAAAAGTCATGCTCGATCGAGATTTAGCCGAAATGTATGGTGTAGAAACCCGTACATTAAATCAAGCCGTGAAACGTAACATAGAACGTTTCCCTAGAGATTTCATGTTTCAATTGACGGACAAGGAAACGCGGGATTGGAAATCACAAATTGTGATCTCCAATTCTATCAAGATGGGTGTCCGACGCAATCCATACGCTTTTACAGAATTGGGCGTGGCGATGCTCAGTAGTGTACTAAACTCAAAAGTGGCCATTCAAATCAATATGAATATCATGCGTGCGTTTGTCGCTATCCGCCAGATGATATCTACCCCTCCATCAAACAAGCTCTCGGAACTCCAGCAAGAAGTGAAAGAGCTAAAAGAATACATGGAAGAAGTTTTCGCGGATCAGAACGACATCAATGAGGACACCCGCACGCAACTGGAACTAATCAACCAGTCCTTAGCCAAGCTACAAGCCGACAAACGACTCACCAACAAGCCACGCCGTCCCGTAGGGTATATCCGACCACCTGAAAATAAGGAATAAAACTATTCATATAATCAGAGACGCGATTCCCATAAAAGCGTACCTTTGTCCTAAAATCAATCCGCTATGGAACAATTAGACGTCATTCGAAATAAGATATACGAGATCCGTGGCCAGAAGGTCATGCTCGATTTTGATTTGGCCGAGATGTATGGAATCGAGACCAGGGTCTTGAAACAAGCTGTACGACGGAACTTGAAAAGATTCGCTGGAGAAGACTTTATGTTCGAGCTCACGCAAGAAGATCTTTCAAGATCACAAATTGTGATCTTGAAGAAAGGACGAGGAAGTAATTTGAAATACGCTCCATTCGCTTTTACCGAACTGGGCGTGGCGATGCTCAGTAGCGTACTCAATTCCGATACGGCAATTGAGATAAACCGGGGCATCATGCGTGCGTTTGTCGCTATCCGCCAGATGATATCTACCCCTCCGTCAAACAAGCTCTCGGAACTCCAACAAGAAGTGAAAGAGCTAAAAGAATACATGGAAGAAGTTTTCGCGGATCAGAACGACATCAATGAGAACACTCATATGCGGCGACTATTTAAGATTAGTGGTAAAAAAGTCCTTCAACGGTTGTAAAGCAACCGCATCCAAATCCCAATAATTAGTATCGCTAAATAACCAATCTCCAGCCCCCAATCTTCTTCGCGATCTACTACTTAACTTTTGGGCATTCATATAGGTGTGTAACTTACCTTTTAAATTAGGAGTATTATATAACGGCTGCCCTTGTTTATCTTTTACTCCTGAGATACATTTCTCGTAATCTTCAAAACAGTCGAAGAAGACTGGATGCAAATCACGGCGAGCGGAAGACTCCATTAAAGTCTCGACTTCTCCATCATCTTGATTGTTGGGATAGATAAAGTATGGGAAAGAAATTTTAAACGTTCGCATATTATTATCTATGTCCGCTTTACGCTTGACAAATCCGTATCCCTTGGCAACGGTATCCGCATCTATCAAAACAAGTACTTGATCACCTACCGTTTGGGCTTCAGACATTTGATTGATATTGGTCTCATTAAAAAGGTTGCCAATTCCACCGACACATATAAAATCAATCTCTTTTGTAGGAAAATGCGAAACCACAAAGGCTTTAAGGAAATTGTATTCCGGCGTTGTCTTATCCTCCGCTTCTATGAAGATCTTATTCATTATCTGATTTCAATTTCTTGGTTAATAGAATAATCCAAACTTTCCAAAGAATAGTGATATGCTTTCAATTCTTCTTCGGGAGTCTTCAACAACTTGAACGCGGCAACCAGATCGCTATAATCCTCAAGCGCGGCATCTCGCAGTCCTTTTATAGAATCAATATCATGAGTGGTTACAAACAATTGAGTATGGTTTCTAATAGCCGCGTTTATAAGGACTTTCCACAAACTACACATTACGGAATAATGAAAACCATTACTAATCTCATCAACGAGTAAAACTCCATCCTTACAATCGTATACGGCCGTTAGAAGTGAGACCATCTTCCTCGCTCCATCTCCAAGCATATTAACAGGGATACGCTTTGCCAAACCTACATCAACAAGCATCTCTTTATCCGCGAAGATAAAATCTTTCACCCGGGGTTCTATTAATCTAAGACCTTCCACAATAAAGCGCTCGTCTTTATTTTGAAGCATATTTTTCAGGCCTTGTATGGATGCGCTAAAATCATACTTGGGGCTTAAATATGTACATCTTAACGATTCAACATAATGCTTCGATACAATACGAGTCGCTTCAGTTGAATTTGCCGAATCAAAATGTAACCGTGATTCAAAATGCCTATCATTGATCTCAAAGTCGAACTTAAACCCATATTTCCCTTCTTCGACATTTGAAAGAATATTGGTATCATCCGTGTTAAATGACACATTGTCCTGTTTTTGTTCAAAGAGACTTATCTTCAAATCACGTTTTTCCTCATTTTCCACTCGGATATGAATGGGGTAACTTGAATCTAGATTATAGAAATCCAGTCTAAGGTCTTTCAAACGGGATTTACCATAACCTCGCATAATGTTCACATGGATAAGCAACAATGGATTTGATAACCCACTAGCAAGGAACAACGACTCCAACAACGAAGACTTTCCGCAATTATTCTTTCCCAAGAAAAGATTAATCTGCTTAAAGCCCTCTATAAAAGTATGCTTTATGCCCCTAAACCGCTCTATTTCGATCTTGCTTAGCATTACCTCTGTAGTTATTCGATTATAAATTAGAAGACAAAGATACGCATTTTATTCCGCCCCGCCCAAAGAGAGCGATTCCCGAATGACCGCCGCGGGAATGCTCAACTTCGAGAAGGCGAACAGTTTCTTTCCCAAGTCTTTCAACGAGGCGCCAATGTGATAGACCTCCGTATCGTCAAGGATCAAGAACCGATCGTGACTCTTCTTACACTCGCGAAGCTCTATCGGCGAATATTGACTATTGTGCTTTTCCAAGTCCAACCGCAATCGCGGACTGATCGTTCGCGTATAAACGCGAGCCGACACCCCCTCGCCACGCTTGCTGAGCATCAACAAGACGGACTCATCCACATAGTTATCGATCAACAAAAGGGATTTTTGAGCGGAACGGATCAAATCGGTAGCGAACTTATATGCGTCGAATATTTGGCCTTCATAGAAAACACCTTCCACCGGTGGCAATGAGGAACGCACAAAGAATTCAATCTTTTCTTCCGTCCGTGAGACACGCTGTTCCAATTGATTCAATCGCTGATTGACAGAATAGCCTTTCAACAAGTATTCCTTCAACACTTTGCTCGCCCATTGACGAAATTGCGTACCTCTAATGGACTTCACCCGATAACCTACCGATATGATGACATCAAGATTGTAGCATGTAATCTTACGTCTCACCGTACGTTTCCCTTCCTTTTGAACTGTCAAGTAATCCTTGACAGTTGCTTCTTGTTCTAGTTCTTCCTCCTTGAATATATTATTGATATGGAGGCTAATATTTTGCTTAGTGGAGCTGAACAACTCAGCCATCTGTGCCTGCGTAAGCCACACCGTCTCGTCTGCCAAACGCACTTCCAATTTTACCTCGTTATCCGGTTGGTATAATATGATCTCTCCGCTATTTTCCATCTTTCAGGTTTTTTGATTGACTACAAAGATAGCCAACTAATAGAACATTACGAACAAAATAAAAAGGAAATAGCGCTATGGGAATGATAAGATACCCGCCCTGACGCGAATCCGCCTTCTTGGGGCATACCATGGGGATACAGAGACGATGTGGCACATCGTCTCTACAATGACACCGGCGAATTGGATTCCGCGTCCACCAACAGGATTAACGCCGCGTTCAAGGCCCTCATCTCCATAATCGTTCTATCATCTCCCCCTTCCTAACAAACAATCCCCCCTTACACCTTCAACAAATCCATTACGGAATAAACCTTGCTGACGCCTTCGAACGTGAAGAATTGATCATCCAATATCATCCAGCCCTCGCGCTTCTTCAAGGGGAGACGCTTGATCTCCGGGAAGAAGGACAACGGAAAAATTATCTCGCGACCATCGGTCAGGTATACCGCCATCTTACCTCGATGAGCCGTAAAGTCCAATTTCTTGATTCCTACATTTACATTCTCCATCTTATGCTATTCCACTGGATAAAAATTATTCCATACCGGGGAATCTTATATGGGCCTAGCGAATTTGATTCCACGTTGCTTTGCCAGTGCTTTCAAGTCTCCGCCGTGCTGAATGCAATGGCGAATAGCTCGCTTGTCATCCAACATCCGTTGGAATAGGTTTTCCTTGCCTCTTATTCCGCTCTTCTTTCCCATAAGCAATCCACTCCTAAACCGACTCTCCATGCTCATACAAATATTCCGGAGCGATATCCGCGCCATTGGCCCAAAACACCGTGCCATCCACGCCATAGCGGATAAACTCGCGCTCGTCCTTTAGCTCCTCGTAAGCGGGATATTTCAAAAGCGGCGACAAGTCCACTCGCTTCCTCGTCCCGTTGTTGAACGTACACACTAACGTGTAATTTCCTACATATTCCGCGGAATCCACCAACAGGATTAACGCCGCGTTCAAATCCTTCATTTCCATAATCGTTCTCCTTATCGTTTTACTTTTTCTATTTTACCTCCTCGTTTAGCCTTCTCCCAAATATCCAACAACTGTTCTTGGTGGACATCAATATATTCATTTATAATACGAATCGTCTTAGAGCTAGCCCTTCCATATACAATTCTATCCTTAATGGTAATGACAAACCAATCGCCCCCATCCTTAATATGCAAATGAGGTGGATTATGGTCTTGCCCATACATATAAATCAATATTCCACAAATAATGTCTATCGCGCTCATATTTTATAATCCTTAGCGACCATGAGGTCTTTTATAGAATACAAAATTACGCCTTTTTCCCATTCCCCCTATCAAACAGGAAGAAAAAAACCGGGCCAGCCTCACGGCTAGCCCGGTTCAATGTTATGGTTATTAAATACAAAATGTACGTTCTTCTCAGGGCGCGATTAGCGGACTACCACCTTGTCGCGGATCACCTCGCCATCCATGTCGAGGACGATACCGTAGATGCCTGCCGCTACCGTCACGCGGGTCTGGCCGCTTACTTGCAAGCGTTGGCTGCGACCGTTCATGCTGATGATCGTCAGCGTGCCCGGTGCCGGGGCGTTCACGTAGATGTAACCGTCGGCGCCGTAGTAGCGGACCTCATCGACAGACTCGATGCCCGTCAAGATACCGTCATACTCGGCCTTGAAGGTGTACGACGCTTGGGTTGCCTCGAACTCATACGGGTTCGCCGTGGAGGTCAAGCCTTCCCATCCGCTGAACTCAACGCCCGCGTTGGCCGTCGCCGTGATCGTCACCTTATCGCCGTAGTAGCACTCGTTGCTGCTGTTCAAGCCCGACGCACGGAGCGTACCCATCTCCTTACCGGCCTTCGACAACGTCTTCTCGAGCGTTATCTTGATCGGCGTAGCGCTGATCGCGATCGCCAGCGTCGCGTTGGATTGGATGTTGCTTACGGTAACCGTCGACGTGCCGCCACTGGTCGATACCGAGATGTTCGAAGCGCCCGTTACGGTCGGCTTGTCGCCCGACAGGTGATTCAGCGTGAAGGTGTACGTACCACCCGCCGTTACCACGTTGCTAGTCGGCTTGCTTGCGATCTTCACGCCTCGCGGTGCCGTACCCAAAGTGATCGTGTATTGGCGAGCGAAGGTAACGCTAACCGCCACGATCTCCTCTGAACCTGTTAAAGTATAAGAAGCGCCACTCGAGATCGTCGAATTGTTCACACGGAGCGAAGACAAGACGTAACCTGTAGATGGTGTTGCCGTTACCTTGATCGAAGTGATATTCGAACCTAAGATCGCGCCATCCTTCAACTCGTTGCCGTTCTGATCCGTTACCGTTACCGTACCATTTGAATAAGAGCTGATGCTCAAGATCCGTTGGTCAGTAACTACGGCCTTCGCTTCCTTACCAGCCGCTACAACCTTATAATTCACCTCGTCTTTCGGAACGAATTGGATCGGATAAGATTCTCCATTGGTCGGTGTCTTATCGGGTTGCGTAAACTCGAACGAGCCTTCCACATTCGCCGATGCGCCACCAAACTTCGCGTACTTTAACGTCTTACCTACGCCGACTACCGCCATCTCCGGCCAAGCGGAAACCTCTGGAGTCGCTTTATTAATCGTATAGACTACGTTTCCTACAACACCATCAAACGCTTCATACTTCGTATTCTCACCGATATATTCTGGTATGGTAATGTTGACCTTATATTCACCCGCATTAATCGGAGCGGACAACTTATTGCCTTTCTCGTCAATGTAAGAAATCTGGATCAATTTCGTTACCTCATTATAATCTTCATCCGCATATCCATAGTGGAAATGACTTGTCTCATACAATTCTTGCACCGCACCATTATAAGTCACGACAATCGGACCATCAGCTCTTGCACCTGTTTGTCCGCTCTCTTTGAATGTCGGAGTAATCTTCGTCACAGAAGCCGTACCCTCATAACGAACTTCCAAGTTCACAGTCGCTCTATTGGCCGTTGCCGTAAAGACTTTTTCCGTACCATCACCTGGTTGTACCTCATAATCCTCTGTACTTCCATAAGAGACTTGCAGATCCTTCTCATACAAATAAATTTTGCTTACCCCCTTCGGGAACGTCAATATATAAGTTAATACTGTACCTTGGGCGACTTCATCACCGCTCTTCAAGACCTTATTACCATTCTTCACAACCAGCGTAATACCACTATTCTCCGGAACGGTATAAGTAATCTTCGTTTTCTCGAGTTCCTTACCATCGCAACGAGCCTCGACCTGAGCCGTAGCGACTTTATAGCGATTCTCGTTCTCACCCGTCGGCGTAAAGCGTACAGTTACCAATTCGGATTCAGCCTTTTCCGCTTCCGTCAAGACTTTACCATTCGTATCAACAATTTCCCACTTACCAGTTACGTTCGCGGAACCACCCGAGATCGTATACTTCTTCGTGTCCTTATTGATCGTAACCGTCGGATAAGAATTGATCACCGTCTCAGCGGCTACAATCTCAACCGTGAAGTTTGCATACGTTGTCTTCTCGATCGCGTTATACAAACCATTCTTGTCCGCTTCGCGAGAGATCCGTACCTTATAAGTACCTACTTCTTTCGGCAGATCTTTGTAATAGTTCGTTCCGTTATCCGCCGAATACTCTACGATGCAAGTCAAGCCAGACGGATCCGTAATGTACTCAAAAGCGTGCTCCTTACCATCATAAGTATATTCCTGCTCATTTTTGCCAGTCTTCGACTTAACAGTAATATCCTTTCCGGTAATCAGTTTCACTTCGACAATTGCGCCTTCTTGCGGCATCTTGAACGAGATCGCAACAATACCATCCTTATCTACCGTCTTCGTGCATTCCGTATTGCCAGCATTCACCAAAACGTCTTGAATATTACTCCCTGCTGCAGCTTTAAATGTAATATTGACAACCTGACCTATCGGATATTTTTTATCAGTATAGTCCTTATAACCATTTTGGCTATCACCGCCCCAACTTACACTCTTTCCATCCACCTTTATAGATTGAATAGAAGCGACTTTGATTCTCAACGTTGCCGTAGCATTCAATTCAAACGATACGGTTACCGTAATATTGGTCTTATCAGGATCATCCATATTGAACGTGCAAGTATTATTCTCATCCAATGCTTGCGTTTGGTTATCAATCTTCACGATAGCCCGATAGCCCGGAGCCGGAGTGACCTCTACTTTGAACTTATCGCCGAACGATACGTTTCTCGTGCTCGCGAATTCCTCATTGCTCTTGGAGAGATTGATGATCTTGAAATTACCATTCTCCGTACCTGTAGCCTCAACTGTTACAGTATAAGTACCCTTCTTAAAGAGGGCCTTCGCCGAAAGGACATCGATTCCCTTCGAGTCGCGCTCGATGTTTACCTTATAAATATGCTTATCCGCATCAACCACTTCTAAGCCCTCATACTCAAACTTTTCGAAGATATAACCATCCTTCGGTGCCGGATTCAGAGTAATCTGCGTGCCTTCCTCAACATCACCACTAATTTCATTTCCATCCTTATCAGTAGCCGTTAATGTACCTCCTTCAGAGTCAAGAATCGTCAAAGGCATAGAGGCTTTCGTTACTACGACTTTAAGATTATCATAGGTCGGACCATTCTTAATCGCCACCTTCGCGATAAAGGTACCATCCACATATTTACCACCTTCCCAGAAACGATAGCTAACACGCGGAGCCTTATTTGATCCTTCCGTAACAGTCTCTTTCTCGAAGTTATGTCCCGTCCAAGTTACGGTCAAATCACTTGCCTTCACATTCCAAGTTTCACCCGAACCCAGATAAGATGAGATTTTAGTATTCAACTTCCCATAAATATCAAACCATTCATTCGCCTTAACCTTTCCAAGATCAATCAGCAAGCTTTGCGTACCATAAGTAATCGTAGATGTAGCGTTTTCACCTAAGTCAGGCCAGCTATAAATCTTGTTACCACTGAAATCGTACTTAATCTTTTTATCCTTAATGATACTTTCACTACTAATTTTTGTAATCTCATTATTCTTGAAGCTTACAGTCGCATCTTCCGCCAAATAAGTTTTAGTCATTCCAGGGAAAAACGTTACGCCACAATCATCAACAGTCAAAGTTTTCAACTTATTCTCTCCCGTTCCACTAAAAGAAAAAGAGCTAATAGTAGATCCAGCAGTGCTACTGAAAACCAAAGACGTTAAATCAGCTGCGTTTTCAATCGCAACATCAGTCACCTTAAGATTAACAGTCAAAGTAGCCAAAGAGCCTGAAATCTCAAGTTGAGTGAGCTCATTATCCTCCTTTAATGTATAAGAAGAACCCGTCTGCACCACACCATTAATCTGGATATCAGAAGCACCAGTCCTTGACGCTTTTGAAAACGACAATGAGCCCGTTGTTCCTTTCGGAATCGTCAGCGTCACTTTCGCTTCAATCAACCCTATCGAAACAAACAACGCCAATAGGGTAAAAAGTAATCGTTGTTTCATAAATCAAATTTTTAAGTATTATTAATTATTTGTTTTCGTATTGATTAAGGTCAAACACGCCACTCGACCTCCCCTGTTTCCTCCCCCGCGTTAAGCGTATAGGTGTACGCACGGTGAAGCAAAGATAGGCAATTCTTTTATTCCAAATTAAGAATCGGTAATTTTTTTCGCTCGAAATCGTAATTTTTTTTCGTCGCCAGGGGGAGGGTCCTTATAATGGGCATCATAAGGTTGTCACTATTGGGTTATAAGCTCGTCACTATTGGGTTATAAGCACCTTATGATAGGCATTATGAGAACGGGTGGATCGGGGGGGGCGCGGCGGGCGGCGGGGGGCTATATATAATATATGTACGCGCGTACATTTATATATATATGCGTTTCCCCCATGGCGCCACCGTAGGGACGGATCGAATCCGCCCCCCACGAACATGCGCCTCCCTCCAATCAAAGCGTTTCGATTTCTTGAAGGGATAGTCCGGTGATCTTGGCGATCAATCCAGAAGGGATACCTTCCGCTTTCATGCCGCGGGCGTTCTTTAGGCGTTCCTCTTCACGACCTTCCGCTCTACCTTCAGCACGGCCTTCCGCCCTACCTTCAGCACGGCCTTTCCGCATCCCATAATCAACCGCATACACCTCGGTCGCGAGGTTGTCCCGGTAGACCTTCAGGTTCTCCTCATACAACCGGCGCTCCGCCTTGTTCAGCGACGCTAACGTGACTACGTCTTCCAGTCGCTTGAACACCGCCTTGCGGGCCTTGAATGGCATTCTTTCCAGTGTTTCCATCTTATTTTTTAACAATGATTTCCACAAAGACGCGATCATGAGGGCGGATTCGATTCGCCCCTACACCGATACCCTACCATGCGTAGGGACGGATCGAATCCGCCCTTCCACTAACATTCGTATCTCCTTCCGATCAAAGCGCCTCGATTTCTTGAAGGGATAGTCCGGTGATCTCTGCGATCAATTCAGAAGGGATACCTTCCGCTTTCATGCCGCAGGCGTTCTTTAGGCGTTCCTCTTCACGACCTTCCGCTCTACCTTCAGCACGGCCTTCCGCTCTACCTTCAGCACGGCCTTTCCGCATCCCATAATCAACCGCGTACGCCTCGGTCGCGAGGTTGTCCCGATAGACCTTCAGGTTCTCCTCATACAACCGGCGCTCCGCCTTGTTCAGCGACGCCAGCGTGACTACGTCTTCCAGTCGCTTGAACACCGCCTTGCGAGCCTTGAATGGCATTCTTTCCAGTGTTTCCATATGCTTTAGTACATAAATCCAACGTTCGAAATCGTTCTCACACTCATGTTCCTCTTTCTTGAAAAGGGGCATTTGCAGGAAGATCAGGTGGATATTGTCGCTGAACAAATTGTTCGTCGCCTCGTCCCGTAGGGTAACGTCCGTCCGGAATTGCTGGAAAGGCAAATCAAAATGGAAGTTCATGAAAAAGACGGCGTAAACAGGCATTAGCTTGAATTTCCAATCATCACCCTTCTCCCCTTGGTTCGAGATGGCCCTCGAGACATAGTACAACGCCCGTTCGCGGAAGTTCGCCTGTTGGCGGTTTTGCATCTCCACGATGAACTCGGCGCCCCGCTCGTCCC
>CASFXH010000048.1 GCA_949298575.1 uncultured Parabacteroides sp.
CAAGATGATTACTCTTGATACCGGTCACTTCCATCCGACCGAAAGCGTTGCCGACAAGGTTTCTTCGCTTTTGCTTTATGTGCCTGAACTGATGTTGCACGTAAGCCGTCCTATCCGTTGGGATTCAGACCACGTAACGATTATGGACGACCCGACATTGGAACTCTTCCAAGAAATCGTGCGTTGCGACGCGCTCGACCGCGTTCATTACGGTCTCGACTATTTCGATGCTTCCATCAACCGTATCGGCGCGTACGTAGTCGGTAGCCGTGCCGCTCAGAAATGTATGCTCCGTGCGCTGCTTGAACCGCTTGCGCGGCTTCGTGCGTACGAAGCCAACGACCAGTTGTTCGAACGCCTAGCCCTGCTCGAGGAAGCGAAGGCATTGCCTTGGAACGCCGTATGGGATATGTTCTGCCTGAAGAACAACGTACCCGTAGGTGAGGAATTCATTCCCGAGGTAGAGAAATACGAGGCGGAGGTTACGAGGAAACGCGGTTGATGAATAACGCGGACTTATGGATATAGTAATCGGACTATTGATTATCGCCATCGGCGCGTTCTGCCAGTCGAGTTGTTACGTGCCAATCAATAAGATAAAAGATTGGAGCTGGGAATCGTACTGGATCGTGCAGGGTGTGTTCGCTTGGTTGGTTTTCCCTTTCTTGGGGGCGTTGTTGGCTGTCCCCGCCGGGGAGAGCCTTTTCGGTTTGTTTGCCGGCGCGAATAGGTTGGATATCGCGATGACCGTCTTGTTCGGTGTGCTTTGGGGCGTGGGCGGACTGACGTTCGGGCTTTCGATGCGTTACCTTGGCGTGGCATTGGGCCAAAGCATTTCGTTGGGGACCTGCGCGGGGCTTGGCACGGTCTTGGCTCCCGTGATGCTGAACATCTTCTACCCTGAGGCGCACCATTTAGAGAAACTGACCGCTTCGGTGATTATCGGCGTGCTGGTGACTTTGCTGGGCATCGCGATCATTGGGGTGGCGGGAAACATGAAATCGCGGAGCCTGAGCGAAGAGGAGAAGAAAGCGGCGGTAAAGGATTTCAATTTCCCGAAAGGCATCGCCATTGCCCTGTTGGCAGGGTTTATGAGCGGATGCTTCAATGTGGGGTTGGAATTCGGTTCGTCTATCCACTTCGAGGAGTCGGCGGATATGTTCAAGACGCTTCCGGCGACATTGCTGGTGACGCTGGGAGGATTCCTGACCAACGCCGTCTATTGTTTCTACCAGAACGGGAAGAACCGCACGTGGGGCGATTACCGCAAGGGGAATGTATGGGGGAATAACCTCGTCTTCTGCGCTTTGGCGGGTGTGCTCTGGTATAGCCAGTTCTTTGGTTTGGCGCTCGGGAAAGGTTTCCTGACCGAATCGCCCGTGCTGATGACCTTCGCGTTCTGCATCCTGATGGCGCTCAACGTCGTGTTCTCGAACGTGTGGGGCATTATCCTGAAAGAATGGAAAGGGTGCTCGTCGAAGACCATCGCCGTGCTGATAGCCGGCTTGGTGGTGCTTATCGTCTCCTCTTTCCTTCCGGAACTGATTTAAATGGAACAAGGAAGAATTTGGATTTAAAACTTATAAACTCAGAAGATATGTCATCAATATTGAACAACCGTCCGGCGTTGGCGGCCGAGATCGGGAAGGTCGCGGAAGTCGCGGGCTATCTGTGGCAAAAAGGTTGGGCTGAACGTAATGGCGGAAACATTACGATTAATATTACGGAATATGTGGACGACGCCATCAAGGCGATGCCCGCGATCAGCGAGGCAAAGCGAATCGGGGCGACACTCCCGTACCTGAAAGGCTGTTATTTCTATTGCAAGGGTACGCAGAAACGGATGCGCGACTTGGCGCGCGACCCGATGGCGAACGGCTCGGTCATCCGCGTCCTGGACGATTGCGCCAGCTATGTCATCATCGCCGACCAGCCGGTGAAGCCGACTTCGGAGCTTCCCTCTCACCTGAGCGTACACAATTACCTGCTTTCGAAAGGCATGAACTACAAGGCTTCCTTGCATACCCATCCGATCGAATTGGTAGCGTTGACCCACAACCAGAAGTTTATGGCGAAAGACGTGGCGAGCAATCTTTTGTGGAGCATGATCCCGGAAACGAAAGCGTTCTGCCCGCGCGGCTTGGGCATGGTGCCTTATACGTTGCCCAGCTCGGTGGAGCTGGCTGAGGCGACGATCAAGGAACTGGAAGACTATGACGTGGTGATGTGGGAGAAACACGGCGTATTCGCGGTGGATACCGACATTATGGCCGCTTTCGACCAGGTGGACGTGCTCAACAAGTCCGCTCTGATCTATATCGCCGCCAAGAATATGGGCTTCGAACCCGAAGGCATGAGCCAAGAGCAGATGCGGGAAATGTCGGAAGCGTTCCATTTGCCGAAATAATTGGGTTGTTTTGCTATCTTCGCGCTAATTTCACGTGAGAATAGTAGCTTTTAAGAAATGAAGAATATCCGGAACTTTTGCATTATCGCCCATATAGATCATGGGAAAAGTACGTTGGCCGACCGTTTGCTGGAATACACGAAGACTGTCGAGGCGAAGGACATGCAGGCGCAAGTCCTTGACGACATGGACCTCGAGCGGGAACGTGGCATCACGATCAAGAGCCATGCCATACAGATGAACTATAGCTATCGGGGCGAGAATTATATCTTGAACTTGATCGACACCCCGGGGCACGTCGACTTCTCCTACGAGGTGTCTCGCTCGATCGCGGCTTGTGAAGGGGCCTTGCTGGTGGTCGACGCCGCCCAGGGAATCCAGGCGCAGACCATTTCCAACCTCTATATGGCGATCGACAACGACTTGGAGATCATCCCCGTGATCAATAAGGTCGACCTGCCCAGCGCGCGGCCCGACGAGGTGGAGGACCAGATCATCGAACTGCTGGGATGCCGGTGCGAGGAGATCCTTCGGGCCAGCGGTAAGACGGGCGAGGGCGTCACGGCCTTGCTCGACGCGATCGTCGAGAAAGTACCCGCCCCCAAAGGCGATCCCGAGGCGCCGCTGCAATGCCTGATCTTCGATTCCGTCTTCAACTCCTTCCGGGGCATCATCGCTTATTTTAAGGTAGAGAATGGCGTGATCCGGAAAGGCGACCGGGTGAAGTTCATCGCCACGGGCAAGGAGTACGACGCCGACGAGGTGGGCGTCCTCAAGTTGGAGATGTCGCCGAGGGAGGAGGTCCGCACGGGCGACGTGGGTTATATCATCTCGGGCATCAAGACCTCGCGGGAAGTGCGCGTGGGCGACACCATCACGCACGTCAACCGCCCCGCCGCGAAGGGGATCGAGGGCTTCGAGGAGGTGAAACCGATGGTCTTCGCCGGTGTCTACCCGATCGACACGGAGGACTTCGAGAACTTGCGCTCGTCGCTGGAGAAATTGCAGCTCAACGACGCCTCGCTTACCTTCCAACCGGAGAGCTCGGCCGCCTTGGGCTTCGGCTTCCGCTGCGGTTTCCTGGGGCTTTTGCACATGGAGATCGTCCAGGAGCGGCTCGACCGCGAGTTCAACATGGACGTGATCACGACCGTCCCGAACGTCTCTTATAAAGTCTATACGAAAAAGGGCGACTGCCTCGAGGTGCACAACCCGAGCGGCTTGCCGGAGGTGACGCTGATCGACCATATCGAGGAGCCCTTCATCCGCGCCTCCGTCATCACGAACACCACCTACATCGGCCCGATCATGACCCTCTGCCTCGGCAAGCGGGGCGTCCTCATCAAGCAGGAATACATTTCGGGCGACCGCGTGGAGCTTTTCTACGACCTCCCGCTGGGCGAGATCGTCATTGATTTTTATGACAAATTGAAAAGCATCTCCAAGGGATACGCCTCGTTCGACTACCACCTGCACGACTTCCGCCCGAGCCGCCTGGTCAAGCTGGACATCTTGCTGAACGGCGAGCCGGTCGACGCGCTCTCCACCCTGACGCACATCGACAACAGCGTCCCCTTCGGCCGCCGGATGTGCGAGAAGCTGAAGGAGCTGATCCCGCGCCAGCAGTTCGACATCGCCATCCAGGCCGCCATCGGCGCCAAGATCATCGCCCGCGAGACGGTGAAGGCCGTGCGCAAGGACAGGCCGTGCGCAAGGACGTGACGGCGAAATGCTACGGCGGCGATATCTCCCGCAAGCGCAAATTGCTGGAGAAGCAAAAGGAAGGAAAGAAGCGCATGAAGCAGATCGGCACGGTCGAGGTGCCGCAAAAAGCCTTCCTGGCCGTCCTGAAACTGGATTAGACCGCTCCGAAGTCCTCTCTCGCGCGAGGAGCGGGGGGGTGAAAAAACGTCGAAAATGCCCGGCGACCCCTCGCCGCGCCACTTCAATCACTTTAAAGTAGCGCGGCGAGGTTCGCCGGGCATTTTCAATCACTTTAAAGTAGCGCGGCGAGGGGTCGCCGGGCTACTTCCAACACTTCGAAGTAGCGCGGCGAGGTTCGCCCGGCGTTTTCCAACACTTTGAAGTGGTGCGGCGAGGGGTCGCCGGGCATTTTCGACGTTTTTCAAGCGGTTTCCCTCCTTCACTCCACCCGGAAATACAGCCTTCCAATCAAGGGCCGCCCGTCTTTCGTCAGCCCTTCGACCAGGACCTCGTAGTCGCCGGGCGCGTCGGAGGTCGTGAAGGGGATCCGCGTGGGGCCGGAGGGCGCCACCTCGACCTCCGGCTGCCAGAGGAGAGTCTGCCGATAGTCGGGCTGGCGGCTGAGGCGGGTCGAATCGTTGTCGTAAGTGGGGGCGGGGAAATGAACCCACGGCCGCGCGCCCTCGTAGTCGAAGATCTGGGCGGGCGGGGTCAGGCTCAACTGCCGGTAGTCGTGCTCGAAGGTCGTGATGGCGAAGATGCCCTCGAACAATTGCCCGCCAAAGTTGTAGCGCTCGCGATAGACGTCGAGCCGCTCCACGAGGGCGGGGTCGTATTGATAGATCAACTCATGGTCGGTGACGGGAATGCCATCCAGGAGGACTAGCGGCGGGGCGAGCTGGACAACGCCGTTCGAGAGGTCGCTCAGGAGGACATGGAGGCGGTGCCGACCGTTCTCCTCTTTAAATGAGACGGATTCCACGAACTCGAAGACGGTCTCGCCCATTGTTGGGAAACGCCGATAATCGTTCAGCGGATAAGATTTGAAGGGCCTCCACTGAAAATGGGGCAGCGCGGCCTCGGCTTCCCGGGGACGTCCGTTCTCGAAGCTCCTTTGGACTTGCAGGCCCAAATGCCGCCGCTCGAGCCACGAAGTCCAGGCGGTATTGAGCGCCATCGCGGGCAGCGGAGGGACGGGCGCCGTGGCGTAGGGCGAGGATAGATCGACGCGATAGGGCGTCGCGGGGCCGTTGCCCAATCCTGCCGGGTCGTAGGTCGTGGTGGCGACCTCGCGGAAGCCGGTCACGCGTTTCGTGAAGAAGCGGACGGTGGCGCGATCCGCCTGTTGTTGGCCTCCAAATAGGTTAACGCCTTCGCCCACGAAGCCCAGCAGGGCTTGGATGCCCTCCGCGTCGGCCGCTTCGCCGGTCTGGGTGTCGATGAGGCGGCCTTCCAGGATATGGCCTTCATATTCGGGCAGGAAACGCTCGCTCCGGGGCAGGTCGGCCCATTTTGGCAGCTCGCCGAGCCAGCCGCTCAGGTCGCGACGGCCGGGGACGGGGACCGGCGCGCGCTCGGCGATGGCGACGCTGAGGGTCCGCGTGTTGGCGGGCAGGCCGTCGAGGGTCAGCTCGCCATTTTCCCTTCGTTCAAATTGGGTTTTGTTTAAGGAAAGCTGAAAGCCCTCGGCCGTCTCGGGCTCGGGGGAGGCGAAGAGGGTCGTGTCCGTCGGGATGGAGGGGTCGGCGCGGAACGTGTTCACCACGCCGAGGGTCGTGCGGAAGAACGCGGAGTCGCTTTCGTTGCGCATCTGCCTCGTGTAGGCGGTCAGGCAATAATAGCCGGTCGGCAGGGTGGCCGGCAACTCCAGGCAGGCTTGGCCGATGCCCTCGCGGAGCTCGATCTTGGCCTGGACATGGGCCGTCGCGGGGTCCTGGATCTCGACGTAGCCGATCTGGCTCAGCGCGGAAGGCCCTCCGAGGCTGTCGGTGACGATGAGTTTAATCCAAACCAATTCTCCCGCCAGGTAGACCTCCTTGTCGGTCCGCGCGTAGACCCGCTCGCGGGGGCCGATGGCGGACAGCGTCGGCGCCAGGGCCAGGAGGAGGGCGGCGAAGATGCCCCTCAGGATCCTATTTTTCCAATTTCTCATGGCTTCAGAATTTAATGTTATAAGAAAGATAAGGAATGGGCACGCCGAAGATGGCCAGTTTGTAGCCTTTCAGCTTTCCTTCCTCGGCGATGTAGTAGACGGAGTACGCGTTGTCGCGCCCCGTCACGTTATAGAGCCCCAGTTGGAACGTGCTATGCGTTAAGACCGTCAGATGGTGGGTCGGTTCCAGGTTGAGCGAAAGGTCGAGGCGGAAATAGTCGGGGATCCGGTACTGGTTCCGCTCCGAGAAGTAGACGAACTCGCCGCCCGCGAAGTTGAACTTACTTACGGGGATTGAGACCGGCCTTCCGGTGTTGTACTCGCAGTTCATCGAGATGCTGAAGCGTTGCGTGAACTTGTAGTTCGCCACGATCTTCAGGTCGTGAGGCTTGTCGTAGTCCGCGGGATACCAAGCTCCGCCATTGACAGGCTTCTCGATCCGCGGATCTTCCTGGCGTAGCCGCGTCCGCGAGTAGGTGTAGCTGATCCATCCGTTCAGCTTGCCCTCGGGCCGGCGGAGCATCACTTCCACGCCATAGGCTTGCCCCTCGGTGGGGACGACATCGGTCTCGATCGTGTGGTTCATCACGAGCGTGGCGCCGTTGCGATAGTCCAAGTAGTTCGACATCGTCTTGTAGTAGCCTTCGACGGAAGTCTCCAAGCCCAGCTTCGCGAAGTTCTTGTAAAGCCCCAGCGCTACCTGCTGGCCCGTCTGCGGCTTGATGTTCATGTCGCTCAGCTTCCAGGTGTCCGTGGGCGACATGATGGTGGTATTCGAGAGCTTGTGGATGTTCTGCCGCATCGTGTTATAGCCCGCCTTGACCGACCAACCGTCTCCGAACGCGTAGCGAGCCGATACGCGGAACTCCGGACCGTGGTAGGTCTTGTAGAACCCATCGCCGCGGAGGGTTTCGAGGGCCGTCGAGGGCGAGGGCATCCGGTCGGGCTCGTAGATAGTGTAGTCGCGGGGGCCTATGACATTAAATAAACTGTAGCGCACGCCCGCCTCGAGCGACAAGTCGGGCGTCAGGTCCCATTTGTCGCCGATGTAGAGGGCCGACTCCAACGCCTTCTCTGTCTGCAGGCGGTCGTCGAGCACCAACGATTCCTCCCCCTTCGCCAGGTACGTGCCTGGATTCAGTTTATAATAAAGCGAACTGAGGCCGAAGCTTACTTGATGGTCCGCGTGGGGCCGCCAATCGAAATCCATTTGCCCATGGTATTGGTCGATGCCGAAATCCAGGTCGTAGGCCGTAGCCGGATTCTCGCTGTTCTCCGTATGGTTGCGGTAGTGGTCGTATCCGCCCGTCAGGATCCCGGTCAACGAGGGCGAGAAGACGTGGACGTAGCGCAGGCTGGCGCTCCCGTTCTGGTAGGCGTAGCGCTCGGCCTCGTCGAAGCTGAAGCGGTCGTGGCTGAAGTAGCCGCTTACTTGCAGCGTGTTGTTCTCGTCGAAGCGGTGGTCGATGGTCCCGTTGACGTCCCAGAATCCTGCCCGGCCGTTGCTGTAGCCGCTCTTCTCCGGAAGCTGTTTTAAGAGCCAGTCGGAGTAGGTGGTCCGCCCGCCGACGATGTAGGAGGTCTTGTCGCCAAAGAGCGGCCCCTCCAGGGTCAGCCGGCTCGTCAGCAAGCCCAGGCTGGCCGAGCCCTTGAACTCTTCCTTGCTGCCGGTCCGGGTGTTGATGTCGAGCACGGAGGAAATACGCCCGCCAAACTTGGCCGGGACGCTGCTCTTGTAAAGCTCCATGTCCTGCACGACATCCGGATTGAAGACGGAAAAGAGTCCGAACAGGTGCGTCGGGTTGTAGACCGTCCCCCCGTTGTAGAGAATCAGGTTCTGGTCCGTCGCGCCGCCGCGCACGTTGAAGCCCGTCGAGACCTCGCCGACCGACTTCACGCCCGGCAAGGCCATCACGATCTTCAGCACGTCGGCCTCCCCGAAGGCGGTGGGGATATTCTTGATCTGCGCCATCTCCAGGCGGGTGATGCCCAGCGTCGTCCCCCGCACGTTCTCGTTGCGGCGGGCCGAGATGGCTACCTCGTCGAGGGCATAGACCTCTTCCTCCAGCTCCATGTCGAGGCGGCCCGAGGCGTAGAGCTGCACTTGCCGCCGCGTGTCTTTCAGGCCCACGGCCCGGATCTGGATGTCGTTGCGCCCCACGGGCAGCTCGATCATGTAGCGTCCGTCGCTGCCCGTCGTCGCGGTGAGGGGCCGGCCGTCCTTGTCGACGACTTGCATCGTGACGCCCGCCAGCGCCTCGCCCGTCTTGAAGTGCGTCACCACGCCGCTTAGCGTCGCCCGCCCTTCCGCCGCCGGGGCCGAGGGCGATCCTACGGTGTAAATCTTGTTTTCCGAGCTGGCCTTCTGCTCCCGCTGGAGGAGGGAGGCCGTTTCCTCGCGGACGATTATCCGCTCGCGGACGGGGTTGAAATAACCCACGGGCAAGCTCGCCGTGATGGAACGGTCGGCGCTGATGATCAACTGGTCGCCCATCCGGACAACGAAGAGCGAGACCTCCCGCAAGGCCTCCGACAAGGCCCGCGCGGGGTCGGCGTCGCGTACGTCGATCGAGACGCGCAGGCTGTCCATCCGCGCTTCGTCGCCCAGCACGCGGAGACCCGTCTGCCGCTCCACGCTGTCGGCCACCTCGCGCACGGGGCGATCGCTCAGCCGGAGCGTCAGGGTTTCTTGGGCCGTGATCCCCGCCGCCGCTTGGAGCGCGAGGACACAAAAGATGATGAGGGCTTTCATGGTTTCTATGGATTTAAGGATTCATAATAGAGCGCCACGCGCACGAGGCTCCGCTCACGATTATCGCCGCGGAAACTCAGCTTTTCGCGCTTGATGAATTGACTCAGGGCGTCGCGCCGGTCGCTCAGCGCGCGGAGCAGGGCCCTTCGCGAGTTGGCGGGCAGGAAGCGTCCGTCACGCTCCACATAATAGTCGACGCGTTCCTGGAAATAATGGATCAGCTGCATGTCCTCGGCCCGTTCCTGGAGGCTCTTGCGCGCCCGTTTCCAGAGGGGGCAGGCGCCCGACGTGAGCCGCACGTAATAGCCTTCGGCCAGCGCCGCGTCGTCCTTGCCCCTCGGCGCCAGGTAGCGCACGAGGAGCGTATCGACACGCGCCTCCTCCATCCGGTCGGGCGGCACGACGGTCATCATGCGCCGGTCGGGCGAGAGGATCACCAGCTCGTCGAGGTGCGTGTTCAGCCGCAGGCGGACGTTGGGATAGAGGCGCCCGTCGAAGCGGATCTCTCCCTCGCGAAACTCCTCCGTCCGCAGATAGGGATGCCCGTCCAGGCGAAACAAGTATTGGCTCTCGCGGGGCCCGTTGTAGATCGCCGCCTGGTTGCCCGCCTCCGCGAGGAAGGCGGCCATCGCCTCCCGCTCCGTCGCCTCGTCGCCCTGCCCGAAGCCTCGCGCCGCGAGGGCCAGGAGGAACGCCGCGAGGGCCAAGGCCCTTCTCGTCGCCGTATGTCGATCTTTCGCTTTCATATAATCATCTTTTTGGGGGTTATTGATTCCTTTTTTAATTACCAATGATCCGTCTTTTAATCACCAATGATCCGTCGGCCACCACTCCGGCTTGTCTTTCGAGGCGTTGTAATGGGTTCGACAGTCAACGCAGTACCATTTGGAATAGGTCAAACCGGAGATCCAAGGGCGATATTCATTCACGCTGTCGGCCCTGTATTTAGTGCAACGTTCAAGCAAGTCGCCCTCGAAGATCTTGTTTTCTCTCGTGTATTCGATATACATGCTCTTTTGGGTGGTCGAAGCCACTTCCACGTAGCCGATGATCAATTCGTCGGGATCGTCGAGGCATACCAGGTTGCCATTGTCTCCGGCCGACATGACAATGCTGAACAGCCCGCCGGTCCGCTCCACCTCGTCGCGCAGGTAACGAAAATAATTGTACGCTTCCGCCCTCAGTTGGGTTTGCGAGACTTCTATATGGTATAAATTCTTGATCTTTTCATTATGGGGAGAGATCTCGACCAGTGTTTTCTGCGCTATGCGATTCTCCTTCAGATCTGTCGTGCTTTCAAGCAGGATCGATTTGCTCGAGTCGCGTCCCCAGCAATAGTAGCGATTGTTCGCCGTGTTCAGGTCGAAATAAACCAGCTTTCCATTGTCGTCATATCCCTTGAGCGCGAAATATTCCGTCGTGATTTCCCATGTTTCTTTGTAAGTCCATCGATAATAGGGGAGGTCGTCTTCCCCGGCATGGCTGTTGACGCAAACCAGCACGGGTTGGCCTTCGCCTTCTTTGCGCCAAGAGAGGCTATCGATCTCCGCGCTCCGGATCGGTTTCAGATAAGAAGATTGGTAGCGCTTGTTGTTCCAGGTAAAATTCAGGCGGTATTCTTTTTCAAAGTCCAGGTCTCCCGTGGCGATCCGGTAAGTCCCGTTCCCGTCGTTGATAGCCTCATAAATCGTCCCGTCATTTCGTTCAATCTCGACACGGGCGTCCGTGATGTAGTTATCGCCTTTAAGCGTATCCAGTATGCTCACGCTTTGGCTCAGCTTGAAGATGGATTCCCCGTTCGTGATCAAGCCTTCCACCACCATAATCCCGCTGACGCCTTTTACTTCGGGCGTGTATTCATCGACGCAGGCGGAAAGGGTGAGAAGAAGTATAAATAAAAGTTTCAACGCTTTCATAACAGTATCTTTTTTGAGGTTCGTAATCCTTTCTTTTTTCTAAACATGACAAAGTTAGGAAATAGACAAGTTACCCCCCTATTTAGGATTTTTTAGGATAATTTTCTTGTTTCCCCTCATAAATGATCCGTCGGCCACCACTCCGGCTTATTTTTCGAGGCGTTGTAATGGAGGCGGCAGTCGACGCAGGCGCCCTCGACGACGTAGATCCTCTCGTCGATGTTGTACCAATAGTGGAAGCCCGTCGTGTCTTTGGACACTCCCACCATGCACGGCATGTAGGGGTCTTCGTAGAAGCGCGACTCGGCGTTGTCGAGGTAGCGGGCGAAGGTGGTCGAGGTGGCGACCTCGATAAAACCGATGATGGGCT
Organism: uncultured Parabacteroides sp.; assembly: GCA_949298575.1. Lineage (GTDB taxonomy): Bacteria > Bacteroidota > Bacteroidia > Bacteroidales > Tannerellaceae > Parabacteroides. The sequence continues at coordinate 11,302 of CASFXH010000048.1, forward strand.
CATCGGGGCGGGTGTCGTTGAAGATATTGCCATTGTCGCCCGCCGAGAGGATGGGGCTGAAGAGGCCGGCCGTCCTTTCGATCTCGTCTTGCAGGAAGCGGAAGTAGTCGTAGGCTTCTTCGCGGATTTGCGTCTGGGCGACCTCGACGTGGTAGAGGGTCATCATCTTGTCGTCGTCGCAGGGAATCTCCGCGAGGACGTGCTGGCTGACGCGATTCTCGCTCAAATCGGCCGTCGAGCCGAGCAGGAGGATCTTCGACGAGTCGCGCCCCCAACAGTAATAGGTGTTGCGCGAGGAGTTGAGGTTGAAACGCGTGCCGACGTTGTCGATGAAGCCGTAGTTGGCCAGGCGGGGGGCGTGAAATTCCCACGTCTCGCGGTAGCTCCAGCGGTAAAAGCGGGGCGCGTCGGGCTCGGCGTGGGTCGAGACGTGCAGACGGACTGGCGCGCCCCGTTCGGCCTTGGTGAACGAGACGCTGTCGATGGGCGCGGTCTGGATGGGCTGGAGGAAAGTGGAGTGATACGTCTCGCCGTCGATGCGGAAGGCCAAGCGATAGGCGCGCGCCGGGTCCAGCTCGCCAGTCAGGGCGAGGTAGCGTCCGCCGCCCTCGTGGCGAGCGGGAAACGTGGGCCCGTCATCGCGCTCGACCCACACTTCGGCGTTCGTCACGCCCTCGTCGCCCAGGAGCGTGTCGTTAATCCCCACGCTACGCGAGAGCGTAAAGCGCGACTCGCCGGTGGTGATCATCCCATCGACCACCAAGATCCCCCTCACGGCCACGATATCCGGCCGGAACTCCGTGACGCAGGCCACGAGCGCGAAGAAAAGGACGATGACGAGCGGAGGGGGAAGATGTTTTATCGTTTTCATAATAGTCTCTTTTTTTAAACGAGGCAAAGTTAGGGAATACGCGGGGTTTTTCTTGGTTTGGATGGAATTTTTTGGAAGCATATCCCCTTCATCCTAAAAGCTCCCCCGAGAGGGGAGCTCCCGCGAAGCGGGTGAGGGGTCGAAAATAATTTCTTTAGCCTTTCATGTTTTCTTTTTATCCCAAGGTTCAACCCCTCAGTCGGCTTCGCCGAGCAATGAAATCAGGTCGAAGTACATCAACCGTGTTCGTAATTTCGTGTTCTTGTCAAATCCGGTGTTCTCGGCTTCTTGGCTTTCGCTGGAGAACAGGAAGGTGAAGCCGTTCTTTTGGTAATATTTCAATGGGATTTCCTCATTGTAGGCATCCACGATAAGGAAACGGCATCCCGTCTTATTGCCCGCGTCTATGAACCACGATTTGATGAATTCCATCAGTTCGCTTCCGATGCCGCGATGAGCGAAGTCTACGTTGATGCCCAGCCGTCCAATCAATACACCGGGATAACGGCGCATCTGTTTGGAATGAGGAATGTTCTTCCGCACTTTTTTCTCCCTGCTGTTCGGGAGCATATCCACACGGATACTGTCGTTGGAAAGCGTGAATGCGCATACAATGACAGACGAGTTCTCGTCCAACCTGAAGCAATAGCTTTTCCCCAACATTTGTTTGCTATAAAGCGGAGCGTCATGTTGGAAAAACTCGTCCAAGTCGGCATTGCCACACGAGAAAGGGCGGCATCCCGCGATGGTTCCCTCGTCCAGTGGTGAGAAGCTACATTTGTCTAATAGGAATCCCATATTTACAGCATTTTCGCTTTTCTCAATATCGCGCGAGCTATTTTTACCTGCTCGCTGAAATCGGTTTTCCCCTTGTTTTGGTAAGCCTTGTCCGCCGCTTTCACGAAACGCTCGGCTTCCTTTCCTTTCAGCGTGGGGATCGCTTTAATTTCTAAGGCCATAATACATTAATTTTATAATTGCTTCGGCAAAGGTAAGCATTTTTCGGTAGGCTCCTGTCCCTGTCTCGTTTTTTCTTCATGGGCATCAAGACTCTATATTGTTTCTGTGAGGCCTTTGTCGGTCGCGGAGATGGTCGGGAGTACCCCCTCAGTCGGCCGAGGCCGACAGCTCCCCCTGAGGAGGAGCTTTTTGGGATGTGGAGGAGTCATGGGCTCGCTGGTTGATGAGAACTTATCCGAACAAGAAAGTTTCCGGCATCCTCATGCCGGGGATTTCCACCGCGTCGGAAGTCGATTTTAAGCTTATGCCGTGGATTTCCGCCGCGTCGGAAGTCGATTTTAAGCTCGTGCCGGGGATTCCCACCGCGTCGGAAGTCGATTTTAAGCTCGTGCCGGGAATTTCCGCCGCGTCGGAAGTCGATTTTAAGCTCGTGCCGGGGATTTCCACCGCGTCGAAAGTCGATTTTAAGCTCGTGCCGGGGACTTTCGCCGCGGTGAAAGTCGATTTTAAGCTCACGCCGGGGACTTTCGCCGTGGTGAAAATCGATTTTAAGCTCACGCCGGGGACTTTCGCCGCGGCGGAAATCGATTTTTACGTCTTGCCGGGGCATTCGCCCTCCCTTTAATTATTTTTTTGGGCAAACGCTTGTTTTTTCAGAAAATCATGTATCTTCGCGAAAGTAAAATAAAAATGAAGACAGATGATGGAGAGTCGATTTACAAAAGTACATGATCTCAGCCTAGCGGTGCTCAACAACAAGGAATATTCCAACTTCATGACGGAATTTCACGCGTTGGCCTTTCCGGAGACGAGCGGCGAGGGGTCCGACGACGAGGACGACGGGGGCAGCCCCTCGGTCGTGAGCGCCACCGGCGGGAATCCCGAGCTGGGCATCTTGGAGGAAGAGAAGGTCGCTTTCGAGGCCGACTTGGAAAAGATCCAAGACTTGGTCTCGCGTACGAAAAAGCGCGAGGAGACCCCCCAAATGCAGGAGGCCGATGAGAAACGGAGCGCCACGGCAATAGCCTTCCTGACCATGGCGAAGCAACTCAAGAACATCGCCCTGCCCGCCCAAGCCGAGGCCGTGGATGAGGTCTATAAGCTGACAGAGCCCTATGCGGGCATCACGAAACTGCCTACGGACCAGCGGACGGCGCAGATTGACGGCCTGCTGATGGACATGTCGGCCGAGGGCGTCGCCCAGAAAGTCGAGACGATGGGCCTGACGGCGATCCTCGACCAATTGCGCGCGCAGAACAACCTCTACCGCGAGCTTTCCCGCACGCGTCGCGCGGCTCGTTCCAATGAGACGATGGAAAGCAGCGCCGCGATCCGCAAGCGGATGGATTTCTATTACGGAGAAATGTCGACCGCCGCTTTCGCGCAGAGCGCCGCCCTCCCGACGGAGACGAACAAGCGCTTCATCGCCTTGCTCAACACGCTGATCGACGAGACGAAGCAGAAGTACAACCTTCGCAAGGGCATCGCCGAGTCGAACGACAAGAAGCAAGAAGAGACGAAACCGGCGGAGGGGCAGCCGGCGTCGTGAGAAACTAGAAAAAAGGAGGAAAACGTATGGCGAAAGATTTGAAAAAAGAAAAGAAAGCCTTTCTCGAAGCCCTCAAGAAAGCCAAACGGCATCGCGAGGAGGCCCTCGAACGCGCCGAGAAGGAATGGAAGCGGGAAGGCGTTGAGGGGAAGGTGGTTTTGATATGATCACGTTTTTGTTGAGGCGGATGCTTGAGCATTCCCCGTATGAACTGTCGTTGTCGGGAAGCGATTTCACGTTTCAGACCGATTTGGGCGTTCATTACATGGTCAGCTTCAGCAAAGAGGATATCGTGCTGGGTGGTTGTGATACCTATCAGCTCATTATCCGGAAAATAGAGGAAGTGAAAAGTCCTCACGATCCCAAAGTAGAGGCGACGATCCTCGCGATTGTGCATGAATTCTTCTTGTCGAACATGGAAGTTCTTCTTTACATGTGCGACACGAGCGATGGGAGGGAAAGATCTCGTCACAGATTGTTCCTCTCTTGGTTTGATAAACACGAAAAGGATCGTTTCACTATCTGCCAAGCCCATGCGGAAGTGGAAGGTGAAGGCTTGTTCCTCTGTATTATAGTGGATAATCGCCATCCGAAATTGGCGATCATAAAGGCGGACTTCGAAGAGAAGGCGGCTTTGCTTACGGATGGGAAGCTTTGATCTTCGTTGTTCAATAGGCCAAGAGCTCAAAGAACGGAAAATATTAATTTAAGGTTAATTTCATTTATAACTTCGCCCAATCTTAATTTTAATATGGGGAACAATTAAAATTATTTTTGGCAGGGAAAGGTCCTCTTGTGAAAGAGGGCCTTTTTCGTTTATGTGTTTTTTGTAGAGACGACGTGCACGTCGTCTCTACGCCACGCGGATTAATCGTATTCCCGTTCAATCCAGGTAGTCAGGCTCCTTTTCGCCGATCATGTCGCGCAAGGCTTGCTTCACCATCCGCCATTGCTGGAACAAGTCGTGGACGGGCTGGTGCTCGTTGTCGTGCATCGGGCTCTTGCAGAAGAAGGAGAGCCACGTCTGGATGCCGCTCCAACCGGCGCGCTGGGCGAGGTCGGCGAACAAGACCAGGTCGAGGGCGATGGGCGCGGCCAGGATGGAGTCGCGGCAGAGGAAATTCACCTTGATCTCCATGGGGTAGCCCATCCATCCGAAGATGTCGATGTTGTCCCACGCCTCCTTGTTGTCCTTGCGGGGCGGATAGTAGTTGATGCGGACCTTGTGGTAGACGTCGCCATAAAGGTCGGGGAACTTCTCCGGCTCGAGGATGTTGTCGATGACGGAGAGCTTGCTGACTTCCTTCGTCTTGAAATTCTCGGGTTGGTCGAGGACCTCGCCGTCGCGGTTGCCCAGGATGTTGGTGGAGAACCATCCGCTGACGCCCAGCATGCGCGTCTTGAACATCGGGGCGAGCACCGTCTTCATCAGCGTCTGCCCGCTCTTGAAGTCTTTTCCGGCGATGGGGACGTTCATCTTCTTCGCGAAGGCCCACATGGCGGGGATGTCGACGCAGAGGTTGGGCGCGCCCATGACGAAGGGAGCCCCCTCGGCGATGGCGGCGTAGGCGTAGCACATGCTCGGCGCGATAGCCTCCGTGTGATTCTCTTTCATGGCTTTTTCCAGCGCCTCGAGCGACAGGTGCTCGTCGCGGAGGGGGACGAAGATTTCCGTGCTGGCCGCCCAGATGACGACGACGCGGTCGCAGGCGTTCGCGGCCTTGAATTCGCGGATGTCGGCGCGCGTTTGCTCCATCAACTCCCAGCGCGTGGCGGCTTTTTTGACGTGCGTGCCGTTTAGCCGCTTGGCGAAATTATGGTCGAAGGCGGCAGGCATCGGTCGGATGGCTTGCAGCTCCTCTTTGACGAGATCGAGGTCTTTTTCCTTCAAGACCTCCGCGTAGCGCGCGGCCTCGTAAGCATTATCGGGGAAGATATCCCATCCGCCGAAGACGATGTCGTTCAAATCGGCTAGCGGGACGATGTCCTTGATCCGTTTCTCCTCGCCGTTCCTCACGCGCATGGTCGCCATTTGCGTGATGGAACCAATGGGCTTCGCCAGCCCCTTACGGGCCGCCAGAACGCCCGTCATGAGGGTAGTGGCTACGGCGCCTCCTACCCCTACCACCAACACGCCGAGTCGGCCTGTCGCCGGTCTTAAGTTTTCTGTCATCACTTCTTTTTATTTTAGGGTTCAAAAATTGCCCCGAAATTAGGGCTTAATCTCCATTCGCGGTTATCCTGTTTTTCGGTATTCATGGTCAATTTGTAAAATATGGGCCATGAGAGGCGCGATTCGGGCGGACGCGGGCATGGAAACGGGCGCCGACATCTAAAGAGCCTTACTCTTTGGCGCGTCCCCCAAACTCCTTATCTTCGCGAAGAATTAAAACAGGAAGGAACCAATCAATGGAATCAATACGGCAAATCTATCGGATCGGCTACGGCCCGTCCAGCAGTCATACGATGGGCCCGGCGCGCGCGGCCCAGATGTTTTTGGAGAAAAACCGGGGCGCCGCCCGCTTCCGGGTGACGCTCTACGGCAGCCTGGCGGCCACGGGCAAGGGGCACATGACGCACGTCGCCATCCGGGCCATCCTGGAGCCGGCGGCCCCGACCGAGATCTTTTGGGAGCCGAAGGTCGTCTTGCCCTTCCACCCGAACGGGATGCTTTTCGAGGCCTTCGACGCCGGGGGCACGCGGCAGGACGACTGGACGATCTTCAGCATCGGCGGCGGGACGTTGGCCAACGAGACGTTCAATGAGCTGACGGCGAACGAGGTCTATTCGATGGGCACCCTGGCCGAGATCCAGGCCTGGTGCGAGCGCACGGGCTATTCCTACTGGGAATACGTGGAGCAGTGCGAGGGCCCCGAGATCTGGGACTACTTGAACGAGGTCTGGAAGGTGATGCAAGAGGCGATCCACCGGGGGCTGGAGACGGAAGGGATCCTTCCGGGCGGCCTGGGCCTGCGTCGGAAAGCCTCCGACTACATGATCCGGGCACGCGGCTATGGGAGCAGCATCAAGAGTCGGGGAATGGTTTACGCTTACGCCTTGGCCGTCTCCGAGGAGAACGCGAGCGGCGGGCGGATCGTCACCGCGCCGACGTGCGGCTCGTGCGGCGTCCTTCCGGCGGTGCTTTACCACCTGCGGGAGACGCGCGAATTTCGCGACTCAAGGATTTTGCGAGCATTGGCGACCGCGGGCCTATTGGGCAACGTGGTGCGGACGAACGCGTCGGTTTCCGGCGCGGAGGTCGGTTGCCAAGGCGAGGTGGGCGTAGCCTGCGCGATGGCGGCCGGGGCGGCGAGCCAGCTGTTCGGCGGGACGCCGGCGCAGATCGAGTACGCGGCCGAGATGGGGCTGGAGCACCATTTGGGGCTGACGTGCGACCCCGTCTGCGGGCTGGTCCAAATCCCTTGCATCGAGCGGAACGCCTTCGCGGCGGCCCGGGCGCTCGACGCGAACACGTTCGCCAACTTCTCCGACGGGCGACACCGGGTCAGCTTCGACCAAGTGGTCGAGGTGATGCGGCAGACGGGCAACGATCTGCCTTCGCTCTACAAGGAAACATCCGAAGGCGGCTTGGCGAAGAATATGCACGGGGTGGAATAGGCGAAAAAAAAGTGGATGAGATTTTTCCAGCTCTGTTCTTTTTACTAGCTTTGCCTTCCTTAAAAGTAAGAACACAAATAATCTTTTAAAAATATGAAGAAACATCAGTTTTTGGCCTTGGCGCTGGCGGCTACGCTGGCGGGGGGGCCTCTCGCCGCGCAAGCGGACGACACGGGCGCGTTCGACCCCGTGGAGTATGTGAATCCATTAGTGGGCAGCCAGTCCACTTTTGAGTTGTCTACCGGAAACACGTATCCGGCGATTGCCTGCCCGTGGGGCATGAACTTCTGGACGCCACAAACGGGAAAGATGGGCGACGGATGGCAATATGTCTATACGGCGAACAAGATCCGCGGGTTCAAGCAGACCCATCAGCCCAGTCCCTGGATCAATGACTACGGGCAGTTCGCGATCATGCCGATCGTCAACCAGCCGGAATTCGACCAGGACAAGCGGGCCAGCTGGTTCTCGCACAAGGGCGAAGTGGCCAAGCCCTATTATTACAAGGTTTATTTGGCGGAGCATGACATCGTGACGGAGATGACGCCGACGGAACGGGCCGTCTTGTTCCGTTTCACCTTCCCGGAGAACGCCCACTCCTATGTGGTGGTCGACGCGTTCGATCAAGGCTCTTCCATCCAGATCATCCCGGAGGAGAACAAGATCGTCGGCTACTCCACGCGAAACAGCGGGGGCGTTCCCGACAATTTCAAGAACTATTTCGTGATCCAATTCGATAAGCCCTTCACCTACGAGGCCACCTTCTCGGGCGGCACGCTGAGCGAGGGGACGCGGACCCAGACGAGCGACCACGTGGGGGCCGTCATCGGCTTCTCGACCCGCAAGGGCGAGCAAGTGCATGCCCGCGTCGCCTCTTCCTTCATCAGCCCCGAGCAAGCGGAACTGAACCTGAAGGAGCTGGGCGACGACAACCTCGAGACGCTGGCGGAGAAAGGCAAGGCGGCCTGGAACCATTACCTGGGCAAGATCGAGGTCGAGGGCGGCGACCTGGACCAATACCGGACGTTCTATTCCTGCATGTATCGCTCGCTGCTTTTCCCCCGGAAATTCTATGAGATCGACGCGAACGGGCAGGTGGTGCACTACAGCCCCTACAACGGGCAAGTCCTTCCGGGCTACATGTACACCGACACGGGCTTCTGGGATACGTTCCGCTGCCTCTTCCCCTTCCTGAACCTGATGTTCCCCTCGATCAACAAGGAGATCCAAGAGGGATTGATCAATACGTATAAGGAGAGCGGTTTCTTCCCCGAGTGGGCGAGCCCCGGACACCGCGGCTGCATGGTCGGCAACAACTCGGCTTCGGTCCTGGTCGACGCCTACATGAAGGGCGTGAAGGTCGAGGACGTGGAGACGCTTTACGAAGGCTTGATCTACGGGACGGAGCATGTCCACCCGACGGTCTCCTCGACGGGCCGCTTGGGCCATGAGTATTACAACGAGTTGGGCTATGTCCCCTACGACGTGAAGATCAACGAGAACGCCGCCCGCACGCTGGAATACGCCTACAACGACTGGTGCATCTGGAAGCTGGCCAAGGAACTTGGACGGCCGGAGAAGGAAGTGGAGCTCTTCGCCCGCCGCGCCTTGAATTATAAGAACCTCTTCGACCCGGAGACCAAGCTGATGCGTGGGAAGAAGGAGAACGGGGAGTTCATGGCGCCTTTCTCGCCCTTGAAGTGGGGCGACGCCTTCACGGAAGGCAACAGCTGGCACTATTCCTGGTCGGTCTTCCACGATCCGCAGGGCTTGATCAACCTGATGGGCGGGAAGGAGAATTTCGTCCTGATGATGGACTCCGTCTTCAATGTTCCCCCCTTGTTCGACGACAGCTATTATGGCCAGGTGATCCACGAGATCCGCGAGATGACGGTCATGAACATGGGCAACTATGCGCATGGCAACCAACCGATCCAGCACATGATCTATCTGTACGACTACGCCGGCCAGCCTTGGAAAGCGCAATACTGGTTGCGCCAGGTGATGGATCGGATGTACACGCCGCAGGCCGACGGTTATTGCGGTGATGAGGACAACGGGCAGACTTCCGCTTGGTATGTCTTCTCGGCGCTGGGCTTCTATCCCGTCGCCCCCGGTACGACGCAATACGTCGTGGGCGCCCCCTTGTTCAAGAAGGCGAAGCTCCATTTCGAGAATGGAAAGACCTTGGAGATCAACGCCCCGGCGAACAGCGACAAGAACATCTACATCGAGTCGATGCGCGTCAACGGGCAGACGTATACCAAGAACTATTTCGACCATAACGAGTTGATCAATGGTGGCGTGATCGATATCGAGATGGGCGCCCAGCCGAACACGACGCGTGGCACCCAGGCTTCCGATATGCCCTATTCCTTCTCCGTCAACGAGGAAGGGATCAGCCAACTGAAGCCGATCTCCAAATGAGTAGTCGGACGCCGGAAATTGTTTTAAACAAAACGAATAATACCCATGAAAAGAAGTTTTAAAGCGGTCTTGGCGGCAGGTTTATCGGCTATATGGCTGGTGGCCTGCTCGCCCTCCGGCCAGCGACCGATGGAGGTCGACAAGGAGCCGGTGGATTACGTGAATCCTTATATCGGGAACATCAGTCACTTGTTGGTGCCGACCTTCCCGACGATCCATTTGCCGAACAGCCTCTTGCGGGCCTATCCCGAACGGGCCGATTTTACGGGCGACCGACTGAACGGCCTGCCCCTGATCGTGACGAACCATCGGGAGCGTTCCGCTTTCAACCTGAGCGCTTATCAAGGTGACGAGAGCGGGCTGAGTCCCGTGGTGGTTTACAGCTATGATTTGGAAAAGATCAAGCCTTATCGCTATCAAGTCTATCTGGACGAGGCGAATATCGAGGTAGACTACGCGCCGTCTCACCAAAGCGCCGTCTACGCCCTGACGTTCGGGAACGAGGGGGATAGCTACTTGGTGTTCAACAGCCGGAACGGGGCGATGCGCTACGCGGACAAGGCGGTGAGCGGTTATCAATATCTCGATAAGCAAACGAAGGTCTATCTTTACGTCGAGACCGACCAAGAGCCGGTGAAGGCCGGCGCGCTTTCGACCGATGGCCTGACCGCGGAGACTGCCGCCGAGGGGGAAAACGCGGCGATCGTGCTCGCGTTCGCTCCGGAAGTGAAGCGGATAGGCGTGCGCTATGGCGTCTCGTTTATCGACGAGGAGCAGGCCAAGAAGAACCTCTATCGGGAGATCGCGGGCTACGACGTGGATGTCGCCGCCAAGAAGGGACGCAACGAATGGAACAACGCTTTGGGGAAAATCCAGGTCAGCGGGGGAACGGAGTCGGACAAGACCGTCTTCTACACCTCCCTGTATCGTTGCTTCGAGCGGCCGATCAACATGAGCGAGGATGGCCGTTATTACAGCGCCTTCGATGGCCAAGTGCATGAGGACGGCGGCCATTCGTTCTATACGGACGATTGGATCTGGGATACTTACCGGGCGGCGCATCCCTTGCGGGTCTTGATCGATTCGCAGCGGGAGATCGATATCCTCAATTCCTTCCTCCTCATGGCTGAGCAGATGGGGACGAACTGGATGCCGACCTTCCCGGAAGTGACGGGCGACACGCGCCGTATGAACAGCAACCACGGGGTTGCTTCGGTCATCGACGCCTATCGAAAGGGACTCCGGGGCTTCGACTTGGAGAAGGCCTACATCGCTTGCCAAAAGGGAATCGAGGAGAAGACCCTGATCCCTTGGTCCGCGAAACCGGCGGGCTGGCTGGATGACTTCTATAAGAAACACGGCTATATCCCGGCCTTGAAGAAGGGCGAGAAAGAGACGGTCCCGAACGTGTCGATCTGGGAAAAACGGCAACCGATCGCGGTTACGCTGGGTACGTCTTACGACCAATGGTGCCTCTCGCAAATCGCCCAAGAGCTTGGAAAGGCCGACGAGGCGGCTCATTATTTGCGTTGCGCCTACAATTATCGGAATGTCTTCAATCCGCAGACCCGTTTCTTCCATCCAAAAGACAAGGACGGTCACTTCCTGCCCGACGTGGACTATCGCTACGATGGCGGCCTGGGCGCACGGGATTATTACGACGAGAACAACGGCTATATCTACCGTTGGGACGTCCAGCATAACGTGGCGGACTTGATCGACCTGATCGGCGGGGAGGAGGTCTTTACCGCCGCTTTGGATTCGATGTACAACACGCCGCTGGGCATGTCGAAATGGGAATTCTATTCGTTCTTGCCGGATCATACGGGCAATGTCGGGATGTTCTCGATGGCGAATGAGCCGTCGATGCATATCCCGTACCTTTATAATTACGCGGGTAAGCCCTGGATGACACAAAAGCGGGTGCGGACGTTATTGAATCAATGGTTCCGCGACGACTTGATGGGCGTTCCGGGCGATGAGGATGGTGGCGGCTTGGCGTCGTTCGTCGTCTTCAGCCAATTGGGATTCTATCCGGTTACGCCGGGTATGCCTTCCTACAACATAGGCAGTCCCGTATTCACGGAGGCGAAATTGGATTTGGGCGACGGGAAGATTTTCGAGATCCGGGCGCATAACGCTTCCCCCGAAAACAAATACATCCAATCCGCGAAGTTGAACGGTGTTGAGCTGGATCAAGCATGGTTCAATCACGAGGCGATCGCCAACGGCGGTGTCTTGGAATTGGAGATGGGCCCGAAAGCGAATAAGCAATGGGGCATCGCGACGCCTCCGCCATCCGCGGATCCTCTGCCCGAATAAAAGGCCCTTTGGAATAATAATTCAAGCACGGATTTCTTGAGAAGATCAGGGAATCCGTGTTTTTTTGTGCATAAAGTTCATTAAATCCAAATCAGTTATGTGAGCAAAGTTAGAAATATCATGGTGAGTGAATGGGATATTTCATGGTTTCCAATATCCGATGAGGAGACGCTCGACTGGCCCGCTAGAGCGAACCCTTCGAGTCGCCCAACCTCGAGGAGGAACTGATCTGCGCCTACTTTCGCTACTCCAGCTCCGGCGAGACGGGTGTCTTCCTAACCACTGCGCAAATATTAGAACGTATTAACGTATCTATACAAAAATAGCTCAATCCTGTTCGAATTGGGATGGCGGTTGCTAAATTAAAATTCCAAAATAGTCGTTATAATAATCAAAGAGAATTTATTGTGGTAGTGAATACATTTGATGATATTCAGAAGTTTATGAACAATGGAGCCTTGGGCGACATTTGAGAAATCTGCCACCTGCCACCCTGCCAGCTGTTTTTATAAAATATCTACGCGTATGCGAAAAAATAAAAAAGAATAATGACATTAATCTTTTTTATTTTATGCGCAGATGTGGAAAAGTTCGCAAAACAGCTGGCAGGGTGGCAGGGTGGCAGATTTTACCTCAGAAGATCGAATAATTGAATGGCGGATGCGATCCGCCCCTACCCCCAAATGCCCCCGCAGCCGTAGGCCAACGCTTGCGGTATCATCGTCCAACGCTTGCGCCATCATCGCCCAACGCTTGCGCAGGCGTTGGCTTACGCTTGCGGAAGCGTTTCAAGGCATCCCTAAGTACTCTGATGAATTTAGGGTGACACGTTGGCAAAGTCAGGAAATCTCATTTAAATGATTGATGTGAATTAGAAAGAAGGAGTTCGTTTGCTTTCATTTCATTATCTTTGAGCCATCGGAAACAACCTCCGGCCTTGCGAGACATCAAGGGAATTGGTTGTGATTTGCTCTCATTTCATTATCTTTGAGCCATCGGAAACAACAGAAAAATGACAACGAGAGGGAAACGCAAGTTGTGATTTGCTCTCATTTCATTATCTTTGAGCCATCGGAAACAACCTTTCTTTTGTTCGTGGCCTAGAGCGATCAGTTGTGATTTGCTCTCATTTCATTATCTTTGAGCCATCGGAAACAACGCGAGGTATCCTTACGTCGTTTACAACGCGTTGTGATTTGCTCTCATTTCATTATCTTTGAGCCATCGGAAACAACCCGGACGCGCGTATCCTTAACATAATTGCGTTGTGATTTGCTCTCATTTCATTATCTTTGAGCCATCGGAAACAACCGCCCCTCATTTTAAAACGATAAAAAAGTGTTGTGATTTGCTTTCATTTCATTATCTTTGAGCCATCAGAAACAACCGTCGGTAAGGAAGAGGATGGGAATCAGATGTTGTGATTTGCTTTCATTTCATTATCTTTGAGCCATCAGAAACAACAGCAATTCCACTATATTGGCGGCGGTATTGTTGTGATTTGCTTTCATTTCATTATCTTTGAGCCATCAGAAACAACTCTGGCAACTTCGACCAATGGAGCGAGCACGTTGTGATTTGCTTTCATTTCATTATCTTTGAGCCATCAGAAACAACAAGTCGGGCTGACTGAATACTTCAAAAGCAGTTGTGATTTGCTTTCATTTCATTATCTTTGAGCCATCAGAAACAACCGGTAGTTTGCGGCAATTGGACTTCTTCCGGTTGTGATTTGCTTTCATTTCATTATCTTTGAGCCATCAGAAACAACACCCTTTATAGACATCCGAATCCTGGAACTGTTGTGATTTGCTTTCATTTCATTATCTTTGAGCCATCAGAAACAACCCGTGAGAGTGGTTGTTTCTGGACAGCTCGGTTGTGATTTGCTTTCATTTCATTATCTTTGAGCCATCAGAAACAACAAGGATGGTCATCTCGACCATGGCGGAGAGGTTGTGATTTGCTTTCATTTCATTATCTTTGAGCCATCAGAAACAACCTTGTATAGATATTCTTGCAAGCTACAATTGTTGTGATTTGCTTTCATTTCATTATCTTTGAGCCATCAGAAACAACTTGAAACCGTCAACGAACTTATCTAGATAGCGTTGTGATTTGCTTTCATTTCATTATCTTTGAGCCATCAGAAACAACAAAGTCTATTCGGTTAAGTGTAAAACTTAGGTTGTGATTTGCTTTCATTTCATTATCTTTGAGCCATCAGAAACAACTTCTTTAGCTGATGATTTTCCCGTATTCCGTTGTGATTTGCTTTCATTTCATTATCTTTGAGCCATCAGAAACAACAAAAGATATTTGACGATAGTACGCAACTACGTTGTGATTTGCTTTCATTTCATTATCTTTGAGCCATCAGAAACAACTCTGGACGATGAGACGCTGGAGTGGAAAAAGTTGTGATTTGCTTTCATTTCATTATCTTTGAGCCATCAGAAACAACAAAAATTCATTCATCAACATTTAGTGCATTGTTGTGATTTGCTTTCATTTCATTATCTTTGAGCCATCAGAAACAACCGAGGACGGTCATACCGAACATTTCATCAAGTTGTGATTTGCTTTCATTTCATTATCTTTGAGCCATCAGAAACAACAAGTGGGCTGCATTGAATCTCCTTTGACCGGTTGTGATTTGCTTTCATTTCATTATCTTTGAGCCATCAGAAACAACCTCGTCCTTCAGGAGTATTTTCAAGATTATGTTGTGATTTGCTTTCATTTCATTATCTTTGAGCCATCAGAAACAACTCTATCATATTTTCAAGTTGAGGATGTCCAGTTGTGATTTGCTTTCATTTCATTATCTTTGAGCCATCAGAAACAACGAGCGATTTTTCTTGTTTTTCTTGCATAGTGTTGTGATTTGCTTTCATTTCATTATCTTTGAGCCATCAGAAACAACATCATTTTTAAATTTTGCTCTGCTGTTCCTGTTGTGAAAAAATCATTCTGATTGGCAATGATTCAGAGAATTCAGCCCAGCAAAGACACTTTCATTAAGGAAATGTGCGGGGCTGAATCCGATATCATGCCGCCTGGGAAGCTTCCGGGAACTCCTGTCCGACCAGTTCCAGCAAGGCGTCGTTCACAGTCAACATGCCGATAGTCTTTTTGTTCCGGTCACGGACCATCAGCAGTTTGGAATCCAGTTTCACGACGATTTCAATCAGTTCAAGCTGGGAAAGGCTGGTATCAATGAACTTGACCGGACGCATCAGTTCTCTCCACTCCTCTTTCTGATGAAACAGGAGGTCTTTTGCATAAAGGCAGCCGATCACCTGTCCGTCTCTGGAAATTACGGGATAGCGGGAATGCTGATCTTTCCGCATCAGATTCATGATTTCAAGTCTTGATGCGGATTCCGGTATCATGCAGACCTTTTCCAGAGGCAGCATGAGCTCCTCGATCGTGCGTTTTCCGAGCATCGGCGTGTTTCGGATGATCTGCTCCTGCGTTGTGGTGATCTGCTCCGCTTCGCGCGCCATGGTCGCCAGCGCCGTGATCTCGCCGATATTGATCTTCTCCTCTTTCCTTTCGTTTTTATGCGGATCAAACGGACGGTTGATCAGGTGCACCAATGCGATCAGCGGACTCATCAGCCAGACCAGAAACTTGAGTGTCCGGGCAGTATATGCCATCACCGGCAAGTTGAAACGCACTCCCAGCGTCTTCGGCAGAATCTCCGTATACTGAACCATCATAACGGTAAATGCAAGAGAGAAAATCCAGATATAGCGGTTGCCGAACAGTTCGTCGAATTCCGCGCCGGCGATGGAGGCGCCGAACGTATGCGCGGCGGTATTCAGAATCAGAATAACGGCAATCGGTTTTTCAATATCTTTCTTGAAATGCGCGCAGATGCGCCCGATTACAGGGGAACGCTCCGAGATCAGCGCCAGTTTGCTGGGGGTAAGACTCAACAGAGCAGCTTCCATAATGGAACACAAAAAAGAAACGGTCAATGCAATAACAATACTTGCGATAAAAAGTGTCATAAAGTAAAATTTTCTCCTTCATATTGTAGTAAAAATCCAAGACAGAGCATATCCTCCGCATTTGCGTGGAAACACTCCATGCACATCATTGGATTTACGAAATCAGCACCTGAGAGGAATGAAAAGAAGAGAAGAACTTTTAATGATGCAGTCCCGGTATTTACGGTCGATTTTCGAAAATGATATCCGTAAATCAGGAACGCTGTATTCACTGGAAGCACCGGCAGAGATGGAAAAGTTTTTACCGGAAACGACCTGATTCAAAGCGGGCGGATCGTCGTTGAGTCTCTCCTCTGCGGACACAAGAGTTTCAAAAGCGCCGTTCCATGCAAAGAAAAAATCTCCGG
>CASFXH010000049.1 GCA_949298575.1 uncultured Parabacteroides sp.
CCTCTTCGTGATCGGTTTCGAGGGCGAAGCCGACCAGGACTTGTCCTTTCCGTTTCATTTGTCCCAACGCGGCCGCGATGTCACGGTTGGCGATGAGCTGGAGTTGGAGCTTGTCTTCTTGTTCACGCTTGATCTTTCGTTCTTGGCGTGTCGCGGGCCGATAGTCGGATACCGCGGCGCAAAGGATCGCGGCGTCGGACTCAGGAAACGCTTTGGTCGTTACGGCATACATCTCGTCGGCAGACTCCACGTCGACTCGTTGGATCGCGGGATGATGGCTCGCCAAGGCAACGGGACCCGCTACTAAAGTAACCTCGGCCCCTCTCTCGGCGCAAGCCTCCGCAAGGGCGAAACCCATCTTTCCGGAGGAGTAATTGCCAATAAAACGGACGGGATCAATCTTTTCGTATGTAGGTCCGGCGGTGATTACGATTTTTTTCCCCACGAGGTCTTGTCGGACGTTGAAGAAGTCCTCAAGAACTTGGATGATTCGTTCAGGCTCTTCCATGCGTCCTTTCCCAACCAGTTGGCTCGCCAACTCGCCGCTCGTAGGTTCGATAACGCGATTGCCGAACGAACGGAGACGCGACAGGTTCGCTTGCGTACTCGGATGGGCGAACATGTCGAGATCCATAGCAGGGGCGATGAAAACGGGAGCTTTACATGAGAGGTAAGTGGTGATCAGCATGTTGTCGGCGATCCCGTTTGCCATTTTCCCAATCGAGGAAGCCGTGGCGGGAGCGATGAGCATGGCGTCGGCCCAAAGCCCTAAGTCAACATGACTGTTCCACGTCCCGTCTCGGTTCGAGAAAAACTCGCTGATAACCGGGTGGCGACTCAACGTAGCGAGCGTGAGGGGCGTGATGAATTCCTTGCCTGCTGGAGTGATGACCACTTGTACCTCGGCTCCTCGCTTGATCAACCCGCGAATCAGGTAGGCCGATTTGTAGGCCGCGATGCTTCCCGTGACCCCCAGTATGATATGCTTTCCTTTTAACATGGCTTATTTCTTTTGCCCCATGTTTCGGAGGCGGATTTCGGTGAATGTTTTTTTCGTATTAAGCGGGAAATCGCCGTTCATGATCCAAGAATAATACCCTGGGTCAGTCCGCAAGACCTCGGCGGCTACCCTGCCCTTGTATTTCCCGAAGTTGATCACTTCCTCGTTCTTATCGTTGTAAACGAGGCGACCGGCAAAATCGACGTTGCGTGTGTAAGCCGAGAATTGGGAAAGGTACGTAACGTCGTTCTTCAACGTCGGATAGCGGTCAAGTTGCGCTTTGAGAACTTCATAAGTCGCCATAGCGTCGGCTTCAGCCGTATGAGCGTGCTCGAGGTCTTTATCGCAATAGAAACGATAGGCGGCCGAGAGAGTCCGTTGCTCCATTTTATGGAAGATGGTCTGTACGTCGATGAATTTCCGTCGGTTCAAGTTGACATCAACTCCGGCACGGATAAATTCCTCGGCGAGCAGCGGGATGTCGAATCGGTTGGAGTTATAACCTGCCAGGTCACATCCTTCAATTTCCGCGGCGAGTGTGCGGGCAAGACTCTTGAAGGTGGGGCAGTCCTTGACGTCTTCGTCCGTGATACCATGGATGGCCGTCGATTCGGGCGGGATGGGCATCTCGGGATTGATCCGGTAGGTGCGTGTCGACTCCGTCCCGTCGGGGAGGACTTTCACGTATGAAAGTTCTACGATCCGGTCTTTCACGATGTTCACGCCAGTTGTTTCCAGGTCAAAGAAGATCAACGGTTTCTTCAGGTTCAGTCGCATCGGTTGTCCTTTTTATCGTTTAATCATTTAATCATTCAACATCATGGGCATCAAGAGCATTAGCAAATCCTCGTTCTCGTCGTTCTCGGCTGGAACGATAACACCGGCACGCGAGGGATCTGCCAGTTCCAGGACAACGTCGCTCGAGGCGATGTTGCCAAGGATTTCGATCAGGTATGTGGCCTTGAAGCCAATGCTCAACTCGTCGTCGTCGAATGAGCACGGGATCATTTCTTCCGCCGAGGTCAGGAAGTCGATGTCTTGGGCGGAGATAAGGATCTCGTCATGCGAGAGGCGCAGTTTTACCAGGCTGCTGGCTGGATTGGCAAAAACAGACACTCGCTTTAGGGCGTTCATAAGCGTTAGCCGATCGACGGTTACTTTGTAGGGGTTCTCTTGCGGAATCACGCTGTTGTAGTTCGGGTAGCGTCCTTCGATGAGGCGGCAGACCATCTTGAAATTGCCACACGTGATGTGCGCGCTGTTCGAGTCGAACTCGATTCGTGCCATGCCTTCCTCTTTCGCTAAAAGTCCTCGGAGCAGGTTAGCCGGCTTCTTCGGTAGGATGAATGAAGCCTTCTCGGGGGCATGGATAGCGAGGTTGCGCAGACGGACGAGCTTATGGCCATCGGAAGCGACGAATGTCAGGTCTTCAGGTCTTAAGTCAAAATAGATGCCGTTCATGATGGGGCGCAACTCATCGTCGGCCGAGGCGAAAAGCGTGCGGCTGATACCACTCAAAAACGTCGGCGCGTCGATATCGAATGCTACCGTGTCTTCCTTCAGGGCACGTTCTTCCGGGTAAGTGTCTCCCCGGGTGCCGATAAAGTTGTATTTCCCGTTCTGGAAATGGATGAAGATTTCCAGGTTATCGTCGTTGATGTCAAATGTAAGAGGTTGTTCGGGCAATTCCTTCAGAGGGTCGAGGAGGATTTTCGCCGCGACGGCGAAGACGCCCGAGCCTTCGACTCCGGTTACCTCGAGACTTGTCTCGAGCCGTGTTTCGGTGTCGGAAGCCGTGAGGGTTAGTTGTTCGCCCTCAAGGCGGAAGAGAAAGTTGTCCAGGATGGGCAACGAGTTCTTGGACGCGATGACGCGACTGATGGATTGCAGCCGGGCCAAGAGCGCGGTGCTGGATACGTTAAATTTCATAATGCTATCTAGTTTTATTTATTGTCGATTTTATTTGGACAGGCAAAAATAATGAATTATTCCTTTTCTTCGATTGATAATCCATCATTTCATGTTCACGTAGTTTCGCGTGGAAGCATAAAAAACCGCCCAAGCCTCACGAGGAGAACCTGGACGGTATCGAATATGAATCGGAGTTTGGATTATTTCGCGAGATAATCTTTCACTTGCTCGTTGGGGATCATTTCCTCTTGGAAGATATAAGCCCCTGTCTTAGGCGATTTGACCATCTTGATGACCTTTGAGTAAGTCCGTCCTTCGCCTTTCTTGAACGTCGCGACCGCTTTCTTTGCCATAAATTAAATCTCCTTCCTTATTACTTGATTTCCTTATGTAACGTCATTTTCTTCAGGATCGGGTTGTACTTCATGAGCTCCAACCGCTGCGTCGTGTTCTTTCTGTTCTTGGTAGTGACATAACGCGACGTGCCAGGCATGCCGCTGTTCTTGTGCTCCGTGCACTCCAAGATGACTTGTACCCTGTTACCTTTCGCTTTCTTTGCCATAATTCACATCCTCCTTAAGCGTCTAAAAAACCTTTTACGGCGGCCTTCTTGAGCGCGGCGTCGAGACCGATCTTGTTGATCGTGCGAATACCTGCCGCAGAAACCTTCAGGCTAATCCAACAATCTTGTTCTACCCAATAGAACTTTTTCTTGAACAAGTTGGGATAGAATTTACGTTTCGTCTTCTTGTTCGAGTGCGAAACGTTATTTCCGACCCTTGTTCTCTTTCCGGTAATTTGACAAATCCTAGACATCTCTATCTTCTTTTTTATATTACATGTAATAATTCAACCTTTTTCCCGTCGCGAGACGAGAACATCGCGACCTTATGGGAAGAGCGGCTTTCACCCCCTTGACCTGAACTAGCATCATGGACAGGCAGATAGGTGTCGTTCCGCTTTACGGGGCGCAAAGGTATGAAAAATTTTTATTCCACTCTAATTTTCCTCAAAAAAGTTTAGGGCTAGTCTTGAGTTAGTCGCGGATGGCGACGATCTCAATCTCCACTAATCCATTCTTCGGGAGCGTCTTGACGGCTACGGCTGAGCGGGCGGGATAGGCTCCGTTGAATTGGCCGGCATAGACCTCGTTCATTGCGCCGAAGTCGGCCATATCTGCAAGGAAAACGGTCGTTTTCACTACGTTGTCGATTGTCATGCCTGCTTCCTTAAGGATGGCTTTGACGTTTTCGAAGGCTTGGGCGGTTTGTTCTTTAACACCGCCTTCCGCAAACGCTCCGGTGGCTGGGTCGAGACCGAGCTGGCCTGAGGCGAAGAGCATGTTATTCACTAAGATCGCTTGGCTATAAGGGCCGATCGCCGCGGGGGCGTTACTTGTCGCTATTACTTTCTTCATCTTTTTTGTTTTTATTCTTGGTATATTATTCGTGTACGAGCGTTCGCTGGCGGACCGCTTCGTAAATCATGATCGATGAGGCTACGGATACGTTGAGTGAACCGATCGTGCCGAATAGAGGAATCCGGACGATTTCGTCGCAATCGCGGAGATTCTCTGCCGAGACACCTTTGTCTTCGGCGCCCATGACAATGGCCGTTGGTTCCCCGTAATTTGTTCCCGTATAGATCTTGTTACCTTTTTCGCTTGCTGCTACGACTTTGACACCACTCGCTTTTAAAAAGTGGATGGCCTCATTGATGCTTTTCTCTTTGCAGACGGGTAAGATGTTGAGTGCGCCTGCTGAGGTTTTCATGGCGTCGGCGTTGACTGTCGCGCCACCTTTCGAGGGGATCACGAGCGCGTCGACTCCTGCGCATTCGCATGTGCGGGCGATAGCTCCAAAGTTGCGAACATCTGTAATGCCGTCGAGTAAAACCACCAGAGGATCTCGTCCTTGTTCAAAAATGAAGGGAATAAGATCTTCGAGACGTTGGTAGGTCACGGGCGAGATGAAAGCGATGACGCCTTGATGGTTCTTGCGGGTGAGCCGATCGAGGCGTTCCATCGGGACACGTTGGGCGTGTAACCCCCGTTCTTTCATCAGCGTCATCAGCTCTTTGGCCAAATCGCCTTGCAGTTCCCTTCGGATCAAAATCTTATCGATTTCTTTATCGGCTTGTATCGCTTCCATCACGGCGCGGATGCCGAATATCATCTCATTTTCTTTCATATATTCTTCCGTAGTCGTAAAAATTGGGGCAAATGTACGCGAAAAAATTGACGTAACATTGCCCCTACTTGTTTCATTTCTTGATGATCTCGTGGATCCGTGCCTCGCCCTCAGCTTGGATTTCTATTTTCCCGTTGGTGGCAGGGGTGATTTGGATGTATCCTGCCGGACCTTTATAAAGCGTCAGCCGATCTTTCTTACCGGCAGGGGCAGTAATGGTCAGCATACCTTTGCCGGAGGTGAAGAGCGTGACGGTGCCGCCTTGTTTGTCGAGGTCGATTTCAACCTTTTGGCCATTGGCCAGCGGGTTGTAGGTATCCAAATTGAGATCAGTCATCAACGTGGTGGGATCGACGTTCGCCTCGTCTTTCACGTTGGCCACAAAGGCACGGAAATTCAGGTCGATCGTTTCATTGCCTTGGTTGATTAAGCGGACGTAGCGGGCCGTAGGATCGATGCCACGGATTGTATCCCTGGTGTTTGTGGTCGGAACGTCGAGTGATTGCCAGTTCGTCCCGTCAACTGACCATTCGAATTGGCGGCCTTCCCGGTTGCTTTGGGGGAGATTAAAGAAAATGTAGTCAGCTTTCTTTCGCTTGTCCCAACTGAAACCGATGTATTGTCCTGGGGCTACGTGCATGGTCTCGAACATGGGTGGGTAGCCGACGAGGTCACCGTCTTCCATATAATGTTGTTTCGTCAAAGGCTCTACGTTGGTTAGCAAGGAGGGAATATTCATCTTCACTTCTGTCGCTTTCCCCGTTTCGCCGCTTAGCAGGTATTGTCCCGTTTCTTGATAAAGTTCCGTGAGGAATGGAGCCAATACACGTGAGCCGACCTTGACTCCGCGAGGGCTTGCCTCTTGGTTCAAGGTTTTATTGACATAGCGCATGCTGTCGAGCCATTGACCTGTCCGTAAGTAATTATCCCACGTTGCCGCGAAATCTCTTTCAGCCCAAGTCTCGCCCATCGCGATGGCGGCATGACCGGTTTGCCCTAAATGTCCGAATTGGATAACCCACGGACGGATCTCGTCCATCAGATTTTTATCTTGGCATTTCGTCAGTAGCTCATCGGCCGCGGTCGTGATTTCGCTGAATGTCTTGTCCAATTGATGGGCGGCTATCGCGTCATAATTCCCGGAAAAATAGGCTGCGGTGTATTTCTCGATGGATGCCGACGCGTTTAGGGATTCATCGCGACGGAAAAGATGCCAGTTGGGACCTGGATCGGCATTATGCTCGCAAAAGATCTTGAAGGCCTCCGCCACTTCGGGAGCGATTACCGCGCAAGCTTCTTCCCAAGCTTTCGATGGGTCATAATCGGAGATGTTCCAAGTATACATGCCAATTCCGAAGATCGCCACCTTCGAAGCTTCGGCGTGCTCCATGGGGTTGGATACGAATCCGCTCATGCTGCCTGCCGCCTCGGTGTCGAGGCCATAAGCGGCGCCCATCAGGAGATGATCTTGGCAATAGTCGCTTACCGGGAAATTCCACCAGATGTAGGCAGGTCGTTGGATGCGTTTGTTAACCCAATCGATACCTTCTTTCGTGATATTCGTGACGACACGGTCGCCTGTCCACATGATTTGGATTTCCGGGTCAAGCTCTTTGCCGATGATGTCGAGATAATCTGTCCGTGCCCAGTCTTTGTTGTATTCAGTCGGGCACATGATGAGCGGTTGGGTATCTTTCTTCTTGGCGATGAACTCCCGATTGATGTAATTCAATAAGCTCGCCTGGTTATGCGGCTTGGCGCCCTCACCGGAAATGTCATCGAAGAAAACGGCGAATGAGCGGACGCCCAGTTCATACATGTTTTCGAACTTGGCGAGGATGTTCAAGCTATCGGTCTTGTTCCATTGGATGTCTTTACCCGGATGGATGGCCCAGACGAAATTCACCTTGTTGCGGGCCGCCTCTTCGGTCAGTTCCGTGATGTGGCGGGCCTGGTCGGCGGGGTAAGGCTCTCGCCAATTGGGTGAGCTATGGTAGGGATCATCTTTAGGGCCATAGATATAGGTGTTGAGTTTTGTCTTGCCATAGAAACGTAATTGTTCCAACCGGTCCTCATGGCTCCAGGGCTGGCCATAAAAGCCTTCGACCGTTCCTCTAAAAAGCACGTCGGGATAGTCTTTGATCTGGCATTCGGGGAGGAGAAGCTGGCCGGAAGACGTCCGTTTCGCCAGTTGCTCGAGGGTCTGGGCGGCATAAAAGAGTGAGGCGCCGTCCACGATTCCGATTTGGATGCCGGAAGACGTGACATGAAGGGTATAAGCTCCTGATCGGCGCATGGCCTCGTCGTTTTCGTTGAGGGTAATGATCTCTAGTGGGAGACCGCTCGTCGAAACGGGGAGGATTTCTTTCAAGATACGGAGCCCATCGGGATCTGGATCGCTGATTCCTTTCAATTGATAGGACGTGGGGGCGAACCAATGATTGGTTAGTGTCTGTTCTTGAGGTGTGGGCCAAATCTGAGGTTGTTCTGTCTGGCCAAAGACGAGCGTATTGAAACTCATTAACGCGGCCGTGGCCCATAAAAGTCTTGTTTTATTCATGGTGATATATTTTATGTTGAGGAAAAATCAGAAATTAACGGCAGCAACGGGGGCCTCGGGGCGCGCAGCAGTCTTCATGGCGATCGTAGCGATCCCAACGGTTGTTGTAATGGCGGCCATAGCGAGGACGATCGTCCCGATAACGTGGTGTGTCGAAAACGATTTCCAGTTGGTCCTCGTTCAAGAATTGTCGGAATTCGGCGAGGTATTTCTCGTCTATTTCCGCTTTTTCTTTGCGAAGGGCGATTCGTTCTTCGATGGATTGGTGTCCGTCGCGGTTATTATACTTATGGGGATGCCATGCCAACAACTCTTCCAGATAGTCGCGATAGAGCGGTTCAAAGCGGAGGGCTTCCTCTCGGTCGAGTCGGAGATAACGGCTCATCCGGTCTGTCTGACGGTCAAGATACCATTCGTCATCAGTCGTGGGGCTGGAAGGTGACGAGGCTTGGGTTCGAAAACTTACGCCCGTCGTGACAATCAGGGCGGCTAGCAAAAGGCCGATTTTTTTAATAGCAACTGCGTTCATGTCTTCTTAGCGTTTGATTGTTTTGTTTCTTTCTCCCGCGAAGATAGGCCATTTCTTTTGAATAAGGCCCTTTCAAATCTTTTTCTATCAGTTTTTCACGGGAAGGCCGGTCGTTAAGGACCAGGTGGATTGTCGATCCATGTCGAGACCGGTGATTTCATTCCCATCTGGACCGAAAAGATAAGTGGCTTGCCCCAGCGTGCATCGGACAATAATTCCTTGGAGGGCGGATAGGCCATGGCTTTCCGGAACGGAGAAGACGGCTAATGGCTCGGCTTGGAAACCTGCCGCGCCCAATAGGCTCGCCAATAGATAGCTTTTTTCGATTCTCGTGGCGTAGGCGCTGCCAATGACTTCATCGATGGATCTGCTGCCGAAATGACTCATTGAAGGCGTTACTTCGGTATTGTCCAGTTCTTGGACATATGCTCGCAAGGCTTGGATTTGCGCCGTATCGCAGGTTAGGTGTTCGATCAGGCTCTCGGCGATGGTGAGGATTACTGGGTTGGTCTCTCCATAGTGTCGCTCAAAGTCTTTTCTCAAGTATTGGATTGGGGCGGAATCCGGGGTGGTGGAGCCGGTGAAATAGGGGAAATCGTCCTCGCGAGAAGTTGGGGATTCCGGGATATTCCGCCAAGTCCATATCTTCCGTATAAGCGTGTCCTTTCGCTCGATCCGGGGCGCGTCCGCCGCATGGGTTATGGTGTAGTTTAATGGGGTATCCGGTGGACATTCGATTTCCAGACGGAATTCCTTGGTCGGATAAGATTGGCGGAGGGGATCGAAGATGTCCAGGTGCCCATTGGGCGCGGTGTGGAGGCTATAGTCCAAGACGATGGTCGATTGGGGGAGGAGGTGCTTGCCACGTAGCCGGCGTTCTTTCCAATGGTTGAAAGCGGGGGCCCGGAAAGCTTCTTGAGCCAGGCCTTCGACCCACGCGCTTGCCGGAATCGGGATGGTCTTGCCGTCTTTCGTCCGTATATAGGCGTGGTGGACTTCGATCTTCTGGCGAGTCGTGTCGTAGCGGATAGTGAGCAGATCGGTGGTCTGTCTCTCGTTCTTGTTTTCTTGTAATTCCAGTTCGCTTTGGTATCGAAATTCCTGGCTGCCGTCCGTGTGGAGGATGTAGCGTTTGGAGAGGAGGCGATAAGTGCCTTTTAGGGGTTCGCTCGTTTTGGGGATCTTGCGTGCTTGTTCTCTTGAGGGGGGGAAGAGGTCGCTCTCGGCGAGCGTGAGGGTTGGGCCACGATAGACTTTCCGGCACGTCGGCTCGTCGACTTTTTTAAAAGAGATGGTATCGGGAGCGCTTCCAAGATTTGTCTGTATGGGAGGGTAATCTCGCTGGTTGATTTGGTAATCAAGGATATCTCCTGGATCGAGGGGACCGACTTCTACCATCGCTTGGCGAGTGAGGGGGCCATCGGAGGAAATGGGTGAGGCGTAGTTCTTTTGGAGGGTAATGTCGAGGTTGTAGACATCGCCGTTGGCTTTATAAATGGTGGCCCTGTAGATGTAGGCGTTGGATAGAAGCGGGTTGTAGGTGTGGATAATCGTCCGATAAGCCTTGGCGCCCGCCGCGTTCATTATTTTGATGACTCGTTGGGTTGTCTTCGTCGCGGAACCGTCTTGGTCGATTTTCATGTCGGTGCTGTCGAGCAGGGCGACACTCGCGTAGGGGGCGTAACGTGAGGGATCGTTGAGCGTCACGTCGGGGGCGATCGTGGCGCTTTCCCGGATTTGTTGGGCATTTAGGGCGGGAGCCAGTGACAGGAGGAGGAGCCAAAGGAGTATCGCGTCACGTATCATTCCTAGCTCGCTTTCGTTTGTTCCTGAAGTGCTTCGGCGAGTTTTCGGCAGCCTTTCCGGTCGATTTTCCCGTTTCCGGTCATGGGGATATGGTCGACGAGGAAGACGTGGCGGGGATGTTCGTAGCGATCGAGGGAGGTGAAATCCCATTCGGCGTCTCGTGTCGCCAGGAGGGTGACGACCTCGCCGAAGCGGGGGGCGGGGAGGGCCGTGATGGCGAAATCGCAGGGCGCGGATTTTCGCAGTTTTTCCTCGATGGCCTCGATTTGCAGCTTGATGCCTCCGCTGTTGATCACGTTGTCGCGGCGGCCGATGATCTTGAACCGTCCGTCGGGCAGGAGTTCGGCCAGATCGTTTGTCTCTAACGGCTTGCTTAGGAGTGCCGGGGCTTGGATCACGAGGGTGCCGCCCGGCGAGAGGCTGAGCGAGACGCCGGGGAGGGGCTTATACCACTCGGAGGCCTCCGGGCCGCTCAGCCGGCGCATCGCGACGTGCGAGAGGGTTTCCGTCATGCCGTAAGTGGAATAGAGGGCGTTGGGGAACGCGCGAAGTTCCGCCTCGAGCGCCGCGTCGATCGGGCCGCCACCGATGATGACGTGCTTGATCCGCGCCAGGATTTCCCGTTCTTCGGGGACTTGTAGCGCGTCGTGCGCTTGGGCGGGGATCATCGCCGTGAAAGTGACGGGGGTCGAGAGCGCGTGGAGCGGATGGAGCGTTGGCTCGCGTAGAATCATCCGGAAGCCCCGGATCCGCTGGCGGACAATCATCATTTTTCCCGCGATGTAACGGGGCGAGAGGCAGAGGAGCGCCGTGTCCTCGGGAGTCAGCCCCAGGAAATCGCACGTCATTTCCGCGCTTGCCCGCATCCGTTTTTTCGCCACGCGGATCTCTTTGGGCGTGCCGGTCGAGCCGGAGGTCGTCACGCCGATGTCGGAGCTTTTCCCGTCCCATTCCAAGAGGAACGCCTGGTATTCTTCCGCGATCGTGGGCATCGTCTTAGCGGTTGCCGTTTTTTTCGAAATGAGGGTTGGAGAAGAGTTTGTCTTGCCGGCGATAGATCGGCGAGTCGAAGTTGTTGACGTATAGCTCGCCCGTCCCGAGGCCTTGCGGCATGCCTTGCGTGTCGAGCGCGGCGGTGAATTGCGCGATGGCGTTCAGCCCGATGTTCGACTCGAGGGCGGACGTGATCCACCAGTCCACGCCCAGGTCGTCGGCCAGGAAGATCCATTCCATGCAGCCATGCATCCCGCCGTGGAGGGAGGGTTTCAAGACGATATAGTCGGGATTGATCAAGGTCAATATCATGATCTTTTGCTCCAAGTACACGCAGGGGATCAGCTCCTCGTCGAGGGCGATGGGGAGGGGCGAGTCCATGACGAGCTGGGCCATCTGCTTCCACTGGTTCGGGGCGATGGGTTGCTCGATGGATTCGACGCCGAGGTCGGCTAGCCGTTTCAGTTTATCGAGGGCCGTGTCGGGGTTGAAGGAGCCGTTCGCGTCGACCCGGATCGCGATCTCGTCGGGGTTGAACGTTTGGCGGATTTCCTTGATCAGCGTGAGTTCTTCTTCGAAATCCCGCTCGCTGAGCTTCATTTTCAAGCAGCGGAAACCTTCGTTTATCTTCTCGCGGACTTGCTTGCGCATGTTCTCGATGGTGTCCATCCAGATCAGGCCGTTGATCGGGACGCCCTTGGTGCCTTCCGAGAAAGGTGTAGGGAAGAAATCGAAACGCCCGCCCGCCCGGATCATCTCCAGCGCGCTCTCGACGCCGAACAGGATCGACGGCCATTTGCGGAGGTCATCCAGGTCGACCGTCCCCGTCTGGCGGAACTCTTGGCAGACCTTCTCCAGCCGTTTCTCGTAGCCCGGCCGGTCGTCGAGACTCAAGTTCGGGATGCGCGAGCATTCGCCGATGCCGAAACTTATCTTATTGTCTACGCGCGAGAGGAGCCGCAGCAGGTACGTCTCTCGTTGCGTGAACTCGCCGCGCGACGTGCGGAGGGGACGCCGGGCAGTCAGGGTGAATCGTTCGACACTCGCCTCGAACAAGGGCTCTTCGTGTATATCTTTTTGCTTGATCATTAGGGTAAATTTAGATAGTTGTCAAATTTGGGTGAACGTTTCTCGAGGAAAGCCTTGCCGCCTTCCTGGGCCTCGTCGGTCAGGTAGTAGAGCATCGTGGCGTCGCCCGCCAGCTCTTGGATGCCCGCCTGGCCGTCGAGCTCGGCGTTGAGGCCCGCTTTGATCATCCGCAGGGCCAAGGGGCTGAGCGTCATCATCTCGCGGGCCCAGGCGACGTACTCGTCCTCCAATCGCTCGAGGGGGACGACCTTGTTGACGAGCCCCATCTCGAGGGCTTCCGACGCGGTGTATTTCCGGCAGAGGAACCAAATCTCGCGCGCCTTTTTCTGCCCCACCACCCGCGCCAGGTAGGAGGCGCCGAAGCCCGCGTCGAAGCTCCCTACGCGGGGACCGGTCTGCCCGAAGATGGCGTTGTCGGAGGCGATGGTCAAGTCGCAGACCACGTGCAGCACGTGCCCGCCGCCGATGGCGTATCCGTTGACGGCCGCGATGACCGGCTTCGGCAGGCTGCGGATCTGTTTCTGCACCTCGAGGACGTTGAGGCGGGGGACGCCGTCGTCGCCCACGTAGCCGCCCCGGCCCTTGACGTGCATGTCGCCCCCGGCGCAGAAGGCCACGTCGCCCGCCCCGGTCAGGACGACGACGCGTACCTCGGGCTTCTCGCGGCAGATCCGCAGGGCGTCGCTCATCTCGCCGACGGTGGTCGGGGTGAAGGCGTTACGGTAGCGCTCGCGGTCGATCGTGATCCGGGCGATTCCTTCATGGAATTCGAATCGTATTTCTTGATAGGCCTTCAAGGAGGTCCATTCTCTTTCGGTTCTCATTTCTTTCTTATTTCTTTTAATATGAAAGCGAGGGCAAATGTAGTCTTTTTTATTTTGTTTGAAATGTAATGAATGTTAACGGGCCGTCCGGAGCTTGATTTTACTCACCGCGAGTCGCGGAGAAGTGTTTCCTGCTGGATTGGCTTTTCCGCGAGTCGCGGAGGAGCGTTTCCTGCTGGATTGGCTTTTCCGCGAGTCGCGGAGAAGTGTTTCCTGCTGGATTGGCTTCACCGCGAGTCGCGGTGGAGTGTTTCCGGTTGGATTGGCCTCACCGCGAGTCGCGGTGGAGCGTTTCCTGTTGGATTGGCCTCACCGCGAGTCGCGGTGGAGCGTTTCCTGTTGGATTGGCCTCACCGCGAGTCGCGGTGGAGTGTTTCCTGCTGGATTGGCCTCACCGCGAGTCGCGGTGGAGTGTTTCCGGTTGGATTGGCTTCACCGCGAGTCGCGGTGGAGCGTTTCCGGTTGGATTGGCCTCACCGCGAGTCGCGGTGGAGTGTTTCCGGTTGGATTGGCTTCACCGCGAGTCGCGGTGGCTTCTCGTCAGGAGGCGAAAAGCGGGCGCAAGCCGTGATAATAGTCCTTGAGGAGCGCCACGTCGGTGTCGGGGTCGGTGAAGACCTCCACCAGGACGGGGCGGTCGGCGTCGGCGCGCGTCAGCTCGGGGATGGCCTCGTCGAGCTGGGCCTGGTCGCGGACGGGGAGGTAGCGGAAGCCCCGGTCTTCGGCCCAAGCCCGCGCCTCGGCCTGGTGGCGTCCTTGGATGAAGCGGGCCGCCGGGCCGTCGGGCTCGAGCCCGGGGAGGCTCCGGAAGATTTCCCCGCCCCCATTGTTAAGCAAGAGGACGCGCGTGTTGGGCCGGATGTTTTCTTGCCAAAGGGCGTTCATGTCGTAGAAGAAAGACAGGTCGCCGATGACGAGGAAATTCGGCCGTGCCGAGCGGATGGCGTAGCCCAAGGCCGTCGAGAGGGAGCCTTCGATGCCGTTCGTCCCCCGGTTGCAGCAGACTTCCGTGTCGGCGGGGATGGCGTAGAGCTGGGCGTAGCGGACGGCCGAGCTGTTGCCCAGGTGGAGGGTCGACTCGCCGGGCAGGTGCCTGAGCAACGCGCCCACCGCGGCCATCGCGGAGTAGGCGAACTCGGGCTCGGGGACGCGGGCGGCGAGTTGCTCCCACATGCGGGGGAACTCCGTCGGGCGGTTTTCCATCAGCGGCCCGATTTTCTCGAGAAACTCGAAGGGGTCCATCTCGATGATGGTCGTGAGGCAGCCGAAGGTGTCGACGGCCTCCCCGTCGGGCGCCACGTGCCAGTGCTCCTTGGGCGGGCATTGCCGGAAAAGCTCTTTCAGCCGTTTCGAGACGACGTGCCCGCCGTAGGTGATGAGCAGGTCGGGGACGAGCCGCGGCCGCTCCTCTTTCGGCATGCCGTAGATGACGGCGTCGAAGTCGCGGATGGGCCTTCCGGGGACGACGCGGTTGGCCGTGTGCTCGGCGAGCCAGGCGAAATGCTTGTACAAGAGCTTGGCCGAGCGGCGCTCGAACTCGTAGATGAGGTTCGCTTGCCCGGCGAGCATCATGCGCCGGCCGTAGCGGTTGAGGCGCTCGATCAGGTTGTCGTAAGGTCTTTCGTAAATGTTCAAGCCTTGGAAACGGGTGATGACGCGCGGCTTGGGGAGCGCCTCGGCGTGGAAGCCGAAGAGCGGCTCCGAGAGGGGCACGTTGATGTGGACCGGTCCTTTCCCGTGGTGGTTCGTCTCGAGCAGGGCCTCGTTGATGAGGCGGCCGCAAAACCATTCGCTCTCCGCGTCGTGGATTTCGGGCAGCTGGACGCTCTTCTTGACCATCGGCCCGAAGACGCCGGGCTGGGGAATCGTCTGCCCGTCCATTTGCCCGATCCAAGCCGCGGGGCGGTCGGCCGAGATGACCACGAGGGGCGCTTTTTGGTAAAACGCCTCCGCGACCGCCGGGAAGACGTTGAGCAAGGCCGTGCCCGACGTGCAGCAAATGGCCGCCGGCCGTCCGCCATGCAGCGCGAGGCCCAGGGCGAAGAAGCCGGCGCTTCGCTCGTCGGTGAGGGCATAGCAAGTGAAGTCCGCGTCGCCGGCCAGGCTGTGGACGATGGGCGTGTTCCGGCTGCCGGGGCAGAGCGCGATTTGGGTGACGCCGTGCTCCTTGAGAAGCGCGACGAGAATTTGGATGCTTTTCTTATCTGAATACATATATTATAATGGTAGCGTTAATAATCTCTTTCGTTCGTTGGGGGGAGGAGCCGTCGCATGGTCTCCATCTTCTCCCGTGTCTCCTCCCATTCCTCGTCGAGGTCGGAATCTTTCAGCAACCCTCCGCCGGCGTAGAGGGCGACGCGTTCCCCCTCGGCCCAGAGGCAGCGGAGGTTGACGTAAAGGTCCGTCCGCCCGTCCGGGTCCATCCATCCGATGAAACCGGAGTAGTAGCTTCGCTCGTAGCCCTCTTCCGCGAGGATGAAGCGATAGGCCTCTTCTTCCGGCAACCCGCAGACCGCCGGGGTGGGATGGAGGCCGTCGAGGAGGTCGCCCAGCCGGTCGCGCCGTTCCAGCCGGAAGCGGAAGACGCTCTTCAGGTGGCATACCTCGGCCGCCCGCGTGGGGACGGGGCCTTCTTCCTGGAACGCGACGCGCCGCTCGGCGAGGCGTTGGCGGAGGTATTGGGCGACGAGGCCTTGCTCGCGGCGGTCCTTGTCGTCCCTGTCGGTCGCCGGCTCGCCGTTCACGAGCTTGCGGGTCGCGGCGAGGGCCACGGTCTGCCATTCGCCCAGCCTTCCCGCCAGCAGGATCTCGGGCGTCGCCCCGATCCAAGTCCCGATCTCCGGGAGGTGGCAAAGATACGTCATCGATCTCGAATAACGGGCCT
Organism: uncultured Parabacteroides sp.; assembly: GCA_949298575.1. Lineage (GTDB taxonomy): Bacteria > Bacteroidota > Bacteroidia > Bacteroidales > Tannerellaceae > Parabacteroides. The sequence continues at coordinate 15,786 of CASFXH010000049.1, forward strand.
CGGCCTCCGCGAAAGCTTCCGCGGGCGAGAAACCCATCGGCCGCTCGATGACCATCTGCCTTGAGAGGACGAGCTTCTCGAACGTCCCCTCGCACAGTTCTTTCGCGAAGCGCTCGAAGCGTTCGGCGTAGCGCGCCTTCTCGTCCGCGGTGATCGGGGGGCTTTCGCGAAAAGGCCTTTCTCCGCGCCAAGGCCCGACCGTCGTGGGCAGCTCGAACACGTCAGGTTCAATCAAGTAAATGGGTTGTCGTGGGGAAACCCTGAACGGGGCGACGACAAAACCTCGCCGCCCGTTCAGGTTGTTGATGTGATGGAAAAAAGGGAGTGCCCCCTTGGTCTGCGCGACGAATCGCGGCTCTTTCTCTCCCGGCACCCGCCAGATGGCGAAGCGCCCTTGTGCCTCGATGAGGCTGTCGATTATCTTTCTCGTTTGTTTTGAGATCATTTCTTTTTCAAGATGCTGTTGATGACCCGTATCGTGGATACGAGCTTGTCTGTCGAGGTGAAGACGTCCACGTTCCATACGTGCGACGACCGCCCCTTGTGGATGATGGTCGCGACGGCCCGGACGGTGTCTCCCTCGTGGGCCGACGAGACATGGCTCCCGCTGACTTGCATCCCGACGACCATCTCGTCCGGTTTCGCCAAGATCATCGAACCGAGGCCGGCTACGGTCTCCGCCAAAGCCAGCGTGGCGCCCCCGTGAAGGATCCCGAAGGGTTGGCGGGTCCGCTCGTCGACGGGCATGGTCGCCTCGACGCGTTGCTCGTCGGCGTAAGTGTATTGGATGCCCAGGTTGCCCATGAGGGCGTGCTTAGCCCGCATGTTGAGTTGCGCGAGCGGTATCTCGGTGGGCTTGATGCTGGAAAGCAGCGCCTTTTCGATGGCGGCGGCCACACCGTCTTGCTCGTTTGTCAGGGTCGTGAAATCGGCGCAGGCTTTCACGGAGTCTCTCGCGTTCCCCATGGCGATACCCGTGCCCGCCAGCTGGATCATCGACACGTCGGCGACCCCATCGCCGATGGCGACGACCTCTTCCGTCGTCACCTTGAGGAGTTCCATCAAAACGGCGAGCGAGTTTCCTTTATTCACGTAATAAGGCGCGACCTCCAAGAAATAGTCTTCCGACCGGAATGCCTCTAGCGTACCGCTCAGCCGCCGTTTCCAATGGTTTTCCAAGCCTACCAGCGCTTCCTCGTCGTCGCTCGTCAGGATACACTTGCTCGGCGCGAAGTCGACCGCCTCGGCGAAATGCTCCGTGCTGACGATGCGGAGGTTGTTCAGCTCGGCTTCCTCGATCACGTGGCGGTTTGTCGCGTCGTTCGTGAGGATGAAGTCTTTGTGGTAGGTGAAGATGGCGAAATTGTTCTTAAGCGCTTTCTGCTCGAGGTAAGGGATCATCGCCGGGTCGATGCGTTTCTCGAAAAGCAACTCGCCGGTTTGCGCGTTGATGATCTGCGCTCCATTGTAGGAAAGGACAAATCCCCCGTAATTATTCAACTCGAGCGCATGGGCCAAAGGCATGACACCCCCCGTGGGGCGACCGGAAGCGAGCACGACATGGATACCCATTTGCTGGGCTTTCAGCAAGGCGGCTTGCGTCCTGGCGGTAATTTCTTTGTTTTCATTCAAAAGCGTTCCGTCTACGTCCAGAACTAATAATTTGTACTTCATGGCGCTTTAATTTATGGGTTTATTAATAATGAAACAGATTTATAGTAAAACCTTCCTGACGGGCATTTTGTTTTGGGAAACATGATTAAATCTTCAATTTTTCTGATTCGGGTTGGATTTGGGTGATTTTCCCATGTGCCGCGACGTAATCGTACAGCGCTTTGTAGAAACGGTGATGGGTAAGCGTGGTGGCGTCGCCTAGGATGATCAACTTCATTCTCGCCCGGGTAATCGCCACGTTCATGCGTCGCAGGTCGTTGAGGAAACCGATTTGCCCTTGCTCGTTGGCCCGCACCAGACTGATCAGGATCACGTCGCGCTCCTGCCCTTGGAAGCCGTCGACCGTATGGATGGTGATCAATTCCCGCAGGGGGCGAAAGAAAGCGTCCTGCTTCACGAGGCGTCGGAGGTATTGGACTTGCGCCTTGTAAGGGGAGATCACGCCAAAGTCGATTCGCTCGTCGAGGATTCTTTCTCGCCCGATCTTGTCGACATAGGTTCGGAATCGTTCGACCATGAGCCGCGCCTCCGGCTTGTTGACGCGGCTTCCGCTCTCTGTCTGTTCCTCGTTGGGAAGGTCCAGGAGGCTTGTGTCGATCCATTCCAAAGGGGCGTCCATGTGGAGGATTCCCCGCTGGCTCACTTCTGGCGCCGCTTTCAAGTGCCCTCCGTAGAACCAATTGGAAGAGAATCCCATGATTTCCTCTCGCATCCGGTATTGGATCCGTAAGAGGGAAACGGTTTCAGGCTTGCTGTTCGCAATTTTCCACATCAGGGTGTCGCTTAAGCCTTCCCGTTCCGCCTCAGGGCACTTGATGGTGGGTGGCAATTGCCAATGGTCGCCGGCTAGGAGTACCCGGTCCGCTTTCGCGATGGCGATCCAGCAGGCGGCTTCCAACGCTTGCGCGGCCTCGTCGATGAAGAGGGAGGTGAAATGGCGCGTTTCCAAAACGTGGTTCGCGGAGCCTACGAGCGTGCAGGCCACGACCCGGGCTTGGTCGAACAGCTCGGTGTCAATCTTGACTTCCAGCTCGGTCTCCCGATAACGCAAACGCGACAAGCGGTTCCGGATCGTCTCCCCTTCGCCATGCCCTCGCTTGCGGATCGTGTTCCGGATTTCCCGGATCGCCTTGCGGACACTCCACAATTCCGGATAGTCGGGATGCGATTCGAAGCGTCTTTCGTAGGTGAAAGAAAGCATCTTGTCGTTGACTCGTGTGGGGTTGCCAACACGTAAGACATGAATTCCCCGGTCGACGAGTTTTTCTGATATCCAATCGACGGCCATGTTGCTTTGCGCGCAGACCAGCACTTGGTTCTCGCGATGCAGGGTCTCGTAAATGGCTTCCACCAGCGTGGTGGTCTTGCCGGTTCCGGGCGGGCCGTGGACGATGGCGACGTCTTTTGCTCGCAAGACGTGGTTGACCGCTTCCTCTTGCGACGCGTTGAGCCAAGGAAAACGAATGGGGAAAAGGCTTCGTCGTTCCGCGGGAGCCGTGCCAAGGCAGATGTCCCGAAGATCGGCCAAGCGGTTGTTTTTCGCGTTCATCACATCCGCGAGGGCCGCGAACATGACGCGATAGCTTGTCTCGTCAAAATAAAGTTGGACACCGAGGTCTATGTTTGTCCGGATTTCTTGAAGGGCACTTTCCGAAGGCAGCGTGACGACCATCCGGTTTTCTTCGGCGTAGCTTACGTGGCAAGTATGGTTCAGGAAGAGGCATTTCCCATCGCTCCCGATTCGGAAAAAACGGACGGGGCGGCCGTATTCGAAGTTATGCTCCAATTCCCGATCCTCTCGTCGTTCCACCTCGATAACAAGTTGGTTCAGCGAGTTATAATAGTTTCTTCCCAGGCTTATCGGATACCAGCAAAGTCCTTTGTGGATTCTTTTCGGGAGTCCGATCCGTTCAGCTTGTTGCTGGTAGGTCGCTTTCTCGTACTCATATTCTTTTTGGAGTAGTTCCCGTTGGCGAAGCAAAGATTTTAGAGGGGATGAGAGTAGCGGGGTTGTTGCCATGCTGATTTTTCTTTTTGGTGCGCGAAGGTAGGGATTTCTTGATCGATGGGCAAGGGATGCTTTCCTTATTCCATTCTTTTTCGTAAGTTTGCGCCGCAAGATACTATTAGCCGAGATGAAGCGCATGAGGTTTTTGGAATTTATTCTTATGGTCGTGTTGGCTTGGCCATTGGCGGCGCAACAGATGCGGGTGGAGGACTTCGCTCGCTATAAGCATCCGTTTTGGCGAAAAGCGACTTATGTGACCGATAAGGAGCAGGCTTTGCTTGACTTTTTCACGAGTGAGAAAGGATTCCAGTTTTTCGTGGGCGAGACGGCGGTGACGGCTGTCGAGGGGGAGGGTTTTGTGACGCTAGCTTTGCCGCATCGGACTACGTTCGTGACGATCAAGCATCCGTCGTATGGGCAGGTCGCTTGGAAGATCCCGGGAAAGGGGCTGAAGCGGAAAAAGCGTTATCGCGCTTATCTCTATACGGAAAGTGTGGAAAAGGAATACCGGCAGGAGAAGCAATGGGCCGTGTTCGCGTTTGAGCCTAAACAAGCGATTTTTTATCTGGATAGTTTGATCTATCCTGTTCAGGAAGGTGAGCTGGCGCTTTATCTGCCGGTCGGGAAACACGTTTGCCGGGTAGAATCGCCCTTTTACCAATCCATAAGCGATACGATTGAATTGGCGGATAGCGCTCGCTTGGAAAAGCGTTTTGTCTTGACGGCTTATTACGCTTATTTGACGGTTGAGACCGCTTTTCCGGACGCGACAATCTTGTTGGATAATAAATCAATCGGTAAGGGACGGGCGGAAACGGGGCGTCTGTGTCCGGGACGGTATCGTGTGACGGTAAGTCGAGAGGATGGAGTTTATTACGATCAGATGCTCGTGCTCGGCAACGCGGAGCGAAAGGTGATCGATTTGAGAAAGATCGCTTCGCGTCCCCAACCGAAAGCGGACGTGAAGCCTGTGGAGATGGTTGAGCCTGCTCTTGCGATGGAGGATTCCGCCGCTTTGCCGGATATGCGGATGGTCGTTTCTGAAGCATCTTCGGATCTCGTTCGGATGGATTCAGCATTCGTATCCCTTCAAGCTTTCGATGAAGAAACGGGGATTTGGTTGAATCGCCAATGGGTCGGGAAAGGTAGCTGGAGAGGCCGTCTGGCGCCTGGTTTTTATGCGGTCAGCTCCCAAAAGGAGGAATTGGACTCGCGGACTGTCTACTTTTGGGTAGAGGCAGGCGAGGTGATCGAGCTGAACTTGGCGACACCTTTGGTGGATTATGGAGCGTTGAACGTCTCGTGCGATGAGATTAACGCGATGATTTTTTTGAATGGCGTGGAGGTTGGTCACTCGCCTCGTGTCTTGACTCGGTTACCGGTCGACCGGACTTATCGCCTTCGTTTGGTGAAGGGGAAGAAGGAAGCTGAGAAGGTGGTTTACCTGAAAGGCAACGATATTCTGAACGTAAACTTGAAATTAAAATAAGGTATAAGCAATCCAATCACATATAATAAGGAATAAATCATGAGAAATTCAGTCAGGCTTTTGTTAAAAGAGGCTCAGCAGAAAATGGACGCTTACGCGGTTTACATGAATTACCAGTTCATGCACTTTTCGGTCAAAGCTGAACCGGCCGCTTTGTTGTCGGTCGATGTCCAGATCGATGGGAATAGCGTGAACCTGGAGGATGTGGCGGATGTCTCCCTTCCGGCCGACAATCAGTTCGCGCTTATTCCCAAAGATAATGTTTTTCTTTTCCCGATTAGTAAGGCGATCGCTCGGTCGCATCCGGAATACAAGCAAGAGCGGAGGGATCTCGATGAGAATGCCGCCCAATCGGAAGAAGAGTCGGATGAGGTGAATAAATACATCCTTTGCACGATGCCGGAGGTAAACAAGGATCGTCGTGACGCGGGCATGGACTACGTGAAGACGCTCCATGAAGAGGCTTCGGCTCGTATGGACTCGACTAATTCGGCTTATACCGCCAAGATCGCCGCCAAACTGGTGGGTGCCAATCAAGAGGAATTGGATGAGGCGAATGGGCAGTTGAAAGAGCTTTACGATCAGCACAAGTCGATGCTCGACAGTTATCGTTCCGAGAAAGAAAAGCAAATCGAGGAAGCTTATCAAAAATACTTGAAGGGCAAAGCCGAGAGCGAGCAGGTCGAGAGCGAACGCCAAGCCGCCCGTGGAGAAGGTGTCGGTAAGAGGATGAGTATGGAATCATTCGAGTCCTGAAAAAGACTTGTTGGCTGTGTATCTTCCCATATCGATACGGGGTTCTTTCGTTATCTTTACAAGTTTACAAGGACATCGCATGGAATAACCGCATGATTGGATCCGCGGGCCACGGGGCCGTGGGTAAGATTAATCAGATTTTGTCGGGAAAGGAATCTTCTTAACGATATCCATAAAGCGTGGTAGGGGGGGAGAAATATATAATGAAGGCAGCAAATTTGCTTGCTTGAAAGAAGCTTATTGGAAGAAGATATAAAAATCAAATTCTGTACAAGAATTACATTCACAGGGGGAATGCAAAGTCCCATGACGTCGCGAATATATGAAAATCAAATGGAAAAGGTTCTGCTAGCCTCATGAAATTTCATGTAATTCTAAGAGCAAATGTGCATAATTACATTAAAAATCGGTTTTTCTTAAGTTATAAAATACTGATTGTCAATATTGAAATAGAAAAATTGTAACTCTTGTACAGAGGTCATGCAAAACAGGCCATGTCCTTAGCGTTTTACCGAATTGACCAGTCGATGCGTATCGGCGGGGAGACGGACTAGTGCTTAGGCGTTTACACC
>CASFXH010000050.1 GCA_949298575.1 uncultured Parabacteroides sp.
CCGCGCGGGTCATACGCCATGCGAGCCCCCCGGCGCGTCGCGCCGCGCGTCCTCAAAGGATCATCTTCTCGATCGGGAGCACCAGGATGCCCTCCGCGCCCAAGGCTTTCAGCTTGCCGATGATCTCCCAGAAATGTTTCTCGGCGATGACCGACTGCACCGAGACCCACTCGCCGTCGGCCAAGGGCGTGACGGTCGGACTTTTCATGCCGGGCAAGACCTCGATGATGGCGTCGAGCTTCTCCTTCGGGGCGTTCAGCAAGACGTATTTCTTTCCCTCCGCCATCTGGACCGCCTCGACGCGGAACAGGAGCTCGTCGAGCACGGCCAGCTTCTCGGCGTCGAGCGAGCGGTTGGCGATGAGCAGCGCCTCGGACGCCAAGACGACCTCGACTTCCTTCAGCTGGTTGCTCACCAGCGTGCTGCCCGAGCTGACGATGTCGAAAATGGCGTCGGCCAGCCCGATGCCCGGGGCGATCTCGACCGAGCCGGTGATGACGTGCGTCTTGGCGCGCACGCCTTTTTCCTTCAAATATTGGTTCAAGATGGCCGGGTAGGACGTGGCGATCGTTTTCCCCTCAAACCACTCGACGCCCGCGTAAGGCTCATCCTTGGGGATGGCCAGCGAGAGCCGGCATTTGCTGAATCCCAAGCGTTTCACCAGACGGGCCACGGAGCCCTTCTCGACGTACTCGTTCTCGCCGACGATCCCCACGTCGGCCACGCCATCGGCCACGGACTGGGGGATGTCGTCGTCGCGCAAGAACAAGACCTCGACCGGGAAGTCTTTCGCCGGCAACAGCAACACACGTTTTCCCTTGTTCAACTTGATGCCCGCCTCCTCGAGGAGCATCATCGTCTCGTCGTACAGACGACCTTTCGATTGAATCGCGATTCTCAACATACTATTATCCTTGTTTTAAAATCCTATTTTCCGGCAAACGCCATAAAAAAAGGCTCACCACCCTCGGCAAGCCTCTTCTTCTTTTCGTTTCTCCATCTCCATTCCATCCTGGCCCACCGAACTTATCGCCCGTTGTCATGATGAGGATGATGTGAAACTATCGTGATCATTCGTTCGTTTTTCTTTCAAATTTCCCGCGAAGATATAATGAATCTTTTAGACTCAAAGCCTGATCGGGAAAATAATCGCCTTTATTCTTCTTTTAAATATTCCGCTATGCCCATGAAGTTCCGCTCGAGGAGATACATTTGGGAGGCCATGAAGGCGAAGAAGTCGCCCCAATGCTCGCGCCGGTGGATGTCGAGCCCCTCGCGGGCCGTGTAGACGCGGGCCACCTGGTTGCCCGTCTCGCGGACGAAACAGCAATCCCAAATCAGCCCCTCGGGGAAATCCCGCTCGAGCGCCTCCTTGTACCACGTGAGGCGCTCCAGCATCTCCAGGCGGTCGGCCTCGCGGCGGTGGTTCACCTCGAGGATGACGTAGGCGCCTTTCCGGTTCGCGTCAAACTTCAGCTCCACGCCCTTGACCTTCGTATTGTATAAGACCCACATTTTCTTCCGGCCCCTCAGGTAGGGCTGGACCTCGCAATAGGCCGCGAAGCTCTCCCAGAACTCGAGCCGCAAGCGTTTCACTTCTTCTTTCGTGTACATGAAAATAAATCTTTAATGGTATAACTCCCTGGAGATCCATCGCTCCACCGCGCCCAACGCCTCGAGTTGCCTCAAGTCGACCGCCTTCTGGTTCGCGACCAGCGCGTAGACCCGGATGGCGTCCCGGATATAGGCCGTGTGGAAATCCCGGATGTCCTGGATCGTGACGCGGTCCAATTCTTGCAACAAGCGCCTGTTCGGATCTTCCGTGAATCCCTCCCGCCGCATGCCGGCCACCCGGATCGAGATCGTCCGGTACGTGGGGTAATCGTTCGACAACTGGTTGCGTATCTGTTTTTTCACGAGATTCAAACGGTTCTCGTCCAAAGGCATCTCTTTCACCAAGCCCTCGAAGACGCGTGCCGCCTCGACCGCCTTGTCGGCCTGCGTGGAAAGCCGCATATAGAAATAGGCCGCCTTTTCCCGCTCGTTGTAGGTCGGGACGACCACGCCCCCATCCACTTGGTAAGCGAACGAGCGGAACTCCCGGATCTCCTGGAAAAGCAAGGACGACGCGCCATTCCCGAAATAGTCCGTGAACACCCGGGCGATAGACCGCGCCCTCAAATCCGCCAAAGGGCCAATGTTCGAGTAGCAATACAGGATCGCTTGGTTGATGTCATTCTTTTCCACGAAAAAGACCGTGGGCGATTCGTATCTCCGCAAATCCCGCACGAAGGGGGAATGGGAGGGCAAGGTCACCCGGTCGACCGGGATCATCTTCCGGACTTGCTCGGCCACGAAATCCGTCGTGTTCCGCCCGCAATAGTGGATGTCGCACGCGACGGTCGTCACCTTCTTCAACGTGTCGAGCAAGTCGGCCCCTTTCAGTTTCCTCAGCTCGCGCGACGTCAATTTGGTCAAGAAGCGAGATTGCTCTCCAAACTTGATCTTCTCGAAAAGCATCTGCCCCAGCGTCTCGCTCGAGCTGGCCCACGAGTGGACCGCGATCCGCTCCTCGTCGAGCAGCAATTGCATCTTCTTGTCGTCAGGCTTCAAGTGGCTCAAGAACGCCTTGACCAACGTCAGCGTCTCGACAAAATAGCGCTCAAAGCCATGCACCAGGATCGTGAATTCCAAATCGGTCGACGAGATGCTGATCGTCCCTCCCAAAGCCTGCAATTTTCCCCGGAAGACCTCGAAAGTCATCTCGTCGGTCCCCAGGTAAGGCAGATAAGTGGCCAGCGCCGAGAGTTGCCGGCACTCCAATTCCCCAACACCATAAGAGATCGCCAAGGAAAAAATCTCATTCACCGGATTGGGGCTCGTATAAAGCGTCACCCGGTCCGAGAGCGGCATGATCCGGACGTCTTTCTCGAAATCCAACAAGCGCACCGCCTTCTCTTTCACCGGCAACTCCTCCAGGTGGCGCCGATAGTCCGACGCGCGATCGCGGTTCTTGGGGACGATCGGCGACAAGGCGGGATCGGCGGCCACCTGGGAAGGATAACGCCCCGTCCGCTTGCAGGCCCGGAGATAGTTCTGGTCCGAGAAATATTTTTGGGCGACGGCCATGATGTCCTCTTTGGTCAAGGCGTCGATGCGGTCGATCTCCTCCAGATAGTCCGACCAGTTCTTCCCCTTCGAGAAGACATGCATCATCTGCTCGGCCCGCGAGTTGATGTTTTCCAATAAAGATTCCCACTCCCGCTTCAACTCCAGCTTGACGCTCTGGAAGAGCTCATCGCTGAAATCGCCCGTCTTGATCCGGTCGATCTGTTTCCATATCAGTTTCTCGACCGCCGCGTAGGATTGCAACCAATTCTTGGGAAGCGCGACGATACCCAATATCCCCGCCTCGTTCAAGTTCTTGTTCATGACCAAGGCCCCTTTCACCTTGTGGTCAAGGATCAAGTGATCCAAAAGGCCCGTGCCATTCGAATTGTTCAGCAAATTGGAAGCGACCTCGAGCGCCATCACGTCGCCACTCCGGTTGGAGGCGCCCCGAAAGCCCAGCGCCATGATTCGCAAAAAAGGCAAAGGCACTCGGACCGTCACCTTCTCTTTCCCCTTGAAATCCGGCAAGTCAACCTTCGGCGATTTGGGCACACGCCCTTTCCGCAATCTCGAGAAAGCCGCCTCGATCACGGGCATAGCCGACTCCCGATCAAGATCGCCACTCAATATCAAGCCCATATTCGAAGCGACATAATAGCGCTCAAAAAACTTCCGCATCTCGGTCACGCTGGGGTTGCTCAGATATTCCAAACTTCCGATAATCGGGTAAGCGTAAGGATGGGGATAGAAAAAACGATGGTTCAGCCACTCGATCGCCATGTGACTCACCGTATCGTTGTAGCGCATCCGCTCCTCGCGGACCGTCTCCATCTCACTCTGGAACATCCTGAAAACCGGATTCAACAAGCGCTCGCTATTGATCTCAGCCCACTGGACAAGATATTGGGGCGCGAACGTATTGAAATAGAAAGTATAATCGTAAGAAGTCACCGCCTCCATTTCCGTACCGCCAAATGAGGAGATCATCTGGTCGAACTCGTTCGGGATGACATATTCCGCGGCCCTGACACTTAAATCGTTGATGATCTTCAACAAATGAGTCCGCTCCTCCGGGTCCTCGGTCTGCGCCAGGGCGTCGTATTTCGCGAAGATCACGTCGAGGATGGCTTTCTCCGCGGAATAATTGGTGGTGCCGATCTTATCCGTTCCCTTAAACATCATGTGCTCAAAGTAATGGGCGATTCCCGTGTTCGGCGTATCCTTCGCCCCCGCTTTCACCACCACGGCGCCGAAAATCTTCGGCTGGCTATGGTCCTCATTCAACCAAACCGTCAGCCCATTCTCCAGCTTATAGACCTCGACCGCCAAGGTATCCGACCATAAGCCCGTCCCCCGCGCCGTCCCGTTATTCTCGTAAGAAGAAACCATCACCTGTTTTTTTATCGAATATTAAGCAAAGGTACTATAAATATTTCTCTATTTTTGTCCTAAAATAAAAACACCTAAGGAAAATGAACGACATTCAAGAATGGATCCAACAATTATTGATTGATCTTCAAATAATTAAAGACGAACCCAGTTATCTGGACAATGTCCTGATTTTAATGGTCATCATTCTCCTGACCGTCGGGATCGACTACGTTTGCCGCCGGGTCATGCTGAACGCCTTCACGCGGATCGCCAAAAGGACGAAAAACCAATGGGACGACCTGATCGTCGAGCGCAAGATCATCCACAAAATGATGCACATTATTCCGGCCTTGCTGATTTATATCCTTTTGCCGATCGCTTTTCCAAGTAATGAAATGCCGCAATTGTTAGCTTTCGCCCGGAAAGTTTGCGCGATCTATATTATCGCCGTCTCACTCCGCTTTTTCAGCGCCTCGCTCAATATCATCGACGAGATCTCCGAACGCAAGGACTCGCTAAAGAACAAACCCGTCAAGGGATTCGTCCAGATCATGCAAGTCACGCTGTTTTCCATTGGGGCGATCCTGATCATCAGCGTGCTCATCGATCAGTCGCCCGTCTCGCTCCTCGCCGGACTGGGCGCCTCGGCGGCTATCCTGATGCTAGTATTCAAAGACACCTTGTTAGGATTTGTCGCGGGAATCCAACTCTCCGCCAACGACATGTTGCGCCCAGGCGATTGGATCACGATGCCCAAGCACAACGCGAACGGGACCGTCATTGAAGTGACGCTCTACGCCGTAAAAGTGCGCAATTTCGACAATACGATCACGACCATCCCGCCCTATGCCCTCGTCAGCGACGCGTTCCAGAACTGGCGAGGCATGAAAGAGTCAAACGGACGGCGGATCAAACGCTCGATTTTCATCGATATGACCACCATCCATTTCTGCACGGAAGAGATGCTCGGACGATTTCGCGACATGCCTCTCGTTTATGATTATATTGAGAATATGGAAGCCGAATTGACGGTATGGAATTACGAACAAGGCTGTGACGCCACGCCAGGACATGGCCGTTGGCTGACAAACCTCGGGGTCTTCCGGGCTTATTTGGAAAATTACATCAAGCGACTGCCTGAGATCAACGCCCAAATGGCCTGCCTCGTTCGTCACCTCCAACCAACATCTGAGGGCTTGCCCATCGAGATCTATTTTTTCACCACGAATACCGATTGGACTTTCTACGAGCACTTGCAAGCCGACGTATTCGACCATATCCTGGCCAGCGTGTCGGCTTTCGATTTGGCGATCTATCAAAAGCCTTCGGGGCGAGATCTCCAAAATCTCAACCTAACCATCCATACCGCTTCTCCCCTCTACCGCTACTCCGCGAATTGAGAGCTTACAATCAGAACTGGAAATAGATGAAAGGTTGAACCCCTGAGCTCTTAAACTGAATGACAATAAAGATCAAGATAGCCAACGTAAGCGCCTGAACCACCAACGGCGAACGGGTGACCACTTGACGAAGCGCCAAGTCGAAGCGTTTGGGGAGGAAATGGGTCACATAACCCAACACCATCAACACGAACACCATCCGATAACCCTCCACAAACTGAGGGAAAATCTCCGGATGGAAATTCGTAAAGATCTGGTTCAAGACCTCGAAAGCCGTCGCCATCGAATCGGCCCGGAAGAAGATCCAACCCAAACAAACCAAATGGAAAGTCAATAAGACACCCAAAACACGGCGGAGCGGTGTCATATCCTCGCCCGTTTTCTTAAAACTCGGCCAATGACGCATCACGAACTTATGAATCGCCAACGAAACGCCATGCAACGCGCCCCACAGGATGAAGCGAGCCGAGGCGCCATGCCAAAGACCTCCAAGCAACATCGTAAGCATCAAGTTGATATAAGTCCGGATCGTTCCCTTACGATTGCCTCCTAACGAAATATATAGATAATCTTTCAACCAAGAAGACAACGAGATATGCCAACGACGCCAAAACTCCGTGATCGTCGCCGACTGGTAAGGCGCGTCAAAGTTGATATTGAAACGAAAACCCAACAACAAGGCCAAGCCAATCGCCATATCGGAATAACCCGAAAAATCGCAATAGATCTGAAGCGCGTAGCCATAGACTCCCACCAGGTTCTCCACGCCCGTATAAAGCGTCGGGGCATCGAACACGCGATCCACGAAATTGAGGCTGATATAATCCGAAATCACCGTCTTCTTCAACAAACCACAAAAGATCAGGAACAAGCCCTCGCCAAACTCCGCCCGGGTAACGACCGGATCCCGATAAATCTGCGGAATGAAATCACGGGCACGCACGATCGGGCCAGCGACCAGCTGTGGGAAGAATGAGACATAAAACACGTAATCAATCCAGCGCCCCAATGGTTCGATGCGCTTCCGGTAAATATCGATGATATAACTGATACTCTGGAAAGTAAAAAATGAAATACCGACAGGCAAAAAGATGTCCCAAGGCTCAAACTCCAAGTAAAGCAAGCGGTCAGAGCCGAAATAGAAGCCCAAATCATTCAAGAATAAAGTGATCGACCCGAGCAAGAAATTGAAATACTTGAAATAGGCCAACATGCCCAAATTAATACAAAGACTCAGCGTAACCAACCCTTTGCGGGCTCGGGTCGATGTGGCTTGCGCCAAGAAACGGCCGATGATGAAATCGGACGTGGCCGTAAACACCAGCAAGCCAAACCAAATACCGCTACTCTTATAATAAAAGTAAAGGGAAAACAGCGTGACGTAGATAATCCGGGCCAATGTCTGCCGCCGGAGCGCGTAATAAATGATCGTAAAACCGATCAACAAGAAAAAGAACAAGCCACTGCTGAACAACATCGGCGCGTCGGGCTGGTAAGCCAACAACTCGCCCAATCGCCGCCAAGAAAACTCATGATCCATCAATAACATACCCGTGTCTTTCCTTTATTTCTTGTTCGTAAATCGATTATAAGTATTCAAGAATGCCCGGTAAAGCATCCGTCCCTGCTCAAAATAGCCCTCTTTCACGAAATGGATACGATCCCGCCGCATCAGTTCCGCCGCTTGCCAGCGCTTGGAGGAATTGGCGCCTCCCGTAGCGGTGAAAAGATCCCAACAGGCCAGATTCTCTCGCTGGGCCACCTCACGCAAAGCCTCGGCCACTTTCACGGTATTGGTATTGCGTGTGAATACCCGCTTTCCGTTCGAGGTCACACGCCGATAGCATTCGGGAGGGGTCGTGAGCAAGATCGCCGTCTGGGGCAAATAGCGTTTCACCAAGCCTATCAATTCCCCGACTTGCGCCTCGAACTCCGTCTTCGAGAAACGACGCCCAAACGACTCGTTCGTTCCCATCGAGATGATGAGCAAGGCGGGTTTCAACTCGGCTAAACGGCGCACGTAATTCTCATCCGTATAATTGACGTACATCGCCCCATTGATCCCGATGGAATGGTAAAGCACGCCCGGCCGGCCATTCAACAAGCTGAAACCATAATAGCGATTCTGGAAAGAGGTGTCGGGGTTCTTGATGGTCTTCAAGTTCAAGGTATCCGTCAGGCGACTGATCTTAAACGTATCGACCGAAAGCCCGGCGATAGAGGTATCTCCCCTCGAGACGCTCACCTGATCTTTCCATTTGGGAGTGGGTTCGAAAGGTCGGGCATGATCCCCTTGATAAAGCAGCACTTTATTGAACTCATAGCCCGCGCCATTGCGAGGCGTCACGATCAGATCCATCGTAATGGCCGAGACATTCGCGTAAAGTCCCACGCCGCCCGGACCAATCGTCGTACGCTTCGTCCTTTGCGTGCAACGGGCATAGATCCAATTCTTCAGGCTGGAACGAATGAAATAATCATCCGGCTCATTCGTCCGGCAGAGTTTCAGGGGCGAGAGCCATCCGCGGCCCGCGTTCCCGAAATCTTTATGGAAAAGACGCATCGCCAGGCCACTCAGATAACCCGCCTGGATATGCGAGTCGCCCAGATGGACAATCGAGATCACCGTATCCTTGCCCGCCCTCAAAGAATCCAATTCGGCGAACAAGGTCCGCCATTGGGATGAGTCGGCCGGAAGGATCAGCGTATCCCCACCCTGGAACATCGAGGTCGACAGGGTCGGCAAAGCGAGCGCCTTCTCCCAGACCGCCACGGAATCCTCCTTGGCGGACTGGCCCTCCACTTTCATCCCCGCGACGAGGAGAAGCAAGGCTATTATCCATTTATTCCAATCGTTTATCCACTTCATCATAAAATTCTTTTTCCAACAACAACGCGTCCAATAAAGCCGTGGCGATCTCCTTGCCGCCCCGGAAGCCCAAATGGGTGTAATCCTTGCTCGCCCAATTCCGCTCCACATAGCGGGCCATGCTATTCACGCCCCCCATCGCCCCGAACAGGTTCCAAAAGGCGATACCAGTCTGCCGGGCCACCTGCCTTTGCGTATAAAGCAAGGAAAGCACCGCGGGCATCGTCTCGAATTGGCCATTGACCATCCGGCTCCGGTCCGACACGCCGATCAAGAGGACATCCGTCTCGGGGAAACAAGCCTTCACGTGGCGCACCACTTGACGCATCCGATGGCCATACCAATCGTAGCGCATGATCGTATCGCTCACGACGTTCAATCCGTATTGCAAGATAATCAGGTCATAAGGTCGCACTTTCGCCAACTCGCGGCAACGGACCGAATCCATACGGTCGAGCACCATCCCCGAATTGCCGCGCAAGGAATAATTATCGACCACGACCCCTCGCTCGCTCTCCATGACGGTTCCCAAAACCTCCAAGCTATCCGCCCCGTCGAATTGGAGGGTCATCCGCTGGAAAGGCCGCGCATGGATGACCCGCTCCGCGATGACTTCCGTCGGAGGCAAGTCGAGGGATAGCGTATCCGTGGATTGGTCGGCCACATAGCGCACACGGGCCCGGTGGTTCCGCTCATAAAGCAGTTTCAGGGAAGAAGGCTGGGGCATTTTCGTATAAGTATCGTTCGCGTCGATCAGGACACGGGGGGTCGACTCGGCTTGGGGGCGGAAAATCTGGCCGGAAAACGTGAACAAATGTCGCGCCGTGTCGAGCATGGAGATCGTCTCCCAGCCCTCGCCTTCCTGCTTCACCGTAGGGCGGAAACGGGCCGCCACCGAATTGACCGGCACGAACCCCACGCCATTTCCCCCAAACAGGCGCTGCAAGGCGGCCCGGAAATCGGCCACCAGGATATCGCCCTCGATGAAAGAATCGCCCAAGAACGCGATCCGCACGGGCCGATCCATCGTATCCCGCTCCCGAAGGGCGGCGAAAAAGTGACGAAGGCCTATATGCCCTATCGAATAATCCTCAATATGAAGCCCCAAGGAATCCGCCCCGCGCACGGCGTAGAGCGTCTGGTAAAGCGAGTCGCGCAAGGCTAACGCGGCCGAGTCGAGACCGGCCTCCCGCTGGAGGGAATCGCGCGCCAACGCGGAGTCGATCTGGAACGTATCCGGCTCCTCCTCCAGCTTCAGGCGCAACGAGTCGAGGTCGAACCGAGGCTCCTCCACCTTGAAATCCGACAAGAGATCCACCCGTTTAACCCGATACCCCCCGATCGTCTCCGGAAGGAAATACATGCCTGCGCAAAACAGCAGCGTCAACCCCAACAGGGCGATCAACCGCCCCAATCCACTTCTATCGCTCATCAATCACGACTCACTTTCTGATTTTACCGGGCGCGAAGATACGATAAAGTTCTTCATGAGCGTTTCCCCAACGCGTTTTCCCCGAAATCACGCCATTTTGATCTTATGAAGTTTTTTGTAATTTTGAGCCCGAAACATAAATTTTATTACCATGACAAAAAAATTACTTTCATTCATCTTGGCTTGTGGCCTGAGCACCGCGATCGGCTTGGCGCAAAGCCCTTTCACGCCCGCGTGGTCTAACCTCACCGGGCAAGAGTATCCCCAGATTTCTCCCGATGGCCAGGCGCGTGTCCGCCTGAAAGCCCCGGACGCGCGAAAAGTGCAAGTCGCCGGGGGCGATGGCTTCACCAAAACCCCGATCGACTTGACGAAAGACGCGGAAGGGTATTGGAGCGGCACGGTATCGAACATGACGCCCGGATTCCATTATTATTGGTTCATCGTGGACGGCGTGCAGGTGAACGACCCCGCCAGCGTGGCGTATTTCGGCTATGGACACCCGACGAGCGGCCTCTACGCCCCGACGCCCGGCGAAGATTTCTACGCGTGCCAGAACGTGCCGCACGGCATGGTCCGCGAGCATTGGTATTTCTCGGAAGTGACGGGCCAATGGCGGCGCGCCTACGTCTACACCCCCGCCGGGTATGACCAGAACACGAGCGAGCGCTACCCCATCCTCTACCTGCTCCATGGCGCAGGGGAAAACGAGCGGGGATGGTCGCTCCAGGGCCGGATGAATTTCATCCTCGACAACCTGATCGCCGAGGGGAAAGCCGCCCCCATGATCGTCGTGATGGACAACGGATACGCCGAAGCGCGCGGGGAGAAGGCGAGCGATAACCCGCAAGCGAGCCTCGCGAGACGCACGGAAACGTTGATAGACGTCTACATGAAAGACATCCTGCCCACCATGGAATCCTTCTACCGCGTCAAGCCCGGCCGCGAGCACAGGGCGATCGCCGGCTTGTCGATGGGGGGCTTCCAGGCATTGAATATCGGATTGACCCATACGGACTTGTTCGCGTACATCGGCGCGTTCAGCGCCGCGATCATTGGGGGCGTGATGGACAACCCGAGCACGGCCTTCAACGGGGTCTTCGCCAACCCGGAGGAATTCAACAAAAAGGTCCGCCTCTTCTGGTTTGGCGTGGGCAGCGAGGAAACGACCTTCGTCGAGATGGCCAACGACTCCCGGAAAAAGCTGGATGAGCTCGGCATCCGGACAAGCTATTACGAATCGCCGAACACCTATCATGAATGGCACACGTGGAGCCGGTGCCTCCATGAGTTCGCGCCTCTTCTATTTAAATAAATAAGGAACCTCGCGCAGCGGCTGCGCGGGTCGTCCAAACACTATGGCTACCTTCACGCGACTCCTGCGGAAGCCGTCCAAGCCCTTGGATGCCTTCCGCAGCCCATGCGCGAGCCGTCAAAGCCCTTGGACAGGCCGCGCACCACATGCGCGAGCCGGCAAAGCGGTTGGACAAGCCGCGCACCCCATGCGCAAGCCGTCAAAGCGATTGGACAAGCCGCGCACTGCGCGAGCCGTCAAAGCCCTTGGACAGGCCGCGCACCTCATGCGCGAGCCGTTAGAGCGCTTTGACAAGCCGCGCACGCCATGCGCGAGCCGTTAGAGCGCTTTGGCAAGCCGCGCACGCCATGCGCGACGCTCCAAGGCGGCAAAGTCAGTCGATTATTTTTTCTTACCTTCGCGAGCGATAAATAAAACGATCAATGCTCGAGAAACATCTTTTGAAACCGATCATGTTCGTCGGGACCTGTTCCGACGCGGGAAAAAGCGTGCTCAACGCCGCCTTCTGCCGCATTTTCAAGCAAGATGGCTACCATCCGGCTCCCTTCAAGGCGCAAAACATGTCGCTCAACTCCTACTCGACGCTCGAGGGCGGGGAAATGGGGCGGGCGCAAGTGACCCAAGCCGAGGCGTGCGGCCTCGAACCACATACGGACATGAACCCGATCCTCCTGAAACCGACCCAGCACACGCTTTCGCAAGTCATCCTCAACGGCCGCCCCGTCGGGAACTTCTCGGCGAAGGAATATTTCAACGAGACGGAGCGGAAGGAGCGACTTTTCGAAGAGGCCCTCGCGGCGTTCCATCGCTTGGCCGGGAAATACAACCCCATCGTGCTGGAAGGGGCGGGAAGCGTTTCCGAACTGAACTTGCGCGACCGCGACATCACGAACCTCCGCATGGCCGAGGCCGCCGGCGCGGCGACCTACCTCGTGGCGGACATCGACCGGGGCGGCGTCTTCGGCTCGGTCTATGGCACCGTCGCCCTGCTCAGGCCCCACGAGCGGGCGTTGATGAAAGGCATCCTCGTCAATAAGTTCCGGGGAGATCAATCGCTGTTCGACGAGGGGCGGAAGATGCTTGAGGAATTGACGGGGCTACCCGTCGTCGGTGTCATTCCCTACTTCGAGGACATCCACATCGAGGCGGAAGACTCGGTCGCCCTCGAGCGGAAAAACCAGGCCATCGAGGCGGGGAAAATCAATGTCGCCGTGGTCCGGTTGCGGAAAATGTCGAATTTCACGGACTTCGACGCGATGGAGCTTGACCCGCGCTTCAACGTCCTCTACACGGACCAACCGGAAACACTCCGGAAAGCCGACATCATCCTCCTGCCCGGCACGAAAAACACCTTGGCCGACCTGCGAGAAATCCGGCGGCGGGGAATCGCCCAGGCCATTCTCGAAGCCTACGGATCAGGAAAGAAAATCATCGGGATCTGTGGCGGCTACCAAATGATGGGCACGCTGGTCGAGGACCCGGCGCGGGTGGAAGGCGATATCGAGGCGCTTCCGGGCCTTGGCCTCCTGCCCCAAACCACCCGCATCGAGGGCGAGAAGACCACACGGCAAGACCGCTTCCGCTTCCTGCCCCAAGCGAGCGCCCACGAGTGCCGGGGGTATGAGATCCACATGGGGACCACCTGCCTCGTCGATGGGGCCAAGCCCTCACCCGTCGCCCGGCTGAGCGACGGACGCGAGGATGGCTACTACCTGAACGGGCGGTGTTGGGGCTGCTATTTGCATGGGATACTCGACAATCCCATCGTCCTGGACCATCTGGCGGAAGGCTTTGAAAACCCCAAGGAGTCCACCTTCGACTACGCCACTTTCAAGGACACGCAATATGACAAATTGGCCGCCTTGGTCCGCGAGAACGTAGACATGAATTACATTTACCAAACCCTCCAACCCTAGATGAGACCCACGCCGCCCAAGTCACTTGCCCGCTGGACGACGATCGTCCTCTTGTCCCTGTTCAGCTACGCCGTCGCGGGGCAATCCCTCGCGCCCCTCGCCACCGACACGACCTATCTGGGCCACACGATGGCGGGAAAGACACGGCTGATCGACAAGATCACGACGACAAAGGCGTTCCAGATCTCCCGCGTCGGCGTCCCCTTGATCATTGGAGGATTGATCATCAAGGGTGAGGATGAGCACTTCCGCTTCCTGCGCAACACCTATACGCCCGACTTGAAATTTCCCTACGACGACTACATCACCTTGGTGCCCCTCGCCACGACGCTAGGCTTGAAGATCGCCGGCGTCAAGGGCCGGAGCTCGTGGGGCAGGATGCTCGTCTCCGACGCCTTCTCGGCCGCCTTGGTCGCCATCTCCGTCAATTCCTTGAAATATTCGCTCAAGGTCAGAAGGCCCGACGGGACGAAGCGGAATTCCTTCCCCTCGGGGCATACGGCCGTCGCCTTCATGAGCGCGACCATGCTGCACAAGGAATATGGCCTCACGCGAAGCCCTTGGTTCAGTATCGGCGCCTATGCCTACGCGACGGGCATCGGCCTCTCCCGCATCCTGAACAACCGGCATTGGGTCTCCGATGTCATGGCCGGAGCGGGCTTTGGCATCCTCTCCACCGAACTGGGTTACTTCCTTGCCGACCTGATTTTCAAGGACCGAGGGCTACAGAGCCCGCTTCTCGATTTTTCCGACTATGATTTCCAGCGTCCACCTTCCTTCTTCGGGCTTCATATGGGTTTCAACCTCCTACCCACCCCCATTACCCTGCCCAATGGCATTCGCCTGACAACCACCGCTGGCAGCTCGGCCGGATTCGAGGGCGCATGGTTCGCGAACCGTTTCATCGGTATCGGTGGACGTCTTTCCGCCGCCAGCCTTCCCCTCTACCCTAGCGAATCCGATCTGGAAATCCAGCTGGACCCCCTCAGCGTCCTCTCGGGAAGCGTCGGAGCCTATTTCTCCTATCCCGTAGCGAATTATTTCCTGATCGGGGGCAAATGCCTCGTCGGCGGAAGCTATTTCCTCAAGAACACGATCACCAACCCCGCGAACGAACAAGCAGAAGAGCTTAAAATCGCGGAAATAGACGATTTTTTCGGGGCGAACCTCATCACGGGAGCTTCCGTCACCTGCGCGCTGAAGCCCCAACTGGGTATCCGTCTCTTTTTCGATTACAACCTCAATCCCATTCGTTTGGAAATGGAAGAAAACGCCGTCTCTTATACGGGCAAGCGTCAATGGCTCCATTCCATGACCCTCGGCGGCTCCATCAACGTCATGTTTTGATGCGCATTTTAACGCATAATCCGTAATTTGGGTAATTTCTCTTCCCTTTTCCCGCCCTAATTTTACGGCATCCTAAAACTCAAATTATCTAATAAGATGAAAAGATTCGGATTCATGATCATGATGGCCGCGATCGCATGCTTCGCGACCTACGCGCAAGATGGCGCCGGAACAAAAGGAAAAAGTTTAGTCGCTTATTTCTCAGCGACAGGAAACACGGAAAAGGTGGCCCAAACCATCGCCTCCGTAACGGGCGCGGACCTTTTAAAGATCCAGCCCGAGAAAACGTACTCATCCGCCGACTTGGATTGGCATGACAAGTCCTCGCGCAGCAGCGTCGAGATGAACGACCCGAAAGCCCGCCCCGCGTTGAGCCCCAACGCCAAGAATCCCGCGGAGTATGAGACCATCTACTTGGGTTTCCCGATCTGGTGGGACCAAGCGCCGCGAGTCATCAACACCTTCTTGGAAAGCGCCGACTTTTCCGGGAAAACGGTCATCCCTTTCGCCACGTCAGGCAGCAGCTCGATCAACAACGCGGCGCGAGAGCTCCAAAAGACCTATCCCAATATCAAATGGGGAAAAGCGAAATTAATGAATGGCGCGACGGAAAACGACATCAAGAGTTGGGTTAACCAATAAGCCCCAAAAACAAACGCGGGCTCCCAGAACACCATCCGGGAACCCGCGTTTAACCATCATGAAACACTTATCAATATTGCTCTTTCTCGTTCGGGAAATCGCCCGACTTCACGTCTTCGATATAGGCCTGAACGCCACGGGTAATCTCCTCACCCAAATTCGCGTATCGCCGTAAGAAACGAGGCGAGAAACCTTGATTGATGCCCAACATGTCGTGCATCACGAGGACTTGCCCATCGACGCCGCCACCCGCGCCAATCCCTATGACAGGAATCGCCAACTCGGAAGCGACCCGTGCGGCCAACGTCGCCGGAATCTTCTCCAGCACCAAAGAAAAACAGCCGATCTCTTGCAACAAACGAGCGTCTTCGACCAATTTCTTCGCCTCAGCCTCTTCCCTCGCCCGAACCGTATAAGTACCGAACTTATTGATCGATTGCGGAGTCAAGCCTAAATGCCCCATCACCGGAATGCCCGCGCAAAGAATCCGCTCGATCGACTCCCGGACTTCCGCGCCACCTTCCAATTTGATACAATCCGCATGAGTCTCTTTCATGACCCGAATCGCGGACGCCAACGCTTCTTTAGAATTTCCTTGATATGTCCCGAAAGGCAGATCAACCACCACCAACGCTCGCTTGACAGCCTTCACGACCGACTTCCCATGGTAGATCATTTGATCCAACGTAATCGGTAACGTCGTCACATTACCAGCCATGACATTCGAGGCGGAATCGCCCACCAAAATCACGTCCATCCCCGCCTGATCGATCAATTTCGCCATCGAATAATCGTAGGCGGTCAACATGGAAATCTTCTCTCCACGCTGTTTCATCTCAAACAGACGGTGAGTCGTAACTTTCCGGTTATCATCTAATTTCGCTACAGACATTGCTTTATGTTTTTAAATTTCGCCCGCGAAAATACGGATAATTCCGCATTATCCTATCATTTCCACACTACGCTTGATGAAGCGGCTCAACGCTTCGCCTTTCAGCATTCCGTTGCCCAACAAGGCCAAATCGATCAACTGGCTTACGAGGTTATTGCCCTTCGCGTAATCATCCAAGACTTTATCGCGCTGACTACGCAACTCGTCGAGCTTATGATTCGTATTCGTCATATCCTCTTTTTCTTCAGCCGTGATCTCTTCCTCTTTCTTCTTGTTTTGGGCCTCACGCAAATCCGCTTGGCGAGCTTCCCAACCTTTGATATCGGCCAGGATCGGCTTCAAGGTCTCCGCGCAAGCGGCTTCCTCGTCCGTCAAGACCTTCTTGATCAAGGCGTGGTCCGTATTCAAGACAAAATTGAAGCTATCCGGCATCTCCCCATAGAACGACATGCCCGGCTGCATCGCCGACATATCCCGCATCCGGCGCATATATTCCCCTTGCGTCAGAAGCACCGGATTCGCGCTCTCGCCCAAAGCCTCGAAGGTCACATAAAACTCAGTCTTCTCCACTTTCGGCATCTGGCTCTTGAAGACCTCGCGCAACGCATTTTTCTGATCCTCATCCAACTTCACCTCATTCGCGTCGGCCTTACGGATCAAGTTGTCGATCGTATCGCTATCCACACGGACAAAGCGGCTCTTCTCAAACTTCTGCTCCAACTGGCCAATCGCGTGCACATCCAGCTGGCCATTCATTTCCAATACGCTGTAGCCTTTATCTTTCGCCGCCTGGATATAGCTGTATTGCTCGTCCTTGTTCGTGGTATAAAGATAGACCAACGTACCGTCCTTATCGGTTTGGTTGTCCTTGATCAGGGTCTTATATTCATCCAGCGTAAAGTATTTTCCTTCCACGTCCTTCACCAACGCGAACTTTACCGCCCGATCGTAGAACTTATCCTCGGTCAGCATACCATATTGGATAAAGAGCTTCAAGCTATCCCACTTCTCCTCGAACTGCGGACGGTCGGTCTTGAAGATCTCTTCCAACCGATCGGCCACTTTCTTCGTGATATGGCTGGAAATCTTCTTCACGTTCTGATCGCTTTGCAGATAGGAACGAGAGACATTCAACGGGATATCCGGCGAGTCGAGCACGCCGTGCAACAAGGTCAGGAACTCGGGCACGATCCCCTCCACGGAATCGGTCACGAACACTTGGTTGCAATACAATTGAATCTTATTCCGATGCAAATCCAAGTTGCTCTTGATACGCGGGAAATAAAGGATACCCGTCAAGTTGAACGGATAATCCACGTTCAAATGGATCCAGAACAACGGCTCCTCGCTCATCGGATAAAGATCTTGATAGAACTTCTTATAATCCTCATCCTTCAGCTCGGACGGTTTGCGCACCCAAGCCGGCTTCGTGTCGTTGATGATGTTGTCCTCTTCCGTATCGACATATTTCCCGTCTTTCCATTCTTGCTTTTTCCCGAACGCGATCGGAATGGGGAGGAAGCGGCAGTACTTCGTCAGCAACCCACTGATTTTCTCCTTATTCAAGAAATCCTTATTCTCGTCGTCTATATAAAGGATGATATCCGTACCCCGGTCGGCCTTTTCCGTCTCCTCCATCGTGTATTCCGGCGTGCCATCGCAACTCCATTTCATGGCGACCGCGCCTTCTTTGTACGATTTTGTCACGATCTCCACTTTCTTCGAGACCATGAAGGAAGAGTAGAAACCCAAACCGAAATGACCGATAATGGAAGCGGCGTCATTCTTGTATTTCTTGACGAACTCCTCGGCTCCCGAGAAAGCGATCTGGTTAATGTATTTATCGATCTCCTCCGCCGTCATGCCAATACCCCGGTCGGATATCGTGATGGTCTGGTCATCAAACTTGACCCGGACGGTCAAATCGCCCATCTCGCCCTTAAACTCGCCGACCGACGACAAAGTCTTCAACTTCTGCGTCGCGTCAACCGCGTTCGACACCAATTCACGAAGGAAAATCTCGTGGTCACTGTACAAAAACTTCTTGATGATCGGGAATATGTTCTCCGATGTTACTCCAATGTTTCCTTTAGCGCTCATATTTTTTCTTTTTTATTGATCACATGAATAATCTACCTAAACACAATCTTTTTTGCCTTATCGCAAATACCTCAAAAACCATCTTCCCTCGAACAAACACAATGCCAAACCGAGTCCACACGACAAAGGCTGACAAAATAACAGTCCGAACGTTCCAAATGAACTTACGACTGAAAATATTGTCAGCCCTTCTCCGCGTTTCTATTTTCTTTCAGGTCAAATCACCGTAATGATCAAGCGTAGGTAATGATTCAACTGAGGCTTTCCGCTGTCGGTCGCTTCCAGGATAAGATGGATCGTATCCCCCGGACGGGCATCGGCGGGGATGGTAAAACGGGTGTTCGCCGACGTGGAATCCTCGACCGATACTTGGCGCCAATACGTCCCTGACGAGGGGTATTGCCACCATTGGACTTTTACCTCATCGCCCTTGTCCGGGTCCGTAATCTTATATTTCAAGCGCAAAGTCTCGCCCGGCTTTCCTTCCATCGCCATCTCGCCCTCGATCCGCGGGTAATGATTCGCCTCGGCATAAACGGGTGTCACCGACCAGGTCAGGCGAGCCGCCAAGCCATTCATGACAGGCTCCATAAAATCGGGCAAGCGATAACGCGAGAGCCGAAAAGCTTCCTGCTCCTTCGCGGGCAAGGCTCGCACGGAATCAGGCAGCGTCTCCAACCCGCCGCACCAGCCGCCATAGGTCGGATCCTCATGCCCCCTCAACCCATTCGCGATCAGATTAAGATAACAGAACGTATCGCCCTCGCCCAAGAAAGAGCCGGGCGCCTCGAGCTGTGTCCAGACCACGTAGCCTTGTCGCTTAAGCTCCTCCGCGGTATAACCCGTCAATCCAAAAAAGTCAAACTTATCGCCTTCGACCATCTGCTTCCCGTCGCCCCAGACCCGGTACATCTCGCCGAAGGGGCCTTTCTCACGGACATTCACCCGCATCCATTCCGGCGAGAACATCGCGAGCGTCTCTTCCGAAGCCCCGCGACGAGCGCCATAGCTGAGATTCACGACCCGGCTTCCCATCGCCATCATCCGGATCTCCGGCCAGAAAGGTTTGATATAGCGGGCATACGTGTCGTCTTGGTCACCCGAAAGCGAGAGCACGGCCTTTCGGCTGACTTTCTCCCGGATCTCCGGCCATTGGGGGGTCGATTCATAAATGTCTTGTATCGACTTGAGGGCACGGGCGATCGTGCTGGCGCCTCCCCAAGCGTTGAGGAAGACCGGCCCCGGCTCCTCGTCCAGCAAAACCATCTTGATCAATTCAGAGCCCGGCGTATCTTTCGACATGTCGCCGTCGAACTCCACGTTCCCGATCCGGATTTTCGACCGCAGCAGCTCGGGCGTCGGGTAAGCCGGGTCATGGATCCGCAGGTTCGGATAGACTTTCTCGTAAGCGTCCACGGCATCGTCAATGAAACGCTCATCGGGACTCCAACGCCAACTTTCCATCGGCGGATAGTTCAAGTCGCCCCGCGAATATTCACGCCCCGGGACGTACCATCGCGTCCCCTTCCCGTCGCCTTTCCAATGGAACTGGCTGCTGGCGTAGACCAGGCCCTCCACCCGGAAGTCGGTGCTATAAAGCAAAAAACGGATCAGGGAATTCAAGTCGTCCAATTCCGGATCGCACGTAATGATCACGCGCGGCTTCTCGTCTACGCCATCCGTGACGGGCTGGGCCGCTTCCGAAACGAGGGGGAGCATACACAGCGCCCCCGCCAAACATAAGCTCTTCTTTAGCGTTTTCATGGTCTTTCTTATTTAAAATCACCCGAAGAAATCAAAAGTCAATTGCTGCTTCTCCGCCTCTTGCTTGCGCAGGTGACGTTTGCCTTGCGGGGTCAGGATCTCCATCTTCCCCACACGGGTGCGGACCACGGTCGTGACGGTATAGCTGACAGGGATCGCCTCGCCCGAGTCGGAGAGGCGGCGCTCGATCTCCAGCACGCAGTCGATGCACATCCCGCTCGAGAAAGTGATCTTCTCCTCGAACATCTGCTGCTTGAAATCCTCGTCGCGCATATAGAAATCAATGATATCCCCCCCTTTATTGTAGATCCCTTTCCAACGGTACTTGCCGTCTTTCAGCACGGGAGAAATGATCTCGATCGTCGCCTTCGTGTCTTTGAGGGTAGGCAAGTCGCCGCCCCGCAAGATGAAAAGGTCGAAACGCTCACGCTTGATTTCCAGCACGCCCGAACGGCTACGGTTCTTCTCGTTCAACTCGCGCATCGTGATTTTGGAGACTTTCGGGAAGCCTTTCAAGACCTCATAGAAATTGGATTTGTATTTCTTGTAGCGCGGGGAGGCGCAAAGAAGGCCGATCAAGTCGCAAGGGATCAGGGCCTCCCTTTTCTTCAACTTCAGGTCGCGCCGAAAGAGGGCGACGCTCTTCTGGAGCCGCGCCTCCACCTCCTCGTTGTATTCCGTCGCCATCTGGCCACCGATCGTCAGCGTCGGCTTCGACATCATTTGCATAAAAAGGTTGATCACGATCGAAATGGCGTGGGCGCTCCCCCCGGCGATCGCCCAACGTTCCTTATAATCCACCTCGTTCTCGGTCGGCTCCGTGTAGATCGTCATCCGCACGCCCAGCAGTTCGGCGAGCGCCCGGAGGATATTCAAGACCTCCCGCTCGCAACGGTGGCGCATCAAGGCGTCGACCCGGTTCGAGCGTTCCGAGAAATGATAACGGAGCTCCAGCTTATTCCCAAATCTTACCCACGTGTTTTCCATCGCCTCCGGATTTTATTCTTTGGGTTTACGATCGAAGAACGGATTCTTGGAAGCGCAGCTGACGGGGATCGCGAGCACGCATTTGCTCTCGCCCAACAGCCCCAACCGTTGGGCCGCCAGCCCTGCGCTGAACATCACCCTCGTGTCGACCCGCATATCCGCGGCCATCGCGCAAGCGGAACCCACCGCGATGCCCAAGTCGACCGAATTGATGGCGCACGGCACGGCCGCCGGTTTCGCCCCGCAAGTCGGGAAGCCGCAATGCCCGCAATTCAAGTTTTGCGCCTGTTGCCTCGTGCCGATGATCACGACCGCCCCCGCGCTTTTCAGGTTCTCCGCGTCGCGCAGGAAGAACTTGAAACCCGTCTCCTCGCTGACCCGGATCATCTCCGTCGACAGGCGGGCGATATCCTCACCCGTCACCAAACCAATCTCGATCACGTCGATCCCTTTCCCTTTCGGCGCCGTGCGGGCGGCGACCATCATCCGGCGAGCGGCCTCCACGACCAGCTCCTCGCGTATTTCTCTTTCGTTTTGTATCATGTCCGATTTCTTTTCTCTTGTTCGCGAAAGTACGATTTTTATTCCTTTCCTACTCCTTGAGCTTATACAAAACCAGCAATTCATTCGTCCCGTCGTCGAACTTCTCGAATTGCGCCTTGGCGGCGGGTGAGACCTCATAGTTCCCTTCCTCGATCCGATTCGAGAGGGTGTACCATTCAATCGCGCTGACGCCATAGCCGTCGATCACCCATTCAGGCCATAAACCGGGGCCGAACGAGATGTCATCCTTGATTTTCCCGACGACATTGAAGCCCTCGCCCGTTTCCTTGTCGTAGAGCATATAGCGATAATTATCCTCATGATGCTCATGGGGTACCTCACCCACGGTCCAAAACCTTTGGCAAATGAAAAAGAGATAGTGATCGCTCTCGCAAACGGATGGAATCCCCCAATAATTTGCGGCATGCTGACGAAAATTATCCCACGAATACCAAGCCTCGTACTCAGGAGGCAACTTGTATTTCCCCATGTCCCAGATCAAGTATGGCGTATATGCCACGCCCGATAGCTTGAAAATCGTATCGTTGGATTGTGGACCATTAAAAAAACAGCTCATCGTCGTATCTGTAAAAATCCTTTTGATATTGGGATCCGGATCTCCAATTCCCCTCATTTAAGCTCTGCTTCCCATATCTTGGATTTTCCAGTTGGCGGATCGTATCGCCCGCGCTGTTTAACGCGTACAGGGTATTCTTGTAAACGTGAACATCCGGAGATCCGGCCCACAAAACAGAATCGGAAAAGCCAACGGACAGATGGGAACCCCATTTTTCCTCTCGTATAAGTTTCCCATCATAATCATAAAAAATAATTTTCCCATGATCCGAAATAAGGATTTCCCGCCTATTCCGGTCCACATCCACGCCAAAAACGACATTATAATCACCAGGTCCTTCGCCGCGGCGGCCAAAGCTCGTGACGTAAACGCCATCTTTCGTAAATTTATCAACCCCTTCCCGGCTGCGGATAACCCAAAAATCCTCTACGGAGATAATATCTTGGATATAGGAGACAATCAGGTCTTCCGGCGTTTTCAATTCCAAATACTCAATCGTGTCCGCGATTTCCGAGAGGCGGAGCGTCCGCTCGTTGCCTAAGCATTCCTCGAAATCGAGATGGTAAGCCACGTCATCGGCGAACGACTCTTGGCGAACGTCCCCACAAGCGGAGAAGAGAAGAAGAAACGCAAAAAGCGCGGATAGGAATTCGCGTCGTTTGACGGCTTCCCCGTAAAAACAATTTAAATAAGCGATTTTCATGGAAACAAAGTTTAATGTTAAGGCACAAAAATAGCGAATAAATCGTAAGACAGGGGAAAGTTTCAAGAAAAAAGCAAGTGAACATCATTTCGCGGGCTCGCGCAACGCCAACGGAGCCCTACGACAGGTCCGCGCGAGCTCGCGCAACGCCAACGGAGCCCTACGGCAGGTCCACGCGGGCTCGCGCAACGCCAACGGAGCCCTACGACGGGTCTGCGCGGACTCGCGCAACGCCAACGGAGCCCTACGACAGGTCTGCGCGGACTCGCGAAATAGCGACAGAGGCCTAAGACGCTATTTCGCGAGATGAAAAATGACATTCGAGGCATCGATCGCTATTTCCAAAATTTTTCAAATGACATTCGAGGCATCGATCGCTATCGCGCGCTATAAAAAATAGTGTCAGAGGCCTCTGTCGCTATTTCGCGAGCATGCGCACTATCATCGGAGTCCTAAGACGCTATTTCGCGAGATGAAAAAATGACATTCGAGGGCTCGATCGCTATTTCGCATGAGCGCGGAATCCCCCCTCTGTTATCGCTTCAAATGAATATCCAGGAAATTCACCCACATCCGCTCGAAGCGGTCAATGTCGATAAATTCCGGTCCTCGCGGTCCACCATGCTCGGCCTCAGGGACGACCCACAAAAGCTTCTCGCCCGGCAATTTCTCGAAAACGGCCTCGCTCATCGACACGGGTGTGCGCACGTCTTTCCCGCCTACAATCAAGAAAGTAGGTTTCTTGAAATGAGGCGCGACATGGATGGGATAAAGTTCTTCGGGATAATCCAACGGCTTTTTTAACTGACGATTGTCCGTCGCCCAGCGCGGGTGGTTCGCCAAGAAATCATCGAACGAGGTCATGAGCGCCCGACCGACAAAGCATTTGACGTGATCGTTGGTATGGGCCGCGGCCATACTCAAGTACGCGCCCGTCGAAAAACCATAGAGCGCGATATTCTCCGGATCGACCTCTTTCATTTGGGCCACGTGATTGATCACCGCATGGTAATCGGTCAGGAACTCCGTGTAGCAAAGAAAGTCCTGGTCCATCGGGAATGGGCTGCTTTGCCCGAAGCCCCGCCAGTCGAAAGTGACCACGTTGTATCCATGCGCCACAAGGATCCGTGCGTAAACGACTGATCCACCCATGTTCTCGGCATCCCCGTCGCTTACGATCACGGTCGGGAGCGGTTGGTCCGTAATGGTCTCATAGGGCCTGGAAAGCGGGTGCTCATAAAAGTAAGCGAGGAGCGATCTTTCTTCGATAATTTCTTGAGCGGGGAAAAACCAAGCCTTGATCTTATAGCCGTCAGGCGTCTCAATATCCATTTCCTTGTAAATCATCGCCGCGTTCTCGGGGCGGTAATGATAAACGGAGTCCGGCTTAAGCGCGAGAGCGGATTGGACGATAAGCGACACGAGGAAGATCGCTAAAGTGATTTTCTTTTTCATCACTCAAGCTCTCTCCCCCCCATACATCCGCTCATAATACTTAATGTAGTCGCCGCCGGTGATTTCCTCCACCCAAGCCTGGTGCTCGAGATACCAGCGGATGGTCTTGACGATGCCGACCTCGAAGGTGGTCTCGGGGCGCCAGCCGAGCTCGCGGGTGATCTTGGTGGGGTCGATGGCGTAGCGTTGGTCGTGGCCCAGGCGATCCTTGACGAAGGTGATCAGGCCGTCGTTGATCCAGTCGATCGAGAGCTCGCCGTCGGCGCCCGGCACACGTTTCTTGAGGACTTGGCGATAGGCGGGGTTCTCGGTCATCAGCTGGCGGATGGTCCGGATGGTCAGGCGCACGATGTCGATGTTGCGCCGCTCGTTGTGGCCGCCCACGTTGTAGACCTCGCCCGCGCGGCCCCGGTGAAGCACGGCGTCGATGGCCTTGCAATGGTCCTCGACATAGAGCCAGTCGCGCACGTTCGAGCCGTCGCCATAGACCGGCAGCGACTTGCCTTCCAGGATATTCTTGATGATCAGCGGGATCAGTTTCTCGGGGAAATGATAGGGGCCGTAATTGTTGGAGCAACGCGTGATGGAGACGGGCATCTTGTAGGTCTCGTGATAGGCTTTCACGAAGAGGTCGGCGCTCGTCTTGGAGGCGCTGTAGGGGCTGCGCGGGTCGAGGGGGGTCGTCTCGGTGAAATAACCCTCGGCGCCCAAGCTGCCATAGACCTCGTCGGTCGAGACCTGATGGAAGCGAACGCCCTCGCGCCAAGCCGGATAGCCCGTCTCGTCCTTGCCGGTGACCCAATGGCGGCGGGCGACGTCGAGCAAGTTCTGGGTACCCAAAATGTTCGTGACCAAGAAGAGTTGCGGGTTCTCGATGCTGCGGTCCACGTGGCTCTCGGCCGCGAAATTGACCACGTAATCAAAGCCGTAAGTCTCGAACAGGTGGTCGACCAGCGTCCGGTCGCCAATATCGCCTTTCACGAAGACGCAGCGTTCGCCGTCAATGTCGTCGGCGATCGTCCCCAGGTTGCCGGCGTAGGTCAGCAAATCAAGCGCCACGATCCGGATGTCCGGATATTTCGCCAGCATATATTTCAAGAAGTTGGCCCCGATAAATCCCGCGGCCCCAGTCACTAGATAGGTTTTCATGATGCGATCATTATTTAATTTAATTTAATTTAATTTATTGGTAAGTGAAATTGATTTCCGCCTCGCTCAAGAAAGGCGCTTGTTGATCTTTGGGTGAGAGATTGAGCGTCTCCCCGTCGGCCACCCGCCAATCGACTTGGATGGTCGGGTCGTCGAAACGGATGCCCCGCTCGTATTTCGGCGCGTAAACGTTATCGACCTTATACGTGAATATCGCCTCGTCGCTCAAGACGTGGAAGCCATGCGCGAATCCCCTGGGGACGAAGAGTTGGCGCTTGTTCTCGCCCGACAGCTCGACGGCCACGTATTGGCCAAAGGTCGGCGAGCCCCGGCGGATATCGACCGCCACGTCGAGCACCGTTCCCTTGATGACGCGCACCAACTTCGCCTGGGCGTAGGGCGCCAACTGGTAATGCAAGCCCCGCAAGACGCCTCGCGAGGAACACGACTCATTGTCTTGGACGAAACACGTCGCCCCCACCCGGGCGTCAAACTCCTCCTGCTTGAACGCTTCCATAAAATACCCCCGCGCGTCCTCGAACACTTTCGGCTCGATGATCCAAACGCCGGGCAAACTGGTTTCCTTAAAATCCATGGCTATAACTTTGTTTTATCGCGCCAAAAGTACAAAATCTCCCCCAGCCGCCGAGCGTTCAAGAGCGTAAAACACCCCGGACGGAAAAAAAATCAAGGAATTCGCGCCTCATAAAACCAAAAAGACCTACATTTGCGAAGCAAGAAAAAAGATAAAGAAAGCACAGATTTCACGTTTTATGAAGAGCAAAAGTTTAGTTTCTATCGATCAATGTTCAAAAGAGGATATTCTTCGCATCCTGAACAACGCGGAGAAATTCGAGGCGAACCCCAACCGGAGGCTGCTGGAAGGGAAAGTGGCGGCGACGCTGTTCTTCGAGCCATCCACCCGGACGCGCTTGAGCTTCGAGACGGCCGTCAACCGCTTGGGCGGGCGAGTCATCGGTTTTCAAGACGCCTCGACCACCAGCTCGTCGAAAGGAGAAACCTTGAAAGATACGATCCTTATGGTCAGCAACTACGTCGACCTGATCATCATGCGGCACCACTTGGAGGGCGCGGCCCGCTACGCCTCGGAAGTGACCCACATCCCCATCATCAACGCGGGCGACGGCGCCAACCAGCACCCCTCGCAAACCATGCTCGACCTCTATTCGATCCGCAAGACGCAAGGCCATTTGGAGGACTTGACCATCACGATGGTGGGCGACTTGAAATACGGGCGGACGGTCCACTCGCTCATCGTCGGCATGTCGCATTTCAACCCGACGTTCCATTTCGTCGCGCCCAATGAGCTGCGTATGCCCGACGAGCAAAAGAACTTCTGCGACGCGCACGGCATCCGCTACTACGAGCACACGGAGTTCACCGAGGAGATCATCAACCAGACGGACATCCTCTACATGACCCGCGTCCAACGCGAACGCTTCACCGACCTCGAGGAATACGAACGGGTCAAGAACGTCTACATCCTGCGCGACGCGATGCTGAAAGGGAGCCGCGACAACCTCCGGATCCTCCATCCCCTGCCCCGCGTGAACGAGATCGCCTACGATGTCGACGACAATCCCAAAGCGTACTACATCCAACAAGCCCGCAACGGCCTCTTCGCCCGCGAGGCGATCATTTGCGACGTACTCGGCATTGAAGTTTAAACCCAAAAGAAAAAAAGAAACATTATGTCAAACACGAAGAAAAAAGAATTGCAGGTCGCCGCGCTCGAGAACGGCACCGCCATCGACCATATTCCCTCCAGCCAACTGTTTCAAGTGGCCGCCATGTTGAAACTCGAGCAGATGGACAACACCATCACCATCGGCAACAACCTCCACAGCAATAAAATGGGCAAGAAAGGCATGATCAAGATCGCCGACAAGTTTTTCGCCGAAGACGAGATCGACCGCATCGCCCTCATCGCCCCCAACGTGGTCTTGAACATCATCCACGACTACGAGGTGGTCGAGAAACGGACCGTCACCCTGCCCGACGAACTGATCGACATCGTCAAATGCAACAACCCCAAGTGCATCACCAACAACGAGCCGATGGCGACCCGTTTCCACGTGGTCGATCGCGAGAAAGGCACCATCAAATGCCATTATTGCGAACGGAAAATCAATAAGGAAGACATCATTATCAAATGAAAATCGATTGGAAACCCGGAACGCTCGTCTATCCGCTCCCGGCCGTAATGGTCAGTTGCGGAAGTGAGCCGTCCGAATACAATATCCTCACGATCGGTTGGGTCGGTACGATTTGTACCAACCCGCCGATGTGTTATATTTCCGTCCGCCCGGAACGCTTCTCCTATCCCATCCTGAAGAAAAACATGGAGTTCGTGATCAACCTCACCACGCGCGACCTGGCCTACGCCACCGATTGGTGCGGCGTCAACTCGGGACGGGATCACCATAAGTTCGAAGAGATGGGCCTCACGCCCGGCAAGGCGAGTGTCGTCCAAGCGCCAACGATCGAAGAATCGCCTCTCTGCATCGAGTGCCGGGTGAAAGAGATCCTCGCCTTGGGAAGCCACGACATGTTTATCGCCGACGTGGTGAACGTCCTCGCCGACGAGCGGTATCTCGATCCCGAAACGGGCGCTTTCGACATGCGCCGGGCCGACCTCCTGGCCTATTCGCACGGAAAATATTACGCGCTGGGCGACTTCATCGGCTCGTTCGGTTGGTCGGTCAAGAAAAAGAAATAGCCCATGCGCCGAGCGACGATAGCCCTGATCACCCTCGCCTTGCTCTTCGGCACGCGCCTCCATGCCCAAAATATCATGGACGTGAAACACGTGATCGAGAAGAGTTTCAACTACGGGGCGAAGCTGGGCATCAACGCTTCTTTTCCGGTCATCCACGAGCTCTCCATCAACGACGTCGACGCGGAGAACATGCTGATCGATTACCAAGTCGGTTGGGAAGCGACCCTTTTTTGCCGTTTCAATCTTAACCGGTTCTTCCTCCAGCCCAACGTCACGTGGAGCAAGACAAGCGCCCAAATGCGCTTCCTCATCCCCGACCAACCGGAACAAGTCGACCTCAGCGGGCAGACCAACACGATCCTGCGCATCGACACCCGCAATCTCTACATACCCGTCCTGCTGGGCTACAACCTTGTCCGCCAAGATCCCTATGGATTAAGTCTCATGGCGGGACCCAAGTTCCGGTATCGCTACAAGGCCGACCTCTCGTATGAAGACGAAGTGACCGTCGATGAGTTCTCAAGCAATAACTCACCCTTTGGCATCAGCATCACGACGGCCATCGGCGTGAATATTGGCCGCCTCTTCTTCGACTTCATGTACGACTTTGGCTTGAACCAGAGCGAATCCGAAATCCGGACCTTCGACGCCAACATCCCCAACGCCAGCCGAAGCATCCGTCTCGACCGCCGGGTCAACGAGATGAGCATCTCGCTGGGCTTCCTTTTCTGAGCCGGGAACGCCCCGCGCCGACTTTTCCCTCCACGAGGACACATTTCAAATATATTTCGTTACTTTCGCGAAGCCTAAGAAAAGAAGGAATGACATACGAAGAGACACTTCATTATCTATATACCCAAACGCCGATCTTCCAGCGCGAGGGCGCCTCGGCCTACAAGCCGGGACTAGGGACGAGTCAAGCGCTCGACGACTATTTGGGCAATCCTCACCAGGCATACCGGACCATCCACGTCGCGGGCACCAACGGGAAAGGCTCTGTGAGCCATCTCCTGGCGGCGGCGCTCATGCGGGCGGGCTATCGGGTCGGGCTTTATACCTCCCCTCACCTGATCGATTTCCGCGAACGGATCCGGGTCGATGGGCAAATGATCCCGCGAGAGACGGTCGTTGATTTCGTCGAGCGGCATCGGGCCTTTTTCGAGCCCCTTCACTCATCGTTCTTCGAACTGACTTCCAGCTTGGCTTTCCTCTATTTCAAGGAAATGAAAGTGGACTTCGCCGTCATCGAAGTCGGGCTGGGCGGGCGATTGGACAGCACCAATATCATCACCCCCATCCTGAGCGTCATCACGAACATCAGTTTAGACCATACACAATTCCTAGGCCACACCGTCGAACAGATCGCCGCCGAGAAAGCGGGCATCATCAAACGAGGTGTCCCGGTCGTCGTGGGCGAAGCGGAACAAACGGGCGTGCGGGAAGTCTTCCGGAAGAAAGCAGAAAGGGAACAAGCGCCCCTCGTCGAGGCCTGGCGCTCGGACAACCTGCCGGACGACAACGCGGAATTGATTGACGACCATTATTGGCGTTACCAAACCCAAGAAGGTGAGCTGATCGGAGAGCTAGGCGGACAAGCGCAAGTCCGAAATACACGGACCGTCCTCTCGGCCATCCAAATCTTGCGCGAACAAGGCGTGGTCCTCCCCCCGGAAGCCGTACGAGAGGCCTTTCGCCATGTCGTAGAACTGACCGGATTGATGGGCCGGTGGCAAACCTTGCGGGAACAACCCGCGGTCGTAGCCGACACGGGACACAATGTCGGCGGATGGGAACCCCTTTCCGCGCAACTGCGACACGTCGCCAAACGCCACCGGCATTTGCTGATGGTCGTGGGGATGGTAAGCGACAAGGATATCGACGGCGTCCTCTCCCTCATGCCTTCCGGAGCGCGTTATTTCTTCACCCAAGCGGCCATTCCCCGTGCGCTCCCCGCCGAGGACTTGCGGACACGAGGCGAACGGCATGGCCTAAGGGGCGAGGCCTACAAGAGTGTCCCCGAAGCCTTAAAGGCGGCGCTCGCGGAAGCCACGGCCGACGACTTCCTCTTCATTGGCGGAAGCACCTTTATCGTCGCCGAGGCCCTTCCTTTTTTCCAGATAAAAAATGAATAATACCTTATAAAAACATGACTCAACAAATTCAACAAAAGTTAAGCGATTCGAAAATCGCCCGCTGGAGCGTCTTGGCGCTCGTGGCGTTCACGATGCTTTGTGGCTATATCCTGACGGATGTCATGGCGCCACTCAAACCGATGCTGGAGGCGCAACTCGCTTGGAACAGCACCGAGTATGGATTCTTCACCAGCGCCTACGGCTGGTTCAACGTCTTCCTTTTCATGCTGATCATCGGCGGAATCATCCTCGACAAGATGGGAGTTCGCTTTACGGGCCTCAGCTCGTGCGTGCTGATGCTCATCGGCTGCGCGATCAAATACTACGCCATCTCCGACCTCTTCACGATGGAAGGCGAGCTGTTGGGCTGGAAGGCGCAAGTGATGGTGGCCGCCTTGGGCTACGCGATCTTCGGGGTGGGCGTGGAAACGGCCGGTATCACGGTATCCAAGATCATCGTTCGCTGGTTCAAAGGGAAAGAAATGGCGCTGGCGATGGGGCTTGAGATGGCGACAGCCCGTTTGGGAACGGCCCTGGCGCTTTCGGTCTCCGTTCCCGTGGCCACTTATTTCCAAAGCATCTCCGCCCCTATCCTGTTCTGTCTTTGTATGCTCTGCGTCGGACTGATCGCGTTTCTCGTCTTCTGCGTGATGGACCGCAAGCTCGACGCCTCGACCGCGGGCAACGAGGAGGAGGAAGAAGCCGAGGAACCTTTCCGGATCAAGGACATCGTCTTCATCATCAAAAGCAAAGGTTTCTGGCTGATCGCCCTCCTGTGCGTCTTGTTCTACTCCGCCGTTTTCCCCTTCTTGAAATACGCGACCGACTTGATGGTCAATAAATACGGTGTCGAACCGGAATTGGCGGGCAATATCCCGGCGATCCTTCCTTTCGGCACCATCCTCTTGACGCCCTTCTTTGGCAACCTGTACGACCGGAAAGGGAAAGGCGCCACGATCATGGTCTATGGCGCGTTGATGCTGATCGGCGTACACCTGCTGTTCACGCTGCCCATCTTGAATGTCTGGTGGTTCGCGACGCTTGTCATGATCGTCTTGGGCGTCGCCTTCTCGCTTGTCCCCTCGGCCATGTGGCCTTCCGTCCCGAAGATCATCCCCGAGAAACAGTTGGGAACGGCCTACGCGCTCATCTTCTGGGTACAAAACATTGGCTTGAGCATGGTGCCACTGCTTATCGGGTGGGTACTCGACACGTATTGCAAGATCGACAACGGGACCGACACCCCGGCCTACGACTATACGCTGCCGATGGGCATCTTCACTTGCTTCGGCATCCTGGCGCTGATCATCGCCCTGTTGTTGAAACGGGAAGACCGGATCATGGGTTATGGACTGGAACAACCCAACATCCAGGCCTCGCCAGAAGAAGAAGCGGAAGCGCTCTCCAAGGAAACCATCGCGGAACCCTAATCCCATTTTGAAGCGATGATCTCATTCCCGAACGCGAAAATCAATCTCGGCCTCAATATCGTCGGCAAACGCCCCGACGGCTACCACGATATTGAGACCGTCTTCTATCCCATTCCGTTGAAGGAAGCGGTGGAAGTCACGCCTGCCAAAGAGTTCAGTTTCACGTCGACCGGTATCCCCGTCGACGGCCCGGCGGAACGCAACCTCGTCGTCAAGGCCTATACCCTCCTGCGAGAGACGTATGGCATCGGTCCCGTGGCGATCCATCTCCTCAAGCACATTCCTTTCGGAGCCGGATTGGGAGGAGGATCGGCCGACGCCGCCTTCACGCTCAAGCTCTTGAACGATTTCTTCCAGCTCCAACTGCCTACCGCACGTTTGGAGGAACTGGCCACCCGCCTCGGCGCCGACTGCCCTTTCTTTATCCAAGACAAGCCTGTCTTCGCCACGGGCATCGGCAATATCTTCAAGCCGATCGAGCTCGACTTGAGCGCCTATTACCTCTGCCTCGTCAAGCCCGACATTGCCGTCTCGACGGCGGAGGCTTACGCCCAAGTCAAGCCCCACGCTCCTTCCCTCTCCGTGAAGGAATGGGTGAAAAGGCCCGTCGAACGCTGGCGGGAAGGATTGGAGAATGATTTCGAAGCCAGCGTTTTCCCCCAACACCCCCCCATCCAAGCGATCAAGGAAAAGCTTTACGACCGGGGGGCTTTATACGCCAGCATGTCCGGTTCCGGCTCGTCGGTCTTCGGCCTTTTCTCGGAGCCGACCGACTTCCAAAAGCGTAACCTTTTCCCGGACTGCTTCGTTTGGGAAGGGAAATTAGAGGGATGAGCCCCCCTCCGACTCGATTTTCCGGATCGGTTTCGCGGGGACACCGCCCACGATGGTATTCGCCGGAACGTCTTTCGTCACCACCGCGCCGGCGGCCACGATCGCCCCATCGCCAATCGTCACCCCTTTCAAGATCGTGGCGTGCGAGCCGATCCAGACATTGTTCCCCACGACAATCGGGGCGGGCGTCATCCACGAGCGTTTCGCGGGGTTAAAGTCATGGTCCAGCGTGGCGAACACCACGTTGTGACCGATCAAGCAACCGTTGCCGATCGTGACGCCCCCATGGTCCTGGAATTGGCAGCAAGCGTTGAAGAAAACGTTCTCCCCCACCGTGATATTTTTCCCAAAGTCCGTATAGAAAGGCGGAAAGACCCGGAAAGTGGATGGCACCTTCTTTCCGAAAAGACGGGAGAAAAGCGCCCGCAACTCCTCTTGGGAATGATAGGAACCGTTGATCTCGCAAGTCAGGCGACGCGCCTCGTCGCTCATCTCGTTCATGAATACTTGTGTCTCCGGATCGCCCAAGGGAAGGCGAGCCTCGACGTGCGCTAAAAATTCATTAAGTGTCATATGCTATAAAAATTTACGCCGCAAAGATCGGTAATTCCGTCATCACGAGATGTAACTATCTTACGGATTCTAATAAATCCCGTAGTTTGATCCCCCCTTTCTCCTCCTCAATCACGCCATTGGGGTTTTAACAGTTTTTAGGACGTACCCTGTGGGATTAGGCACCCACCCTCGTGTGGGATTAGGCATCGACCCCTTGGTGGGTGTAGGCACCCACAGGGTAGAGAGTGTAGGCACCCACAGGGTAGTGGGTGCCCGCGCTCCGTAGGTGGTGGGACTAGGCACCCACCGCCCCCCTCACCTTCCCTCCTATTTCCTATGGATTCTGTTTACTTATTGAAATCCTAAAATGGGAATTTAATGGGTAAACATACAAGCATTCATTCGTCCGCCGCTCCCAATGGGGCGGGGACGCGCAAAGGATCGCGGTCCTTTTTTGAGTTCACGCGCGGGCAGATCGCCGAGCTGCGCGACAGGGGG
>CASFXH010000051.1 GCA_949298575.1 uncultured Parabacteroides sp.
AAATGAATTAAATAGCGTTCCCTCAATTACCGCCGTGAGGCAGGCAGGAGGGAACAGAAAACTAGGTTTAAAGAACTCCGTAGGATCTTCGTGAGAAGCTATTACGGGAAACGTACAGGGGGGGCTCGTCAGCAATGGCGGGCCTCCTTTTTTAATGGACGACGATTGACAATTGGGCTTCGCGAGTTCGCGAAATCGTCCCAGAGTCTCTGGCGCCGTTTCGCGAGTTCGCGAAATCATCCCAGAGTCTCTGGCGCCGTTTCGCGAGTTCGCGAAATCATCCCAGAGTCTCTGGCGCCGTTTCGCGAGTTCGCGAAATCATCCTAGAGTCTCTGGCGCCGTTTCGCGAGTTCGCGAAATCATCCCAGAGTCTCTGGCGTCGTTTCGCGAGTTCGCGATGGGATTTTTCAATAAAAAAAGGACGAGGAAACTGATCCCCGTCCTTTCCCGTTCGCATGACGGGCATGTCGATTACCCCTATTTAAAAAGATAGACACACCGGCTGTGGTACGTCTCGCCCGGACGGAGGACGACGCTGGGGAACGACGCCTGGTTCGGGGAGTCGGGATAGTGTTGCGTCTCTAGGCAGAGCGCGCCGCGACGGGGATAGACGACGCCGAGTTTCCCCTTGTCGCCCGCCTCGCTCATTGAATTGCCGGCATAGAACTGGAGGCCCGGCTCGGTGGTGTAGACTTCCATGGTGATGCCGCTCTTCTCGCTGGTGACGCGGGCCGCCGGCGTGTTCAAGTCGCCTTTCGTGTTGAGCACCCAGTTGTGGTCGTAGCCACCACCGTAGCGAAGCTGGTCGAAGTCGTCGTCAATATGGTCGCCTACACGGACCATCTGGCGCAAGTCCATCGGCGTACCTTCCACGGGGGCGAGCTTGCCAGTCGGGATGAGGGTCTCGTCGACGGGCACGTAAGTGTCGGCGTTGATGAGGATCTCATGGTCCATGATGGTCGATCCCGGTTCGCCGGAGAGGTTGAAGTAGCTGTGGTTGGTGAGGTTTACGATGGTGGGCTGGTCGGTCGTCGCCTCATATTGGATGTCGACGGCGTTCTCGTCCGTCAGGGTGTAGGTCACCTTGACGTTCAGGTTGCCCGGGAAGCCCGCCTCGCCGTCCGCCGAGAGGTAGGTCAGCTCGACGGATTGGTCGTTCAGTTGCTTGGCGTCCCATACGACGGCGTGGTAGCCTTTCGGTCCGCCGTGCAGGCAGTGGCCGTTGTTGTTTTGGGGCAGTTGATATTCTTTCCCGTCGAGCGAGAATTTCCCGTTGGCGATGCGGTTGCCGTAGCGACCGATGAGTCCACCATAGTTGTTGTCAGGGAATTGCACGTATTGCTGGATGTTGTCGTAGCCGAGGACGACATCGGTCATCTTTCCCTCCCGGTCGGGCACCATGACCGAGACGAGCCTTCCGCCCCAATTGGTGACGCAGGCCTCGGCGCCCTTGTTGTTTTTCAAGACATAGAGAGCCGTCGGTTTCCCGTCGACCTCGGAGACGAAGGCCGTGGGATCGAGGCCCGAGAGTGTCTTCGTCACTGTTTCTTCCTGGCTGTCCGCCTTACTCGTTTTCCCGCCGCACGCGCACATCACGGAGAGTGCCATCGCGGCATAAATCCAATGTTTCATCCTATTCGTATTTAAAGTTAAACCTGTCGCGAAGGTAACGCGTTCCCCCGCTCGGCCGTTCGGGTCGGGCGAGAAAAATGGGGGCCTTCCG
The DNA here is from genome assembly GCA_949298575.1 of uncultured Parabacteroides sp. Classification (GTDB taxonomy): domain Bacteria; phylum Bacteroidota; class Bacteroidia; order Bacteroidales; family Tannerellaceae; genus Parabacteroides. The sequence goes on from CASFXH010000051.1 coordinate 1,724, forward strand.
CCAAGTTGGTTTGCGCGATCCGATTCCCTTTCGTACATTCGCGACCAAGCGTAAAGAAAGAGTGTCATGAAACAGTACCTTGAATTATTGAATCGGGTGATGACGGAAGGCGTGCGGAAGGACGATCGCACGGGGACGGGGACAATCAGCGTGTTCGGCCACCAGATGCGGTTCAACCTCGACGAGGGCTTCCCTTTGCTCACCACGAAGAAATTGCATCTCAAGTCGATTATCTACGAGCTGCTTTGGTTCTTGCGGGGCGACACGAATGTCCATTACCTGCAAGAGCACGGCGTGCGCATCTGGAACGAGTGGGCCGACGCCGATGGCGACTTGGGTCATATCTACGGCTACCAATGGCGCTCGTGGCCCGACTACAAAGGGGGCTCGATCGACCAGATCCAAGAGGCGATCGACACCATCCGGCACAACCCGGACTCCCGGCGTATCATCGTAAGCTCGTGGAACGTGGCGGACTTGGAGAACATGAACCTGCCGCCTTGCCACACGTTCTTCCAATTCTATGTCGCCAATGGCCGTCTGAGCCTCCAACTTTACCAGCGCAGCGCGGACATCTTCTTGGGTGTCCCCTTCAACATCGCTTCCTATGCCTTGCTGCTGATGATGATGGCGCAAGTGACGGGCCTGAAGGCGGGCGATTTCATCCATACGCTGGGCGACGCCCATATTTACAACAACCACCTCGAGCAAGTGAAGCTCCAGTTGACGCGCGAGCCTCGCCCCTTGCCCCGAATGGAGATCAACCCGGAGGTCAAGGACTTGTTCGCTTTCCGCTATGAGGATTTTACGCTGACGGGCTACGACCCGCACCCGCACATCAAGGGGGTGGTTTCGGTTTGATTTATGTTGAATCTATATAATTGTATACGACTATGAGCAAGATAACAATTATCGCGGCGATAGCCGAGAACAACGCGATCGGCAAGGACAAGCGCTTGTTATGCCGGATGCCTGCCGATATGAAACGTTTCAAGGAGTTGACGACGGGCCATGCCGTGATTATGGGGCGGAAGACTTTCGAGTCTCTTCCTCACGCGTTGCCAAACCGCAAGAACGTGGTGCTGACAACTTTGCCCGAGGCGGTATTCATGGATAGCTTCGCCTGCGAGTCGATGGGCACGGCTTTGGACTTGTGCGAGCAGGAAGAGGAGATCTTTATCATTGGTGGCGCGTTGGTCTATCGCCAAGCGCTCCGGATCGCCGACCGGATGCTGATCACCCGCATCCATCATGAGTTTGAGGACGCGGACGCCTTTTTCCCTGTCGTGAATTGGGACCTTTGGGAAGAGACCGAACGCCAGGATTTCCCGGCAGACGAGGAGAATCCCTATCCCTATTCTTTCATTACTTATATGCGCAAGAAGTAGTGAAGGACGAAAAAAAAATGACCCGCCGGATTCGTGAAGTGTCCGACGGGTTTTTCTTTTCGTTCGTGCGCTCTTTTCAGAAGGAGTAGCTGTAGTCCATGCCTTGATTGGGCCGCGCCAGCAAGTTCTTGACACGGAAGTTGATTCGCTTTTCTCCCCTGAAGTCCTCGGGATAGGAAACCGTGAGGGTGTATTGGCATCGCGGCTCGATCGTGAACTCGCGGAAATATTTAAGCGCTTTATCGTGTTCGGTCTTTTGAAGGAAGAAAGGCAGGTCCGACTCGTTGCGCAGGGTGATTTGGCAGCTTGTCTTTCCTTTCTTGACCTCGAGGACATTGATGGATTGCTCGAACAGCTCTTTCAACCATTTCTCTTCGCCCACCAATAAGTCGTTTACCCAGACGATCGTGCGCCGGTTGTCCAACGCTTCCCGGATCCCTTTCAGGGAACGTTCGCTGGCCAGGACGAAGGTCATCACGCGATGCTCTCCTTTATGGAACTCGACATCCAGGTTGATTGGGTTATGGACATCGCTGTTCCCGATCATGGTCAAGCCTTTTTCCAGGCACCAGCGTTGCGCTTCCGGATAATAGGAGCCGCCGTTGGCCACTTCGATGCCTTGCATCCAGCCGTTGTCGTAGATTTCCGTATGCTCATCCCACCAAAGGGTCGTGTCGGGTTGTTGCGCGTCCCAGCCGGGGTGGTTCCAAAAGATGAAAGCGCCTTGCGCTTTCGCGGCCTTGAAGGAATCATGCCAGTCCTCTTTGTCTAGCGCGTCGCAATTCTCCAGAAAGATCGCGTTGAAATGCCCGGGCGCCATCGAACGAGTGATCTCACTGCCGCGGATCAATAAAATGTCGCGCGACCCGGCCGCTCCTTCAGCGATTTCGTACGAACGGCCGTGATGTCCTTTCACGTCCTCTTTGAAAGGCCTGTATTCGATGTGCTCGGTCAGGGAAATCGCGTCAAGACCTTCCCGCCAAGCCTCATCCACCCGGACGGTAGGCCAGACCAAGCCGTCGGAATAGACCGTATGCATGTGGAAATCGCATTTTAAAGTTTGATAGCCTCCAAGATCCGGGACGTGGATCTCGTTTCTTACTTGCGCCCCGGCGGACAGGAGAGTCAGGGTCGCGGCGAATAGGATAGAATATAGTTTTCTCATCGTTGCATCACATTTTAGTTGTTTATTCTTTTGCGCGAATAAATGCGTCTGTCGTGACAACTTCGTGTGGACAACGTGACATGTGTGTTTCAGCTGAAGGGGCAAAAAACAATATCTCCGTCCAACCTGAGCGCGTGGCTCAAATTGGACGGAGATACCGTTTTTTAATACACTTTATCGAGATCAGAGGCTTTAACCCTGAAAACGTGCCCATTGCGGGAGAAGGCCAGTTCACCGTCCTCTTTTTTCTTCTGGACCACTAGCCGTTGGAAGGCGATGTTCGCTCCTCTTAGTATGCTTTCTTCAAATTCTCTGACTTCTTGCTCATTCATGATGTTGTAATTTACTAAATACACTCGGATTGTAAATCTCTATTTTCTCATTCTTGAATCCTTTGGCGATTACTTCCATCGGAGACATCGAATTGTCCGTGATCATCCAATAATCACTGATGGGAAGGTATAGCTCGAAGAGGTTGTGGATACCGGCCTCGTACCGGCGGCGGATTGTCGCCTCCGGGATGTTGTGGCCTCCGGCCGCTACTCGCATTTTCACGCGCTCTACCGCTAGATCGGGCGTATTCAGCCAGAAATAGAGGAGCGTCACGTAATAACCTTCCTTTTGCGCTTCCCGGATCAGTTTCGCGACAGACCGGGTCGCTAGTGTCGTTTCCATTGCGAATGTTTCGCCTGCCGCGATCAACTCTTTGATGCGTTTATACATGATTCGGCTCGCTTCAACGGCTACGGCTATGCTGTCCGCGTTAAAAGGGGAAAGTCCCTTGGCTATCTCGTCTGAATTGACAAACTCCTTACATTTAAGCATCTCTGGTAAGATCGTGAAGGAAGCTGTCGTTTTTCCTGCTCCGTTGCAACCTGATATTATGTATAAATAGGGCACTTTTCGCTGTTTTAGACATCGCGAATATATGTAATAGTTTTTTAATACGGTTCGTCTCGATTCTCAAAAAACGTAAAAATGCGCGGGAAATGTTTTGGAAAGGGGCTTTTTCGTCCTTGAAAGGGGCCATTTGGTTGTTTTCTACTCCGCGAGGAGTGGGGGTTACCCCCCCCCTCGGTTTGCTATTGGATGTTGGCGCGGACGATTTGGTTGATCGAGATGTTCGGGTGGCGGTAGCGCGCTTCGGGATTGCGTTCGCCGTTTTTCAGCGTAATGGCTTTTTGGGGGCAATTATGGACGCAGGCCAGGCAGTATTCGCAATTCCCCTCGTAAGTTACTCCGGTAGATGTCAGGCTGACGCATCCGCTAGGGCATACCCGTGTGCAAAAGCCGCAGCCTACGCAACGATCCTTGTCGACATTGAAAAGCGTTTCGCTCCGGACGGGGAAAAGTCCCGTGAGGCGTTGGAGGACGGCCTCACAGCGGGCGCGTTCCTCGTCGCTCAGGACGGGGATGTAGTCTTTCTCCTCCGTAATGTCCGCCACGATCCGCCGCAATTGTTCCTCTTCTTTCTTATCGATTTTCAGCTCCGCTTCCATGTCGAAGGAGGGGAGCCAGTTGTCGACCATCAGGATCGTGTCTATATAGTTGAAGCGCACGCCATGGTCGAGGGCGAATTTGTTCCAATATTCAACGACGTTACAGGCCCACGCGCCATAGGTAATGACGCTGAACAGGTAAGGAGCTTTCAGCGTGGCTTTTTCCAGGAATCGTTTGACCATCTCGGGCGCTTTCGCTTGGTAATCGGGAAAGACCAAGCCAATCTCGTCGGCCTCGAAGACCAAGTTGTCGTTTTTCATCACTTGCGGGATACTCAAGGGCGTGTCGGAGAACTGGAGGGCGGTATAGAGGCTGTTGCCCGTGGCGGTGAAATAGAATACCAGGCGTTTCTTGCCCTTTTCCGAACAGGACGTGAATGCGGATATGCCCATTGAGGAGAGCGTGACGCTTATCGCTGTTTTTCCCAAATGTCTTAAAACTTCTCTTCGTGTCATATGCTTTCTTTTTTGATTGATACCGCGAAGTAAGCGGATGCCGCGTCCGTGCGAAAGGCACATAATGCGGATAAATATTCAAATATTACAGGAATTGGCTTTGGAATCCAAGCGTGAAAGTTTATTTTTGCGTGTCATACACAAAGGGGAGCATGAATGGGGAAGTGATTATAGAAGACACGTTGGAACGTTTGGGAACGGAGGCCACCAGTGGATACATCGCCCATGCGTATGGCTACGAGGGGACTTGTGAGGTCGTCTTTAACGACAATCGTTTCCTCTTCGAGGCGGGTGATTGCTTGATCATCATCAGCAATAAGCTGGTGGAGCGTGTGACGCCCTCGGAAGGCTTCCGCTGCAAGGTCATTTATATCGCGGCCCGTTTTTTGGAAATGTGCACGCCAGAACACAACAATTATTATATGACCGGCACCATGTCGCTCTATCGAAATCCCGTGATGCGCCTTATATCCGAAGAACAAGAAATGTGCGAGGCGGATTTTCGGGAAGTGGAACGTCGCCTGCGCCATACTTCCCATCATTTTTATCAAGAGGCGCTGATGAGTGTCGTGCGGACCTTATTTCTTGATTTCTATGATTTTCACGCGAGGCTTTATGGTTGTATGGAAGTCCCGTTCCAAGGCGGGCTGATTTTGGCTCGTTTCTTTGCCATGTTAGAAAGCGGCGCTTATCGGGAACATCGCGAGGTGGCTTATTACGCTTCCGAGCTGTGTGTTGTCCCCAAATATCTCTCCGAATTGTGTTACAAGGTGAGCGGTCTTTCCGCCAATTATTGGATTAGGCGGTTTACTGTTCAGGAGATCAAGAAACTCTTGAACGACCGCTCGTTGAGCATCGCGCGGATCTCGGAAAGGCTTCATTTTTCCTCACCTTCCTATTTCAATCGCTACGTTCGCAAGAATCTCGGCGTTTCTCCGTTGGATTATAGGCGCTAAAGGCTGCGATGATTCCTGTAAAACGCGCACTTTCATCTGTATTTTATGTATGGATGGGGAGGGCGTGCCCGACTAATTTCGCGTTACAAGTTTTACGGATTAGGATTGTTTCATCTTAAAAAACACAAATGGATTATGAAAGCAAGTAAAAGTATTTTGTTGGGACTTATGTTCCTCTATTGGATGCCGGCGGGAGCGGCCGACACGGTGAAGGACGATCGCGAGAACGAGGGGTATGTGACGATCAGTGGAATCGTAAGAGACAAATCGGACAAGAAGGCGTTGGCCTACGCGAACGTCTCTGTCGAGGGGAGTACGGAAGGGACGGTGACGAACGCGGACGGCGAGTTTACCTTTAAGGTCAAGGAGCCTGCCGGAGACGCGGCGCTCGAGGTCTCTTATTTGGGTTATGAGAACGTGCGGGTCTCTTTGGAAGCGGATGGCCCGGGGAGACGTACGATTTGGATGACGCCTTCCGCGCGGATGCTCGGCGAGGTGGTGGTCAAAGGCTATGACCCTCGCGCGTTGGTGGAGGAGGCGATCCGGAAGATCCCGGAGAATTATAGCCTGAATGTGGATCAACTGACTGGTTTTTATCGGGAAACGGCCCGGAAGCGCCAACATTACATCAACGTCGCGGAGGCCGTGGTTGATTTGCGCAAGACTTCCTACGCGAAAGACGCGGGGCGCGACCAGGTACGGATTCTCAAGGGGCGCCGACTGCTCAGCCCCAAGGCGAGCGATACGTTGGCCGTGAAACTTTTGGGTGGCCCCACGGCGGCGATCTACATGGACGTGGTGAAAAATCCGGATCTGTTGCTTAGCCCGGAGGTGCTTCCGTTCTATGATTTTTATTTGGAGGAAATGGAGACGATCGACCAGCGTCCGCAATATGTCGTCGGCTTTCGTCCAAACGGGACTTTGCCCTACGCGCTTTATTATGGCAAGTTTTACATCGATCGGGAACGCCTGTCGTTTACGCGGGCGGAGTTTAACCTGGACATGAGCGACCGGCAGAAGGCGACCGCCGCCATCTTGCGCCGCAAACCCTTGGGCCTGCGTTTCAAGCCGGTGGAGGTCTCTTACCTGGTGGATTACATGGATCATGAGGGCAAGACGTACCTCAATTATGTCCGCAATGAGATTCGTTTCAAATGCGATTGGCGCCGCAAGTTGTTCGCGACCAACTACGCCGTGGTCTCGGAAATGGTCGTGACGGACATCGAGAAGGCTACCGCCGGGATCCCTTCCCGCGAGGCGTTTGGCAGGAACGAGATTTTCTCCGACAACGCCGCGCTGTTCTTTGACAAGGACTTTTGGGGAAATTACAACATCATCGAGCCTGATGAGTCGTTGGAGAAAGCGGTCGGCAAGCTGATGTCTCGTTGAAAACGTCGCCCGCTACTCCGCGAGCAAGTCGACCATGACGCTGTCGGAGATGAAGAGGCCCGTGCGGGTGAGGCGCAAGCGGTCGCCGTCGGTCATGAGGAGGCCGCGCGCGACGGCCCGACGGGCTTGCCGTTGGAAATGGGCGTGGTAGGCGGGGCCGAATTGGGCGAGGATCTCCGTGGGGGAGAGGCCGCGGCGGGTGCGCGTGCGGGTGATGATGTAGTCGTCGTAGCGGTCGCGGGGGGTGAGCCGCTCGCGTTCGAAGAGGGGCTGTCCGTCGGGGCGCAGGAGGGCGGCGAGGTAGGCCGGGAGGGAGGCGACGTTCCATTGCCGGCTCTCGCGGTCGTAGGAATGGGCGGAGGGGCCGAGGCCGAGGTAGGGGGCGTCGGCCCAATAGCCGCTGTTGTGCAGAGCTTCACGATGAGGGCGGGCGAAGTTCGAGATCTCGTAGTGCACGTATCCGGCCGCTTCGAGCCGATCGATCAGGCGATTGAAAAGGGAAAGGCTGGTCTCCTCGTCGACGGCCTGGACGCGGCCTTCCCGCAAGGCGCGCTCGAGCGGCGTGCCGCTTTCGTAGGTGAGGTGGTAGGCCGAGAGGTGGGGGACGTCGAGGGCGAGGGCGGCCTCCAGGTTGGCCTCCCACCGTTCGAGCGTCTGCCCCGGCAGGCCGTAGATGAGGTCTATGCTGAGGTTCGCGAGGCCCGCGGCTTGGCAGTTGGCCACGGCTTCCTGGGCTTGGTGGGCGTTGTGGCGACGGTTCAGGAGGCGCAGGTCGTCGTCGTGGAAACTTTGGATGCCCATGCTGACGCGGTTGATGGGGAGGCGGCGCAAAAGGGCGATGTAGGCTGGCCGCAGGTCGTCGGGATTCGCCTCGATCGTGATCTCGCGGCACGCCGAGAGGCCGAAATGCCGTTCGAGGCCCTCGAAGATCGCCGTCAGCTCGCGTTCGCCCAGGAGGGAGGGCGTGCCGCCGCCGAGGTAGATCGTCTCGACGCGCTCGCCCCGCGAATAATCTTTCCTCAAATCCATTTCCTGAAGGAGAGCCCGGACGTAATCTTCTGTCAACGAACGATCTGTCTGGGAATAGAAGTCGCAATAGGCGCAACGCCGGGCGCAAAAGGGGACGTGGATGTAGATGCCTGCCATGTGTCTCGTGAGGGTCTGTTTGTTTCGTGCGCGAAGATAGGGCAGGATTTTGAATTATGGAAAAAAGAGCTGGAAGGTTGCTTACACAGTCGTCGGAAACTAGAAAAGTCCTAAAAAGGTTGTTTACGAAGTGTATTGGAACTAGAAAAAGTTTTTCTGGTTGGTTACACAATTCGCGGAAGCTAGAAAAAGTTTTTCTAGTTGTTTACGCAGTGTATTGGAGCTAGAAAAAAATTTTCTAGTTGTTTACGCAGTCGTTTTTCGTATCTTTGCCTTTTTCAAAAGAAGCAGGATGATGACAGACTTTTACCAAAGGATCGAGTGGCTGGCCGAGCGTCATGAGATGAAGCTGACCGCCTTTTTGACACGATGCGGCATTCCGAAAGCGACCTTCACGGCCTCGAAGCACCGGGGGCACGAGCCGCATTTGAAGAACATCAAGCGGGTGCTCAACGCTTTCCCGAACGTGCGGGTCGAGTGGCTGGCTTGGGGGGAAGGGGAACCGTTTGTCCCCGCCGCCCCGCCGGAAAAAGACGATAGCGAGGAAGTCGCGGCGTTGAAGCGGCAGGTCGAGCAGCTCAAGAACCTTTTGCTGGAAAAGGAGCGGCGGATTATCGACCTGGAGCTCAAGCTGGCGAGCCGGACGTAGGGAAGATTTCGCGGAGGGCGATGTCGGTGGCGCCGGCGCTCAGGCGGACGAGGTCGCCCGCCGCTTGTCCCGCTTGCTGGCGGGCGTTGTCGTCGGCCAGCAGCGTGTCGAGGCGTTGGGCTAAAGCGGCCTCATCTTCTACGGAGAAGGCTCCGCCCGCGGCGATCAGGTCTTTCGCTTCCTTGAATTTCTTGAAGTTAGGCCCGAAAAGGACGGGGATGCCATAGACCGCCGCCTCGAGCGTGTTGTGGATGCCGACGCCGAAGCCGCCGCCGATGTAGGCGATCTGCCCGTAGCGGTAGATGGACGAGAGGAGGCCGAAGCTGTCGACGATCAGGCAATCGTAGCGCGAGAGGTCCTTGTCGGCCGCCTCCGAGAGGCGTACGGCGGGCCGGTGGAGGAGGGTCTCGATGGCTTCCAGATGCTCGCGGTGGATCTCGTGGGGGGCGATGATGAGTTTCAGTTCGGGATGCCGGTTGAAGTAGGGGATGAGACGGCTCTCGTCGGCGGGCCATGAGCTGCCGGCGACGAGCACGCGGCGTCGGGAGCCGTCGTGGGCGAAGCGCTCGACGGTGGGCAACTCGCGAGCCTGCGCGCGGACGGCCAGCACGCGGTCGAAACGCGTGTCGCCAGCGAGGGTGACGTTCGTGATGCCGTATTCCTTCAGCAACTCGACCGACCGCTCGTCTTGCACGAAGAGCCGGGTGAAGCAATGGAGCATTTTCCGCGAGGAGGCGCCGAACCATTGGAAGAAAAACTGGTCGCGGCGGAAAATGGCGGAGATGATATAGGTCGGGATGCCCCGTTTACGCAACTCCTGGAGATAATTTCCCCAAAATTCGTATTTGATGAAAACCGCCATCGCCGGATGGGCCAGGTTGAGGAATTTGCGCACCCGCCACCGCGTGTCGAACGGGAGGTAGCAGATCACGTCGGCCCCCTCGTAGTTCTTCCGCACCTCGTATCCCGACGGGGAGAAGAAGGTGAGGAGGACACGGTATTCCGGATGCTCTTTTCGCAGGCGCTCCATCATCGGTCGGCCTTGCTCGAACTCGCCGAGCGAGGCGGCGTGGAACCAGATGTAACGGGCGTTGGGATCGATTTTTTGCCGGAGGATCCGGTTCGTGCGCCACTGCCCGAGGCGCATCTGCCGCGCCTTCTTGTGGAAGGGGGCGATGAGCTCGATGATCAGGGCGTAAAGATGGATGGCGAGGCTATACAGCATGGCGGTTTCCTTCTATAATAAAATGGATGTTTTATTTCAAGATCTTGATAGCCCGCTGGAGGCGTCGGATGGATTCTTCCTTGCCGAGGGCTTCGGTGATGTCGAAGAGGCCGGGCCCCTTGCCTTCGCCGACGAGGGCGAGGCGGGCGGCGTTCATGATGTCGCCCAGGCGGTAGCCTTTGCTTTCGATCCAAGCCTTGCAAGCGTTTTCGGTGCTTTCGACGTCGAAGGGCTCATGCTGGCGAAGTTGCTCGATGAACTCCGTCAGTCGCGCGGCCGAGTCGGCTTTCCAACGTTTCTTGCGCGTCTTCTCGTCGTACGCGGCCGGGGCGACGAAGAAGAAGGCGCACGTGTCCCACAATTCCTTGACGAAATTGACGCGGCTCTTCATCAGGCCAACCACTTTCTCGACATACGCCGGGGTCGCCTGCACGCCGTGGCTCTCCACGATCGGGAGGAAAAGCTGGGCCAGCTCGGCGTCGCTTTTCTCTTGCAAATAATGGTGGTTGAACCATTTCCCCTTCTCGTAATCGAAGCGGGCGCCGCTCTTGCCGCAGCGTGAGAGGTCGAAGAGGCGAATCAGCTCGTCCATGCTGAGGATCTCCTGGTCGTTGCCCGGATTCCAGCCCAGCAAGGCGAGGAAGTTGACGACGGCCTCGGGGAAATAGCCGCTCTCGCGATAGCCCGAGGAGACGTCGCCCGTCTTCGGGTCGTGCCATTCGAGGGGGAAGACGGGGAAGCCTAGCCGGTCGCCGTCGCGCTTGCTCAGCTTGCCGTTCCCTTCCGGCTTGAGGAGCAGGGAGAGGTGGGCGAATTGGGGCATCGTCTCTTCCCATCCGAAAAAGCGGTAGAGCAGGACGTGGAGCGGGGCGCTGGGCAACCACTCCTCGCCGCGGATGACGTGGGTGACTTCCATCAGGTGATCGTCGACGATGTTGGCCAGGTGGTAAGTCGGCAACTCGTCGGCCGATTTATAGAGCACCTTGTCGTCGAGGATGGACGAGTTGATCACCACCTCGCCGCGGATCAGGTCGTGGACATGGATGTCCTCGTTCGGCTCGATCTTCACGCGGACCACGTATTGTTGGCCGTCGGCGATCCGCCGTTCCACTTCCTCTTTGGGAAGGGTCAGCGAATTGGTCATGTGGAGACGCGTCGAGGCGTCGTATTGGAAATTGGGGATGGCTTTCCGTTTCTCCTCCAGCTCGGCGGGCGTGTCGAACGCGATGTAGGCGTGTCCCGATTCCAAAAGCTGGGCGACATGTTTCTTGTAAATGTCGCGCCGCTCGCTCTGGCGATAGGGCCCGTATTCGCCCCCGAAGCCGACGCCCTCGTCGAACCGGATGCCCAGCCACGTGAGGGCCTCGATGATGTAGGCCTCCGCGCCGGGCACGAACCGTTGCGAGTCGGTATCCTCGATCCGCAAAATGAAATCGCCGCCATGTTGTTTAGCGAACAAGTAGTTATATAATGCCGTACGGACACCGCCGATATGGAGCGGACCCGTGGGGCTGGGCGCGAAACGCACTCTTACTTTTCTTTCAGACATCATGCTTTATCGTATCTAATTCGTTGTTTTTTCTTGATCTTGTCGGATGACGGGCGCAAAATTAGACCTTTTTTTTCTCTTTACGCAAACTTTTCGTACATTTCGCCCCGCAAACGGATTGACGACATGAACATGAAATTGAAGAACTACCATATCCCGACCGCCGCCTATTTCTTGATCGCGGCCTTGATCATCGCTTACCTTTTCCCTCGCGAGGGGAAGTTTCGCTACCAGTTTTATGAGGGGAAACCTTGGCGTTACGGCCTGCTGACGGCCCCATCCGACTTTCCCATCTATAAGACCGACGCGGAGATCCAGGCGGAACGCGACAGCGTCTTGAGGTCCTTCCGCCCCTATTACCGCCTCGACAAGGCGATCCAGGCGGAGCGTTTGGAGGCTTTCAAAAAGGATTGCCAGAGCAAGTTTTCCCGGAAACTGACGCCCGCTTATCGCGCCTATATCGAAAACTCCCTGACGCAGCTCTACGACCGGGGCATCCTCTCGACGGCCGATTACGAGCGCCTGCGAGAGGAACACTACGATTATGTCAACCTTTTGATCAACAGTGTCGCACGGGCCCAATACTTGAGCGAGTTCTTCATGGTGAAAAGCGCCTATGAGTTTATCATCGACAATTGCCCTTCGCACCTGAATAAGGCGGTGCTTCAAGATTGCGACTTGAATAATTACTTGGTGGAGAACGTGGCGTATGAACCGAGCACGAGTGAGAAGGTGCGGGAAGAGATGCTCCAGAACCTCTCGATCGCGAGCGGCATGGTCCAGGCGGGCGAGCGCATCGTCGACCGGGGCGAGATCGTCGACCATCATACCTACAATGTCCTCCGTTCGTTGAAAATGATCCATGAGACGAAGACGGGCGGACAGCAACGGCAGAGCATCATTATCGGCGGATTGATGCTTTTGGTCTTCGGCTTCGTCTCGTGCTTCTGGCTTTACCTGTGGTCGTTCCGCCAGCGAATCTTCCACAACAAGCGGAGCGTGCTGTTCATGACGCTTTGTCTGCTCGTGAGTTGCGTGGTTACGGAGTTGTGCGTGACGTATAGCGTGTTTAATGTCTATATCCTCCCGTTGGCCATCGTGCCGATCGTCGTGCGTACGTTCTTCGACTCGCGGACGGCCTTGTTCCTGCACATGGTGATTTCCTTGATCTGCGCCTTGATGGTGCCTTTCCCGCATGAGTTCCTGACGATGCAGCTGATCGCGGGTATGGTCGTGACGTTTAGCTTGAAAGACTTGAGCGAGCGTTCGCAGTTGATCCGTTCGGCGTTCCTTGTCTTTCTGGCCTATGGGCTGGTCTATTTGGGGCTCGCGCTCTATCAGGAGGGCGACGTGCAGAAGATCAACTGGCTGATGCTGCTTTATTTTGGCATCAATTTCATCTTGCTGACCTTCTCCTATATCTTGGTTTATTTATTGGAAAAGACGTTTGGCTACGTCTCCAACATCACGTTGGTCGAGCTTTCGAGCATCAATACGCCGATCTTGAAAAAGCTTTCGGAAACCTGCCCCGGCACTTTCCAGCATTCCTTGCAAGTCTCCATCTTGGCTTCGGCGGCCGCGGACAAGGTGGGCGCCAATACGCAACTGGTGCGTACCGGCGCGCTCTACCATGACATCGGCAAGATGGCCAACCCCGTCTTCTTCACCGAGAACCAGACGAGCGTCAACCCGCATGACGGCCTGCCCTACGACGAGAGCGCCCGCCTGATCATCAACCACGTGAACGACGGTGTCCGCATCGCCGAGAAGGCCAAGCTCCCCAAGGCGATCATCTATTTCATCCGCACGCACCACGGCCGGGGCAAGGCGAAATTCTTCTATAACTCCTTCAAGAACAAATACCCCGACCGCCCGATCGACGAGGAGGCCTTCACCTACCCCGGCCCGAACCCCTTCACGAAAGAAACGGCCATCCTGATGATGGCCGATTCCGTGGAAGCCGCTTCCCGTAGCTTAAAGGAGCATACGGAAGAGAGCATCAGCGGCCTGGTCAACAAGATCATCGATGGCCAGATCGCCGACGGCCTCTTGAAGAACGCCCCCTTGACCTTCAAGGACGTGGAGGCGATCAAGACCGTCTTTACCGACAAGCTGAAGACGATGTACCACACCCGCGTCAGTTATCCGGAGTTGAAGAAGCCGAAGCAGGCTTGAGGCGGGCGTAAAGGACGTAGTTGTTGTCGTTCTCGCTGATCGTCTCCTGGAGGGCGATCAGCTTCTTTTCCCATTCGGGCGTGAGGCGGCCGGATTGGAGCGCCCGTTCGATGGTCTCCATGAGGTCGCCGGGGTCCACGCATTCCGAGAAGTTCCCGTTCGTGAGCGCCATCGGATGACGCGTTCGCTCGCCTCCCAGGAAATCGTTCAAGATCCAATAGTAAGATCCCCGGAGCGTCCGCTTGTCCACGATGTAATAGGCGGGCGGATCGCCGACGACGCGGACTTCGGTCTGGCCGTCGTCTCCCGTGCGGCTCTGCGTCCATCGTCCTTGCGCCTCGCCCACGTAATAGTCCGGGAACTCGCCATACATGTGCGGTTTCAGCATGTCGCCCTTGAAGGTGGCCGTGAAGCGGGGGATCAAGACGCCCTTCTCAATGCTGATCTCGTAGAGCGTGTCCAGTCGCGCCTCGGGGATCCAGAAGCTCAGGTCGATCCGCCCGGGAATGTTCATGTTCGAGGTGACCGTAACTCCCCGGAAGTCGAAGTCGAGCCGCTCGGTCGGGAATTCGTACAAGAGGTTTCCTTCCCGGTCTTGCAGCCAGACGCACGAGGGGAATCGCTTGGGCTGGGGCGAGCCGAACAGGACGACCGTGTCGCCACGCAAGGCGAACAACCCGACGAGCCCCTCGTGAGCCAGCGGGATGGAAGGGCAGACGTTGCCCTCGAAATCATAGACCAGGATCTCTTTTCCGAAGAAGGGGAAAAGGTAAACCCGCCGGGTCTCTTCGTCAAGCGCCGCGGTGTAAATGCTCCTGTATTCTCCCGGCCCTTGCCCGATGGCGCCGATGTTGGTCAGGAAATTCCCCTCGCGGTCGAAAAGCTTGAACGGCTCGTTTTGCGAGGAGTAGGTCAGGATGTGATGATCCGAGACTTCCACGGCGGTTCGCCCCACGAGCGCCTCGTCGCGGTTGTCGAGGGGGATGATTTCCAGCTCTTCCGTGAAATGGCTGAGTGGCATGTAGATCGTATCGCCGCTCAATAGGCTGGGGTCCATGTCGATCAAGGTCTCGCCGTCGATCGTGACGCGTTTCGCTACGACCGGGGCGTTCTCGAGCAAATCGACTCGCTCCTCTTGGGGCGCGCAAGCCGTCAGGGTCAGGCCCGCCAAGGTGACGGCCATCATGCGTGATAAAATTCTTTTCATGGTTCTTTTGTTTTAAGATGAAACGATGGCCAAAGGTAAACAATTTTCGAATAACGCGACGATAGAATCGTTTCTTATTTTATATAAATAATCTATGCTTATTTCGTCGGGAAACGTTCCTAGCGTCGCGAACGGTTCGCCATCTTGTGGGCTTCTGGCTGAAAAGGCGCGGGCGGATCACCCCCATCTCCTGCTTCCGCCCGCGCAGTGCGGATCGAACGCCAGCGCACGAGCGGTTCGTTCGCGCAGTGCGGATCGAACGCCAGCGCACGAGCGGTTCGTTCGCGCAGTGCGGATCGAACGCCAGCGCGCGAACGGTTCGTTCGCGCAGTGCGGATCGAACGCCAGCGCGCGAACGGTTCGTTCGCGCAGTGCGGATCGAACGCCAGCGCACAGGCGGTTCGTTCGTACAGTGTCGATCGAACGCCAGCGCACGGGCGGTTCGATCGAGGGTGTACGGACGGATGGCACGCGCCTTAAGGTCCCGTCAGAAGCGTTAGAAACTCATCAATGTTGATCAGGCCTACTTTCGGAAAGTCGATTAGGCGGAGAATGTCAAAATGATGATCTTGGCTGACGATGAAAGTCGCGTTCGCGGCTATCGCACAGTCCACGAATTTATTGTCATCCGGGTCTGAGGAGATGAGATGGAAGTGGTAATGGATGTCCACTTTCATAGTGTTTGTTCTTGTGACAAGCGCTTTGATGATGTTTCCCGCGATTTCGGGACCCATTTTCAAAGCCAAGATTTCTTCATATTCCGACAAAATCTCGTGGTGTAGCACAAAACATACTCTTTGTTAAGAAACGCTTTCCATACGGGATAGTACGCGGCTTTTCTCGAGAGAGAGATCAGCAAGCAGTTGGTATCCAAGACAACCTTTCTCATCGTTTGTGCTCAATGTAAGGTGTCCGTAGATGCTCTTTTTTCCATTCCTCAACGACTTGGTCGTTCAATTGGCCGTCGTCCCACAACTGGTCGATCTCCTTTTCCGCTTTCAAGGCGAAGTAATCCGAGAGCATATCTTTGATTTCGTTCAAGGTATCTTCGCTTTCCACGTAAGACATCAGGTTGAGGATTTCCAGCTGAGCCGTGTTAAAAATCGTCCGTTCCATGATTGCTTTTTTGATTAATTTATAGAAGAAAGATGCGATGCGCGAATATACGTTCTTTTCATGAAATCCCGCTGATCTCCTCCATCAATCCCCCGCAAGCGTCCTCGAGGAGGGTGAGGACAAGCTCGAAGCCGTCGGCCCCGCCATAATAGGGGTCGGGCACGTAGTCGTAAAGCTTGTTACGGGAAAATTCCGTCATCTGATGCACCTTGGCTTCCGACTCGAGATCGGGGGCCAGGCTTC
Organism: uncultured Parabacteroides sp.; assembly: GCA_949298575.1. Lineage (GTDB taxonomy): Bacteria > Bacteroidota > Bacteroidia > Bacteroidales > Tannerellaceae > Parabacteroides. Next base: position 17,887 of record CASFXH010000051.1, read on the forward strand.
GCAGCTCGTCGACGTTCCGGTTGTCCATGCCGATGATGAGGTCGAAATGGTCAAAGTCCGACAGGCGGATGGGGCGGGAGATGGAGTCCAGCTGATAGCCTCGGCGGGCGGCATGGGCGCGCATCCGGGGATCGGCCCGCTCGCCCTCGTGGTAGTTGATCAGCCCGGCGGAGTCGATTTCGAACTGCTCGTCCAGGCCGGCGTCGTGGACGAGTTTTTTCATCACGGCCTCCGCCGACGGTGAGCGGCAGATGTTTCCGAGACAGACGAAGAGGATCTTGTGCTTTTTCTTATTCATGATCGCATTGTTTTTTTATCGTGATTAAATGGGATCTATATCGTAATGGATACGTATTCGTTGGGCGTCGGGCCACGTGTGCGCCTCTTCTTGGATTCTCTCGAGGAAAGCGCGCATGGGGGCGATCGCGACGTTGGTCTCGATCTTGATGACGATCTGGCGGATGTAGAGCGTTTGCACCCGTCCGATGGGCGGCGCCACCGGTCCCAGTACCCTTCCCCCCAGCCGCTCGCGGAGCTTGTTGGCGTAGCGGGTCGAGAAATCGCGGAGGAAGGCCTCGTCGCGGCCTTTCAGGACGATGAGGAGGAGGCGGTCGTAAGGCGGGTAGCGGAAGAGCTGGCGTTCGGCCAGTTGCCCCTCGGCCATTCCCGGATAGTCGAACTGGCGGGCCAGGTGGATCAGGGGATGGTCGGCTTGGTTAGTCTGGAGCACGACCAATCCCCGCGTGCCTCGACGGCCCGCGCGGCCCGCTACTTGGGTCATCAGCTGGAAAGCCCGCTCGTGGGCCCGGAAGTCCGGGAAGTTCATCAGCGTATCGGCGCTCAGGATGCCTACCACTTGAACATTGCTGAAGTCCAACCCCTTCGAGACCATCTGCGTGCCGATCAGGATCTGGATCCGGCCCGACTCGAATTGCTCGAACAGGCGCTCGTAGGCCGTGCGGGTGCGGGCCGAGTCGAGGTCGAGGCGGGCGATCCGGGCTTCCGGGAAAAGGGTCCGCGTTTCTTCCTCGATTTTTTCCGTGCCGGCGCCGACAGCGCGCAAGCCCTCGTGGCCGCATTCCGGGCATCGCTTGGGCAAAATGATTTTGTGTCCGCAATAATGGCAGACCAGCTCGTCCCGGAATTTATGGTACGTCAAGCTGACATCGCAGTTGGGGCACCGCGGGACCCATCCGCAATCCGGGCATTCCACGAAGGGCGAGAATCCCCGGCGGTTTTGGAAAAGGATCACTTGCCCGCCCCGCGCCAACGCCTCGCGGACGCTCTCCACCAGGAGCGGAGAGAAATCATTTTCCCGCACGAGCTTCCGGCGCCGCGCTTCTTTCATGTCCACGACGCGTATTTCCGGCAAGCTGACGTCGCCGAAGCGGGCGCTCAATTCCACCAGCCCATATTTCCCGCTCTTGGCGTTGAAGAAAGACTCGACCGAGGGCGTGGCCGATCCGAGCAGGGTCTTGGCGCCGTGTCGCTGAGCCAAAACGATCGCCGCGTCGCGGGCGTGGTAGCGGGGCGCCGGCTCTTGTTGCTTGAACGATGGCTCGTGTTCCTCGTCGACAATCACCAATCCCAAATGGTCGAAAGGGAGGAACAGCGACGAGCGAACGCCCAAGACGAGCATGGGGCCGTCGTCGCGAAGCAGGCGGTTCCAGACCTCGACCCGCTCATTGTCTGAAAACTTAGAATGATAGACCAAGAGCCTGTTTCCGAACCAGCGGGCCAGGCGTTCGGTGATTTGGGTGGTCAACGCGATCTCGGGCAGGAGGTAGAGGACTTGCCGCCCCGTACGGAGGGTCTCGTCGATCAGGCGCGCGTAGATTTCTGTCTTCCCGCTCGACGTGACCCCGTAAAGGAGGCAAACCTCTTTTTCTTGAAAACGCTCGTGAATCTCCCGCAAAGCGTTCGCCTGTGCCTCCGAGAGCGGATGGAGGGGGATGATGGGACTGGATTGAAAGCTCAGCCGGTTGATTTCTTTTTCTTGAAGCGTCAGGATGCCTCGTTTCACAAGCTCTTTTAGGGGGATGGAAAGATTTCCCGCGTCTTTTCCGAGAAGTGTTTTTTTAGAGACCTCTCCTCGCGGATCGCTTTGGGCGAGGTCTAGGAAATGGAGGAGCAAAGCCTCTTGCCGCTTGGCCCGTTTTAAGGAGGCAAGCGCTTCTTCTAGCTTTTCTTCGTGTGGGGTGTAGTTGTCGGCTAGGCGGACGTAGGTCTCTCGTTTGGGCGTGAATCCCCGTTTCATGGCCTCGTCGACCTGCACGGCGCCCAAGCGGACCAGCGCGGAGACCGTAGGAAGGATGTTGCGCGAGCCCGTGCGCTTCTCCAATTCGTCGACGGTGAGTTTCAGGTCGCCCCGAAAGGCGTCGAGCACTCGTTGCTCGCTGGCTTTTAAAGGATTTTCCGACTCGAAGTTTTCGAGGTAGGTGACGACTGTCTCGCTTTCCAATTTCAATCCGGCGGGAAGGGCAGCCTTGTAGACGTCGCCGAGTTGGCAGATATAATAGAAGGCGATCCATTCCCAAAAGGCGAGTTGCCCGGGGCGCAGGATCGGGGAGGAATCCAGGGTTGAGGCGATTCCTTTCAACTCAAAGCCTCCCTCGGGCTGCTGGTCGAGGATTCGGGTGACGATCGCCGTATAAAATCGTCGGGTGCCGAATGGGACGATCACCCGGCACCCGATTTCAATGTCCATGTCCGCCGGAATCCGATAGGTGTAATGGTTTTCCAGCGGCAAGGGTAATATGACTTCAGCGAACTTCATTCCACCATTAGAAGAGGACTGCCGCCGAGATGGACCATCCCCGGTTTTTGTTGCCTTCGAGATCGAGCTTATCCGCGCTGAAATTGTCGGTCAGTCCTAAACCATAGTTGAAGCCCACTTGCAGATGGTCAAACAACTCGACGCCCGCGCCGAAGTTCAATCCGGCTCCGAAGGATTTGGTCTCCAGTTGGTCGTTCAACACGTTCCAGATTTTATCGCCCCCAACCCGGAAACTGACGTAAGGACCGGCCGCGAGATAACCCTTGACGATCGGGATGCCGAATTTCCATTTCAGATTAACTGGAACATCCAGATAGCTGGTCTTTAACGTGGTCTTCACCCCCGACGAGTTGCTTTCCATGCCTCGTTGCGAGTAGAGGAGCGCGGCGTCGAAACCGAAGCCCAGCAAAGGCATGGTCGCCTCGATCATCGGGCCGACATTAAATCCCGTGATATTGTCCGAACTCAGGAGGTTCGAGTCGAAATGAACCGAGGTGATGTTAACGCCACCCTTTACGCCGACCCGTATTTTCGCTTGGGCCGGTAAGGCGAAAGCGATTAGGGCCAGCGCGCTCGCCAATAGAATACAAATCTTTTTCATGATCATTTGTTTTTAAAATCCGTGTCAAAGATACGCCGATAAAATAAGATTTGAAAACGGCGGGCCAAATCCATCTCGGAAAAATACATGCCCCTTGCCCGGCGCTCATCCCGGACAAGGGGGCATGCTCTTTTCCTAATCATTTGGCAGAACGATGAAAAAGAGTACGGCAGTTGGGAAAAATACGGGCAGAAACGCTCATCAAATCTTCCAGCTTTTCCTCGAAGCCGTTTGAATAATGTCGCTTTGCAGGTCTTCTGACTCGCTTCCGACCTTGGGCGCCTTCCCATCCCCTTGTCTCAGGGGGCAGTGGCTGGAGTATATGCCCAAGTCGTTGATGAAGCTCACAGCAGCGGGACTGTCCGGGATTCGCACCCGGTTCCCTTTTAATCCCTCGGCGTGGACACGCTTTGGGAACAAAGCTGACGCGAAGATAAGTTTTTTCCCAATCTGGCGTACGTCTTGGCGGGAAAAAGTTCAAGCTCTAGTCTATGATCAGCTCTTCTTCTTATAACTCACCACCGCCCAGACATTGAACACGAGGGCGAAGCCGCAGAGCCAGCCGAACGGGGAAAGCATCTCGGCGAAGCCGCTTCCT
>CASFXH010000052.1 GCA_949298575.1 uncultured Parabacteroides sp.
AGAAAACTAGGTTTAAAGAACTCCGTAGGATCTTCGTGAGAAGCGAATACGGGAAACGTACAGGGGGGCTCGTCAGTGCATGGCGGGCCTCCTTTTTTAATGAACAATCGGCTTACTCCAAGTTAAAGTTCTATGGTTGTTCGGAACAGTTGGTGGTAAAAGCTCAATTTCATTCTTTTTAGAGCCTTCTTTTCCTGAAAGAATGGAATAAATCCTTATTTTCGCGAGAAGTGGGGCGTGTCAACACGTGGATGGTGACGGATCCTGCGGGTTGGGCTGATGCTCATAGATTTATTTATAAGTCAGATAAAAGAAAAGATGGATTTCAGATTAGATAACGGGAACCAAGGCATGAGTGCCAAAGGTTGCAGCAAACACCAAAATAGCAAGCTTAATACCTACGATTGGCTGTGTGATATTCCTGAGACGGTTAACGCGACCGATTATGTGGAAGTGCAGTTCAAGAATACACGAAAAGGCTATTATTTGAATAGCTTGAAATTGCCTTTGGAAAAAGGAGACGTGGTAGCGGTGGAGGCGACACCAGGTCATGACGTAGGGACGGTCACGCTTACGGGAAAGTTGGTCCTTTCGCAAATGAAGAAGAATAATGTTCGTTTGGATCAGGAGCCTAAGCGTGTGTATCGGAAAGCGAAACCTACCGATATTGAGAAATACGAAGAGGCGAAAGCGAAAGAGCATGAGACGATGATTCGTTCCCGTCAGATCGCCGCGGATTTAGGTCTCAACATGAAGATTGGAGACGTAGAGTATCAGGGCGACGGGAATAAAGCCATCTTTTATTATATCGCGGATGAGCGAGTCGATTTTCGTCAACTCATTAAGGTCTTGGCCGAAGCGTTTCGTGTGCGGATCGAGATGAAGCAAATTGGCGCCCGGCAAGAAGCGGGACGTATTGGTGGCATTGGTCCATGCGGGCGAGAATTGTGCTGCTCAAGTTGGATGACCAGCTTTGTATCGGTCGCCACAAGTGCCGCTCGATACCAAGATATATCCATGAATCCTCAAAAACTGGCGGGACAATGCGCTAAGTTGAAATGCTGTATTAATTTTGAGGTGGATACTTATGTGGAGGCCCAAAAGAAATTGCCTTCACGTGAAATTACGCTTGAGACGAAAGATAATACTTATTATTCCTTCAAGGCGGACATCATCAAACAAGAGATTACTTATTCAACTGATAAGTCGGTCGCGGCGAATTTAGTGACGATCTCCGCTCAACGCGCTTTCGAAGTGATCAATATGAATAAGCGGGGTGAGAAGCCGCTTTCATTGGAAGCCGATAGCCAACAAGCCTCTTCAAAGCGAGAAGCGCAAGATATTTTGGGGCAAGACAGTGTCACCCGGTTTGACAATGTCAAGAAGAAGCGGAAGAAACGTTCCGGTAGCAAGAATAAGAACGCGGCAGCCAATGAGGCATCAAGCAATAAGCCGCAAGAGGCTGTCGCTTCCGCTCAAGGCAACAATAATGCTCCTTCGAATGAAAAAGCGGTATCAGAGGGAAAAGGCAACGCGAAAAAGAACGCTCGGAAAAAGAATAATAGCAATAGTAATCCTGGTGCGCAGCAACAAGGGCAAGGCAATAATCGGGGGAAAGAAGCGAGCGCGCCTAGTAAGCCTAATAAGCAAAAGGTAAAGAATCAAAATCCAGAAAGTAAGTCGGTAAGCAATGGCGAAAAATCCAAGCAAGTGGCGAAACCGGTCCGCAAACCCAATAATAATGGGGCAAATGCAAACACGAATAAGCCAGCGAGTAACAAACCTAAAGAGGAGGAGTAACCTCCTCTTGGTTTTGTTAGGATTTCTCTTGTTCAACGCATGTGAGCGGGCAGTCGTCTATGAGCAATATCAGGCGATTGAAAATACCTTGTGGAGCAAAGAGAAGATCTATTTTTTTACGTTCGATATCGCGGATGCTTCGGTTCCTTATGATATCTTTTTTGAAGTTCGCAATAATAATCTTTATCCCTATCAAAACATTTGGTTGTTTTGTTCGGAAGAAGCTCCAATTGGAGATCTCAAAAGAGACACGGTTGAATATTTCTTGGCGGATGATTATGGAAAATGGAAGGGGCAAGGTATTTCCTTATTCCATTCCAGTTTTTTGTTAAGGAAGAACTATAAATTCCCAATCGAAGGGCAATATACGTTGGGAATTCGGCAAGGTATGCGAAAGGATTCGTTGCCAGGAATTCAGGAAATAGGTATCCGCTTAACAACCTCTCAGCCTTAACGTTCCTTTCGGGAAGCATCCAGCCGAAGGAAGATAAAAAGGAGAATTGTAAATCCCCATAAGGACGAACCACCGTAGCTGAAGAATGGCAAGGGAATGCCGATTACAGGCGTTAACCCAATAACCATGCCAATATTGATCGCTAAATGGAAAAAGAAAATGGAAGCTACGCTATAACCATAGACTCGGAAAAATGTGCGATCTTGCTTTTCCGCTAAGATAATTAGTCGAAGGATGAAGACGGTGAAAAGGATCAATACCGCGGTCGCTCCAATGAAACCTTGTTCTTCACCAACTGTGCAAAAGATGAAATCGGTGTCTTGTTCAGGTACGTATTTTAATTTGGTTTGTGTGCCGTTAAGAAAACCTTTGCCTGAAAACCCTCCTGAACCGATCGCGATCTTTGATTGATTGACGTTATACCCCGCTCCGCTTGGATCATCTTTTAGCCCTAAGGAAACTAAAATACGTACTTGTTGATGGGGCTCCAAGACCTCGTTGAATACGTAATTGACCGAAAACAGGAAACCTATAGACAGTAATGAGAATAAGCCGATCAGCACATAACGTAATATCCACAGATGAAAAGCGAGGTAAAACAGATAGACAACGATTCCACCGAGCAGTCCTAACGCGACCCATGCGAAATTGATTGGCGTAAAAATGGACGCTAGTCCCGCTATAGTGAAACTTATGAGAATGCAAATTCCTATTTTTTTCGCTGTTTTTCCTGTTTTTGAATTTAACGCGACCAGGACCATCGTAATGGTTAGGATCAAACAAGAAACAATTAATAAATCTAATGATGTCGTTCCAACCGTGACACCAGCATATTTCATGCCAAGGACGAAATAGATAACGGCACAAATTCCGGCCAGTAAGACATAGCCGGTCATCCCTTCCCGATAAAGCATCAAAAAGAAAGCCAAATAGACTAATGCGGATCCTGTTTCTTTCTGTAATAAAATACAAACCATGGGAAAGAGAATCAAGAGTAATGTCACTGAGAAATTCTTTGGCGTAGTCAACTTGAATCCATAACTATCCATGTATTTCGCGACGGCTAACGCGGTGGCGAATTTAGCTAATTCCGCGGGCTGTAGGCGGATAGGCCCTAATACAAGCCAAGAATGCGAACCTTTAATATCGGGAGCTAAAAAGATAGTCGCGATCAGGAGAAGCGCGACAAGTCCGTAAATGAAATAGGCGAATACGTCAAAAAAATCGCTATCAAGCATGAGGATCACGAATATTAGCACGAATGAAGTCGCGATCCAGATCAATTGCATCCCAGGACGTCCTTGTGGGTCGAATAGTCCCATGTTGTCGAACTCGTAGCTGGCACCACAAATACTGAACCATCCTGCCACGATGAGTAGCAAGTAAAGGACGATTGTCAGCCAATCAACCGATTTCCATATTTCAGTTTTTCTATAATGAGCCATGAGGTAAAATGACAGAGTTGATAATGTAATCTTCCGTTGCCTTATCCGTTTCCGAGATTTCTCCCTTTAAATACTTTTCTAGCATCAATTTCCCGATAGGAACCGCATAAGTCGCGCCAAACCCCGCGTTTTCAACAAAGACCGCGATCGCGACTTGAGGGTTTTGATAGGGTGCGAATCCCATGAAAATGGAGTGATCTTTGCCATGTGGATTTTCTGCGGTTCCTGTTTTCCCGCAGACTTCGATGTCCGGTAAAGCCGCTCCACGGCAGGTTCCGCCATAAGCGGTTCCTGTTACCGCGCCACGCATACCTTCCGCGATATAAGTGTAATATTTAGAATCAACCATCGTATAGCGTCGTTCCGTATAAAGTGAATCTAACGCTTCATCTTGGATCTTTTTCACCACATGTGGCGTAATAAAATAACCTCGGTTCGCTACTGTCGCGGCCAAATTACATATTTGTAAAGGAGTCGCCAGGATTTCACCTTGGCCGATCGCGATCGAAATAATTGTGCTGGAATTCCATCGCTTATGATAGATTTTGTCGTAGAATTTGCTATTGGGGATAAATCCTCTTTTCTCACCCGGCAAGTCGATGCCAAGCTTATAGCCATATCCCATGGACACCATATAATCTTTCCAGACGTCAAATCCTTGTTGAATGCTCGGATAACGTTGACGGCTATCCAGCATATCATGTAATCCCCATGGGAAAAAGGAGTTACAAGATGTCGCTAACGCTCCGACCAAATCTACGGGTGAAGGATGCCCATGACATGCGGGACGCCCTCGTAAGTACGTGTAGCCATGAGCGCAAGAATATCGTGTTTCCGGAGTGATGACTCCTTCTTGGAGAAAAATAAGTCCCTGTGTGGGTTTGAATGTGGATCCTGGAGGATATTGTGCCATCAAAGCCCTGTTGAAAAGAGGCTTGAGCGGATCCTTTTGTAAAGTCTGATGGTTTTTCCCTCGCTCTCGTCCCACTAAGAGACTCGGATCGAATGTAGGGGAGGAGACCATGCAAAGTACTTCGCCTGTCGCCGGTTCAATCATTACGATACCGCCCAGTTTGTTTTGCATGAGTTTCTCGCCATACGCTTGTAAATCCATGTCTAATGATAATGTCAAATCTTTACCCGCTTGTGGCGCGATATCGTGCTTGCCTTCTTCAAAACTGCCTTGTATTCGGCCGTGAGCGTCACGCAATAAAATTTCAACGCCTTTTACGCCACGTAACCATTTCTCGTATGAACTTTCTATGCCTGTCCGTCCCGCATAGTCACCCCGAACGTAGTAAGAGTCTTCTTCTAGATCTCGTTTATTGACTTCCCCTACGTTGCCTAGCACTAGCGCGCCATTGGGATAGGCGTATTCTCGAACAGTTCGTTTCTGTGTATAAAACCCCGGGAATTTGTAAAGTTTTTCCTGTAAAACGCCATATTTTTCAGTAGAGATTTGGTTCATGAAAACTTGAGGGACGTATGAGGAATAACCTGGGTTCCGACGCCGGTCTTTAATTTCCATGATTCGTTTATCAAATTGTTCTTTCGTGATATCAAGCGTTCGACAAAGATCCAGCGTGTCAAAAGGTTGAATCTCTCGCATAATTAACATCACGTCATAAGCGGGTTGGTTGTAAACCACTAATTTCCCATTCCGGTCGTATATAATTCCACGAGAGGGGTAAACGGTTCGTTTTAAAAAAGCATTGCTATCGGCCCATGCCTTATAATCGTTTTCGATTATTTGCAGGTAAAATAATCTGGCTATGTAAAGCAGTACTAATGAAATGATCGCCCCCGCAATCACGTATCGTCTGTTTTGATAGATATATTTTGTGTTGTTATTCTCCACTTCTCAGACGCGTTACATTAAAACCTTCTATGATGCAAATCAAAGAGAATGTTAACAGGCTGCTCCCAATAATACGGATAGTCAGGAATATCGGATCAAAAAGAGTCAAAGATTCTATTCCAAAAACCATTGTGTGATGTATTAATACCATACTCGCCGCATAACGGAAGTAGCCGCTAGCTCCAAATACTTTTGCGGATGGAAGTAATCCATTTGGCAAATCATCCTTATTGCGACATAATTGGATGAGTGGTTCGCGACAGAAACCGGCGAATGTTGTCGCGAAGGCATGCATTCCAGCCGTATTCGCGAAAAGGTCGATAAAAAGTCCTGTGAAAAAAGAAAACAGTAAAATGGTTAAACGAGATTCTCCTAAAGGTAATTTCAGGATTACAAAGAGGTACAAAAAAGGTGTCGCAACTTGAAAGAAATGGATATTATTTAGAAAAAGGACTTGTAGCAAAACAAAAATGACAACATAAAGCAAGCCTCTCAATAAATTATTTATCATTTTTCCGAGCCTCCTTCTCGATCATTAATTGTTCTTCTTGGTGAAAATTGTGAATTACGCGAACCATTTTTAAGGTGCTAAAATCGGTTGACAAACGAATTTTCAATGATCGGAAATCTTCGTCCTCATCTTCCTCTTCAGAGGCAACCGTTCCTACAATCATCCCTTTAGGAAATACGGCGGAATAGCCACTTGTGATAACTGTATCGCCCAAATTGAAAACCACATGACGAGGCAATTCTTCTAATGAAGCAAAACGGATATCCCGCCCATTCCAACCTAAAGAGCCAAAGTATTCGCTATGTAAAAGTTTACAACTTAAATGGGATTTGGGATTTAGCAAGGGAATCACGACTGAGAAATTTTCAGAGACGGTTGATACGATCCCTACAATTCCTTCGTTTGATACAACTCCCATATCTTGTCGGATGCCATCAGATCTGCCTTTATCAATCGTGATGTAATTTGAGATTTGAGAAACGCTATTGTTTACTACTTTCGCTAAGATAAAGGAATAAGGGAATGTTTCTGTATTTAAGCTATCGAGCGTCGCGCCTTTGAATGTTGTCGTATCGGCCAATAGCGCTTCTAGTTGATCTTGAAGTTCTAGTGTGCGCAGTTCCAAACGTCCATTATTTTCTAACAAGTCCTTATTGACTTGCCTCAAATTCACATATGATTGGACCGCGGAAGTTAGAGAAGTTATTTGCGCTACCGCGACATTTGCTGAGCTAAAAAAAACACTTCGTTGATAAGCGTTATTCCGGACAACGAGGAATAACGCGAGTGTTTCTAATAATAGGAAAAGAAACCAGTGTTTTTTTTGGACTAAAAATTCCAGTAGCTTTCGCATGCGATCTTAATTTGATAATAAAAGCCAAAAAGGCATGTCTTAACGTTTTCGTGGAAAGCCACATCACGTTAACACACACCTTATTGGCATCCAAAATTATCGAATAAGAAAATTATATTTCTCGATATTTTTTAGAGCGATACCAGTGCCTTTCGCAACAGCCCGTAAAGGATCTTCTGCGACGTGAAACTCTATATTCATCTTGTCACTCAGTCGTTTACTTAACCCACGCAATAAGGCGCCACCTCCAGCTAAATAGACCCCATTTTTCACGATATCGGCATATAGCTCAGGTGGAGTCTGTTCCAGCGCGCTTAAGATGGCGGCTTCAATCTTGGAAATAGACTTATCCAAGCAATGCGCGATTTCTTGGTATGAGACAGCGACCTCCATTGGTAACGCGGTCATTTGATTGGGGCCATGGATCACATAATCTTCAGGTGCGTCGTCTAGAACTGTAAGCGCTGAGCCAACATTAATTTTGATACGCTCTGCCATCCGTTCGCTGACACGTACATTGTGTTGACGGCGCATATATTCCATAATATCGGCAGTGAGGTCATCACCCGCCATGCGAATGGATTTATTGGAAACGATACCACCTAATGAAATGACGGCAATTTCCGTTGTTCCTCCACCGATATCTACGATCATGTTGCCTTCTGGCGCTAACACGTCAATACCCACGCCAATCGCGGCGGCCATTGGTTCAAATACCATGTAGACATCTCGTCCTCCTGCGTGCTCCGAAGAGTCACGTACCGCTCGAATCTCCACTTCTGTACTTCCAGACGGGATGCCGACAACCATACGCAATGAAGGGGAAAACCAACGTTTACGCCCACTCGCGATTTTTATGAAACCGCGGATCATTTGTTCTGCCGCATAGAAGTCTGCGATAACACCTTCTCGTAATGGACGAATAGTCCGAATATTGGGATGTGTTTTTTCGTACATCTCGCGAGCCACTTTCCCTACAGCCAAGACCTTGTCTGTGCGGGCGTCGAGCGCCACGACGGAAGGTTCATCTACCACGATCTTATCATTGATGGTGATGATCGTGTTAGCTGTTCCCAAATCGATGGCGACTCCTTGGGTGAAAGAAAATAATCCCATTTTTGAAATCTTTTCGAATTAATGTTTAAAGTGACGAATCCCTGTTTTTACCATTGACAGGCCATGTTCGTTGCAATAATCAACCGATAAATTGTCGCGGATGGAACCGCCGGGTTGAATTACCGCGGTAATACCCGCTTTGCCGGCGATCTCCACACAGTCGGGGAAGGGGAAAAACGCGTCAGACGCCATGACTGCGCCATTTAAGTCAAAACCAAACGATTTCGCTTTCTCGATAGCTTGTTTCAACGCGTCGACCCGTGAGGTTTGACCGACACCACTTGCGCATAATTGCTTGTTCTTAACTAGCGTGATTGCGTTCGACTTGCTATTCTTGACAATCTTATTGGCAAACAAAAGATCCTCAATTTCGGGTGCGGACGGATATTTTTCGGTCATCGCTTCCAAATCAGCCTCGCTTTGGATGCTCAAATCTTTCTGTTGCGTTAATGTTCCGTTCAACAAGGAGCGGAATTGAATTGGGCTAGTCTTACATTCCTTACGGATCAGGATAATGCGGTTCTTTTTTTGTTCCAAGATCGTCAAGGCTTCGGGGGCATAAGCTGGAGCGATGATGACTTCAAAGAAAATCTTGTTGACTTCTTCCGCCACCTCCGCATTGATCTTGCCGTTGGTGATTAGAATACCTCCAAATGCCGAAACAGGATCACCCGCTAACGCGTCTTTCCATGCTTCCATCATGTTCGCACGGGAAGCGATACCACAAGCGTTATTGTGTTTCAGGATCGCGAAAGTCAGTTCGTCGAATTCATCGATCAAATTAACGGCGGCGTCTATATCCAATAAGTTATTGTAAGAGATTTCTTTGCCATGAACTTGCTCAAACATTTCGTTGAATTTGCCATAGAATTTCGCGGCTTGATGCGGGTTTTCGCCATAACGTAGATGCATGGGATTGTCGATCGCGAATCGGAAGTGAGAGCCTTCTCGATCATCGAAATAGTTGAAAATCGCAGTATCATAACCTGATGAAACCGCGAAGGCTTCTTTCGCGAACCATTTGCGATCCTCTAAAGTTGTTTCGGCTCCTTTTTCATTCAGCAATTTCAGTAGTGGGGTGTATTGCGCTTTGGATGCGACAATAACCACGTCTTTGAAATTCTTGGCCGCAGCCCGGATCAAGGAAATACCGCCTATATCTATTTTCTCGATAATAGCTTGTTCGTCTGCGCCAGAAGCGACTGTCTCCTCGAAAGGATACAAATCAACGATTACCAAGTCGATTTCTGGAATCTCATATTCCGATAACTGGGCTTGGTCACCCTCGTTTTCCCGGCGCGCCAAAATCCCGCCGAATACTTTGGGATGTAATGTCTTCACGCGACCACCTAGTATAGAAGGATATCCCGTTAAATCTTCTACGGCATCACATGGTATACCTAAAGATTCGATAAACGACTGAGTGCCTCCTGTTGATACGAAACTAACACCATTCTCATGAAGCTTTCTTAAAATCTCATCTAATCCTTCTTTGTGAAATACAGAGACTAACGCTCTTTTTATTCTTTTCGTCGCAGCCATTTTTTAATATCTGTTTACTTTAATGTTTTAGAGTGCAAAAGTAGCGATTAATTTGATAACCGGGTTTAAAAATCAAATAAAAGATATTACAGGACGGTTTCTTGTCTCAGCGACGATCTAAATCGTCATATAAAGTCTGTAACAAGGCTTTCCCTTTATCCAGACGTGAGCTGTCTCCTGTTTGTTCTCGGGTTAAGGATTGCTCTGAGTCATTATCAAAAGCGGAAGTGCCTGTCGGGTCGATAAAGCCGAAACCGTTTTGATAAGTGTAAAAGGCAAAATGGGGCTCGTTGGGCGAGAAGATGTTTTTGGAAAATGAAAAAGAGTCGACCGGAAGATTTAATTGGCTTAACAGGGTTGCTGCCAAATCAATTTGGCTCGCGAGCGTCTCGATTCTCATGGGATGTTTCACGGCGCCACCTAACCACAGCATCGGAATATGATAGCGACTGGGCTCGTGATTCATCAATGTTTCGGGATAGCGATAGCCGTGGTCGGCCACTAAAATTACCAACGTGTTGTCCCATGCCGGTAAAGCTTTGAATTGTTCAATAAAATGACCTAAGCAGCTGTCGGTAAATGCGATGGAGTTCAAGTATGGGTCTTGCGAACGATGGTAGGGAACCTCGAAGGGCTCATGGCTACTCAGGGTCAGGAAAGTGGTCATCCAAGGCGCGTTTTCTGTTGGGCGGGTCGCTAGATCTTTCAAAAGGTGGCGGAACGTCACGTCATCATTTGCGCCCCATTTGCTGAGGCGGCTCGCGAGTGGGAAGTCTTGGTCTGACGTGATCCGTGTATAGCCTGAGCTGAAGAAGAAGCTCCGCATATTCGTGAAATTGATGTCGCCCCCATAAAGGATATCAGAAACATAGCCTTTCGCTTTCAGGCTTTTCGCGATCGATGGGAGGGTTTGGCTTTTTGCCGGGTATTTCATGATTGAGGTGGTGGGTTGGGCTGGATAGCCATTTAGAATCGAGACGAGTCCTCGGTCTGTCCGGAAGGAGTTGGCATAGAAGTTCGTGAAAAGGATGCCTTCCTCGCTTAAACGATTCAAGTTGGGGGTGACGTCGTGTGCGCCACCTAAAGCTTCGATCGTGTTTGCGGAGAAACTTTCCAGGAGAATGAGTAAAATATTGGGTTGGTCTGTCGTTAGTAGGCGAGGGACGCTATCGGCCGGCTCAAAGGGGCGTGTCAAGGGGGCGGCCAAGGCTTTCCGCTCCGCTTCCGGGAAGAAATCGAATTGGCTGGCGAAATCCTGTTGCTTGCTCAAGGAGGTGAACAGGCTGAAACAAGGATTGATCGCGGAATGATTCAGGAATTGGTTCTCACTGAAATAGACCATACCGACATTGGCGGTTGAGGTCGTGACGCCTCCCCGGATCGGGATAAACATCAGTCCGCCCAGCAATAGGAGGGCGAATGACGCGGTTAACCGCCGTCGCGGGGTTTCTGTCGGGACGAAAGGCAGGATCGTTTTCTTCAAGAACCAAAAGATCGCGTAGGCAAACGCGAGCAGGAACAATACGCTCAAGTAAGCGGTGGATGGAATGCTTGCCATGGCGTCTTTAGGGGATTGCAAATAGAAAAGGAGCGTGGCGTCGAGCCGGAAGCCCCAATAGGGATAAAGCGAGGCGTCGACCGTGAAGATGATCGCGATGAGCAAGGCGATCGCGATGAAATAGCCTCTCATGAATTTTTGGAGCCATTTTCCCGGGAACCAAACGGACGCGAGTGTTAACACCAATGGCACGACGGTCAAATAGCCCGCGACGGTGAGATCCAGTTTCAGCCCGTGAAGGATGACGGATAAATAATCAGCAAGCGAACAACTATCCGCTTGCTGATTATTGAAAAGCATGAAAAGCGGTTTCTGGATCGCCAGCGTTGGCAGCCAACCGGCGAAAAGAACCAGCGGGAAAAGGATACGGCTTTTCATTTATTTTTGATAGAGTTTCTCGCGTTGGGCGGCGACCAGCGGGTCCGTGATGTAATCGTCGTATTCCATCATCTTGTCGATGATACCGTTGGGCGTCAACTCAATCACGCGGTTCGCGACCGTTTGGATGAACTCGTGGTCGTGGCTCGAGAAGAGGATGTTGCCTTTGAAAACCTTCAGCGTGTTGTTGAAGGCTTGGATCGACTCCAGGTCGAGATGGTTGGTCGGCGTATCGAGGATGAGGCAATTGGCGTCGGTCAGCATCATGCGGGAGATCATGCAGCGCATCTTCTCTCCTCCGGAAAGGACGCTCACTTTTTTCGCCAGCTCATCGCCCGAGAAGAGCATCCGGCCCAGAAAACCTTTCAGGAAGACCTCGTTCGTGTCGGGCGAGAATTGGGTGAGCCAGTCGATCAGGCTCATGTCGGTATTGAAATATTTGGAGTTGTCGAGTGGCAAATAGGAGGTCGTGATCGTTTGCCCCCATTGATAGGAGCCCGCGTCGGGTTTCTCCTCGCCGTTGATGATCTGGAACAAGGCGGTCATCGCACGGGGATTGCGGCTGATGAAGACGATCTTGTCGCCCTTTTCCACGTTGAAATTCAGGTCCTCGAAAAGGGGTTTCCCCTCAATGCGTTTGGTCAGGCCTTTCACTTCGAGGATCTGGTTGCCTGGCTCGCGGTTGGGGGTGAAAAGGATACCCGGATAGCGGCGCGAGGAGGGCTTGATTTCCTCGATGTTCAATTTCTCAAGCATTTTCTTGCGGCTCGTGGTTTGTTTGGATTTCGCCACGTTCGCGCTGAAACGGCGGATGAACTCCTCCAATTCCTTCTTTTTTTCCTCGGCTTTCTTGTTTTGCTGTTGCAGTTGGCGGAGGGCCAATTGGCTCGACTCGTACCAGAAGCTGTAGTTGCCGGCGAAGAGCTGGAGCTTGCCGTAGTCGATGTCGACCGTATGGGTGCAGACCGAGTCCAGAAAGTGGCGGTCGTGGCTCACGACGAGCACCGTGTGTTCGAAATTCGAGAGGTATTCTTCCAGCCAGGAGACGGTCTCGAGGTCAAGGTCGTTCGTCGGCTCGTCGAGCAAAAGGTTGTCGGGTTGGCCGAATAGCGCCCGTGCCAGCAAGACGCGCACTTTTTGCTTGCCGCTCAAGTCTTTCATGAGCGAGTAATGCAGCTCTTCGGAGATGCCTAGGCCGCTCAGTAAATTGGCGGCGTCGCTCTCGGCGTTCCAGCCTTCCATCTCGGCGAATTTCTCTTCCAGTTCGGCGGCCCGGATGCCATCCTCGTCGCTGAAATCGGGCTTGGCGTAGAGGGCGTTCTTCTCGCTCATGATTTCCCATAAGACGCTGTGCCCCATCAACACGGTGTCCATGACCGTATGCTCGTCGAACGCGAAGTGGTCTTGGCTCAAGACCGAAAGGCGTTCGCCGGGTCCTAGCGTGACGGTTCCTTGGGTGGGATCCTGCTGTTTGCTGATGATTCTTAAGAAAGTGGATTTCCCGGCCCCGTTGGCGCCGATGATGCCATAACAGTTCCCGGGTGTAAACTTGAGGTTCACGTCTTGGAAAAGGATCCGTTTCCCGAACTGGACGTCCAGATTGCTGACTGTAATCATATACTTATCTCTGAATTAATTGGATTTTCGGGCGCGAAGTTACAAAAAGTTCCGGCTTTGGCAATCGGTCTGTATTCCCTGGTCTCCCGATACTCGTCCTCGTGCGGTTGTAGGGGTACGCGGATCGGAAAACGGTTGTCGGCCGCGTTTAAGAATGGTTGGGCAAAAGAAAAGGGCCGGAACCTCGGAAGAGGCCGCCCCTTTTCGTATTGAATAGAAATTATGAGAGTCCTATTTCGCGTAGCTTACGGCACGTGTCTCGCGGATGACGGTGATCTTGACTTGTCCTGGGTAAGTCATCTCGTCTTGGATTTTCTTCGCGATTTCGGCCGAGAGGTTTTCCGTGGCCTTGTCGTCGATCTTGTCGGCGCCGACAATCACGCGCAACTCGCGGCCCGCTTGGATCGCATAGGTTTTGACCACGCCTGGATACGACATCGCCAATTGCTCCAAGTCGTTGAGTCGCTTGATGTATGCTTCGACGATCTCGCGGCGAGCGCCTGGACGTGCGCCCGAGATGGCGTCGCAGACTTGAACGATGGGGGCCAAGAGCGTCTGCATCTCCACCTCGTCGTGGTGAGAGCCGACCGCGTTGCAGATATCCGGTTTCTCTTTGTATTTTTCGCAAAGCTTCATGCCGAGGATCGCGTGTGGCAATTCCGGCTCATCGTCGGGCACTTTGCCGATGTCGTGCAGCAAACCGGCCCGTTTTGCCCGTTTGGGATTCAAGCCCAGCTCGGCGGCCATGATGGCGCAGAGATTCGCCGTTTCGCGGGCGTGTTGCAAAAGGTTTTGCCCGTATGAGGAGCGGTATTTCATCTTACCGATCAAGCGGACCAGCTCCGGATGCAAACCATGGACACCCAAGTCGATCGCCGTTCTTTTGCCGGTTTCCACGATCTCGTCTTCCACTTGCTTGCGAACTTTCGTGACCACCTCTTCGATGCGGGCGGGATGGATGCGGCCGTCTTGCACCAGTTGGTGAAGAGCCAGGCGGGCGATCTCGCGCCGTACGGGGTCGAAGCCGGAGAGCACGATGGCCTCGGGCGTATCGTCGACTACGATCTCGATGCCGGTAGCCGCTTCCAGAGCGCGGATGTTGCGCCCCTCGCGACCGATGATCCGGCCCTTGATTTCGTCGGAATCAATGTGGAAAACGGTGATGGAGTTTTCGATCGCCGTCTCCGTCGCGACGCGTTGGATAGATTGGATCACGATTTTTTTGGCTTCTTTGTTGGCGGTCATCTTCGCTTCCTCGACAATCTCGTTGATGTAAGAGGCCGCTTCTGTTTTCGCCTCGTCTTTGAGGGACTCGATCAAGCGTTCCTTCGCTTCCTCGGCCGAGAGGCCCGAGAGGGCTTCGAGATGCTCGACCTCGCGTTGGTGCAGTTTGTCGAGTTCTTGCTTCTTTTTGTCGACCAATTCCAGTTGGTTCGCCAGGTTCTCTTTCACGATTTCCACTTCGTTGTTTTTCCGCTGCAACTCCTCTTGGCGTTGGTTCATCGCCATCTCGCGTTGTTTCAGCTTCGCTTCCACCGATTGGATCTTTGAGTTCCGTTGCGCGACCTGTTTCTCTAGGTCGGATTTCAAATGCAGGAATTTTTCTTTGACCTCCAGCATTTTATTTTTCTTGATCACTTCCGCCTCCTTCTCGGCTTCTTTCAGTACGGACTCATACTTAGACCTCAAGAGGAAACGCATCACCAGCCAGGTCAGCAGGCCCCCTACCAAGAGGGCGATCACCGCTATAATAATATACATTCCCATTTAAACTAATAATTAATATATTACAAAAACAAAAAAATCGCTTTTCACGGGGAAGCCTGTCGGCGCTCCCGTCAAAACGCGAAAAATAGATGGGATTGAAAAAATTTCTTTCGGCTATGCGTTAAGGCAAGCTTCCACGTCACCGGTCAGGCGCTTGATCGCGTCCACAAATGGTCCCGTATCGTTCCGCTTCTCCATCCGCAAGTTTTCTAACGATAACTGGAAGGCGACCATCGCCAATAGATCCTTCACGTCCAACTTGCTGTTGAAATGTTGACGATATTGAAGGAGCTTACTGTTGAGTTGCATGGCGGCTGCCCGCATGATCTCTTCCTCTTGCCGATCGATCGTCAGGGGATATTTCTTCCCCGCTATCTCTATATTTATTAGAAACTTCTCGTTCATCCATTTTAAGCTTCACGCCACTATTCGTTCATCAACGTGATGCACTTATCTACTTCTCGCACTAGTTTTGACAATCGTTGCTTGGCGTTGCGCATTTCCTCTTCATTGGTTGAGAAGACGCGCGCTGTCAGGAGATTGTCACATTTCGCGTTCAATGCCTCGATCTCTTCTTGCGCGATTCTTAAGGCCTCATCTTTTGAGCTTAATATTGTTCTCAGCTCGTTGATCTCTCGCCTTTGCTGTTCGCATAAAACGATCAGATCGTGGAGCCTCACTTCAAAGACAGCCAATAATCTTTTTTGATCTTCGGTCATTTCACGCTAAAATTGCTGACAAAAATAGAATTAAGAATTGAATCGGGCAACAATCTGGCGACATTTTTTGAGAGAGGGCAAAAATAAAAGGCCGTTCAATCAAAGTTGAACAGCCTTAAACTTCTTTTAGGATCGTCGCGATCAAAGCAAAGAGACCAAAATCTCTCCTTTTTCCTCCGTGAACGCCAACTTTCCTTCTTTCGCCAACCAACCTAAAGCCGCATAGAGTTCTTTTTCTGTTTTAATCTTAGTGGCCTTTTTCAGATTCTTGATGCTCAATTGCCCGTTGTCGTTTAGCGCATGCCAAACAAGGCCGGCATTGTTTCCAATTAACTCAATCATGTTTTCGTATTTTTAAGTCTTTTATATTAAACAGCGGCAAAAGTAACCCATAAGTGATTTATTTCAAAAAGAAAACGACTTTTTTTATCTAGAGAAACGCCTTCTTGTCTTAAATTTTCGGTTTTCGAGGCGCTGGAGTCATAAGGATACGCTTTCTTGGAAACCGTATGCGATCAAATTCGCCTCGAAGGAATCCATGAAGGCGTATTTTCGCAATAATGTCACGGCGTAGCGTCCCGCGTCGAGTAGGCCCTCTATCCCGGAGTAGCCGTTGATAAGCATTAAAAGGTGGGCCGTTCGTGCGTCTATTTTTGTCCGTTCCTCATCGCTGGTTGGTGTGCCGATGCCGCCTATTTGATCTCGGTAGACTGGTAGTCCCGAGATGTTTAACACGCCTCGGCCGATACCGTGATAAAGCTCGCCTTCCTGGCCGACCCCCAAACGAAGGTCGCCATTGATCTTTTCCGCGTCAAAGCCTCCAATGGAATATCCGCTTTGGAGCGAGACGAGATTGATCAGGTCGACCAGTGTGTCTACTTGATATAGCGGTAATGATCGTACGACTCGTCGCCTCAACGCTTCCGCGGAGGGGCGATAGCGGTTAGGGTCTTTCCCTAATTTTTTATATGCTTGACGAGTCGCTTGGATTGGGGCCCATTTATTGATCATCTCCAAGCGGACGGACGAACGTATTTCTTCCTCGATGGCGTTGATTTCATGCCATAAGGTCGTGTCGGATGGTGTGTTCCGGACTTGGCAATCGATCGCCAATACCCGCAAATTGGGACAAGCTTCATGAATCTCGTTCGAGATGGTAATTGTTCTCATTGTTATTCCTTTATATATATACCCGATAAAAAACGTCCACTCTGGATTCCCAAGCGGCGAGCCGAGAAAAAATCATCGGCCGAAGCGTAGGTGCAAACGCGAGCTTCTTCGATCCGGTCGTGCGCTAAACCGGCAGAGAGGAGTTGAAGTCGGTTCGCTTCCCATAAATCAATATGGCCTTTCCCGTTGACGGAATCTCGTGTAAGTAAATAAGGCATCTCAAAACCCGTTTCTTGGAAAGCCTCGATCACTTCCTCGCCGACTTCAAAGGCTTGCTGGCTGATCGAAGGACCGATCGCGGCCCATAGCTGGTTGGGGTCACAATTCCAATGCTCGATCATCAACCGGGCTGTTCGTTCGGTGATCCGCTGGACCGTTCCTCGCCATCCGGCATGAATCGCGGCGACTACTTGCCGATCGGGCGCATAGAGCAAGAGGGGCACGCAATCGGCGGTCGCGACCGCGACACAAATCTCAGGGACGTCTGTCACTAAAGCGTCTATCCCATCCAAACGGAGTCGTTTTTCTTCATCCGATAGGGATAACCATGTCTTATCGATCACCGCGATCCGGCAGCCATGAACCTGCCGAGGCAAAAGCAAGCCCGTCGTGGGGAAATTTAAGCCCGCCGCAAGGCGAGCGAAATTTTCTCGCAATCGTTCCGGTTGGTCGTCCGTGTAAAGCCCCAAGTTTAAAGAGGCGTAATTCCCTTCGCTCACGCCTCCTCGGCGGGTGGTCACGAAATGAATGACATTAGGGAATTGTGTCAATCCGGAATAGCGGAGAATTTCGATCGGGCTATTTGGTAGGCGTATCTTCCTCATCCTCCCAATACTCCTCGTATTCCTCGAAATCGTCGTCGTCGTCATCCGCTTCCACGGGAGTGACCAGGTCATCCTCATCAAAGACTAATGAATTGACGTCAATATTCTTATGTACGATTCGCTCCACTTCATGGAATGTCTCCCGGTTCAATTCTTTCCATAAGAGGTCTTTCAGTTCCGTGATGCCTTGCATCGCGATGGAGGAGATGAACACGGCAGGGATCCCTTCCGGCAATTCTTTGGACAAGGCTTCTTTTAATTCCTCGTCGAGCAAGTCGCTCTTCGTGATAGCCAATACCCGGTTCTTTTCCGCCAGGTCGGGGTTGTATTTCACCAACTCATTATTCAGCACTTCGTATTCTTTCCGGATATCGTCCGAGTCTGCCGGGACCATGAACAGCAGGAGCGAGTTCCGTTCGATATGGCGCAAGAAACGCAAGCCGAGTCCTCGTCCTTCGCTGGCTCCTTCGATGATTCCCGGGATGTCTGCCATCACGAACGAGCGATTGTCGCGGTAGCTGACGATTCCTAAGTTGGGAACTAGTGTCGTGAAGGGGTAATTGGCGATCTTTGGCTTCGCGGCCGAGACAACCGAGAGCAATGTCGATTTACCCGCGTTCGGGAAACCGACCAAGCCCACATCGGCCAATAGCTTCAGTTGGAGGATGATCATCCGTTCTTGCGCCGGTTCGCCAGGTTGAGAATAGCGTGGCGCTTGATTGGTGGCGCTTTTGAAGTGGCAGTTGCCCAGACCGCCCCGTCCGCCTTTTAGCAGGGTGACGACTTGGCCGTCTTCGGTCACGTCACAAATGAACTCGCCCGTCTCGGCGTCGTAGGCCACCGTGCCACAAGGGACTTCGATCACCCGGTCCTCGCCGTCTTTTCCCGTGCTTTGTTTCGCGCTGCCATGCCCGCCGTTGGTCGCCAGGATGTGGCGTTCATATTTCAAGTGGAGCAGGGTCCAATAGTTCCGGTTGCCACGTAGGTAGATGTGTCCGCCACGGCCCCCGTCGCCGCCGTCGGGTCCTCCTTTCGGGATGTATTTCGCCCGGCGGAAATGCGTAGAGCCTCGTCCGCCCTTGCCCGAACGGCAATAGATCTTGACGTAATCCACAAAATTCGATTCTGCCATCTCGCTCTGATTCTTCTGTTTTGTTTTCAAAAAGAATCCACCAAAGCGCCTGATCCGAAGAGGCGCTTTGATGGACCAATATTTTTCTTGTTTATTTTACTTTATTGATCGCTTCTTTGATGCGGCCGAAAATCTCGTCGATCGTACCCATACCCTTGATGGCGACATGCTTGCCCTCTTCGATGTAGTAATCGGCTAGAGGCGCGGTCTGGGTGTGGTAAACTTCCAGGCGAGACTTGATGGTCTCCAAGTTGTCGTCGGAACGGCCGGATACTTTGCCGCGCTCCAAGAGACGCTTGATCAACTCGTCCTCGTCGACTTGGAGGTTGAGCATGATCGAGACATCCGTACCACGCTCGTTCAGCATCTTTTTCAAGGCTTTCGCTTGCGGGATGGTGCGGGGGAAGCCGTCGAAGATCACACCTTTCGAGTTAGCCTTGCTGTCCAAGACTTTCGCCAGCATGTTGACGATCAACTCGTCGGGAACCAACTGGCCTTTCTCGATGTAATCTTTGGCGATCTTGCCCAACTCGCTCTCCGCTTTCATTTCCGAGCGGAGGACATCGCCTGTCGAGATATGATCCACTCCATATTCTTTAATAATCAATTCGCTTTGCGTGCCTTTGCCTGAACCCGGCGCGCCGAAAATCACAATATTCAACATAATCTCTCGCTTTATACTTTATATATAATAATGTATTACTCTTTCAACCGATAGATGTCCTTGAAGACTCGCCCTTGCTCGTCGAAATCCAGCCCGTGGCCGACGACGAAATCGTTCGGGATCTCGAAGCAGACGTAGTCGGGCTTGAGGGCGACGCGCAGGGCGGCCGGCTTGAACAGCATTGTCGCCAAACGAACCTCCTTGGCGCCCAACGCGAGGCAACGGTCGCGCACGAGACTCATCGTCAGCCCGGAGTCGATCACGTCCTCGACAAGGATCACGACCCGTCCCCGGATATCGCTCGTGATCGGCATCAGCTCTTTCAGCTCGCCCGTCGAATGGGTCCCCACGTAGGAGGAGTAGCGGGCGAAGGTGATCTCGAAAGCGCCGTCGAGCGCCCGGCTCAAGTCGGCCGCGAATTGGTAGGCGCCTGTCAGGATACCGACCAGCAAGGGGTTCTCGCCCGCCATGTCCTTCCGGATCCGCGAGGCGACCTCGGCGACCCGGCGTTGGATCCGCTCGTCGGGGATGTAAAGCTCGAAGCGCTTGTCTTTGATTTGGATCGTTTCCATAACAACTCTCGTGTTCGTCGGACGCGAAAATACGATTTTTCGGGGCAATGATCAAGACTGGCGCGGGCCTTGGCGGCATGAAGCGGGAAAAAGATGCGGAGAAATGGAATTTTGCGTGTACATTTGTCCCCGCATTAGACAAATAGAGAACATTATGCTGAAAATATTCGAGACCCAACAGGTCAAGGAGCTGGACCAATACACCATCCAGCATGAGCCGATCACCTCGATCGACTTGGTGGAGAGAGCCGCCACGAGATTTATCCATGAGTTTTGCCGCCGTTATTCGAAGCAGACGCGCGTGGTCATCTTCGCCGGGCAGGGCAATAACGGCGCCGATGCCTTGGCCATCGCCCGCTTGCTCTCCGAGGAGGCGTATCGGGTGGAGACGTATTTGTTTAACCCGACTGACCATCTCTCGCCCGACTGCGAGGCCAACAAGCGGCGGCTCCTTTTGCTCGACCGCATCGACTTCACCGAGGTGGGGCGGGGCGATTTCGACCTGCCAGAGCTGACGGCGCACGACGTGGTCATCGACGGCCTCTTCGGGTCGGGCTTGAACCGGCCGTTGACGGGCGGGTTCGCCGAGGTGGTCGATTACATCAACCAGTCGGAGGCGCACGTCGTGGCCATCGACATTCCCTCCGGTCTTTTCGGCGAGGACAACCGGGGCAACGACCGGGAGGCGATCGTCAAGGCCAACCTGACGCTGACCTTCGAGTTTCCCAAACTCGCTTTCTTCCTGCCCGAGAACGCGCCTTACGTCGGCGAGTGGAAAACGCTCGACATCGGTTTGCATCCCGACGCGCTCGAGGAGATGGAGACGCCTTATTACCTCGTCACCGAGGACGATATCGCCGAGGAGATCCACCCCCGCCCACGCTTCGGCCACAAGGGCACTTTCGGCCACGCCCTCCTCATCGCCGGCAGCAAGGGCAAGTTGGGGGCGGCCATCCTGGCGGCCAAGGCCTGCCTTCGCGGAGGGGCGGGGATGCTGACGGTTCACGTCCCGACGCGCGCCGAGGCCATTTTCCAGACCAGCTTCCCCGAGGCGATGCTCAGTTTCGACACGAATACGGATTTCTTCTCGTCGGTCCCCGAGTTGAGTCCTTACGCCGCCATCGGCATCGGGCCGGGGCTGGGGCAACACATGGAATCGGCGGCGGCCGTCGAGCGGGTCTTGCAGACGTACGGCAAACCTATGGTGATCGACGCCGACGCCATCAACCTCTTGGCCAGCAACAAGTCGCTCATCGACCGCGTCCCCGAGCGCAGCATCCTGACGCCCCACCCGAAGGAGTTCGACCGCGTCGCCGGGGAGAGCGCCACGGCCTACGAGCGGCTGATGAAAGCCCGCGATTTCGCCATCGCCCACCGCGTCGTCGTCGTCCTCAAAGGCGCTTACACGGCTATTTGCACCACCTCGGGCAATATCTACTTCAACGCCTGCGGCAATTCCGGCATGGCGACGGCGGGGAGTGGCGATGTCCTGACGGGACTCATCCTCAGTCTTCTGGCCCAAGGCTACGCGCCGGAGAGCGCCGCCGTGGTAGGTGTCTTCCTCCACGCGACGGCGGGCGACTTGGCCGCGGCCTTCACGTCGGAGGAAAGCCTGATCGCCAGCGACCTGATCAATTTCTTCGGGAAAGCTTTCAAGCAGGTGAAATAAGGAAGGGAAAAAAGAAAGCGCCGGGCCTCACGGTCGGGCGCTTTCGGATTAAATCAAATTTTACCATGTGAACAAAGCGTAAAAATTCGTTTAAACCACCTCCGGCGACCCGTCGCCATCCGTGTCGACGCCGGGCTGCGGCTCTTCCGTCTCGTCGCCGGGCTCGGTCGGGGTGGTTTGCTCGCCG
>CASFXH010000053.1 GCA_949298575.1 uncultured Parabacteroides sp.
ATACCGCTTGTCCGTGTCGAACCAGCCCCGCTTCTCCGTGCTTTCCGCCGTGTTCAGCAGGAAGTCCACGCCGCACGAGCTTTTGGAGTATTTCAGGAGGGAAATATGCTCCGCCGTCCTGCCGGGATAAATGCCAAAGGTGTTTTTCTGACGCATAAAGTTGATTTTAGGGAGGCAAATATAGCGAGTCGTTTGGAATTTACTCTCTCTGTCTATGCTTTAATCTTAAAATGCGGAGATTCTAGTTCTTGGGAGTATTTTGTTCATGTCGAGATAGGGTTTGCGTTTATTTTGCTTAACTTTGGAGCTGATCAAAAAGAAAGATTATCCATTTCGATTAAAGAACAACAAACGATGAAAACAGAAGAATTGATGCGCCGGGCCATAGCCCTTGCGGTTGATAATGTACAGACAGGAGGTGGACCTTTTGGCGCCGTGATCGTTCGTGATGGGGAGATCGTCGCGACGGGCGTGAATCGAGTGACGCTCGATAACGATCCGACGGCCCATGCTGAAGTTAGCGCGATTCGTGCCGCGGCGAGCGTGTTGGGGACTTTTGACTTGAGTGGATGCGAGATTTACACCTCATGCGAGCCTTGTCCTATGTGCTTGGGGGCGATTTATTGGGCACGGCTCGAACGGGTTTATTATGCTTGCGACCAAAAGGATGCCGCTCGTGCGGGATTCGACGATGCTTTTATTTATCGAGAATTGGCGCTCGATAAATCGTGTCGACAATTGGAAATGGCGCGGCTTTTGTCCCATGAGGCTCTGTCGGCTTTTGAGGCGTGGCGCTTGAAGCGGGATAAGACCCCTTATTGAGGTGAGTTGGTCTGGATTTGTTTCTTGAGCGTGAAGAAGAAGGTGACGCCTTTGCCGGGGCTGCTCTTGGCGGAAATTTGCCCCTTGTGGAAATTGACGCTGTTCTTCACGATGGAGAGGCCAAGTCCCGTGCCCCCGATCTTGCGGCTTCGGCCTTTGTCGACGCGATAGAAGCGTTCAAAGATTCGGTTGATTTGTCCTTCTGGGATGCCAATGCCGTTGTCGGAAAAGCTGAAATAGTAGTATTTTGAGTCTTCCTTGTAGCAATTGATTGAGATAGTGATGTGTTCGCCGGCGTAGGCGAGGGCGTTGTCGAGCAAGTTGCGGAAGATGGAATAGAGCAACGATTGATTGCCTTGGACAACGGTTGTCGCGGGGAGGTGGACTATCGTGTGGATACCTTTTTCCTCGATCTCACGTGAACATTCGGCCAGCAAGTCGGTGATTAGTTGTTTGAGGTCGACTTCCGATAGCTCGAACATATTGGCGGCCTCTTCCAATCGGTTGAGCACGGAGATGTCGCGCAGGAGGAGCGTCAGTCGTGAGCTTTGTGAGTAGCACCGTTCGAGGAAGAACCGTCGCTTCTCGTCGGAGATGTCCGGATTCGAGAGGATGGTTTCCAGATAGCCTTGGATGCTGCTGACAGGTGTCTTGAGCTCATGGGAGATGTTTTGGGTCAGTTGCCTTTTCAGCCGGCTTTCTTCTTCTTGGCGAGAGATGTCGTTGATGGATAATTCGTAACTGTTGTCCACGAAGAGTATGCATTCAACGAGGAAGATTTTCCCTCCTTTATCGATGGTTTCTGATTTCCGGAGCACCTTTCGGTTGCGCTTGGGGCTACGGATGTTTTCGTTGAGGAATTGGTAGATCGGATTCAGTTCCGGAATATAGATCGCTTCCTCGACTTGATTGACGTGTGAGTCGGACATTACGTTTACGTATTGGATAAACAGCGTGTTCGAGAGGATTTCTTTTCCATCGAGAGAGAACATGGCGAATCCTTCTTTAGAATATTGGAAATGCTTGACGATCTTATCGCGTTCCATGGCAACCTCATTTTTCGCTTGCTGTTGCCGATGGTAGAGCTTGACGAGGTTTTGGGAAATATCACCCAGTTCGTCGTTGGGGAAGACATAGTCGATCAATGGAATGTGGTCGTTCTCGACATTGTTGGCGAAATCCCTCAATTTCGAGATGGTTTGTCCGATGCTATAGGTGAACTTCGAGAGGACAAAGAAAAAGAGTCCACTCATCAACAAGAAAAAATAAATGAAATCTTTGTTGATGGAAAGCGAGGATTGGACATGTGGGTCATAACTCAACGCTGATCGGTAGATGTAATTGTTGATGTTGGTTGCCGAGTAGAAATAGCGGATGCCGGTTGTCTCCGAAGTCCGGATTGAGAAGCCTTCTTTGGCGACTCGTGCTTTTTGGACTTCACTCCGGTTGTTGTGGTTGGGTAGGCTATCGGTTTCCGTGTTGTCGAAAAGCACGTTGCCGTAAGGATCGATGATGGTGACACGCAAGTCATGCTGTGGAATTTCTGAAAGGAAATCCTGAACGGCGGCGTGTGGATCCGCGATCTCTTGGCATTTTTTATATAGAAGGTAGTTGTAATTGTTCAATAATGTATTCAACTTTTCTTGGGCGAAATTCCGTTCTCTTTGGTATTGGAAAAGTAGGAAGCACAAAACGATCCCCATGAACATGAGGAAGACTGTCCAGAAAAGACGTTGGCTAAAGGGAATGCGGCTTTTCCCGCCTCTATTGTCGATGGTTACCATGTCTTTTTAAGCCTCAAAACAATACCCGAACCCGAGGCGGGTGACGATATTTTTCCCATAAGGCCCGATTTTCTTGCGGAGGCGGGTGATATTGACGTCGATGGTGCGGTCGAGTACATACGACTCGTCTTTCCATATTCGGGAGAGAATCTCTTCACGCGAGAAAACGTTGCCTTTGTTTTCCAATAATAATTTGAGAATTTCGAATTCCTTTTTGGTTAGGGTCACTTCGTTGCCGTCGATCGTCGCTTTGATTCGTTTGGTGTCTAGTGTCAATGTCCCGAACGTTAAGACATCCGCTGTTTTGGCGGAATTGCTTTCGCTGGTGCGTCGCAAGACCGCTTTGACACGGGCGATGACCTCGCGAAGGGAGAAGGGTTTGGAAATATAATCGTCCGCTCCCAAGTTAAAACCTGTCAGCATATCGTTTTCCGTATCTTTAGCGGTCAGGAAAATGATCGGGATATTTATTGTTTTCTCATTTTTCCTTAAAATATTGGCCATTTTGAATCCGGAGATTTCACCCATCATGACATCGAGAAGGATTAACTGGTAGCTTGATAGATCCAGTTTCAGCGCCTCTTCTGCGCTTGAGGCCGTGTCAACTTCATAGCCCTCTATCTCGAGATTGAATTTCAGGATTTCGCACAAATCCTCCTCATCGTCTACGGCAAGTATTTTTATCGCTGACATAAGTTTCTATTCTTTATTAAATCGTTTTATAATTTGTCTAACATTTTTCAGGGCAAAGGTGAACATAATATGTTTCAATCGCGTGAAACGGATATTAAGATGCCATTACGTCCGTTTGTTTTAGATGGAAACGATAGAGCGCGATCTTTTGTTTTAATTCTTTGATCTTATGCTTACTGGTTGTCAATAGCTCAAATACGTACTGATCTCCGTATTGGGCTAACACCTTTTCCATTTCCGTTTCGCCAATGAGAAAATATCCCTCTTCTGGAAAGCTTGTTTCGAAGTTCATGAAGATATTGTCCATGTAGAAATTCAAGCCATAGAGATTTCGATAGCTTTTCAGGTTATTCATGACAAACGTATTACCTTTTTCTAAAGGATATGTTTGTAGGATTTCTTTAGCGAAAAGTTTGCATGACCCACCTTGACGAACGCCCCGCATAATGACACCATCGATCAGTACGTTTACCATAAAGGTTAAAAAAATGGTGGCGTAAAGGATTTTGAGGTTAATTTTTTTCGACAATTGGTAGAATAAAGTGCCTAGCGCTACGAAGCAGAGGAGGAGAATGCACCAACTGAGCGGATTCTTCCCGTTTAGATAAGTGGTTGCTGATTGGACCATTTCTAACGTCGAAATGTCATTCGTATATTGGGCCGTAACCGCGACTGGGTCGATAAAGCCTAGATGGATCAAGAGGGTACCCGAAAGAGCGACTGTAACCGTTGATGCCAACAAGCCGCCAAAAACTCGTGTGACTTTCATCCGATTTTCTGTCAGGTAAAGCGCATACCGTGTCAAGAAGAGGGATAGGAATGGGTAAGCAGGCATTAAATAGACGCTACGTTTGCTAGAAGGAATGGAATAGAAAAATATGATTCCGATAAATGCGATGAGCGAGAACAGGTATACTTTGTTCATCGATCGGATTTTTTCTTTCGTGTATTTTCCCCATGTCCGAAACTTCTGCTTTGGTCTTTTGTATTTGAATCCGAAAAGAGAGAAAAAGAAAAAGATTGTCCATGGCATAAAGCCTGCGATCAGGGTGACGAGATTGTACCAAGCGCCATTCTCGTGGCCTAGATCATAAGAAATATTGGGTGTATCCAAATGGAAAAATCGTCCGAAGTTTTCCGCCAATACGACGTTGATGAACTCATCCCCCCCTTGTCTCCATGCGGCGATATACCATAAGGCGGGCAAAAATAATGAGGAGATACCAGCGTAGAGCAACGCTTTGAAAATGGTCATTAAACGGTATTTCCCTAGCAGTAAGAGATAAACACTAAATACGAATAAGGGAAGGACGATTCCCACTGGCCCTTTTGTCAATACGGCGCATCCGAGCAAAAAAGGAATTTGTAGAGGCAAATCTTTTAGCTCCAATTTTTCTTCCCACCGATAGAGTTGGAAAAGTCCGATGACGATAAATAAGGTTAGAAGCATATCAACACGTGTGGTCATTGCGGCTCGGTGAATTTCAACACACGTGACCAATAGAAGCGTTGCGATAAAAGCTTCTTGAAACCGTTCTACTCGTCTGCCGAAGAAAATTAAAACTCCAGCGATAAGCGCGATAAAGGCCAATGCTGATGGTAGTCTGGACGTGAACTCCGAGACGTAGCCTTCTGGATAGGAAAAGATCGCCATCAGCCAATGAGCTAAGGGAGGCTTATAGGCGAATTCGTCGGCATAAGCTTGCGGAAGGATCCAATTCCCTGATTCCAGCATGGAAATCGCGACCGCCGCTTCTCTCGGCTCACCTTTGGTGAAGAAATCGCCCAAGCCGATCCAAGGGATAACCGCGATGACGCAGATGAATATAATTAATGATATAGGCTTTTGTAAATAAAGATATTGTAAAGATGGTGTTCGCATACGTCTTTTCTCTATTGGATTTCCATCGTTGTAATAGAAATGCAAAAGAATGAATTTTTATCGATATTCGAGGCCTTTTGAGTTTTTTTATATTCCTAAAGAAGCTTTGATCGCGTCTCGGATGATCATCGCGTCTTCTTTGTTCTCTTTTAGAATCGACAGGATGAAATTGAGATAACTTTCCTTGGAGCTGATGCCGCAAATGGCGCAAAGTCTGCTTTGGGGCAGCATGCCCTTTTGGTTATAAACCCGGAGAATATTTTGATAATCTTTTGTGTGGATGTAGTTGTTAAATTCTTGTCTGATAGTCTCGTAGATTCGCTCTACGTCGATGTTGTCGCGGATGCGCTCGACATGGTTCGCCAATTCTTCTTTGGTGCAGATCTTTCGGTCCATGGAGGTCTCCAGTTTTTTTCGGACTAAATGCTTGGCATGTAAAATGACTTGGGTGTCCAAGTCTTTCTCGAAAAGATGAATCACGTTATTCTTGACTTGATCGAAAACTTCGTCAGCGTTTTTCATCAGGCGTTTGGCGACTGTTTTGATGACGTGCTCGAGCATAAGAAGATTTTCAACTTCTGCGACGTTGGGCACGAAGATGTGTTGTTTTCGCAGGTAGTCAATCTCGCCTTTAGTCCGCCGATCACGATCGACGATTCCCATGCTGTCCAACATGTGGAAGTCTTTGAGTTGGCTGAATGCTTTCGTTGTCTCGATCACCTTTTGGCATCCACCCATAGGTTTGACAAGATAGTCGGGGAATATGAGAGGGTAAAGGCGGCTATCGATGCTGTTTGTGTTGGTGCCCTCGATGAAGAGGATCGGTTTTCGGCTACCTAAGATTTCCAGATAAAGTCCTTCGGGGAAACCTTCGTTCCGTTCGATGATTTGGTAGTCCCAGATCTTTTTGTCCGCATCGAACGAACGGATCCAGACTCGCTCACTATTGGTGCGTGAGGCTGCGAAATCGATGTCATGCGTCAGGTAAACGAATGTACAATCCGGCCGTAGTTTTTCCAATTCATCCCAAAGATAGGTCTTAATGGAATTGTGCAATAATGTCTCCGGCTCCTCGATGACCAGTAATGCTTTTTCTCGGGCTTCGAGGATAGCGCCGATCAGGTAGAAAACGAGCTTTTCACTATCACTCATTCGTCCTGCCGCATATGATTCGGAGTCTTTGTTGGTTGACATTAACTCGATAAATCCCGCTTTCCGAACTAGGCGATTGTGTGGAAACATCTTTTCCCAAATACGCTGGATCGTGTCAATTTTCGTGACGGGCGGTGTCGTATTGGGATCTTTTTTGTAAGCTTCCTTGAAATTAGCTGATAGCTCAAACTCGTCCCAGAGCAGATGGAGGGCCAATTTCTCGTAATCCGATAGGCGAGGGATGAGCAGGCGTTCCTTGACCAGCGATTGCATGTGGGCGAATCCTCTCCCCATGTTCTCAAACAAGCTTTCTTCTCCGTCTTGCAAGAAAAGGGCGTGGAGGCCAGAGATTTTTTCCGCGTTATCCCGATGGTTTTCCAATAGGCTTTTGCCAAAGGAACTTTTCCCCGCCCCGTTAGTGCCGATTACGACTAAGACGTTCGTATTTAGTATGATGTCTTTCTCTTCTCCTGATTTTTTAGGAAGCAATAAGTTCATGATGTTCTAAATTTATTCCCAAAGATAGTCTTTTTGCCGAATATAATTGGTTTAAGGGGCCTAGAGATTTTGCGTTTTCTTTCATTCGGAAGAGAAAAGGTGTTTAGTGTGGAAAAATAAAACAGACTAATCATCTCCTTCCTTCAGGAAGGAACAGATTAATCTGTCTTAACAATAATAGATGGGGACGGGTAATGATTTTCCCCATTTTGGGAGAAGCTTATTTGCTTTTCTCAACGATCAAACGGCTGATTTTAGCTTGAATGTTCGCTAATGTCTGCAAATCACAACCATCAAAATCGATGTCGTTTACTTTGATTTTTTTGTTAGCGTTTGCTTGAGTCGCGTTCTTATCTTCCATAAGATCGTTGTATAACTCTTCAATTAACTCTTTAATCTTGTCTGTTTTTTTTCTGTAATCCACAGTGCGTGCCATAATTATAAATGTTTTAATTAATCCGTCACAAATATAGTGTTTATTTTTTATGTGGATGCGATTTGGTGGTGAATTTATTGCGAAAAGAGGAAAAAGAAGATGTGGAAAATTTATGAAATGGTGACATCCTTAGATTTTCCGGTCGGCATTGATGGCGGGTTACTTGGATTTAGATAGGTTTACATGAAGGGGTCGGCATGTTTACATCAAGGTTTCGGCTTACGCTAGGAGTATTTTCGGAGGGGAGGACTTGTTTGGGGCATGGTGTAAGGTATATATATAATAAGGTAGTGAATAGGGCAGATTGGATGGCGCAAGGTGGCCGAAGGGAAGGAAAGATTGGGATCTGCAACTTTTTTTTCGCGTTTTTTGATGAAATCGTGTTTGCGTTCTCCAAAAAATAATAACTTTGTAGTCGCGATACTTTGGAAAACACAGTAGGTAAAATACTATTGAAAACACGGTAGAAGCAATACTATTGGAAAACACATATCAAAAACATATAAGCGATGGACAATAAAATTCAAGAACTTACCGATAAGATATACCGGGAAGGGGTAGAGAAGGGTAACGCTGAGGCGGAACGAATCATTTCTGAGGCGAACGAGCGGAAAGATGCGATCGTGAGCGCGGCGGAAGCTGAGGCGAAAAACATTGTCGCGGCGGCGGAGAAACAGGTGGCGGAATTGAAGAAAAACACGGAGGCGGAACTGAAATTGTTCGCGTCGCAGTCCGTGGAGGCGTTGAAAAGCGAGATCAGTGATTTGATCACGGGCGAGGTGGTATCCACCAATATTAAAGCGGCTGTGGCGGATCCGGCGTTCATGCAAAGGGTGATTTTGGAGCTTGTGAAGAATTGGCCGAAGGGCGAGTTCTTGAGTATACAAACTTCGGATGCCGAAACTTTACGGTCTTATTTCGAGTCGAACGCTAAGGCGCTTCTGGATAAGGGTTGCAAGATCGAGAAGGTGAACGGGAAGAAAGCTTCTTTCGCGATCGTTCCAGCCGATGGTTCGTATAAAGTGACGTTTGGCGAAGAGGAATTCGTGGAATTTTTCAAGGAATTCTTGCGTCCCCAGTTGGTGGACATGTTATTTAAGTCCTAAGAGTTGAGCGGGTATGGCTAAGTATTATTACTTGATATCCGGCCTTCCTAATCTTTCGTTGGACGATGGTAAGCTGGCCTATTCGGTCGCTGATTTTTGGCGTGAGATCGAAGGGATGCTTACCAATCGAGACCGGCGTTTGATCCGTTTGTTTTACCTTAAATACGATAATAAGAATCTTCTATCTTATATCACTGGTGTGGATCAAGAGCCCGATGACCGAGGTGAGATCAGGCAGGAGGAGATGGATGCCTTGTATAAGGCGCTCAAGAATGAGGAACCTGTTCCGAAGAATAAGCGGATACCACCCTATTTCAAGACGTTTTGCGAGCAATATTTGGCGGAAGAGCGCAAGGAACATAAGGACGAGACGATTCATATCGCCTGGGAGGATCGCTTGGCCGCGCTTTATTATGCCTATGCGATGGATTGCGGCAATCGTTTTGTCGCGGACTGGTATGAGCTTAACTTGAATATCAATAATATTTTGACCGCTATCACTTGCCGGAAATTCAATTTGGATAAGGCGGATTATATTGTTGGTGACAATAATGTGGCGGAGAGCATACGGACTTCTAACGCTCGCGATTTCGGCTTGGGCGACACTGTGGCGTGCTTGCCGGAATTGCAACGGATCGCGGAAGAGATGGATTTACTGGCTCGGGAGAAAAAGATCGATGTGCTGAAATGGCAATGGTTAGACGACAATACGTTTTTCAAGACATTCGACTTGGAAAGCGTGTTCGCTTATCTCTTGAAGCTGGAAATGATCGAGCGTTGGGTATCGCTTGACAAAACGCGAGGAGAGAAAACTTTCCGTGAGATCGTGGGCACTATGAAAAAGGGTAGTGAGAAAGCGTTAGATGAATTTAAAAGAAATAATAATAAATAGTTATGGCTACTAAAGGTATAGTAAAGGGGATCGTATCCAACTTGGTGACAGTCGAGGTGGATGGGCCTGTTTCCCAAAATGAGGTCTGTTATATCTCCGTCGGAGGCGTCAAGCTGATGTCGGAGGTGATTAAAGTAATAGGAAAGAACGCTTATGTGCAGGTGTTCGAGAGCACTCGTGGTATGCGGGTGGGCGATGAGGCCGAGTTCCAGGGGCACATGTTGGAGGTGACATTGGGACCGGGCATGTTGTCAAGAAATTACGATGGCCTTCAGAATGACTTGGACAAGATGGAGGGTGTTTTCTTGAAACGTGGCGAATATACGTTTGCCTTAAATGACTCGAAGAAGTGGGCGTTCAAGCCGTTAGCTAAGGCGGGCGATCGGGTCGTGGCCGGCGATTGGCTGGGTGAGGTCGATGAGAATTTCCAGCCGCATAAGATTATGGTGCCTTTTGCGTTCAAAGGTGAATACACGGTTCAGTCGGTGGTGAGCGCGGGCGATTATACGATTAATGATACGATCGCGGTTTTGAAGGATGAGCAAGGAAACGACGTGAAAGTGACGATGGTCCAGAAGTGGCCAGTCAAGAAGGCGATTACTTGTTATAAGGAGAAACCACGGCCATTTAAGCTGTTGGAGACGGGTGTTCGGACGATCGATACGGTCAACCCGATTGTGGAAGGTGGTACGGGCTTTATTCCCGGACCGTTCGGTACGGGTAAGACGGTGCTTCAGCATGCGATCTCTAAGCAGGCGGAGGCTGATATCGTGATTATCGCCGCCTGTGGTGAGCGTGCGAATGAGGTCGTGGAGATCTTTACAGAGTTTCCTGAACTAGTCGATCCGCATACGGGACGTAAGTTGATGGAGCGTACGATCATTATCGCGAACACGTCGAACATGCCGGTAGCCGCCCGTGAGGCGTCGGTCTATACGGCGATGACAATCGCTGAGTATTATCGGGGTATGGGTTTGAAGGTCTTGTTGATGGCAGACTCAACATCCCGCTGGGCACAGGCACTGCGTGAGATGTCGAACCGCTTGGAGGAGTTGCCTGGTCCTGACGCTTTCCCGATGGACTTGTCGGCAATCATCGCGAACTTCTACGCACGGGCAGGTTTTGTGGAGTTGAATAATGGAGCGACAGGTTCTGTAACCTTTATCGGTACAGTTTCTCCAGCCGGTGGTAACTTGAAGGAACCAGTGACGGAGAACACGAAGAAGGTGGCGCGTTGTTTTTATGCGTTGGAGCAAGAGCGTGCGGATCGTAAGCGTTATCCGGCAGTCAATCCGATCGATAGTTATTCTAAATATTTGGAATATCCGGAATTTCAGGAATACATCTCTCAACATATCTCTTCGTCATGGATTGAGAAGGTAAATGAGATCAAGACTCGGATGTTGCGCGGTAAGGAAATTTCGGAGCAGATCAATATCTTGGGTGATGATGGTGTGCCCGTCGCTTATCACGTGATTTTCTGGAAGTCGGAATTGATTGATTTCGTGATCTTGCAGCAAGACGCGTTCGACCCTATTGATTCTGTGACACCATTGGCCCGTCAGGAGGTTATGCTTGATAAGGTGATCAATATTTGTCGTTCCGAATTTACGTTCGAGAGCTTCTTGGAGGTAACTGATTATTTCAAGAAAATGATCAACCTCTTTAAACAGATGAACTATTCCGAGTTCGAGAGTGAGCAATACAAGAAGTTCGATGCTGAACTGAGCGAGCTTTTGAGTGAGAGAATCCAAAAATAAATCGATTATGGCAACAAAAGCATTTCAGAAAATATATACGAAAATTACCCAGATTACGAAAGCGACCTGCTCGCTGAAGGCGACAGGCGTTGGGTATGATGAGCTGGCTTCCGTAGATGGGAAATTGGCTCAGGTAGTGAAAATTGTGGGCGATGAAGTGACACTGCAAGTCTTTTCCGGTACGGAAGGTATCCGGACGAACGCGGAGGTGGTCTTCATGGGTAAGGCTCCGTCGTTGAAAGTGAGCGACCAATTGGCGGGACGTTTCTTCAACGCTTATGGTGAGCCGATTGATGGAGGTCCTGTACCAGAGGGCCGGGAAGTGGAGATCGGTGGCCCGTCCGTGAACCCTGTTCGACGTAAACAGCCTTCTGAGTTGATCGCGACAGGTATTGCGGGTATTGACTTGAACAATACGTTGGTGACTGGCCAGAAGATTCCGTTCTTCGCCGATCCGGACCAGCCGTTCAATCAGGTGATGGCTATGGTGGCTCTTCGTGCGCAATCAGACAAGATTATCTTGGGCGGTATGGGTATGACAAATGATGACTACCTGTTCTTCAAGAATACGTTTAGCAATGCGGGTGCGCTTGACCGTATCGTAAGTTTTATCAATACTACGGAAGATCCTTCGGTAGAGCGTATTTTGATCCCGGATATGGCATTGTGCGCGGCGGAATATTTCGCGGTATCCAAGAATGAGAAGGTCTTGGTCTTGTTGACTGATATGACCAACTACGCCGACGCCTTGGCGATTGTCTCTAACCGTATGGACCAAATCCCGTCGAAGGACTCTATGCCAGGTTCTCTTTATTCGGATTTGGCGAAAATTTATGAGAAAGCGGTGCAATTCCCCGCTGGTGGTTCGATCACGATTATCGCCGTGACGACGCTTTCGGGTGGTGACATTACGCATGCCGTTCCTGATAATACGGGTTATATCACGGAAGGTCAGTTGTATTTGCGTCGCGATAGCGATGTCGGTAAGGTCATTGTCGATCCGTTCCGAAGCTTGTCTCGTTTGAAACAATTGGTTACGGGTAAAAAGACACGCGAGGATCATCCGCAGGTGATGAATGCCGCCGTCCGTCTGTATGCCGATGCGGCCAACGCGAAGACTAAGATGGAGAATGGTTTCGATTTGACGGATTACGATAATCGTACGCTTTCGTTCGCGAAAGATTATTCCGAAAAACTGTTGGCGATCGATGTCAATTTGGACACGACCGAGATGCTTGATGTCGCATGGAGCCTTTTCGCGAAGTATTTCAGCCCCGCCGAGGTGAATATCAAGCAAGTGTTGGTGGATAAATATTGGAAGAAACAATAAGATTGAGTTTTCTTGGATATGCCGGAGAGTTTCTTCGGATTAATTTGAATCGTAATATATGGCTATAAAGTTTCAATATAATAAAACGTCACTTCAGCAATTGGAGAAGCAGCTGAAAATACGTGAGCGCTCGTTGCCTACGATCAAGAGCAAGGAGAGCGCATTGCGTATGGAGGTGAAGCGGACCAAAGATGAGGTGAAAGAATTGGAACTTCAGCTGGAAAAGGAAATCCAAAGCTACGAGAATATGGTGGCTTTGTGGAATGAGTTTAATCCAAATTTGATCAAGGTGGATGATGTCAGCCTTTATACCAAGAAGATCGCGGGTGTCGTCGTGCCGATGTTGGATGAAATCAAATTTGAGATTGGTCGTTATAGCCTTTTCAATTCCCCTACTTGGTATGCGGAGGGAATCGAGCTGCTGAAAAAGTTGGCTCGTACCGGTATCGAGGTTGAGTTTTCGGGAATGAAGCTGGAGTTGTTGGAGCATGCCAGGAAAAAGACCACGCAAAAGGTGAATCTGTTTGAGAAGGTCCAGATTCCTGGATATAAGGATGCGATCCGGAAAGTGAAACGATTTATGGAAGACGAGGAAAGCTTGTCGAAATCGTCACAGAAGATCATGAGGGCAAATCAGGAGAAACGTAAAGTAGCAGAGGAGGTAGAAGCATGATCGTAAAAATGAGCAAGTACGCCTTTATGGTGTATCACAAGGAATACGAGCCTTTCCTTAAGTTGCTTCGTGAGCAAGGAGTTGTCCATGTGAAAGAAACGTCGTCGATCGCGGATAATGAGTTGTTGCGCTCATTGTTGGCTTTGCGGAAACGGGTGGCTGTGATTTCTCGTGAGTTGTCGGGTGTACGGGCTGCCGCTGGTGTTCCCGCTTCTTCGAAAGGGGAGGTGGTGAATGATATGGATAAGGAGAAAGGTACCGCGTTGCTCGATCAGATTGAGGCGACTTATGAACGGAAATCTCAGCTGAACGCTCGTAAACAATCATTGGAGAAGGATATGACTTATATGGAGCTTTGGGGGGATTTCTCGTATGCGGATGCCGCTAAGTTGAAAGAGGCGGGTTATGAGATGAATTTCTTCACGTGCCCTACCTCGAAATACGAACCGAAATGGAATGAATTGTACAACGCCACGTTGATCAATAATTTCCAGTCGGTTACTTATTTCGTGACCATTACGAAGATCGGGACGCCGATAGACATCGAGGCTGACCGTCCGAAAATGCCGGCGATGGATCTCGCTCGGTTACGGGAGAGCCATAAAGCGGTGTTGGAGGAGATCAAGACGGCTGAGGATGAGATCCAACATTATGCCGTTGATCAGTATGGCCAGTTGGAAGCGTTTGACCGGTTGTTGGAAAATGAGTTCAATTACAACAATGTGATTGCCCAAACCGCGCATGTGGCGGACAATATGTTGATGTTATTGGAAGGATGGGTGCCGACCGAAAACGCGCAAGCGTTGGAAGAGGCGTTGACTCGTGATGATTATTATTTCCAACGTTTGGAGATCGAGGAGGCGGATAATGTGCCCATTAAATTGCGCAATAACAGTTTCAGCCGACTTTATGAGCCGATTACGAAGATGTTCTCCTTGCCGAACTATTATGAGTTGGATCCGACGCCTTTGTTCGCGCCCTTCTTCATGCTGTTCTTTGGCCTTTGTTTTGGGGATGGCGGTTATGGCTTGTTGGTGATTATCGCTTGCGCGTTGCTCAAGAAGAAGGTTGATCCGGATTTCAAGCCCTATTTGTCGTTGTTCCAATATCTAGGTTTGGCGGCGGTGATTGTGGGTGCATGTACCGGTTCTGTCTTTGGTATCGCCTTGGCTGAAGTACCGGCACTCGCGAAGGTGAAGGATTACTTTGTAAGTAGTGACAATTTGATGACATTCTCGATCGTGATTGGTTTAGTTCAGATCATCTTCGGTAAATGTGTCGCCGCGTATAAGACTAAAATGCAGAAAGGCGTGAAGTATTGTATCGCGCCGTTTGCGTGGGTTTTTACGATTGTCGCTCTGGCGATCGCGTTGGGCTTGCCTGCGATGAACTTGCAATTGCCCGTGATGGTTGTCAATGTTTGTTTTGGCATCGCCGCGGTGGGGCTGGTAGTCGCTTACCTTTACAATTCGCCGGGAAAGAACATTTTCCTCAACTTCGGAACAGGGCTTTGGAACACGTACAACATGGCTTCTGGCCTGTTGGGTGATACGTTGTCCTATATCCGTTTGTTCGCGATTGGTTTGACCGGCTCCATTCTTGGAGGCGTCTTCAATACGTTGGCCATCTCGATGACGGAGGGTATGAATATCGTTTTGCGGATCGTTTGTATGCTGATCATCCTCTTGTTAGGGCATGCGATCAATTTCGGTCTGTGTACGATCAGTTCTTTGGTCCATCCCTTGCGTTTGATCTTCGTGGAGTATTACAAGAATGCGGAGTTCGAGGGAGGTGGCAAGGCTTATAATCCATTCAGAAAAGTATAATAACAAATTAGAGAAAATAATAGAATAAAAATAACTTTAAAAACACACTTATTATTATGGAACCAATTTTATTAGCTTATGTAGGTATCGCGTTGATGACAGGTTTAACTTTCATCGGAAGTAGTTATGGAGTA
This sequence comes from uncultured Parabacteroides sp., assembly GCA_949298575.1. Taxonomy (GTDB): domain Bacteria; phylum Bacteroidota; class Bacteroidia; order Bacteroidales; family Tannerellaceae; genus Parabacteroides. Next base: position 14,989 of record CASFXH010000053.1, read on the forward strand.
ACAATCGCGGGTAACGCCGTGGTGGGTGCCATGAAGAAAAATCCGGACGCTCTAGGTACGTATATCGCGCTTAGCGCGTTGCCCTCGTCGCAAGGTTTGTATGGCTTTGTGGGTTATTTCATGATGCAAGGATATTTGGTGGATAGTATTTCAATGTTGGCCGCTACCGCCGTTTTTGGCGCGGGTTTGGTGTTAGGTTTCGCGGGCTTCTTCTCGGCGATTCGTCAGGCTCAAGTTTGCGCGAACGGTATCGCGGGAATCGGCGCGGGGCATAATGTCTTTGGCGCGACGATGGTGATGGCCGTCTTCCCCGAGTTGTATGCGATCTTGGCGTTGCTGGTGGTTATCCTGATCGGTGGTACGCTTCCGGCTGTCGCTTAAAAGATAGAGAGAGAAATAGAATAATGTGGAATGAATCGCCATGGGCCTGTTGGCTCATGGCGATTTTGCTTATGAAAGGGGACTTTTTAACACGTCCGCAGGCGTAAGCTTACACGTCCGCAGGCATAGGGCTACGCCTCCGCAGGTGATGCCTTACGCCTGCGGACGTGTAAGGCGATGCCTGCGGACGTGTAATTTGGAGGTGTTATTTCTTGGAAAAATCGATAATTTTATGATAAAATATCCCTAACTTTGACCGCAAAGAAGAGAAGGGCAACCTTTATGTCAAATCACGTTAAATAAAGATTCTATGAAAGCGATGAACTATCGGGCAAAATCCGTTTCTAGCTTAAGCCTTTTATGGCTTTTATCTATCATTGTCTTTTTCGCTTGTGGGGATGACAAAACTGAACCTATGCCGAACATGGGCGATACGGGGAAGATTTCACTTTCTACCAACTTTATTGACTTAACGTGTGAAGCGGTGTCGGAGGAGGTATCATTATCTTCTGATGCGGCTTGGCAAGTGAAGAATACGGCTGATTGGTTGTCTATAACGCCTACTGAAGGGGAGGCGGGGAATAATCAATCGTTGCGAGTCGACGTGACGGAGAATACTACCTCCATGAGCCGGACGGCAAAGATCGTGGTGGAGATGACAAGCGGTGCCACTGCGGACACATTGACTGTTCGGCAAGCGGGTGTAAGTCCTTATGTGGATATTGATTGGGAAGAGGACGCAACGCTTTCCCGCTTTGACTTGGCGAGTGGTGAGGTCAAGATCAATTTCCTGAACGAGGTGCCGAGTTTCACGCCGGGGATATCCGCGATCATTGTGCCAACCGATACCTTGACTTATATTCGAGTGGTGAATGCCGCGGAGGTGAATGGAAGTGAGGTGACTTTGCGAACGAATGAAGGTAGCATGGCCAATCTTTTCATGAACCAGGAGTTTACGCTTTCCACTGTACCGATGGAGGCAAAAGTGTCCACTCGTTCCGGAATGCCCATTACGACAGACGACAAAGGGGTGATCCATCCCACTCGTATCACGACCTATACGGAAGATGGTAGCGAGGTCGTGCTTTATGACGCCGAGAATCCTTCGGTGCTTCGGAACATGACTGTCCATGAGGATTTCAACTTCTTTTATAAAGAACGTGATTTCACGGGAGAGACGATATTTGAGGAAGATGGCGCACGGCTAGTTTGGGATAAGGGCCTTTTCCAAGCTTCGCTCGACGCGGAGTTTTATTTCAGCTTTGGCGAATCGACCGTATTGAATGAGGACTTGAATATCGAAGTGCCTACCGGCGACTTATTGGGCTTTTATTATTTATTGAAAGGTAGCGTGAACGCTGATATTTTACTTCATCTTATCGCGGAGCAAGAGCGGAGTGGAGCGGTTTCGGAAGTGCCGCTTTGGAAGCATATCTTCGGGCCCAAAGGAACGACGATCACATTTACGGTGGGTAACGTGCCTGTCATGATTACTATTGATCCTTCCATCATGGGCGAGGCGGCATATCATTCAGAGATGCGGGGCGACCTGACGGGTGGTTTGAATACGGGGCTTGAGGTGAACGTGGGTGTCAATTATTATAAAGACAATGGTGCGCCGCAGGCCGTGGGTAGCATTAATCCTCATTTTACGCTCTACGAACCCGCTATTACCGTGAAGGGGACGGTAGAAGGTTCCGCTTGTCTCTATCCTGACTTTTCTGTGATGTTCTATAACTTCGCTGGACCGCGGGTGCAGATTAAGCCGACCTTGGGCGACGAGATGCGATTCGGTGGCGCGGCGGGAAACGTGGAGCATGAGTATGCGGCATGGACTAACCGCCTTTACCAGAAGCTGGAGGCGTTTGGGCAGTTGAACCTCAATTTCGTGGGGCGGCCTTATCATAGTCCTTTCTTCTCGCTTATCCCAAGCGCGGAAGAAGTGGATATCTATCGTACACCGGAAGACATTGAGTTCCTGACCGAATCCGTGGAGATGCAACTTGGGCAAAGCATGCCGTTGACTGTCAACGTGACGGATTACTGTTCGTTGTTCGACACGCCGCCCGCTTCGGTTGGCGCCGTGGTGGAGTTCGAGGCGACCAATGGTATGGTAGATCTTCCGCACGCCATTACCAACGAGGAGGGTCATGCGACCGTGACTTTCACACCAACCGGCGAGAACGCTTCCTTGACCGCTCGCATTCTTGACGCCGATGGTGAGGAAATCGCTTCGGATGTGTTTAAACCGATTCTGAATGTAGATCGGAGTTTTGATATTGTGGGGACGTGGTACGCTCAGCAATGGCGTAACTATCCTGAGTATAAGAATGAGCTTTCGATTCATGCGGATGGAACTTTTGAGTATATTTTTGACGCTACATATGAAGATACTTATAGGGTGAATTATAGATGTACGGAAATTTCAGGTACGTATAAATATAAAGAGGGATTTGAAATAGCTACGGCCTATGATCCCGAACATCCTGGTGTGTGGCATATTTCTAGCGATTCTGTTTTAGTATTTCCTTATTATACATGGATCATATTTACTCCTAACGATATTACGGATAATTATTATGCTTTAGATAAAGATACAGGGGAAAAATACTTTAATGTTCCAGATGATTATAGGGATCATACGCAAGCAATGCGGATTCTCCGAAGAGGAGGAGAAGTTCTCGTTCAATTACTTTCTACTGGAAAAGTTTCAACAATAGCTATGGATGGAGCAGAACATCCTGTAGGAGCTCAAGATGTGGATCTTTTCTTCCGCGTTTCCGATTAAGAAGGAATTTAATGAGGCTCATTAGAAATTCCTGCGAGCGAAGTTTGAATTTCCCCGCAAGGGAATCTTTATTTCCTTGCGAGGAGATTTTCGTTTCCCTGCGGGGAAATTTTGGCGAACTTATTGAGAGTTGTCAAGCGACAGCTTATCGAGCGCCTTCTGGCAAAAATCCCTTTTTGATGGCCGATTGAGCTCTATCCTGCCTCTCCCCGAAAAGCCTTGCCTGAATCCGGAGCCAATCTCGTCACTCATGTCGCGAAAATGTGTATATTTGCGCAAATCATGTTGGTAAAATGTGATTGATGGGCAAAAATGCGAAGGTAATATGGAGATAGAAAGAGATATAATGTCCGCTTTGCTTGAGTGGAAGCGGCGTCCGGAGCGCAAGCCTCTCATCATTCAGGGGACGCGCCAGATCGGTAAAACATGGATTATGAGGAAGTTCGGGGAGGATTATTTTGACTATGTCGCCTATTTTAACCTCGACGTATCGGACGAATTGTGTCGAGAGTTTGAGAATACGAAAAATCCTGAGCGACTGCTTAATATCCTCCGGCTTTATACGGAGCAACCGATCGAGCCGGGACGCACATTGATTATCTTTGATGAGATCCAGCAGAGCAACAAGGCGTTGAATAGTTTGAAATACTTTTGCGAGGATGCCCCTGAATACCATATTCTCGCGGCGGGATCACTTTTGGGCGTATCGCTCTCTCGAGGGGATTCGTTCCCGGTCGGTAAAGTGGAATTCCTGCGGATGTATCCGGTTACGTTCCGGGAATTTCTGCGTGTTGACGCGCCGCGGATGTATGAATATCTGGAGCGTATGACGGAGATCGCGCCGTTGCCGGAAATTGTGATGGGACGTGTCGGGGAGGCCTATCGCCGTTATCAAGTTTGTGGAGGAATGCCGGCGGCCGTTACTGCCATGCTAGAGAAACGTGGCGTACGAGAGATAGAGGAGATTCAAAAATCGATCCTGATCGCTTATTCACTGGATTTTGCCAAACACGCTCCAGGCAAGGATATCCCGCGTATTGCCGCTATTTGGCACTCTATCCCCTCCCAATTGGCGAAGGAAAATAGGAAGTTTGTCTACAAACTTGTCAAGACGGGAGCCCGGGCGCGGGAATATGAAAATGGTCTGTTGTGGTTGGAACATGCGGGGCTGATCTATCGTGTCTTCTGTTCTTCCAAGCCGGGTTTGCCCTTGAGCGCCTATGATGACCTTTCGGCCTTCAAGATCTATTTATGTGACAGTGGCTTGCTTCGTGTGATGGCGCAACTTCCGGTCGATGCGCTTTGGTCGGAAAACGCGCTTTATGTCGAATTCAAGGGTGCGATAGCGGAAAATAGCGTGTTGCAATCCCTCGTGGCCCGCTTCGATGTCTTGCCCCGGTATTGGACTTCCGATGCTACCGCGGAAGTGGATTTCCTCTTGCAATACAATTCCTTATTGCTTCCTATAGAAGTCAAATCCGGTACACGTCTGGGCGGTAAGAGTCTTGGGATATATCTTAATCGTTTCAACGCCGGGTTGGCATTGCGTTACTCCATGAATAATTTGAGGCGAGATGGCAAGATCCTTAACATCCCGATATTCCTTGCGGATTGGACGGAAAAACTATTGGCGCTTTCTTCCCAAACTCAAGCTTAGCGTGTTTCTTTATTTTTTAAAGGCGTCTCATCCCCCGCTTAGTAATAACATTGTTAGTAATAAACTTATCACTTATTTTTGTGCTTGAATAACATCAGGATAACGGTTGAAGATTATGGAAATAAGCCTTTGATGCCTTTGCGTCGGTTGTGCTTAAACAAACCTTGCGGGCCGTTGTAGGTTCGCGTGATTCGATTGGCATGATCACGCCCCAGCAAAAGCGTTTTTTGGCAACGCCCACGCTTGTTTTCTAACAATGGGCATTATGAGGAGCTAATAATGCCTATTGTAAGGAGCTAATAATAGGCATTATGACGCGCTTACAATGGGCATCATAATAATGACTGAATATCAGCTGTTTGTAAAAACTGTTCGATGTGACGGTTTGTTTCAAGGAAAAGGCGTACCTTTGCCATGTCAGAAAAGGGGAATCGTTTAAGCGCCATAGTTTTTGTGGCATAAGCTTAAAGGGACGCATTTATATAAGTTTTATGGAGAATAGTTTTGTGAGAGAAAAGAATGAATCCACTTTGACCGTTCACCTGAAAGGTCGGTTGGATTCGATGAATGCCGCGGAGTTCTCGAGGGATATCCTTGCTTCGTTGGCGGATATCTCGATGGTGGTTTTAGACTTCGCTGGGTTGATTTACATCTCTTCCGCCGGTTTGAGGGCGCTTTTGCAAATCAAGAAGCAGATGAACCAGCAAAATGGGGAAATGATGGTGAGAAACCTTTCGGGTGAGATCACGGAAGTGTTTACGATGACTGGGTTTGACCAGATTTTGAAAGTTGAATGATAAATTCTTATTGAATATGAAAGGCTGGATTATAAAAGACCGGAAGAATAGCAAGTTCGATGAGCAATTCGCCATGGCTAAAGCGTATGGCGTGGATGTTGTTTATTTGTATGATATACAGATAGAGGTCGATCCTTTGAATGATATGAGGATTTATGTGGCGGGTGCTTATCAGGAGAAGCCCGATTTCGTGTATTGCTTTTTCGAGGGAATCGTGGAAGACGCGACCGACATGAGCTACCATCTGTATGTATTGGAGCAATTGAATATGTTGGGTGTCTTTTGTTTCCACAAGGCGGAGGATTTGGTGAATACTTGCGATAAATTGAAGTGCTATCAATTGTTGCGTAAGGCGGGCATACCGGTGCCTCATACGATTATGTTGACGGAGCATACGCCATTGGATTGGGTTTCTGAGACATTGGGATTTCCTATGGTCGTGAAAGTCGAGAATGGCTCCAAAGGACGTGGGGTTTGCTTGGTAAGAGATGCGAAAGAGTTGAAAAATATTTCTGAGCTTTATTGTGATAAAGGCCGTACGCTATTGGCGCAAGAATTTATCGCGACAAGTAAAGGACGTGATATGCGGGTTACCTTATGTAATAATGAGTTGATTTTCGCTTTGATACGAGATAATTCGAAAAACTCGGATTTCCGTTCGAACGTGAGTCAAGGCGGAGAAGCGCTCATGGTTCGTCCTCCGAAAGAGGCAATGGATATGGCGGTTAAGGCGGCTCAGGCTTTGGGATTATGCTATTGTGGCGTGGATTTGTTGTATGGCCCGGAGGGCTTTATCGTGGGCGAGATCAATTCGATGCCGGGTATTCTGGACGAGATGTTTGAGGGTGAGAACTGTCGGGATCTTATGTTCAAGAAGATTTTGAAGACGGTTAATCTGAAATGCGGAAAAGTATGAGTTCTTTTATAGAGAATTTGTTAGCTTCTCAAACAACGATTCCTGAATATATAGCCGGTTTGTCCGATGAACGTTTTTGGGGAGAGGCATTCTCCGTGTTCGAGGAATCGGAATGTATTCAACGTGAATTGTTGGGTCAGATTCTTCGGTCCGCGTCTCACACGGAGTTTGGGAAGCGGTATGATTTCGCTTCGATTCATGATGTGAATCAGTTTCGGGAAAGGATTCCTATTCTTTCTTGGAAGGATTTC
>CASFXH010000054.1 GCA_949298575.1 uncultured Parabacteroides sp.
ATGAGGCCATGAGGCAGATCGATTTGAAGGAATACCCGAAGCGTTTCGCCCTCTGTGGCTTGCCGATTGTCAAGGTCGGGATCAATTTCGATCGCGAGAAACGGACGCTGGGGGATTGGAAGATTGTTACCGAGTAACCTTTATTTCATCCGCGAATACCAAATATTTCCTACTTTCGCGGCAGAACAATTCTAAAACGACAACGATCATGAACAACAATTTCAAGCGCGAGACATTATGCGTACAAGCCGGCTGGCAGCCCAAGAATGGCGAGCCGCGTGTCCTCCCGATCTATCAAAGCACCACGTTCAAATACGAGACCAGTGAAGAGATGGCCAAACTATTTGATCTTGAAAAGGATGGTTATTTCTACACCCGACTCCAGAACCCTACCAACGACGCGGTCGCCGCGAAGATCGCCGCACTCGAAGGGGGCAACAGCGCCATCCTCACCTCATCGGGACAGGCAGCCAACTTTTTCGCCGTCTTCAACATCTGCGAGGCGGGCGACCATATCGTCAGCGCCACCAGCATTTACGGCGGGACCTATAACCTGCTCTCCGTCACGTTGAAAAAACTTGGTATTGATTGCACTTTCATCGACCAAGACGCCAGCGAGGAAGAAATCGAGCGGGCTTTTCGCCCCAACACGAAGCTTCTTTTTGGCGAGACACTCTCGAACCCGGGTGTCATGGTACTCGACATTGAGAAGTTCGCCCGCATCGCCCATCGGCAAGGCGTGCCCTTGATCGTAGACAACACCTTCGCGACCCCCATCAACTGCCGCCCGTTCGAATGGGGCGCGGACATCGTGACACACTCCACGACAAAATACATGGATGGACACGCGACGTGCGTAGGCGGATGCGTCGTTGATAGCGGTCATTTCGATTGGGAAGCGCACGCCGACAAATACCCAGGCCTTTGCCAGCCCGACGCCTCCTACCATGGCTTGACCTATACGAAAACCTTTGGTGACAAGGCTTATATCACGAAGATCACGAGTCAATTGATGCGCGACTTGGGAGCGATCCAATCGCCGGAGAACGCCTTTCTGCTCAACCTTGGGCTGGAGACGTTGCACCTCCGCATGCCGCGCCATTGCCAAAACGCGTTGGCCGTCGCCAAGTGGTTGGAGGCTTGCGACCGGGTCGCTTGGGTCAATTATCCGGATTTGGAAGGCAATAAGTACCACGATTTAGCGAAGAAATATCTGCCCAATGGCTCATGCGGCGTGCTCTCGTTTGGACTGAAAGGCGGACGGGAAGTCGCGATCCGTTTCATGGACCATTTGAAACTGGCGGCAATCGTCACGCACGTCGCCGACGCCCGTACCTGCGTCCTCCATCCGGCGAGCCACACCCATCGCCAACTGAGCGACGAGCAATTGCGGGAAGCCGGCATCGCGCCCGATTTGATCCGCTTCTCGACCGGTATCGAGAACGTCGAAGACATCATCGCCGATATTGATCAAGCGTTGAAAGCGTAAGACAAACAAGAAAATATATTAAAAACATCAATGGCACACGGATGGCACCGCAAGGTATCATCAGCGTGCCATTTCCATTTGACTCGCTCTTTTTCCTTTTTCTATTTCCGGAAAAGATGGCGGATCGCCTCCAAAGGCGCGAAGAGGAACATCCGAGGCCCGACCCACCGCATGACCTCACGTATCCTCGCCCGCTTCTCGGGCATGTAGCAATGAATCGGACAGTTCTTGCACGTCGGTTTCCGCTCACCAAAACGACAACGGTCCAAACGACGCTCGGCGTAGTCCACCAATTGACGATATTCATCAGGCCATTCCTTAAGCCTCAGCTTATAGCGGACATACAAGCCAACCATGAAGCGGACCGTTTCCTTCTCTCGCACGATTCGCGTTCCCAAAGGCATATCCTAAAAAGACCAGAAAATTCCGATCGGCAATAAACGACCCAAACGAGCGACCAGATTTGTCGCGTACCGACGCCAGCTCGCTACTGGCGCTTCATGAAACAACAAATCGGGACGAAATTCACGCAGGATCAACCAATCAGCCTGCTTCACCCAATGGCGAAACGCCGTATTTCCCGAATAATGTTCGGCCAGCGTCCATAATTGATCCAAGTCGAAACGATCGGCCACCAAGCCCGCGCCCGACAAAGAAGCGTCGAAAGCGTTGCAAGCCTGTTCGATATGCGTGGGGACCATCAGGATCGGTTTGCCCAGATACATCGCCTCACAGACCGACTCGAAGCCCGCGGTCGTCGCGTATGCTTTCGCCCCCGCCATATAAGCCAAGAACAGTTGATCATCCAACTGGTGGAACGACAACTTCTCATCGATCTTGAACTCCGGCTCGTCGGTCTTCCTATCCCAGAAGAAATGCAGTTCCCGTTCAGGATGAAGCCGATGCCAAGCGATAATCTCTTCCGAAAAACCGCTGTTCAGCAAATAGCCAAACAAATAAGTCCCCTCTCGCGGCTCCAAGGCCAAGACCGCCTGCCGCAACAACGGCGGCACGACCACCAGCCCTTCCGACGGACATTCCTCCATCTTCCGAAAAGACAAGGCCAATTTCTTCGAAGCGCCAATCGCCGTCACACGTGTAAAGAAACGTAAGAAGAAAAGGGAGGCCCGATTCTCGTCGGGAAACTTGAAATCAGGATGCAAGAACAAATATTGATGGGCGATGCAGACCATCACCGCTTTCGGCCGGAACAGCAAATACGTGAAACCCGTCAACAGCTCATAAAAATTCACGACCGTATCGGCTTTCGTCTCCCGGATCATCCGATTAATGAAACGGACACTCCGCAAATATTTCGGCACCCGGCAAAGGTTATAAGCCACGCTCGCGAGCATATTGACTTGCTTATTCTTCGCCGTCGGCAAGAAATTCGGACTCTCAAAGGGATAGACTTCCGTACCGATCTTATTCAAGAAAAAAGCGGGCAAACGGCGTGCCGGGCTCTTACCGACAAGGGCCCCCACAACCTCATGACCTTCATCCGCCAACTTCTGCCGCAAAGCGATCGCTTGCGTCAAATGGCCACGTCCTTCTCCTTGTATGACAAACAAGACTCTCATACCACGTCCGCGTAAACTCGCGCCTCTCCTAATTCCAATTTTCTATTCAAGGACAAAAGTACAAGCTCTATGTTACAAATCCAAGTAATCGGGATGAAATAGATAAATCCATGAAATTAGTCAATAAAAAAATGGCCAATCTCACGACTAGCCATTTCCATACTCGTATTTAAATTTTAGAAACAAATTATATTCATCCTTCTATAAAGTATTTATTCCTCGTTCTGGGATGCTTCGTAAGCCTTCAACAGCTTCTCCTGGATATCCGCCGGAACCAACTCGTAGCTTGCGAATTTCATCGTAAATGAAGCCCGACCGCCCGTGATGGAGCTTAACGCGGTCGAATAGTTCGAAAGCTCTTTCAATGGCACTTTCGCCAATAATTTCTCGAAGCCTTTCTCGCTATTCATACCCATGATCAACGCCCGACGTCCTTGCAAGTCGCTCATGACATCGCCCAGGTAATCCGCCGGAACAGAGACTTCTACGTCATAAACCGGTTCCAAGATCTTCGGGCCAGCCTCCTTGAAAGCCATACTGAACGCGTTGCGACCAGCCAGCATGAAAGAAATCTCATTACTGTCTACCGGGTGCATCTTACCATCGTAAACACAGACACGGACATCACGCGCGTACGAACCCGTCAACGGACCTTGTTCCATGCGTCCCATGATTCCTTTCAAGATCGCCGGAAGGAAACGAGCGTCGATCGCACCACCGACAATACAGTTCACGAACACCAACTTGCCGCCCCAATCCAAGTCGACCACCTGCGTATCGCGTACGTTCATCTTATATTCTTGACCTCCGAAACGATAGCTGTCCGGCGCGGGCATTCCCTCGTAGTAAGGCTCGATAATCAAATGCACCTCGCCAAACTGTCCGGCTCCACCCGATTGCTTCTTGTGACGATAGTCCGCCCGGGCGGCCTTCGTGATTGTCTCACGATAAGGAATCTTCGGCTCCAGAAACTCGATCGGCAACTTGTCATTGTTCTCAATGCGCCATTTCAAGGTCCGCAGGTGGAACTCACCTTGTCCCATCACGATAGTCTGCTTCAATTCCTTCGATTGCTCGATGACCCACGTCGGATCTTCCTCGCGCATCCGGTTCAAGATCTCCATCATCTTCTCAGAATCCGACTCGTTCACCGGCTTGATGGCCCGGCGATATTTCGGATCCGGATATTTAATGAAGTCAAAACGATAATCGCAACCTTTCCCATTCAACGTATTGCCCCGACGGACATCTTTCAATTTCACTGTCGCGCCAATATCACCGGCAACCATCTCCGTCACCTGGATACGGTTCTGACCCGCCACGGAGAACAGCTGGGCAATACGTTCCTTCGAACCGCGGTCGGCGTTCTGCAAATCATCGCCTTCCTTGACCTTACCCGAGATAACCTTGAAGAAACATACTTGGCCAATATGAGGCTCCACGGTGGTCTTGAAGAAGAACAAGCTGGTCGGTCCTTCCGAATCAGGCGTGACCTCTATGCCATCGGTCGTCACCGGACGCGGCATCTTATCCGTGCAAGGTACGACGTTGCCCAAAAACTCCAAAGTCCGGCGTACGCACATATCTCGACCAGCGCATACGCAGAAGACGGGAAACATACCTCTCGTCACCAAACCGGCACGGATACCCGCCCGCATATCGTCCTCGCTGAGGGCACCCTCCTCAAAGAATTTTTCCATTAAGACGTCATCATGCTCCGCGGCGGCTTCCACCAACGCTTGGTGCATCTCCATCGCCTTGTCCATCTCCTCGGCGGGAATCTCCAATACATCGGGCACGCCACCTTCCGGTTTCCAACGATACATCTTCATCTTCAGCACGTCAATCACGGCGTTGAACGCCGCGCCACAAACGATCGGGTATTGGATCGGAACGACCTTGCTCCCCCAACGATCACGCAGTTGAGCCAACGTATTCTCATAATCCGCTTTCTCGTTATCCAACTGGTTCACCACGAAAATAACCGGTTTGTGGAACTGCTCCGTATAACGGAACTGGTTGATCGTACCGACTTCCACGCCATATTGCGCGTTCAACACCATCAACGCGGTATCCGTCACATTCAATGCGGAAACCGCGCCACCGATGAAGTCATCAGAGCCCGGACAGTCGATAAAATTCAACTTACGGCCTTGCCATTCTACGCTAAATATCGTCGAAAAGACCGAATAACCATACTCTTTCTCTACCGGGAAATAGTCTGACACGGTATTCTTGTTCTCTACCGCGCCTCTGCGTTTTATAACTCCACCCTCGTAAAGCATAGCTTCCGCGAGAGTGGTTTTTCCCGAGCCTGAACTTCCCAAGATGGAAATGTTCTTAATTTCATTTGTTTGATAAACTTTCATGATATCCGATTTATTAGATTATACGAATAAAAATCCCGTGACTTTCATCTCGAGGGCGCAAATTATTCAATGTCGGAGAATAATACAACTTATTGGACTATGTTTAAAAACATATGAGGCATGTAAGACACTATGAGACAATAAGAAATAAATTATTTTAAGCCTCCCGTCCCCATCATGCTTCCGTCGCGGCCCTCTACATTTATATATATAATAATGTAGGCCCATGCGAGAGTAATTCTTTCTCCATAGCCTAACTCTTTTAAGCCGCTTCCGTACGTATTCTATAATCAGCGACGGTGATTATATAATCAGCGATGGTAATTATATAATCACGGGCGGCGATTATATCATCAGCGGTGAAAATTAAAGAATAACACCCGACATAATCCCATTTATATTACGGCGAACGACAGATTTCATATCGAGCGATCGATCATTTTTTCGTGTCCCATCAAAAAAGAAGTCCGAACGGGAAAGTGTCAATCCCAAAAAAGTTGTATCTTTACCCCCAAACCTAAAAAAGAAGGACCATGTTTACACCAGCGATGACAAAAGAAGAGATTCAAGAAGCTGCCAGAAAAGACTTTCTGGAGATCAGCTCTAAAGTGCGTTACGCGTTCGAGCGCTTTACGCACAACCTGCGCCTTTCCCAGAACCAATATCGGAGCTTACACTCCTTGAGCGAGACCCATACCATTTGTACGAAAGCACGGAACACTTGGACCGTCAACTTCCGATACATGGGTTACGACAGTACGGGACGGGTTAGCTTGGGGCAATACATCTATTGTCCCCTTCGACGAGAGAAAAGTACGGAATACATCTTCATGAATGTCGACAAATTCTTCGTGGAGATGCTCACTACCCATTTCCTGCAACGCTACAAAGAGCGCTATCTCGACGCTTATCATATAAACCTCAAAGGCATCCCACCCGCGCTCTACTTCATGATCTATAGCCACGGGCGCAAGAACACCTCCTACGTCATTGAAGGCGAGGAGAAAGACCGGGAGTTGATCAAGACGGACCACGGGCTGATCCTCGTGAAAGAGGGCAAGCACATGAGGACCTTCATCACCTTCCTCGACCCGAACGACCTAAGCAATTATAAGGCAAAGATCTATGAGGAAGACAGCGTGCTCAACCTCATGAAGAGCATCCCCAAGAATGATCTCAAGCAAAAGCAAGCGATCTTCAAGAAGCTCTGTGAGGACAAAGAGAATGTGGAACGGCTCGTAGAACGCTTCGTCTGGCGCAACAAAGGCGACCGCTCAGCCAAGGAAGTCAAGAAGAATATCGAGGAAATGCGGAAAGCATGGGACGAGATCGTCGCGGCGACAGACCACATCGAACGCCTCATGAAAGAGCAAGAGGCCATGCAAGCTCCTAAGGGTAAAGGCAACCAAAGGGTCAAGCAGTTGCTCGAGCAACTGAAGGCGGGCGCGTTGCTGTTGGATAAGGATACACCCGCCAAACGATAGGCGCCGATCCATCGCTTTTTCGCATCCTTTAACGCGACATACTCAACGAAACGCTTTTTTCTCGTATCTTCGCGTAAAACACGAACTCAAACTAAAATAAGATTAGCATAATGAAACGGATTATTTTCTTTTTCACGGCCCTGCTCTTCGCGACGAGCCTAGCCTTCGCCCAAAAGCAAGCCGTGATCTCTGTCGAAGAAAGTTCCTTCGATTTCGGCGTGATCAAGGAAGCCAATGGCAAAGTTTCCCATACCTTTACGGTCGAGAACTCGGGCGATATGCCTTTAGTGATCACCCGTGTGATCGCTTCATGCGGCTGCACGACGACCGAATGGCCCAAACAACCGATTCCCCCAAAGCAAAAGGCAGACATTAAGGTGACTTTCGACCCGGCTGGCCGGCCCGGAGAGTTTGTCAAGACCATCTCCGTCTATAGCAATGGGAAAACAGGCAGCTATGTCTTAGCCCTCAGAGGCAAAGTTGAATAACGATCCAGTTGGGGAAAGGAATGTCTATGGCCTTACGAATAATCGGCTTATGGATAAGCGCTTGTCTCCTCTCCGTCAGCGCGGCTTGGGGGCAAGCCAAGATCGCGAGCGATCAGTTGGTCTATAACTTTGGCACGATCGCCGAAGCGGATGGATTAGCCAGCCACGTTTTCAAGATCAAGAACGAGGGTAATGAGCCCTTGGTCATCACGCGTGTGACGGCCTCATGTGGTTGTACACGACCGGAATGGTCGAAAGCGCCCATCGCGCCAGGCCAATCCACCGACCTCAAGATCACTTATAATCCCAAAGGAAGACCTGGACCTTTCTACAAGACCATTTCCATTTACAGCAACGGGAAAAAAGGGCGTTTCAACCTCGCGGTTAAGGGAAACGTCACGCCCGTCTCCGCCGAACCCGTATTCACTTATCCCTACGCGATCGGTCCCTTGAAGCTCCACACGAAGACGGTACTCTACAGCAGCATCCGGCTTGACGAGACCTTAGGACAAAAGATCAATCTCTTGAACGACAGCAAGGAAGAAATCCAAATCCGCATAGGTAAAACGCCGGATTACCTGATCGCGCAAATGACCGACTACACCTTGAAGCCGGGCGAAAAAGGCACGATCACCCTCCTGTTGGAAGCGAAGAAAGCCAAACGGATGGGCCGCATGACTTGGCGTCTTCCCATCACCGTCACGCCCGCGTCAGGCAAAAAAGTGGAAGATAAGGTCATGATCTCCGCCAATATCATCGACAACTTCACGAAGCTCAGCAAAGAGGCCAAAGCGCAGGCTCCGATCGCCCAACTCTCCGGTACGATTCTCGAATTCGGGAAGTTGCCGGAAAAGAAGAGTATCGTACCTTTGATTGGCGGAAAGGTCACCGGCACGTTCGAAATCACCAACGCGGGCAAAAGTCCGTTGACGATCTACAGTGTCACGTGCGACAATGAGCTAGTCAATATCTCAGGCGGCAAGAAGAAACTGAAATCGGGCGAGACCGCGACATTCAAAGTCAGCCTTCGTCCCAAAGAAATCAAGACAAAATTAGAGACATTAATCAACGTCGTATGCAACGACCCGAATGGTCCCATCCGGCTCATCAAGGTCACGGCATATAAATAAAAAAGCGATAAAACATGGAACATCCAGAGAATGATGACAAATATAAGGGACTGAAAGTCAACAAAGGCGTGAACGACATGCCAACGGTCAATCCCTATCTGAAGAAGCGGACACCCCGGAAACGCTATACCGCCGATGAGTTCGTAAGCGGCATCTTGGACGGCAACATCACGATCCTCAGCCAAGCGGTCACCTTGGTGGAAAGCTCCTTGCATGAGCATCAAGCGATCGCGCAAGAGATCATCGAAAAATGTCTTCCTCACGCCGGAAAATCCATCCGTGTGGGTATCACCGGTGTCCCCGGAGCCGGGAAGAGTACCTCGATCGACGCTTTTGGCATGCACTTGATCAATGCGGGCCATAAGCTGGCGGTCTTGGCAATCGACCCCAGTAGCGAGCGTTCAAAGGGAAGTATCCTTGGTGACAAGACCCGGATGGAATCCCTTTCCCGCGAAAAGAACGCATTCATCCGCCCTTCACCCTCAGCGGGATCCTTGGGTGGTGTAGCCCGTAAAACACGGGAGACTATCGTCTTATGCGAGGCGGCAGGCTTCGATACGATCTTCGTGGAGACAGTCGGCGTCGGGCAAAGCGAGACCGCGGTCCATTCGATGGTGGATTTCTTCCTGCTGATCCAGCTGGCCGGCACGGGCGACGAGCTTCAGGGCATCAAACGAGGAATCATGGAGATGGCCGATGGCATCATCATCAACAAAGCGGACGGTGACAACATCAAGAAAGCTGAGCTAGCGGCTTCCCAATTCCGCAACGCCTTGCACCTCTTCCCGCCTTCGGAATCAGGCTGGATTCCAAAGGTATTGACTTACTCCGGCTATTATGGGCTGGGCATCAAGGAAATTTGGGATATGGTCAACGACTACATCGCGTTCACCAAAAAGAATGGTTATTTCAACTACAAGCGCAATGAGCAAGCGAAATATTGGATGTATGAAAGCATCAACGATTCACTTCGCGACAAATTCTATCACAATCCCGAAGTAGAAAAGATGCTGGAACCAACCGAACGACAAGTGCTCAACAACGAGATCAGCTCTTTTGTAGCGGCCAAACGGATGATCGATATTTTCTTGGAAAACATTCACTAGACCCACCAATTTACCCTCCTGAGAATGGCTTTCTTATACTAGGCATTCTCAGGTGTTAATAATGCCCATTGTAAGCACGTCACTATTGGGTTATGACGACCTTACAATAGGCATTATAAAGACGGGTTCCTACTTGTCTGATTTACAGACGAGAAAACTCTCCCAACGCTCATTAAGACGCAAAACGACATATGGATGGGACGGATTTACCCGCCTCATCCGTATGCCATTCCCGCTTCCACCCTCTCTTACGCCTATCAGGAGAAAAGGGTGGGCCCTATGGGATCGACTATGCCTCGTTCTCGTCTTCGCTGAAATCGATCGGGATCTGCCGCTTAAAGGCCTCCTTAAAGGAAATGACCGTCTCCGTCCGCGCCAAGCCCAAAGGTTGCAACTTTTTGTGGATAATGCTCAACAAATGGCGGTTATCCTTCGCGTAAATCTTGATAAAGAGATCGTATTGCCCTGTCGTATAATGGCACTCCACGACTTCCGGAATCTGCATCAACGCCTCGGTCACGGCCGGGAATTGGCCCGGAGATTTCAAGAATAAGCCCATATAGGCACACGTATTATAACCGACCTTCGCGTTATCGACTATAAATTCAGAGCCTTTGATGACTCCTAAGTTCATCAACTTCTGGATCCGCTGATGAATCGCGGCACCAGAGACATTACATGCCCGAGCCACTTCCAAAAAAGGCATACGAGCGTTCCCTATAATCAATTTAAGGATTTTTTCATCCAGTTCATCCAATTGGTGATGTCCCATAAACTTTGTATATTTGATCGCTGTAAAAAATTAGACTTTCAATCTGACACAAATATACACATAAAACTTATATATAAACCTATTCAAGAAAGATATTCTTATTTATCCGAAAGCATTAAATTCTATTCACATCATATATGGAGACAAATTCAATTGTTTTAAAAGAGATTCGAGACACTCAAGCCCCTGAAATCAGGCAAGTTAAGCAAACTTACGAGAGCGCTTTCCCTAAGGAGGAGCGACGAGACTTCGAATTGGTCAAAGCTCTCCTGAACTCCGATTCGCGATTCCATCTCCGGGTACTTTTCCGTGATTCGCGGTATGCGGGGTTCATCACGGACTGGGATTTTGGAGAATTTCATTACGCTGAACACTTCGC
This sequence comes from uncultured Parabacteroides sp., assembly GCA_949298575.1. Taxonomy (GTDB): domain Bacteria; phylum Bacteroidota; class Bacteroidia; order Bacteroidales; family Tannerellaceae; genus Parabacteroides. The sequence continues at coordinate 10,798 of CASFXH010000054.1, forward strand.
GGTCGACGCGAGCCAAAGGAATGGAGGAATCGGTTCTCAAGCGCTCAAAGCTTACTTGGCATCGTTGAATAAGCCGGTCGTACTGGAAGTAGAACTTCCCAATGACGACCTCAGCCGCCGGCGAATCGGGTTTTACGAACGGCTCGGCTTCCAATTGGATACGCACACCTACTTCCAGCCACCTTACCGGCAAAGAGACGCGGAACTGGAGATGCGTTTGATGAGTTACGGCCCACTTCACTTGGAGAAAAACTTCGAACAAGTAAAACAAACGCTCCACAAGGAAGTCTATGGCGTAAATCACTAGTAACAAAAAAGGCTGCCCATTGCTGGACAGCCTTTTCTTTTCACTAAGACCGTTATTAGTTAATACGTTGTGTCGCAGAATAACTGATCTTCAAAGCATAAGCCTCACGCAAAGCCTGTTTTACATCGGTAATGACACCCATCTTCGTCTCACGATCCGCTTTGATTGAAACAGTCATATATGGCTGATCGGCCTCATCCATACTGGATTTCTCCTGAGCGATATAATCTTGAATCTCCGATGTTTCAGCGAAAGCGTCATTCAACTGAATACGAGTTTCAGAACCCATTTTAGCTCTCAAATCAGGCGTTGGTTTACCGATATAAATGAACGTCACCAACGACTTTTTCTCCAATTTTTGAAGCTCAGTAGCTTGCGGAGCACGGAACTCAACCTTCAAAGTCACCTCACGCATGGTGGTCACCATCATGATGAAGAACAAGAACGCGAACACCAAGTCAGGCAATGAAGAGGTATTCAACTCGGGCATCTCGCGGCCACCCGCTTTATTAAATTTTCCCATTATTTCACCCCTCCATAATTTTTAGGTTCAGCTTCCGAAATCTTTTGCGGATAGATGTCTTGAACCGCTTCCTGTTGATCAGGAGCTAAATCCGCGAAGAGCTTTCCGAATTTCTCGCGAGAGATATCGTTACGCAATTCGTTGTAAGCTGCCGCGATCTCATTCTGGACATCAATATAAGCTTGATACTCCGTACCACGGTCGTTCTGCAAAGAGATGACGTGATTCTTCGTAACCATCCGCTTCCCAAAGTAAGGCACATCGACCTCTACTTTCTCAGGCAAATGCTCGTCATTATTTGGGTTCGCAATGAATTCCTTAACTTTATCCTTCAATTGCTCCATCTCGACGAACTCATCGCCACACAAAATCTGGTTGTTGCTATTGATCAGCACGACCAGCAGATTCCTTTTCCGGATATCAACATCGGCATCGTCCTTCTGATCCTTTGGCACTGGAGGCGGCAAACGTCTTGGAAGACCTTTATCCGTATCCATTGAGGATGTCATAAGGAAAAACAGAAGCAACATAAAAGCGATATCGGCAGAAGAAGAGGCATTAACTGCTGGTACTTTTCTCTTTTTTCCCATATGCTTATGTTAACTTTAATCCGATTATTTGTTCAATATTCTTTTTACAGTACCTGCCGCGACAACAGCTACGATCGCAAGGAACAATACGATTGTCGATTGGATCCACATATCTGTTGCCTTCAACCAGAATGAAGTATTGTATTTTTGAGCATCCGCGTTCAATGTCTTCAACGGCTCACCATCACCCATAGAATAAGTAATGATCAGCAACAGCGCAAAAAGCGCCAACACGATAAGAGACATCAAGGCAGACTTAGGATTCGTCTTCAATATGGAGACGAACTGGTACACCGCCATCACGATCATGACCACAATTGTCAGGAAAAAGACCACATAAGTCCAATCCAACAAAAGGCCAGTATAGATGTAATTCTTCACTTCCGCAGAAGGGTCCTCGACACCCCCGCCGAAGAATATCCCAAGGACCACAATGGAGATCAATGAGATGATCAATAGGGTCCAACTGGATAATTTTCTAATTTTAGTTACAGCCATGACTCTAATTATTTTTTGAATTTAAGAGAGTATTTAAGAGCCATATCCACCAAAGAGACAGAAGCGTCCTCCATTTGGTTCAACAATGCCTCAACCTTGCTCAACAAATAGTTATAGAAGACCTGCAGGATCAACGCGACGATCAAACCACCGATGGTCGTGATCAAGGCCACCTTCATACCACCTGCGACGACCGTCGGGCTGATATCACCTACTTGCTCAATCTTATCGAACGCCATGACCATACCAACGACCGTTCCCAAGAATCCGAGTGACGGAGCCATCGCGATAAACAAGGTAACCCAAGACAAGTTCTTCTCCAACAAACCGCTCTGTACACCACCGTAAGAGATGATTGATTTCTCTACGACATCGATACCTTGATCCAATCTCATCAAACCTTGGTAAGCGATAGAAGCGATCGGGCCTCTCGTGTCACGAGCCAGAGCCTTTGCGCCTTCCACATCTCCTTTGTCCAATGCCTCTTCCAAGCTGCTCAAGAACTTAGACGAATTGATCTCGCACAAGTTCAGATAAATAATTCTCTCCAAGCAGAAAGCCAAACCTAAAATCAACACGATAGCGATAGAACTCATGAAGTCTGCGCCACCCTCGATAAATTTAACCTTTAACGCTTGATACAAACCACCTTCAACCGCGGGTTGAGCTGCCTCAGCAGCTTCCTGAGCGAATGCGACCGTAGAAGTTCCAAGGGCACAGAGACCCAAGAATGCTTTTGCAAATAACTTTTTCATTGTGTGTTTAATTTTTAAGATTAATAATTCTCTTATTTGTTTTATTTATTAATTCTCATCCATGGTATTCACCGTGCGGAGAGAGCGGGATTCGAACCCGCGATACGCTTTCGGCGTATACACGCTTTCCAGGCGTGCCTCTTCAACCACTCGAGCATCTCTCCTTTTTATCAATCTTTTCCCAAATGACCGCCTGCGACGACAATTCTTCCGCCCCTACAGTTTTCAGTGCACAAATCTATAGTTTTTGATTGACATACGCACCATATCTTCGACATAAATTTCATGCTTATTCATTTTTTTTTTCGGGCTAGTCGACTTTTATGCTGTTAAACACCTCCAAAGTGTTTTTCCTAGACTGACTTACGGCCTCTTCTACGGGGACTTGGAATATTTCCGCCACCTTTTCGGCCGTCCGCCAAATGTAAGTCGGCTCATTCCTTTTTCCCCGGAAAGGGACGGGCGCCAGATAGGGCGCGTCCGTTTCCAAAACGATCTGGTGGAGTGAAGCGCCCCTTAACACATCCGGCAATGTCGATTTCTTGAAAGTAACGATCCCATTGATTCCGATCTTGAATCGCGGCAATCGAGTGATCTCGGCCAACTCCTCGCTCGTCCCGCCAAAGCAATGAAACACGCCCGACAGTTTTTCCGGCCCTACCTTATATATAGAAGCCATTACCTCCGGAAAGGCATTCCGCGTATGGATCGCGACCGGCAACCCCAACGCCGCGCTCCAACGCAATTGCTCCTCGAAGACCTCGATCTGCGCACGCTTATAAGTCTGGTCCCAATAGAGATCAATCCCGATCTCGCCGATCCCGCAATAAGAGCGTACCGATAAGAGCTTTTCTATTTGGTTCAACACGTGGGCGTAATCCGCCGTCACGCTTGTCGGATGCAAGCCCATCATCGGAAAGGCCCAATCCGGATATTCCTCACAGAAACGGAATAAACGGTCAGCCGTCTCCAAATCGACATTGGGCGACAACAAAGCCGCGATGCCCGAAACCCGCGCGGCGGAAGCCAACGCTCTGCGATCCTCATCGAACTCCTCCAGATACAAATGGCAATGCGTATCGATCAGTCCTTCCATAGGCGTCATTTTTCCCGTTTCATCAAATGATCGCAAGTTGACTTCAGGATCTTTAATGCCTCAGGCGCCACGCTAAGTCGGGCCAAATCCTCATCCGCCATCCGATAATAAGCCTCGATCCGACTCTCCGTCAGCTCACGAATGCCCAATTGATCATACAACGCGGTGAAGAACCGGATCTTCTCCTGCCCATCAAAAGAATCGCGAGCCATCCAATCCGCCATCAAGCGTTTTTGTTCCACGTTCGCGGCATTCCAAGCGTTGATCAGCAAGAAGGTTTTCTTGTTGCACAAGATATCGCCCCCGATATTTTTCCCGAAAGTCTTCGAGTCGCCATAGACATCCAAAAGGTCGTCCTGCAACTGGAACGCCAACCCGATATGAATGCCATAATCGTAGAGCGCCTCGGCATCCTCCGCGGAAGCCCCGCCAAGCATCGCGCCCATCTTCAGCGCGCAAGCCAAGAGCACCGCCGTCTTCAGCCGGATCATCTCCACGTACTCCGCTTCCGTCACGTCGGTCCGCGACTCGAACTCCATGTCGTATTGCTGCCCCCCACAAATTTCCAAAGCCGTCCGCGAGAAAAGGTCAATCACCTCCTTGTCCGTGGTTTGGCAAACCAAACGATAGGCGCAGATCAACATCGCGTCGCCCGAAAGAATAGCCACGTTCGGATTCCAGGCTTTATGTACCGTCGGCTGGCCGCGGCGCTTGTCCGCGTCGTCCATCAAGTCGTCGTGCAAAAGCGTGAAATTATGAAAGACTTCGATTCCCAACGCGGGACTCAAAGCCTGCTCCACCGCTCCTCCAAACACTTCGCAAGCCATCAAAGCCAGCGCCGGGCGGATCCGCTTCCCGCCTAGCGACAAGGTGTACACGATTGGATCGTATAAAGAACGGGGAGGTTCCTTAAATTCCAAATGAGCGATCGAATCCTCGATCAAGTTCCGTATCTCCTCAAATGTCCGCATGATTCTTCCTTTACCTTATATATATAATATATGTATAGACAAAAAACATAGAAAGGCCGCGAAGACTCGCGACCTTTCCTTTAACTCTTCGTAACCCATCGATTACTGCAACCGGAACGTTACAGGAACCGTGTACTTTACACGTACTGGTTTACCACGTTGCATACCTGGTTTCCACTTCGGCATCGTGCTGATCACGCGGAGCGCCTCTTGATCCAATGAGGGATCGACACCACGCAACACTTCCGCGTCCACGATCGAACCGTCACGGTTAACGACGAAGGAGCAAACGACACGACCTTGTACACCATTCTCTTGCGCGATGACCGGATAGCGGATAGCCTTCGCCAAATACTTCAGCAATTCTGTCATACCGCCCGGGAATTCCGGCATCTGCTCTACGACGGTGAAGATCGGTTGAGAAGCTTCCTCTTCCTCTTCCTCTACCGCTGCAGGTGGCGTATAAACCGCTGTCTGCGCTGCCTCTTGCGTATCCTCAGAGGTCAGGATCTCTTGTTGCTCGATTTCCACGTCATCCTCGACGACGTTCAACACTTCCGTTACGACGGGCGCCGCGGGAGGTGGTGGAGGTGGAGGAGTATTCTCCGGTCTCGTGATTTCCACTTCTTCCTCAGCGATAATGTCTTGGACTTGCTCGCTCTCCTGTACGACCATGACATCCCGCGTACTCCATTCGAAGCCCACGAACATGACCGCCAGACCTACGACTAAGCCCATCAACAAACTTAAGCCTTTACCTTTTTCAAGGTCCGCTTTTGGTGATTTTTTTACTTCCATATATCTGAACTTAATAAGTTATTGAGTGCTTTTCACATGGGCAAAAGTACGAATAAAATATTTCATACCGCCAAATAATAAGAAAAAAATATACCAGATCGAGCTTTTTTTCGTTTTCTAAAGGCATCACGGAAGAAGTCAAACGAAAGTAAGCCCCAAGTTTTGTCGATTTCAAGTATCTTTGGGCGTTTTTAGCGATTATGAGAAAAAGCATCATCATCTTATGCCTGGGGCTGATCGCCCTGAAGGCTTGGCCGCAAATGGGCAACGAGGCCTTCGCGTTCTTGCGCCTGCCCAACTCGACTCGCGCCAACGCGCTGGGCGGGCATACCGTCTCGCTCGTCGAGCCGGATCCCTCCTTGATCTTCCATAACCCCGGCTTGCTGGGCGCGGAAATGGACGGAATGATCAACTTGAACTACCTTAATTATATTTCCGACGTGAACGCGGGAAGCGCCCTCTTCACCAAAGCGCATGGCGAGCGGGGCGCGTGGGGCGCCGGCGTCTCGTTCTTCTCCTACGGGAAGATCCAGGAAACGACACCCGACAACATCCTGCTGGGCGACTTCTCCGCGAAGGATATCGCCGTGCAAGGCTTTTACGCCCGCGACCTGAACGAGCGCTGGCGGGCGGGGCTCTCGATGAAATTCCTCTACTCGGCGCTAGCCGACTACTCGTCGATCGGGCTTGCTTTCGACGCCGGGCTTAGTTATTACCATTCCGACAAAGGCTTCGCGTTCGGGTTCGTCCTGAAAAACATCGGCGCGCAGCTGAAGCCTTTCTACGACGAGCGGCAGAAAATGCCATGGGATATCCAGATGGGAATCTCGCAAAAGATGCGCCATGCCCCCATCCGCTTCTCGCTCACGGCGCAATATCTCAACCGTTGGAAATTCAACTACGTGGAGGAAGCGGACGCCGCCTACGAGGAAGACTCGTTCTTCAAGACGCTTGTCAAGCATCTGGTGATCGGGATCGACTTTGTCCCCTCGGATAACTTCTGGGTGGGCGTGGGCTACAATCCCAAGACGGCGCTCGACATGAAGTTGAATGGGGGCAATGGTTTCGCCGGGCTCTCGGCGGGCGCCGGCATCCGGATCAAGATGTTCGACATCGGGTGCTCGATCGCCAAGTACCATCCCTCCGCCCTTTCCATGATGATCAGTTTGTCTTTGCGGTTCGCCGACTTCTTCCCCGCCGCGGGCGATGACGAATAATGCGGGAAAAAACGTACCTTTGCCCGCGCAAGAAAATTCGAAAAGACATGAGAAAGATAGTTATCGCGATCGACGGACACTCGTCGAGCGGGAAAAGCACGATGGCCAAAGACCTGGCCAAGGAGATCGGCTATACTTATATCGACACGGGCGCGATGTACCGGGCCGTCACGCTCTACGCCCTGCGCCAAGGATTTTTCCACGACGGGAAAATCGACGAGGAGGCGCTACGGGCGGCGATCGGCCAGATTCATATCTCGTTCCGCTATGACCCGGCGAGCGGGCGGGCGGCGACTTACCTGAATGGCGAGAACGTCGAGACGGAGATCCGGAGCATGGAAGTGGCCAACCACGTCAGCCCCATCGCCGCGCTCGGTTTCGTCCGCCACGCCTTGGTGGCCCAGCAGCAGGAGATGGGGCGAGAGAAAGGCATCGTCATGGACGGGCGAGACATCGGCACCGTCGTCTTCCCCCACGCGGAGCTGAAGCTCTTCGTCACCGCCTCGCCCGAGGTACGGGCCCAACGGCGAGTCGACGAGCTGCGGGCGAAAGGCCAAGAGGTCTCCTACGAGGAAGTCTTGGAAAACGTCAAGCGGCGAGACCTGATCGACTCGACCCGCGCCGAGAGCCCTCTCCGCCAAGCGGACGACGCCCTGGTCCTCGACAACTCGCGGATGACCATCGCCGAGCAGAAACAATGGTTGCTCGACCGCTTCCACGAGGCCATCGGGCAGGAAGACTAACGATTCTCCCTATACCTTATATATAATATATGTAGCCTATGATCGAAGTTGAGATTGATAAAAGCTCGGGGTTCTGTTTCGGCGTCGTCACGGCGATCGAAAGCGCCGAGCGCGAGCTGGCCACGACCGACACGCTCTATTGCCTGGGCGACATCGTACACAACAGCCTGGAAGTCGAACGCCTCCAACGCCTGGGCCTCCGCACCATCGAGCACGACGAGTTCGCCACGCTGCGAGGGCAAAAGGTCCTCCTCCGGGCGCATGGCGAACCGCCCTCCACCTACGAGACCGCCCGGCGAAACGGCATCACGATCGTCGACGCGACCTGCCCCGTCGTCCTTCGCCTGCAACGCAAAATCCATAAATGCTACGAGGAGCGCAAGGCCGGCGGCGCCCAACTCGTCATCTACGGCAAGAAAGGCCACGCGGAAGTCAACGGGCTAGTGGGCCAGACCGACGGCACGGCCATCGTCATCGAGAAAACGGAAGACTTGGACCGGCTGGATTTCAACCGCCCCATCTACCTCTTCTCGCAGACCACCAAATCGCTGGACGGCTTCCAAGCCATCATCGCCAAGATCCGGGAGCGGATCGCCGACGGCGTCGCGTTCGAATACCACGACACGATCTGCCGGCAAGTGGCCAACCGCCTGCCACACCTGAAGGAATTCGCCTCCAGCCACGACTGGGTCTACTTCGTGGCCGGGAAGAAAAGCTCGAACGGGAAAATGCTTTTCGAGGAATGCCGGAAAGCCAACCCACGGACTTTCTTCATCTCCGACGCCGACGACATCCGCGAGCCCCTGCCCGCCGACGTCCGGAAAGTGGGCGTCTGCGGCGCCACCTCCACGCCCAAGTGGCTCATGGAAGAAGTCGCCGAGCGGATTAAGTCGGTAAATATGACATCCTTGTGACATTTTTCCCTTATGACCCAAACTTTACGGCCCAAGCGGCGCTCGTGAGCGAATTAATTCGTATTTTCGCGAAAACTATCAAATTAAATCATGACGCCTATGTCTAATGTTAAATGCATCGGGATTTTAACCTCAGGAGGTGACGCCCCAGGAATGAACGCGGCGATCCGCGCCGTGACCCGCTCGGCCATCTACAACGGGTTCAAGGTGAAAGGTATCTTTCGCGGTTACAAAGGATTGATCCTCGACGAGATCGAGGAGTTCAAAACACAAAACGTCAGCAACATCATCCAACGTGGCGGAACGATCTTGAAAACCGCCCGCTGCCCGGAGTTCAAGACGCCGGAAGGCCGCAAGCAGGCCTATGACAAGCTGATGGAGCACGGCATCGACGCCCTGATCGCCATCGGAGGCGACGGAACCCTCACGGGCGCCCGCATCTTCGCGCAAGAATACAACTACCCCATCATCGGCCTGCCGGGCACGATCGACAACGACCTCTACGGCACCGACGTGACGATCGGCTACGATACGGCCCTGAACACCATCATGGAATGTGTCGATAAAATCCGCGATACGGCGACCTCGCACGATCGACTCTTCTTCATCGAGGTCATGGGCCGCGACGCCGGCTTCCTGGCCCTCAACGGCGCGATCGCCTCGGGAGCCGAGGCCGCCATCATCCCGGAAATCTCGCTGGAGAAAGACCAGCTGGCCGAGATGATCGAGACGGGCTTCCGCAAATCGAAAAACAGTAGTATCGTCCTTGTCGCCGAGAGCGACGTGACGGGCGGCGCCATGGGCGTGGCCGAGCGCGTCAAGAAAGAGTACCCGCAGTTCGACGTCCGCGTCTCCATCCTCGGCCACTTGCAACGCGGTGGCTCGCCGACGGCGCAAGACCGTATCCTGGCGACCCGCATGGGCGTGGCGGCGATCGACGCCTTGCTCGACGACCAGCGCAACGTCATGATGGGTATCCAGAACGACGAGATCGTCTACGTCCCCTTCTCGAAGGCCATCAAGAACGACAAGCCGATCAACAAGGACCTCTTGAACACATTGAAAATATCTTCGATTTAATTTTCACCTCCTTTTTATTTATTAAGACGGGCGTCCGGGGAAATTTCCTCGGGCGCCTTTTTGTTTTTCTATGACCTGCTCACGCGATTTCACTTTCCGCATGACATATACCATATTGATGACAGTCAACCCACTCCTCCCACATCTTGTCGGTTTCACGCTCAAAGTCAAAATTTTTCGGGAGTTCACCCATTGTCATGTTCTTGACTTCCGGAGAGATTTCCCGGTTGGCCGGGATGTGGGGAAACACCAATTCCCTGCCTGCCGCTTGCTTACGACCTATTTCTTCGTACACTTTATCGGCCAGCCATTTCTGATTGTCGACACTGAGCGATTGTACCAGGTTCCAAATGCTGTCTAAAGATACGGTTGCCTTCATACGTTTATTTATTAATTGGTTACGATAGCACAAAGATACGAGTTATTTCCTTTCGACGCTCGCCCGTATATCGGGCTTATCAAACATCTTTACCCCCTTAGTCGGCGAAGCTGACTGAGGGGTCGCCAACTGATGGGACCGCCACAAAAAGCATAAGGGGCTGAAACAGGATTATTCCCCTATGTTTCAATCCCTTATTATGTGGTGGCAATGTAGAGACGATGTGCACATCGTCTCTACGAAAAAAACAAAACAATATGAATATCAGACCACCTCCGGCGACCCGTCCCCATCGTTGTCC
>CASFXH010000055.1 GCA_949298575.1 uncultured Parabacteroides sp.
TGCAGGGGATTTCCCTATACCTAATTTCTTCCGAACGACCCAAAGAAAGCGACGACAAGCGTTCTCCAAGTTCGCGAGGGCTGTCGTCGCTGACGACGAGGCTTGCGGAAAAGTTTTAGGCTTGTCGTCAGCCTAGCGGATTCTCCGTCACCCCTTCATCGTCATTTCCCAGAGCCATCACATAACGCATGCGGTATCGTTAGCCAACGCTTGCGCAAGCGTAAGCCAACACATCCGCAAGCGTTGGCCGATACTTGCGCAAGCGTTTCCCCATGCCTGCCGTTATCCACCGTCTTTTACATATTCATTATTTTATTTCTTCTTTAAAAAAAGAATGATGATGATGATGGGTGGTTGATACCGTTTAAAGAAATAGACAGATTTATTTGTCTGGTGTGCTATCTCTATTCTTTTCTCGTTTATGAAGAGGTTACCAACAGGTTTATTTTGAAATGAGGTTTTCATTCAGAAGCGTTTAAGGTTTTTATTAAAGTTATTGTTGATAAAGGAGGTTGTGAATAAAATGTGGACTAGAGGGGAGTGGATAGCCGTGGAAAACCCCCGTTGAAAGCGCCTCATAAATTAGGAGGGAAAAGATTTGTCCGGAAAGGAAGGGGCGTTGTATGGATAAGATTCCGAATCCGGCAAGGATAAGTTTTCATTTTCTGTACACGACTTATGAAGCGTTTTTCAACGTCCCGTTTGAGGGATATTCGTTACTTTCGCGGAAAAATCAAGAAGAGGCGAGGAAGAGATGATGCGCAAATTGAAAGTGACGGAGCTGAACCGTTTATCGACAGAAACTTTTAAGGCGAGTGAGAAAATCCCTTTGGTGGTAGTGTTGGATCATGTTCGGAGTTTGAACAACGTGGGTTCCGTTTTCCGGACATCGGACGCTTTTCGGGTGGAAGCGATTTATTTGTGTGGCATTACTGCCTGTCCGCCTCATGCGGAGATCCATAAGACGGCCTTGGGGGCTGAGGATAGTGTCGATTGGCTTTATTTCAAGGAAACATTAACCGCTGTTGATAAACTCAAGAAGGAGGGCTACGTAGTCTGCGCCGTTGAGCAGGCCGAGGGTAGCGTGATGCTGGATCATCTTCGATTGGATAAGACGAGGAAATACGCGATTATTCTGGGCAATGAGGTGAAGGGCGTCCAGCAGGAAGTAGTGGACCAATGCGATCTTTGCGTGGAAATTCCCCAATACGGGACGAAACATTCCTTAAACGTCTCCGTGACGGCTGGGATCGTCATTTGGAGTTATTTTCTTCAATTATCAGATTAACCCGTTTTCCACCAGGATGACAACTTGTTCCGTCAGGGCGTCTTTCCCATACGGGTCGTATTCGGTCTTGAGGCTGGCGCCGAAGATTCCCGCGAAAAAGTTCCAGAAGCCGGCGCGGAAAGTGCCAAGGAAAGCTTTCACGAGGTTGTAGCTCGTCTGGTTGCATTCCCGGTCGACAAGTTTGATCAAGAGTTTTCCTTGAGAGAGGGATAACTTTTTCAACACCGGTTTATATTCGGCGAACATTTCCTTTTCGATTCGTTTCAGGTGGGCTTGGCGGGCCTTGTCGTCCGGGAGGGTTTCCATGTACTCATAGGTTTCGATGAGGGTTTCATACACCAGTTTAGCGTAAGGAAGCGTGCGTTTCACGTCGCGCACCAATTTGGTGTAACGGGCTTGCTCCCTCCGGTTTTTGAATTGGCGTTGAGGGAAGATATAAATCTCACGCAAGTTGACGACCGCGATCGTATCGCCTCCCCGGTCAATTTGGGCATAATGATACCCCTCGGGCAGGATATTGGTCCGGGGAATATTTTGTGCTTTCCCTATGCTCACGAAGCCAAGGAAGAAAAGGAAGAAGGCAATATGTTTTTTATCCAATCTCATCATCGCGAAAATATAAAAGGGACGGTTCTCTAATTCGATTTAATTGTTAATAACGCTCTAAATAAGAATAAAAGCTTAATTTTGTCCCCATGAATCATTTAAAACCTTACGATCTATGGAGACAAGAAAGCGTTTGTGGATTATCTTATGGATAATCTTGTTGATAAGTAGTGATCAACTTCTTTCCCAAGAAATTAAATCTGTTGATAAATGGATGGAATATTTGGATGAGTTGGCCGCGGATGGCGAGGACACCGAGCGGCTCGAATCGCTTTACGCCGATCTTTCCTATTTGGTGGAGCATCCGATTGACCTGAATTTGGCGACGGAGGAAGATTGGCGTCGTTTGCCTTTCCTTTCTGATCGGCAGATTGAGGAATTGATGGATTATCGGACGAGGAACGGGGATTGGTTGAGTGTTTATGAGTTGAAAAACCTGCTGAGTTTGGATTTCGCCACGATCGAGTTGTTAAAGCCTTTCGTGACGGTGGAAAAACGGGAGGAAAAGGTGGATTTCTCGTTGAAGAACCTGTTGAAATATGGAAAAAATGAATTGGTGATCAGGTACGACCAGACTTTTCAACAAAAGAAAGGCTATCGGCAGGTTCCGGCGGCGGAATTGGAGGAGTATCCGAATCGGAAATACTTGGGAGAACCCTTTTCCCACTCTCTGCGCTACGCTTACGGCTATGAAGACCGTTTACAACTTGGTTTGGTGGCGGAAAAAGATGCGGGGGAACCGTTTTGGACACCTGTTCATAAAGGGTATGATTACTATTCTTTTCACTTCTTTTTGAAAGATATAGGGTGGTTGAAAAGTCTGGCGTTGGGGGATTACAGGCTTTCGTTCGGGCAAGGTTTGGTGGTAAGTCATGACTTCACGCCGGGGAAAGGAGCCATCTTGACGCAAGCGGAGCGCAGGCGGAACGGTTTCCGGAGACATTATTCGACGAACGAGCAAGATTTCTTTCGAGGGGCAGCCACCACGATCGGGATCAAAGATTGGCAGCTGAGCCTTTTTTATTCCCGGAAACGAGTGGACGGGAATCTGGAAGGTCATCGTTTCACGTCGTTGAAAACCGACGGTCAACACCGGTTGAAAAGGGATTGGGAGAAACGAGGGGTCATTCCAAGCCAGAGTTATGGCGGACATCTTCGCTTTCAACGGGAAAAGTATTCCATCGGTTTGACTTTCTTGGGTTACGATTTCGGGGGCTATGATTTTCAACCGTCCGATCAACCTTATAATCGTTATTATTTCCGGGGGAGATGGAATGTGAATGGGAGTGTGGATTATCGGTGGAAAAACGATGATTTCTTATTTTATGGTGAGACGGCTTTTTCCAAAAACGGAGGATTCGCCACGTTGAACGCCTTGCGTTATTCACCGGTTTCTTATTTTTCCGTGCTGGCGCTTCACCGGTATTATGACAAGCGCTATCAAGCTTTGTACGCGAACGCTTTCGCTCAAGGGAGCCAGGCGCGGAATGAGCATGGCGTTTATTTCGGGTTGGAATGGACGCCTTTCGCTTTTTGGAAACTTTCGGGTTACGCGGATTTATTCCGTTTCCCCTGGTTGAAGTTTGGGGTGGATTATCCGTCGAAAGGGGAAGAGTATATGGCGCGGTTGGATTATTCGCCGGAGGAACGGTGGGCGGTTTATTTGCGCTATAAATATTCCAGGAAAGAGAAGAATTTCTCGGGAGAAAACGAGGAAGGGCTGTTATCCTATCGTCGTCAACGGCTCCGTGCACAGTTTTCGTGGGTTTTCAACGATTGGGTGTTGAAAACGGGAGCTGACGGGAATCTTTACGGAGAAAATAATCGGGGATGGCAGCGCGGTTTCCTGGTCTCGCAGGCGGTGGGATGGCGTCCCTCTTCCATGCCGCTGCAGGTGGATTTCTTTGGGGGATTCTTCTCGACGGACGATTACGATACGCGGGTTTACGCTTCGGAAAGGAATTTGCTTTTCACGTATTACAGTTCTTTTTTCTATGGGAAGGGGTTTCGTTTTTCCGGGGCTATCCGTTGGGAATTTCCTTGGGGGCTGATGCTTTCCGCCAAGATAGGGCACGCGTTTTACTTGAACCGCGATCGGCTGGGGAGCGATTTGGAGGAAATATTGGGGCGGCATAAAACCGACGGCTCGCTTTTGGTACGCTGGAAATTTTAGGTAGCTTCGCGGGAGATATTTATTCAAGAAATACGGCTTATGTCTACTATTCTTTTTCATCAGATCGTCTATGGGCCGATTCACAGTCGGCGGCTGGGCGTTTCCCTCGGGGTCAATCTTTTGCCGACGGATGGGAAAATATGTACGTTCGATTGCGTTTATTGTGAGTGTGGTTGGAACCGGGAGCACCGGCCGGCGGGGAAGATGCCCACGCGGGAGGAAGTCCGCGAGGCGCTGACGAGCAAGTTGGAGGAGCTGAGGGAGACGGGTGTCACGCCCGACGTCATGACTTTCGCCGGCAATGGCGAGCCAACGCTCCACCCCGACTTCGAGGGAATTATCGACGATACCCTCGCGGCCCGCGACCGCCTTTTCCCCTCGGCCAAGGTCGCCGTCCTCTCGAACGCCACGACGCTGGACCGCGAGGGCGTCTTCCGCGCCTTGAACCGGGTCGACGATAATATCCTCAAGCTCGACTCCGTTCTCGACAGCCGGATCCGGCAAATGAACAAGCCCAACAAGCCGGGGTTTTGTTTTTCCACACTGGTTGACAACCTTTGTCGTTTCGAGGGTAATTTAATGATACAAACGATGTTCCTCAGGGGTGAGCTGGAGGATATCCCGGTGGATAACACGTCGGAAGAGGAAATCGCCGGCTGGCTGCGGGCCCTCGAGCGGATCCGGCCCAAGTCGGTGATGATTTACACCATCGACCGCGAGACGCCCGCCAAGAACCTGCGCAAAGTCCCCGTCGACGAGCTCGAGCGCATCGCCAACCGGGCTCGTGCGCTGGGCTTCACGGTGTCGGTGGCGGGGTGAGGGGCGTTTTCTCTTCTTCCCCCTCCGCCTTCTTTTCCGCTTCCCGGTTCTGGCTCCTCGTCCGCCGGGAGCGGATATTTTCGTTTTCCTTGCTGAAGAAGGCGTTCATGTAGGCGATAAAGTTCTCGTAGGGCGCTTTTCCCTCGAGCAAGACGCGGGCCTCGACGCGGCGCAGGAAAATGTTCACCGCCCGCTCGGCCTCCCTTTGCCGCTGGCGGACGATTCCTGTCTGGTATTGGCCCTCTTCCTCGAGGTGCGCTTTCTCAATCCGCGCGTAGTGCTCGAGGCGCTGCCTCAGGGCTTCCACCCACTCCCGCACGAGGGCCAGCTCCAGCCGCTCGGCGCCCAGCTCCTCCAGCTTGTGCAGCAGGCGGTCGATCCGCCCGTATTTCTCATTGTACCCGAACTTGCGGACGTTGCTGTGCTGATAAATGAGGTCATAGACGGCGGCGATTTCCTTCCTTCGCTTCAGGTTGGGGTGCTTAATGTTGGACTTTGTCGTCATCCAGATCGCGCTCCAAGCCTCATCCATCGCCCGGCTTGCCTCGGCGCGGGCCTTCGTGTACTGATTTCGCTTGTTTTGCCTGAGCGCTTTGTTGAGCGCCTCGAGGATCGCCTCCAGTTCCGCCAGCTCGGGGCGAAACGTCGCCTCGTCCAGCCACTCCCTTGCCCCCTTGAGGAGGTTTTCCATGATACTTGACAGGGCGAAAGCGGACAATTTCGAAAAATCACATGCGGTAAATCGGTCGTTCATGGGTTTCTGAATAATTAATGTGATGGGAAATATTTCCGCAAGTCTTATTTTTTCAGAAATGACGTTTGCGGAGCTTCCGCGAATATTGTTTCTGCGAAAATAATACTTTCGGAAGATCCGCAAGCGTCATTTCCGGAAAAATAAATCTCGCGGAGTTTCCGCGAACGTTATTTTTTCAAAAATGATACTTGCGGAAGGATTTCCCAGGACTAAATCTTGATATAAACTTTCTTTTTGTAAAGAAAATACCCCGGCACCCAGTTGGCGACGACGTAGAAGAGCGCCCAGGCCAACGAACCGCCGTAGAGACCGAACGCCGGCTGGAAAACCTGTTCCACGAGGAACGACGAAAGGCCGATCGCGCCGAAGAGGACGCCCAGAAGATCGGCTTGCACGTAGAGATAGAGCGGGTTGACGCCGAATGACTCGAAGAAAAGCGTCCACCGGCGGCGCCGCTTCACGTCGATCACCCAAAGCAACAGGGCGAGGAGCAGCGAGGCGAACCCACACGTGGTGAGGACGAACGTGGCGCTCCAGATTTTCTTGTTGATCGGGCAGCCGTATTGGAGGAGCAGGCCGGCGAAAGTCAGGATCGTCCCGAATAGGAAAAGATGCAGCAGGAGGGAGGGGAGGTCGCGTTTCTCCCGCTGGATCATTTTCCCGACGTAAAAGCCCAGCAAGACGTGCCCCACGCTGCCCAGCGTGCTGAGGAGGCCTTCGGGGTCGAAGGGGATGCGGGTGCCGTCGGCCATCGTGTCGCGATACATGTGCGAGGCGCCGAGGACGGCCCTGTCGACCGTCGCCACGAGGCTCTCTTCGTTGAGCCCCAGGCTGTCGGTCGAGATCAGGAGGATGGCGTAGCCGAGGAGGATGGCGGCGGCCGTGTGGAGCAAATATTTATGGTTGATGACCAGCCCCAGCAGCGACCCCGCGCCGTAGGCCAAGGCGAGCCGCTGCATGACGCCCAGGATCCGCACGCGTTCCCAGTCGGCGAACCCGTGGTTGAGGATGTGGCTGAAAAGATTCAGCCCCAGCCCCACGAGGAAGATGACCACTGTCCGCCGGAGGATCTTGAGGACGCTCTCGCGGGAAAGGCGGAAACCGTATTTGCTTAAGGAGAAATACATCGAGACGCCCATGATGAACATAAAGAAGGGGAAGACCAGGTCGGTGGGCGTCAACCCGTTCCACGCCGCGTGGCGAAGGGGGGCGTAGACGTGCCCCCAGTCGCCCGGGTTGTTGACCATGATCATCCCTGAGATGGTGATGCCTCGCATCACGTCGAGCGCCAGCAAGCGCTCCGAAGCTTTGACTGTCATGATTATTCTATAGATTTAAGGTAAAAGGATTCTCATTCATTTCGGGAGGAACAGCATCTCGTCGGGGATGACCTGCCTGGGGAGGCGTTTGCCCGTGATGCCGATCTCCAGGGACTGGCCCATGTAGTCCTCGAAATAGAGCAACTCCACCTCGTGGAAACCGCCTTCGAGGGCGACCTTCCCCGTGGCCTGCCCGATGCTGTGCGAGCCGTCGTTGTCGATCACTTCCTGTCCGTCAATAAACAGTTTCGCCCCGTCGTCGGAGAAGAGGTGGAACTTGTAGACGCCGCGTTCCGGGATCTTGATCAACGAGCGGAAGCGGTAGCCGAAATGGTCCTCGGCCGGCGCCTCGGCGATGGAGAAGTTTTTCATCGTCCCCTCTTTCACGGCCTTCGCTCCGGCGAGCTCGTCTACGCTTTGGAAATTTCCCTCAAAGTAGGTGTAGTCGACGCCCCCTTCGCCCGGTTGGAGCTTCGTGGCGGGGAGGTAGGTCATGGTCCGCTCGTCTTTGGAGGTCAGGCCCGAGGGGAAATAGAACGTGTCGCCCTTTCCGGACGGCGTGCGGATCCAGGAGTCGAAGCCGCGCGTCCCTTCCGTCAGCTCGATGATGCGGGCGCCTCTTTCCAGCTCCCCGTAGGCGTCGATGCCCGAGACGCGGCAGTAGGCGAGGGCGATCTTGTAGTGGATGCCGATGAAGTCGTTCTCGTGGTTATGGCCGGCGAAGGTCCCCATCACGTCGCCCATCTCGATCAGCGAGGTGAAAAGGCCGGAGTTGATCTTCCGGAGGACATCACCGTTCTCGATGGCCTGCCCCAGGATCGTCCCGTTGGTGGGAATAGCTTCGTATTCCGCCACGGGGATGTGGAAGAAAGCGAGGGCGGGGAGGGGCTGCCCACCGTTCTCGCGGGTGAAGCGTTCGCTCGTCTCGCGATACCAGGCGATCTGGTCGAAATGGATCCAGTCGTACATCCCGTAGTCCTTGTCCGTCGTGTAGTCGTTCGAGTCGAGGTAATAGAGCAGGGCTTTCGGCTTTTGCCCATCGGCCCCATACACCGGGATAACCCCGTTGCCGAAGCCGTGGATATCGCTCGGTCCCCGGTCGCCAATGAAATATTTCGATTGGTTGAGGAATTGATAAATGGCTTCCTTGGGCATGACTTCCCCGTCGTGGTTGCCCATCGTGACGGCGAAGGGGACTTGGGCTTTCTCGAAGAGGGAGACGATCGCTTTCCAGCCCTCGAGCGCCGGTTTTTCCGTGACGATATCGCCTGTCAGCATAGCGACATCCGGTCGCTCCGCCTTCAGGACCGCTTCGATGGATTGGACGGTCTTCTCGCTATTGGGGGATTGGGGATCCCAGTGGATATCGCTGAACTGCGCGATCTTCAGCTTACCGTTCTTGAAAGAAAGGCTCTTTTGGGCCTCCATCGACGGCCAGCTGAAGAGGGCGAGCGCGGCGATCAGCAGGATAATCTTGTTCGTGCGCATACGTGTCGTTTAAATTTTGGATTATTTCTTGGAATGATCGCCTCCTGCCGCTTGGTTTTTCGCGTAAAGCATGTCGATAATACCATCGGCCAGACCGATGACCGGCACGTGCACGTAGCTGGCATTGATGGCTTCGGCGATGGTGAGGAAAATCTTGGCCGCGGGGATGATGACGTCGGCGCGGTCGGGCTTCATCTCGAATTGCTCGCAACGTTCCTCCACGCTCAGCGCCAGCAGCTCGTCGTAGATGGCTTGGAGCGAAGAGATGGGGAGACGTTTCTTCCGCTTGTTCTTCTTCTCGGTCAGTCGATACAGCTTGTTGATGTTACCACCCGAACCGATGATGTTGATGTTCGTGTAATCTTTCGTCAGCTTGACGATCTCGTTCTTCATTTGGAGCAGATCGCTGTCGTCCGCCTTCCCGCTCAGGATCCGGACCGTACCGATGTTGAAGGAGCGCGAGCAGACGAGCTTCCCGCCAATCAGGAGGTTGATCTCCGTGCTACCACCGCCCACGTCGACATACATGTAGTTGCCGTTGCGGTCTTCGATACACTCCATGTGGTTGCTGTAGACGATCTGCGCCTCTTCCTGCCCGCTGATGATCTCGATCTGGATGTCCGTTTTCTTCTTGATCTCGCGGATGATCTCATCACCGTTGAGAGCGTCACGCATGGCGGATGTCGCGCAAGCCCGGAAGCATTCCACGCCATAGATTTTCATCAATTGGCGATACGATTTCATCAACCGGAGCAAATTCTCTTCCTTCTTCTCCGATAGTTTGCCGATCGAGAACACGTCGAAACCCAGCCGCAGGGGCACGCGGAGCAACAGGCGCTTGTCGAACATGTTCGTCTTGTTGTTTCTCTTCTTGATCAGCAGGCGGGCGGCGTTCGAACCAATATCGATCGCCGCGTAAACGGTCGCCTTCGAAAGGTCACACTTCTTTTTCATTTTCTTCTTCTTTGTTTTTTTCTAAATAATAGTAATACAAGGCTTCTTGAGAGCGGAACGGGATGTTTTCATCGGTCGTCCACGGTTCGTTATGGCCACTGCCGTCTACTTTCCTTCCCTGCAAAGTATCCAGCAGGCCGTATTCGACGATTCGTTTCAATTCTTCCTTGATCTCGGGATCATAGACTGGCGTGACGACCTCGACCCGGTTGTCAAGGTTGCGTGGCATCCAATCGGCCGAGCCGATAAAGACTTTCTCTTCGCCCCCGTTCGCGAAGATAAAGATTCTGGAGTGTTCCAGATAGCGATCGATGATCGCGTTGATATGAATGTTGTCATTCAGGCAAGGCGCGTCAGTATAAAGCGAGCAATTACCACGGACAACCAAGTCGATCTTGACTCCTTTCTTGGCGGCCTCATAAAGTTTCTTGACCATGATCGGATCCGTGATATGATTGATCTTGATCTTGATATAAGCCACTTTTCCCGCCTGTTGGTTACGGATCTCATCGTTGATCAAGCGGACGAAACGGCGCTTCATGTCGTTGGGCGAAACGAACAGTTCCTTGAAGCGGACAGGCGTATAAGGCCGTTCGATAAATTGGAAAGCGTTCTCCACGTCTTGGACGATGGTGGGGGAGGAAGTCATCAACATGCAGTCGGTGTAAGTTCGCGCGTTGCCCTCGTGGAAATTACCGGTGCTGACGCACGCGATGTCCTGCCCTGAACGCATTTGGATATGCGTGATCTTGGAGTGGACTTTTAATCCCTCTACGCCGAAAATGACATGGATTCCCGCGTCTTGCATCTTCTTCGACCAATTGATGTTCGACGCCTCGTCGAAACGGGCGAGAAGTTCGATGACAACCGTCACTTTCTTTCCGTTATGAGCGGCGCATATCAAGGCTTGCACCACTTTGGAATCTTTGGCCAAGCGGTAGAGCGTGGTTTTGATGCCTCTCACTTCCTTGCTGATCGCGGCTTCTTGAAGCACCCGGATATAGCTGTCGAACGTATGGTAGGGCACGTGGATGAAACGGTCTTTTTCTTGGATTTTCGCCAAAAGACTCTTTGGGCCGGATAAATCTTTCTTCAAGATGGGTTCCCAAACGGGATATTTCAAGTCTTTCCGCCCGCAGTCGGGGAATTTCATGAAGTCCCGGTGGTTCTGGTAGCGTCCGCCAGCCAATACGGTATCCAATTTATCGAGATTCAGTTTGCCAAGGACTTTTTTCAATAAATCTTTAGGCATGTTGGCGTCGTAGATGACCCGAAGCGGTTCGCCCTTTTTCCGGCTCTTGACGCCTTTCGATATTTTTTGGAGCATGCCGTTGCGCAAGTCGTTGTCGATCTCCATCTCCGCGTCTTTCGTGAACTTGAAGGAATAGGCCTCGAAATGCTCGTATTCCATCCCGACGAATATGAGTGAAAGGCAGCAACGGACTACGTCGTCCATATACATTAAATAATGCCGGTTCTCCCGTGTGGGCAACTCAAGGAAACGGCCACAGAGGCGAATTGGTAACTCGACCAACGCGTATTCCGGTTTGCTCTTGTCGTTTTTGGTCATCTTGACGGCCAGATAGATGTCCTCGTCCGTTTGGTCATCAATCTGGGTCAGGTTCGAGAACCAGACCGGGTTGAGAAAACCGTTCAGTTTTTGATAATAATAAGATTGGATGAATTGCTTTTGCTCTTCATCGATTTCATTATCCCGAAGAAGGAAAATGTCGTTCTCACGCAACTCATGGTTGAGCGTGACGATCGTGTTCTCGTATTCCTTGGCGTACTTGCTATTCAGTTTGTAGATTTGTTTCAACACTTTCTTGGCTTCTTCTTGCTCTCGCTTGGCGTTCTTGTCTTCGCATTCAGCGATTCGGCTTTGCGTCGCCACACGGACACGGAAGAACTCGTCCAGGTTGTTCGAATAAATACCAAGGAAACTCATTCTTTCCAACAAGGGAATATTTTCTTTTTGCGCCTCCTGCAGGATTCGGCGGTTAAAGTACATCCAACTGATGTCTCTCGGAAGATAATAATCTTCAAATGTTTCTTTTTTAGACATAATATGGGCTTTTCCGCGAATGTCGTCAAAAATTATTACAAACTTGTTGCATGAGGGTAGAATATTTTTAAGAATCATTTTTAACAGGTTCCGATAGGGGTTTTTTTCGTTTCTCGCGTCTTTGGGATAAAAATGACAAACGAAAATCAGGATTGAATGACATGAAAACGAAAGATGAGAAAAAAATGGATTCTCCTCGCTGGTATTGGGGAGAGCCTTCGTTAGGTATGAGTATCGAAGAGTGCGAGAAATTCGTCCAGACGGTTCCTTGCTATGAGCATCGTAACAGAAGCGATCGCAGCCTGCATGTCTTTTTCACTTAAAGACACGAATGGATAAATCGGAGGTGACTCCGATTTTTATTAGTGGACATGCATCCATGAATTCAATCTCATGGTCCGGACTCAAAATGAAGCTTTGTTAGATCATTTCTCAAAAGGATTTCCTTGGGGATCGGTGCTCACTACCCACCGGAAAGCGTTGGTGAACAGCAGGTTCTGTTCAGAGTCAATGAAGCATTCCGTGCCGTGTCCGGCATTGAGGTAGATCATACGGTAGCGGGTGTTGGTCCATACGATGGGAAAGTCGCCAAAGTTTACCACGTCCTTAATGCCCAAGGGGTAGTTCTTGGGCGAGAGGGTGAGTAACACCTCCACGTCGGGGTTCTGCCGCGGACTGGGAGTCCATTGGTACCATTCGCTGGCCGGGACGACAAATTCGCTAGGAAGATTCTTCGTCACAGGATGTTCCATCGTATCCACCTCGACCAATACGGGCTGGGGAGGCCAGTTGTTGCAGTAGAATACCCCGCCCCCAAGGAAGTCCACAAACCAAGGCCAATTTGTATTTTTGTCGTTATAAGCGGCCACATGAAAGCCCATCCATCCGCCGCCGCGCTCCATGTATTGCTGGAATGCCTGGCGCGAGGCGGGTCGCGTGGGATAGCCGTCGAGCATGACGACGATGGAGTAGTCTTTTAACTTGTCGTAAGTGTCGCAAGTATCGATGTTGGTGGTGAAGTCGAGGATGAACCCATCGCCATAATTCAGTTTTTTAAAGAATTCCACCGCTTGGAGTGAAAATTCATAATGGGCTTCTTCAGCATTCTGTGTGTAGTATACCAACGCCTTGAAGCGCGGCGCTTTAGCGTAGTTGGCCGGATAGCCTTCCTTCTCTTGGGCCTGGGCGAGACTTCCAAAGAGCATCGTCAGTAAGATCAGGGTGAAAGTTCTTATAAGATTACTCATTGCTTTATGATTTTGAGGCAAAATTAGCGATTATTTCCATTTTGAGGTTTGATATTGTAATGTTTATATGTACACGATACGCGCTCATAAATCCAATCGATCGCGGGATAAAAACTATTGAATGAAAAAATAGCGCGTTTTCAGTTTATCCTTTCTATCTTTGTGGTGTTAAGGAACAAGACGATTGATTTACTAACATAAAAAATTTAAGCGATTATGGAAAAAAGCATTAAAGGTACACGGACAGAGCAAAACTTGTTGAAATCTTTCGCGGGCGAGTCGCAAGCGAGAAGTCGTTACACCTTCTTCGCGAGCACGGCGAAAAAGGAAGGATTCGAGCAAATCGCCGGCGTTTTCATGGAGACCGCTGAGCAGGAGAAGGAACACGCGAAGCGTTTCTTCAAATTCTTGGAAGGGGGCATGGTCGAGATCACGGCCGCTTATCCGGCGGGCGTAATCGGTACGACGGCGCAAAACCTGGAGGCCGCTGCCGCTGGCGAGAACGAGGAATGGGCTGAGCTGTATCCGGAGTTCGCTAAAGTAGCGGATGAGGAAGGTTTCACGGAAATCGCCGCGGCTTTCCGCATGATCGCGAAAGTGGAGGCGGAGCATGAGAAACGCTACCGCAAGCTTTTGGCGAATGTTTTGGAAAATAAGGTTTTCGAGAAGGATGAGGAGATCTTGTGGCAATGCCGCAACTGTGGCTTCGTGATCGAGGGCAAGAAAGCGCCGCTGAAGTGCCCGGCTTGCTTGCATCCGCAGGCGTTCTTCGAACCGATGAAGCAGAATTATTGATTCCGCGGAAGTGGAAATGAATGAGAAAAAGATCTTTGGCGAGGCTTCGATTGCGATCGGCGGCTTGCCAAAGATCTTTTTTTAGCTGGCCAAGTGGTTTGCCGGGCAGAAAATCATGTATGGCGAGCCGGCCAAGTGGTTTGCCGGGCGGAAAATCATGTATGGCGAGCCGGCCAAGTGGTTTGCCGGGCGGAAAATCATGTATGGCGAGCCGGCCAAGTGGTTTGCCGAGCGGAAAATCATGTATGGCGAGCCGGCCAAGTGGTTTGTCGGGCAGAAAATCATGTATGGCGAGCCGGCCAAGTGGTTTGCCGGGCGGAAAAAGATCTTTTTCAAGCCCCCTTCACTCCAAAATCACTGATTTTACTTTTCGTTCTTTACATTTAACCCCCTATATTCCTCCCGCGCGTCGAAACAGGGGCAGGCTTTCCGGATATAGGGGCTGAGCTGGTAATGCCCCAAGATGCGGGCCCGCGGATAGTCGCGCTTCAGCTGGCGGAGCAGGTCGAGGAGGGCGCAGCGCTGGGCGTAGGTCCGGGTGTCGGCGGGCTTTCCATGCTCGTCCAAGCCACCCTCGTAGCAGATGCCGATGCTTTGGTCGTTCCAGCCGCGGGCGTGGGCGCCGATCTGGTTGACGGGGCGGCAACGGTGCAGGTGGCCGTCGCGGGTGATGTAGAAATGATAGCCGATGTCGGCGAATCCCCTAGCGACATGGTCGGCGCGGAGGGCTTCCACGGGGTAGTCGCGATCGTAGCGGGTCGCCGTGCAATGAATTACCAGGAAGCGCACTTCCCGGTAATTCTGGTAAAAGCAATACGTTTTCATCCGATGCACGAGGTTATGCCCAGAGCTCCCGCGATGGCGGTGGCTACGGCGATGATCACTTTGAGGATAACTCCCCACACGTTTTTCGTCTTCTTCTCTTCAGTCATAATCTTATTTTTTTGAAGTTAAACTTGAATGGGTTCTCAGACCGTTCCGGGCGATCCGCCGTCATCCGGGTTCGTTACCTCCTCTTCTTCCTCCTCGTTCTCGTCGGTTGGCTTGCTGAGGTCGACCATCGTCTCGCCCGCCTTCTCGGCCTTCAGGACGGCCTTGGCCGCCGCGCGGGTGGGCACGAGGTTGAACGTGATGTTCGTGAAGAGGCCTTTCAGCTCCTCGCCGGGGACGAACTGGATGTTGACGCCGGTGATGTGGTTGGCCGTGAATTCTTCCGCCGTGGCGGTCCCCTCGCTGGTCAGTTGGAGGCGGAATTTCCCCAGCTCGCCCAAGTCGATCTGGTCGCCCTCCCGCAGCCCCTCGAGCATGTTCTCGACGGCGCTGATGAGGACCGCCGAGACGTCGGCCCGGCTCACGGTCGTCTGGCTGGCGATCCGTCTCGACAATTGTTTCAAACTCAATTCGCCGCGTATTTGGGCCCGCGCGTAGGCCTTCTTCGGTTGGTCCGGATCCTGCGGATTCGAACGCATCGCGATACTGTAATTGACTGGCATAAGCGTTAGATTTTTGTTTTTAATACTCTAACGCGAAGATACGGTCGCCGCGCGCGGCGGTCAGGAATTTCGGTGAAGGGGTGTTTGAAAGGGTGAATTAAGGGGTGTAAAAGGGAGGGCGGATTTGATCAAAGGACATCTTTTTCCCGTAAATTCTTCCGCATTTGTTTGTCGTACGCTTGCCCTCTGGGCACCAAATAGAGGAACATGACATGATTATTCACGACCCGCACATGAAAGCTGAAGAAGGCACGATATCCCCCTATTCTCAATCGATAAATGGAATCAAAATCCACCAATTTTTTGCAATCGGTCAGTTCTTCAATACTTTCGGCATTGATCACTTCCTGTATGGCCTCACGAACCGAGTCAAGCGTTTTTCCGGAAAGTTTCCGGACGGCCTTCTCAAATTCTTTTGAAAAATCAACCCTCATTTTTCAGTGACGCCCAGCCAATCCATGAACTCCTTTCGCTCTTCTTTCTTTAACGGGATCTTTCCGTCAGGATAGTTTTTCGATAGGTAACGGTAGGTTTCGCGGTCGTCATATTCTTCTACCGCCTTGTCTAGCAGGTTTTCGATAAATCGTTTCAAGTTCGTGCCTTGCCGGGCGGCCATGACTGAAAGGGTCTTGAAAGTGTCTTCTTTTAAATCGATGATTTTTCTTTTATGTGATAAAGCTGTTTCCATCATTTTTTTCTTTTCCGCGAAGATAAAGAATATATACCATATATACGATGTATACGCATATCTTTGTTGTATTCCCGTAAGGCAAGGGATAATTAATGGGGTATAGAGGGGAAAAGGTTCGATAAAATGGAATTCGAATTTGCATATCCGAATTCGTTCCCCCATCTTCAAATTGTTCTCATCGATCTGAATAATATTTACATTTTTTAATCCTATATAAACCTTTATTATCCTTTCCCGGTTTCCACATGTGGAAACTACGGACCGTTTTTTCCGGGGTAATTTCGCGGTAAATATTTCATCTAAAAGCGAAGGAATCATGGAAGAAATTAATGTGTTCAAGAATTTTTGGGAGAAGACGCCCGAGACGTTCCCCTTGGAGCGAGTGTATGAATGGATTAAAAACGACCCGGGTTTGCGTGAGCGGACCCTGCGGCATCGTGAGGGAGCTCGGCGGGAGAACAAGCGGCAGGCGGATCGTGAGAAACAGGGATGCCCCGCCTTCACGCCGGCGGCCCGCTTCGGCGAGCGACGGGTCAGGCAAGACCTCAAGGCCTTCACGGGGTTGAGCTTGTGCGACTTCGACCACGTCCCGGCTGAACGGATGGCCGAGGTGACCGCGCTGGCGCGGCAAGACCCGCATACGCTCTTGGCCTACACCACCATCAGCGGACGGGGGCTGCGGGTCATTTTCCGCTACGAGCTGCCCGAGTTGTTGGCCCAGGCGTCCGCCACGCCGCGGGCGGTCGAGCTGTATCGCCACGCTTTCCGCCAGGGGAACGCGTATTACGCCAAGCTCTTGGGCCTGCCCTACGACGAGGCCTGCCAGAACCCGGAGCGGATCAGCGGGCTGGCGCACGACCCCGACGCCCACTACAACCCCGGGGCGGAACCGTTCGTCATCACCGATTGCCCCAAAGAGGCGACGAGTCAACGGGCGGGCCGCCCCGCGGTGAAAAAGGTGGAACGCCTGATGGCGACGATCCGGGGCACCCTCGAGCGGGAGGGCTTGCGCTATGAGCCGGGCAGCCACAACGCCTACATCATGCGGGTGGGCTACCTGATGAATCGCTATGGCGTGGCCGAGCGCGTGGCGACGGAATGGGCCGAGCGTGCCTTCGCCGGCTACGGGGCCGACCGCGTCCGGGGCATCCTGCGCTCGTGCTACCGGCAAACCGACGAGCACGGTACGCTCGCCCCGCCCAGCCAGACCGCGGGAAGGGTGCCGCTCGAGGCGGTCGAGGAGGCGATCGGCCAGTTGGTGGAGGCCCGCCACAACGTCATCCTGGGCCAGGTGGAGCTGCGTCGCCTGCCCGACGGGAAAAGCTTCCGCCCGATGAGCGATCGTGACCTGAACAGCCTCTGGAGCCGCCTCAACAAGCGCCTGGGGCCGGTCCGCCTCGACACGGTCTACAACCTCCTGCGCTCCGACCTCGTGCCCGATTTCCACCCCCTGCGGGCCTACCTGGAGGGGCTGCCCGCCTGGGACGGCACGACCGACCACATCGGCCTCCTCGCCGAGCGTGTGCGGGTGCGGGGCGACCAGGCCACTTTCACGCGTTATTTCCGGAAATGGTTCGTCGCCCTCCTCCCGACGGTCCTTGAGGAGCGGGTGGTGAATCACGAGATCCTGGTCCTGGTGGGCCGCCAGGGCATCTACAAGAGCACCTGGCTGCGCTACCTGCTGCCGCCCGAGCTGCGCCAATATTTCTACACCAAGACGAACAGCGACCGCTTCAACAAGGACGACAAGCTGACGCTCGCGGAGTTCATGCTGGTCTGCCTGGAGGAGCTGGACAGTATGCGCCCGACGGAGCTGAACCAGCTGAAGGCGATGGTCACGGCCCCGCACATCAACGAGCGGGCGGCCTACGCGCGCAACAAGGAGCGGCGCCCCCACATCGCCTCGTTTTGCGGGACGGGCAACAACCTCCGCTTCCTCGACGACCCGAGCGGTAGCCGTCGCTGGCTGGCCTTCGAGGTGGAGAGCATCGTCAACCCCTACACCACCCCCATCGACTACGAGGGCCTCTACGCCCAAGCGTTGGCCCTCTGGCGCGGGGGCTTCCAATACTGGTTTTCCGACGAGGAGACGCTCGAGCTGGCTCGCCACAACGAGCCCTTCGAGTCGCCCAACCTCGAGGAGGAACTGATCCGCGCCTACTTTCGCCACCCCGGCCCCAACGAGACAGGCGTCTTCCTAACCACCGCGCAAATATTAGAACGTATTAACGTATCTATACGAAAACCACTCAATCCTGTTCGAATTGGGATGGCGATGGGTAAATTGGGATTTCGTTCTTGCCGATATGGAGGTCAACGAGGCTTTGTTGCTGTTATTAATGATATAGAAGATATACAGCGAATTATGAAAAATGGTGCTTTGGATGCGAATTAGGAAGTTGACACCCTTGACACCCTTGACGGCATTTCGCGAACTTTTCCACGTTTGTATAAAAAATAAAAAAGATTAATGTCATTATTCTTTTTTATTTTTTCGCATACGCGTAGATATTTTACAAAACAGGTGTCAAGGTGTCAAGGGTGTCAACTTTTACCTCTCAGAAGGTCGGATTCGATCCGTCCTACCCATGGTACGGTGCAACGTAGGGGCGGATCGAATCCGCCTATTCCCTCAAACGCCCCCGCAACCATCGCTTAACGCTACCGCAACCGTAGCCTCACGCTTGCGGAAGCATCGCCTCACGCTTGCGCAAGCGTTGGTTTACGCTTCAGGGCAAAAGTTATTTCCATTTTAATTGTCTATTTCTCGGATATTTGTGCTATTTTTGTGGCCAAAATAACAATCAGGAGGAACAATTATGGCAAGACCTATACGAGAAACCCCGATACTGTTCGGCGAAGACGCACGGCGTTTCGAGGAAAGAATGAATCAGAAACGGACTGTTCCGCAGGAAGAGATAGACCGGATAAAAAAGCACTATGAAATCGTGATGCGATGGTTTGAAAACGGAAAGAAGTACGAAAATGAACAGCGAACATCTAAGAATTAGGAAGTTGCAACCTGATGAAGTTGTCAAGTCGTTTGATTGTGGAGACAAAGACCTTAACGAGTTCATCATTGATGAAGCCCCTCTTTACCATAAAGCTCTTTTGGCTGTAACCTACGTGCTCGAATCCACAGAGAATCTATAGCCTATTTGATAAAAACAAGATATATATAGGCGTTTTTCAAGGCTCCCCCAAATGCTCGAAGATCAAGGCCACCTGCCGGGCGGTGAAGAGGCGTTGCCGGGGATAATAGCCGGTCTGTTGGAGGGCCTCGGTGAGGGCCTGGTTCAGCTTGATCCAATGGGCCAACCGGTTGAGGGCCGCCTGTGGCGTGATCTCCGGGGCGTAGGCCCGGGCCAGCTCGCTCTTGCTGTAGGGTCGGATTCTCATGTCGCTCATGTTCGTTCGTTTCTTGCGAAGGTACGGATTTTTATGCTGATAAACAAATGATTTCAGGGAAAATGGTTATCTTCGCCACTTTGTTAACCTA
>CASFXH010000056.1 GCA_949298575.1 uncultured Parabacteroides sp.
CGCGACCCATAAGCTGGAACGCAAGAATTTAGACTTCATCGTCCTGAATTCATTAAGTGATCCTGGGGCCGGTTTCCGGGTCGACACGAACAAGATCTCGATCCTCAGCCGTGACGGACACCATGCCGACTATGCCCTGAAACCCAAGACGGAGGTAGCGGAAGACATCGTGAACAAATTAGTCGAATATTTCAAAAATGAATAAACTCAAAGCTCTTCTCCTATCGATTGCCTTTCTTGTGCCCAACTTGTGTGTGGCGCAAGAACTGAACGCCCGGGTCACGGTCAATGGCGATCGGATCGCGAACGCCGACAAATCGGTGTTCACGACCCTCCAAAACGCCTTGACCGAGTTTATCAACAACCGAAGATGGACCGACGCGACCTTCGCGGTCAACGAGCGCATCGATTGCTCGATGACCATCATCGTGACCGAGATGGAGAACGAGTCGTTCAAGGGAGAGATCCAGATCCAATCCCGAAGACCTGTCTACAATTCCAGCTATACGACAACACTCCTCAACTTCCGCGACCAAGATTTCGATTTCGAATATCTGGAAGGCGAACCGCTGGAATATCAGGAAAACATGCTTACGGGCAACCTGACCGCTACCGTGGCCTTTTACATATATATTATCCTAGGTCTTGATTTCGATAGTTTCTCGCCCCTCGGCGGAACGGCCTATATCCAGCAAGCCCAACAGATCGTCAACTTGGCCCAATCACAAAGCTGGTCGGGCTGGAAAGCCTTCGAGAGCACACGCAACAAACACGCCGTCGCCACGGCCCTCCAAGACAACGCTTCCGAGGCCTTCCGCAACCTATGGTACACCTACCATCGCCGAGGATTGGATGAGATGGCCGCGAACGCCGCCCGCGGACGCACGACCCTCATTGAGGCTCTCCCCGCCCTTCAGGACGTGAAGAGCGCACGCCCCACTTCCATCCTCTTGCAAATGTTCGCCGACGCGAAACTCGACGAGATCGTCCAGATCTATTCCGAAGCCACCGCGCAAGAACGTCAAGCGGGTTACAAGCTCCTGCAAGAGATCTATCCTGCCGAGACGAACCGGCTGGAGGCCCTACAAAAGAACTAACGAGCCAGAAAACATGCTGCAATCTTTATATATTAATAATTTTGTCCTGATCGATAACCTTGACATCCATTTCACGGACGGTTTTTCGGTCATCACGGGCGAGACGGGCGCCGGGAAATCCATCATCCTCGGCGCCCTCGCCTTAGTCCTAGGCCAAAGGGCCGACGCGAGGAGTGTCCGTAAAGACGCCAACAAGTGCGTGATCGAGGCCACGTTCGATATCTCGAAATACCAACTCGACGCGTTCTTTCTAGAGAACGATTTGGAATTCGACGCGGAAACTTGCCTCTTGCGTCGCGAGTTGTATGCCTCTGGAAAATCTCGCGCGTTCGTCAATGACTCCCCCGTCTCCCTCTCTATCCTCAAGGAATTGGGAGCAAGGCTGATCGATATCCATTCGCAACACCAGAATCTTCTCTTGGGCGATAACCAATTCCAACTGAAGGTTATTGACGTTATGGCCGAGAACGAGATCCTCCTTATTCTTTACCGGAAAGAGTTCTCACGCTATCAAGCCTTGCGACAAGAAGTCGAAGCCCTGCGACAGGAAGCAGAAGCCCTGCGACAAGAAGAAGATTACATTCGTTTCCAACTCGAGCAACTGGAAGAAGCCCACCTTAAGCCCGGCGAACAAGAAGAACTCGAACGGGAGCAGGAAGCGCTCGAGCACGCCGAGGAAATCAAATCAAGCCTCTATAAGATCAACCAACTTTTGGAGGGCGAAGAAACAAGTTGCGCCCGTATTCTGAAAGAAGCGCTTTCGGAAGCCGAGAATATCGAACGCTACTACGCCCCAGCTCGAGAGACGATCGAACGCCTCCACTCAGCCTACGTCGACCTTCGCGACCTGGCCCAGGAAACCGGTTCGGCCCAAGAAGATGTGGAATTTAACCCCGAACGCCTCGAATGGATCCATGAGCGTCTCAATACGATCTATACCCTCCAGCAAAAGCATCACGTCCGGAGCATCGAGGAATTGCTCAACCTCCAAAACGAATACCAAACACGCTTGAGCGACATCGACTCGATCGACGAACGGATCCATCAAGCCGAGCGCGATCTCTCCTCCTCACGCCAAGAGCTGGAACGCCAAGCGCACGTCATCAGCGGGCAACGCCAAGTCGCGGCCGAAGAAATCTCCCGCCGACTCGTAGCCCTTATCTCGACCCTCGGAATGCCCAATACTCGCTTTCGAATTGATTTCCAACCTCGTGAAGAGCCTCGAGCCGATGGGATGGACGACATCCAATTCCTTTTCGCCGCCAATCGCAACGCGGAGCTTATGCCAGTGGCCCAAACCGCGTCGGGAGGCGAAATCTCACGCCTGATGCTTTGTATCAAAGCCATGATCGCGGGCTTCACCGCCTTGCCGACCCTGATCTTCGATGAGATCGATACCGGTGTCTCTGGCGACATCGCCGACAAGATGGGCGACATCATGCGCGACTTGGGCTCGAAGATGCAAGTGCTCGCCATCACCCACCTTCCCCAAATCGCGGCCAAAGGCAGCGCGCACTATTATGTCTATAAGGAAGACGTCGGTCTCGAAACGCTCACCCGTATCCGTCCGCTCACTTCCGAAGAACGTGTTCGTGAGATCGCGCGTATGTTGAGCGGCGCGACCTTGACCGAAGCTTCTCTTGCCAACGCGCGCGACCTTCTCTCTTTTTCCGGAAAAAATTAAAGTAAACGAAACACACGTGTCAAATATTTTTAGTAAGTTTGCCCACGTTAAAAACAAGATACATCTATCCTAATTAAAACATATTGTTATGCAAACAATTGACAATTTTAATTTTGCCGGAAAAAAGGCATTTGTGAGAGTAGACTTCAACGTCCCCCTCGACGAGAACTTCAACATTACGGACGACACGCGTATCCGTGCGGCCCTGCCGACCTTGAAAAAGATCTTGGCCGATGGCGGTAGCGCGATCATCGGTTCTCACCTGGGCCGTCCGAAAGGCGTTAATGAGAAATTCTCCTTGAAACACATCATCAAACATGTCTCTGAGTTGCTGGGCGTCGATGTTCAATTCGCGAACGATTGCATGGGCGAAGAGGCTGGCGCGAAAGCGGCCGCTTTGCAACCCGGTGAGGCTTTGTTGCTGGAGAACCTCCGTTTCTATGCCGAGGAAGAAGGCAAACCCCGCGGATTGGCTGACGACGCGACCGACGAGGAGAAGAAGGCCGCTAAGAAAGCCGTCAAGGAAAGCCAAAAGGAATTCGTGAAGCGTTTGGCGTCTTACGCGGATTGCTATGTGAACGACGCTTTCGGTACAGCACACCGTGCGCATGCCTCTACGGCTCTCATCGCCGACTATTTTGACACGGACCACAAGATGTTCGGCTACTTGATGGAGAAAGAAGTCAAGGCTGTCGACAAGGTCATGAACGACATCCATCGTCCTTTCACCGCGATCATGGGTGGATCTAAGGTATCCTCGAAGATCGAGATCATCGAGAACTTGCTCAACAAGGTCGATAACCTCATCATCACGGGTGGCATGACTTACACCTTCACGAAAGCGCAAGGCGGAAAGATCGGTAAGTCAATCTGTGAGGACGACAAGCTTGATTTGGCGCTCGACCTCTTGAAGAAAGCGAAAGAAAAAGGTGTCAACCTCGTGCTGGCTGTCGACGCGAAGATCGCGGATAGCTTCAGCAACGACGCGAAGACTGACTACGCGCCGGTAAACCAAATTCCCGACGAGTGGGAAGGTCTCGATATAGGTCCCAAGACGGAGGAAATCTATGCCAACGTCATCAAAGGCTCCAAGACGATCCTTTGGAACGGTCCGACGGGCGTATTCGAATTCGACAACTTCACGCACGGCTCGCGTGCCGTAGGTGAGGCGATTGTTGAGGCTACCAAGAACGGCGCGTTCTCGCTCGTAGGTGGAGGCGACTCCGTAGCGTGCGTCAACAAGTTCGGTTTGGCGAGCGGCGTATCTTACGTATCGACAGGTGGCGGTGCTCTCCTCGAGGCTATCGAAGGCAAAGTCCTGCCGGGTATCGCGGCTGTCAAAGGTGAGCCATACAAATAAATAGATAAAAGTGTAAAATCAAGAAGTTAGGGATGGGGAGTCATGACCTCATCCCTTCTTTTTTGGGGGTCCTTCGGCTCTTGTTTCTCCACGCCCCTATTCCAAGAAAATCATGATGGCCATTATGAGGAGCTCACAATAGGCATTATAAGCACCTTATAATTGGATTATAAGGAGGTCATGATAGGCATTATAATTTCCCCGGCACGCGATTAAAGACGCATGCCGGGGAAATTCTTTTTCCATCGCGATGAAAATCTGATTTTATTGCAAGGTACCCGCTTGGGCTTCTTGAATCATTTTCTCGTTCGCCACGATGGTGATCTCTACACGACGGTTGAGCGCACGTCCTTCGGCGGTACTGTTGTCGGCGACCGGTTGGTGCACGCCTTTTCCCTCATAAACCATACGGTCTGAACTGACGCCTTGGTTCATCAAATAATCATAGACGCTTTGCGCCCGTTTCTCCGATAGGGTTTGGTTGTAATCGACCGCGCCCGTGTTGTCGGTATGTCCCGTGATGTGGATATTCGTGTCGGGATTCGATTTCAAACTGTTGCTGAAAGTGCGCAGCGCGCTTTTCGACGCGTCGCTAAGCGTACTTGAATTGGTGGCGAAGAGAATGCCGGAATCGAAGGTGATCTTCAACGCCTCGCCATTGTTGACCGTTTCGATCTTGGTCTCTTCCGGAAGCGTTTGCTCCAATTCCTTTTTCTGCTTGTCCATCTTTTTCCCGATCAAGGCGCCAGCCGTACCACCGACCGCCGCGCCAATCACCGCGCCTAAGGCCGTATTGCCCGCCAAGGCACCTACCCCCGCGCCGGCGGCCGCGCCGCCACCCACGCCAATCGCCGTTCCCTTGGCCGTGTTGGACCACGTGCCGCAACTCGAGAACAAAACCGCGCAACAAAGGACGATTATCGCCCAAAAACCTGTTGTTCTTTTCATCGTCATTTCCTCTTAATTATATAAAGTTAATCATCAAAAAAACCAATCGAATCGCAATAAGCCAGCTCCCCTTTCACGACGAACGAGATCTCGTCGGGCGTGAAATCGCCTATATCATCTTTCATGGCGTTATTGATCACGTAAGCGATCAGTTCCTCTTCATGGATGTCCACGTCTTCCGAGTCAGGACCGGCGTCCTTGTCGCTCTTCAGCTCGTAGAACTCGTAGATCAGATCGACCAGATAGTAAATGTCGTCGTCCGAAAAGCGTTCCTTCATCTCGATCGGAAGATAGTTGCGAATGAACTTCACGGATTCTTCCTCGTCATAAATGTAATCGTCTTCTAATTTGTCCATGGCTTCAAAAATTTTTAGTTGTTAGACGACGCAAATCTATTAAAATAATTCGATAAAGCGTATATTCGCGGCCGTATTGGTGATGCCGATCCCGGTCCCGGGGCGGCATAAAAAGGGAATCCGGTGAGAAGCCGGAACAGTACCCGCTACTGTAAGTTCCCTGCCATCAGGCAGAAGCACGAGGGAATCACCGCACACCACTGCCGGCGGCTCCGCGGGAGTCAACGACGGGAAGGTTTTTTCTCTTAGGAACAAGTCAGGAAACCTGCCAGTATGCGTTTTATGAATTTAGGTCCCTTCCGGGAAGAGAAGGGCGTAAACACGTAATTTTTACAGATGAAATCGAAAAGATGGTTAGCGATCCTGCTCATCGCGGGATGCGCGCGAAGTCTGGTCGCCCAAGAGCGCCAAGTTGTCGGGCGGGTGATCGACGCGGAGACAGGGCGCCCCGTGGCGGGCGCGAACATCCAGGTTCACGAGAGCCTGGCCGGTTGCACGACGAACAATGATGGCTATTTCGAGCTGCTCATGCCGGAGGGCGCCAAGCAGTTCCGGATCTCCCACCTAGCCTACGAGCCGCTGCGCTACACCGTGAAAGACGAGACTGGCGAGCTGGTGATCCGCCTCACGGAGAAATACGTGAATATCAACCCCGTCGTCGTGACCGGCACGGGGACGCACCGGCGGATGGACCAGTCGCCCATCCCCGTCCAAGTCTTTGACGCCAAAGAGCTCCGCACGGCGAACGTCGCCAACGTCCAAGAGGCGATGACCAAGCTGAACCCCAGCATCTCCTTCATGACCAACGGCATGGGGACCACGATGAGCATGAACGGCCTCTCCGACCGCTACATCCTGATCCTGGAGAACGGGAAACGGCTGGCGGGCGACGACACCTACGCCCGCGTCGACATGGCCAACGTCAAGCGCGTCGAGGTGCTCAACGGGGCCGCCTCGGCGCTTTACGGGAGCGACGCCATCGCGGGCGTGATCAACCTCATCACCGACGACGCCCGCAACCCCATCAACATCACCAGCGACACGCGCTACGCCAGCGAGAACCAGTTCACGCAATCGGTCAACGCCGATTTCCAGGGCAAGAAGTTCGGCTCGTCTACCTCCTACCAGCGCCAACAAGCCGACGGCTGGCAACTGAGCCCCTACGTCGAGGACGACGACGGCCAGCTCGTCGCCACCAACAAGGAAGCCTCGGCGGGCTTCCATTCCAACGCCATCGAACAGCGCTTTACCTTCGACCCCACCGACCGCCTCTCCTTCTACCTCCGGGGGCAGCTCTACACGCACACGACCGACCGCCCCATGCCCGCGGGCGACAACACCACCAACTACGACATGCGCCACGAGACCTATACCTACGGCGCCGGCGCCCAATACATGGTCAACGAGCGCGTTTACCTCAACGCGGACTATTTCTCGGACAACCACAGCACGTATAAGGACTACTTCGCGGGCGACGACACGGGGACCGACGAGATGACCAAGCGCGTCCACCACCACAACCTCAACCTCAAAGGCATCTTCCGCCTCGGCGAGCGCCACAAGCTCTCCGCCGGCTTCGAGATGATCCGCGAGACGTTGAACAGCGAGTCCGACAACATCCACGGGAAAGGCGCCACCACCCTAGCCCTCTACGCGCAAGACGAGATCGACCTCAGCCGCCATTTCCAGGCCGTCGTCGGCGCGCGCTACATTTACCACCAGACTTACCACAGCTACGGCACGCCAAGCGTCGCCCTTTTATATAAAGTCAACGGCCTCAACCTGCGGGGAGCCTACGCCATGGGCTTCCGCTCGCCCGACCTCTCGGAGCTGTACTCGCTCTACGAATCGCAACGCACCGGCCGCCTGACCATCGGCAACCTCAGCCTCAAGCCCGAGAAGAGCGACAACTTCACCCTCAGCGCCGAATACACCCACCGACGCTTCTCCGTCGCCGCTTCCGGCTTCTACAACAAGATCCGCGACATGATCAACTACCGCACCCTCGACGAGGCCGAGCGCGACGCCTACAACCAGGCCAACGGCTCCGACTTCGCCGACATCCAGGTGCGGGCCAACGTCGAGAAAGCCACCGTCCGAGGCTTCAACCTCCGCTTCGACGCCTACCTGGGCGCCGGCTTCTCGATGAACGGGGGCTACACCTTCGTCGACGCGAAAGACCAGACGAACGACCGCCCCGTCGACAAGAGCGTCCGCCACAGCGGCGTCGTGGCCGCCCTCTGGAACCACACGTGGCGCGGCTACACGCTGAGCGTCAACTTCAACGGCCGCATTCAAGGCGAACGCTTCTCGCAAAGCTACGGCTACGCCCCGCGGTACTCGCTCTGGAACCTGAACACGACGCACCGCTTCGCCCTGAAAGACTTCACGATCGAGCCGGGCCTCGGCGTCGAGAACCTGTTCGGCTACGTCGACGATCGCCCCTACAACTCCAACTACGCGACGCTGACGCCGGGCCGCGTTTTCTACGTCAGCCTCGCCATTAATTTCCGCGAGTAAAGCCCGAAGCGCCTCAAGGGGCGGAAAACGATCGTCGGCAAGTCCGCGTACCCCTACGCGAACCCGCCGACAACCGTTTTCCGCTCCGCGTACCCCTACGCGAACCCGCCGACAACCGTTTTCCGCTCCGCGTACCCCTACGCGGACCCGCCGACAACCGTTTTCCGCTCCGCGCGCCCCTACGCGAACCCGCCGACAACCGTTTTCCGCTCCGCGCACCCCTACGCAGACCCGCCAACGATCGTTTTCTGGTCCGCGCGTCCCTTTTTTCGGTCCAATCCTATTGATTTGAGAAAAATTAACTACCTTTACGGCCGGAATAAGACAGTAGTATTTCCTTAATCCAGTTAAATAACTCAAGAAATAAGACAATTATTATGGAGAAAAACGTAATCTGGCCCGCGGAATGGGCCCCGCAAGACGCCGTACAATTAACCTGGCCGCACGACAAGACGGATTGGGCCTCATACATGCTCGAGGTCGTCCCGTGCTACGTCGCTATGGCGAAAACCATCTTACGCAACGAATATCTGGTCGTCGTCTGCCAAGACGAGGCGAAAGCCCGTTGGCAGCTGGGCGAGGTCGACTTTAACCGGGTGAAATTCGTCTGGATGAAGACCAACGATACGTGGGCGCGCGACCACGCTCCCCTCTCCGTGCGCGTCGACGGAAAGCCGATGCTGCTCGATTTCGTCTTTAACGGATGGGGCATGAAATACGCCGCCAACCACGATAACCTGATCAGCCGCAAGCTCTACCAATCGGGCTATTTCGCCGACGAGGTGGAATACGTCAACAAGGCGCCTTTCGTGTTGGAAGGCGGGAGCGTCGAGTCGGATGGCGAGGGCACGATCCTGACCACCGAATCCTGCCTCCTCTCGCCCAACCGCAACGATCACCTGACCAAAGACGAGATTGAGGCCTATTTAAAAGAGAACTTGGGCGCTAAACGCGTGCTTTGGCTGACGCATGGCTACCTGGCCGGCGACGACACCGACGGGCACGTGGACATGCTGGCCCGCTTCACCTCGCCCGACACGATCGTCTACGTGAAATGCGAGAACCAAGAGGATGAACACTTCGAGGAGCTGAGCAAGATGGAAGAGGAATTGCGCTCGTTCCGCCAAGCGAATGGCGAGCCGTACCGCCTGATCGGGCTCCCGATGGCCGACGCGATCTACGACGAGAACAAACGCCGCCTCCCGGCCAGCTACGCCAATTTCCTGATCCTGAACCATACGGTCTTAGTGCCCACCTATTTGGCCGAGAAAGACAAGCTTGTGCTCGATCTCCTGCGGGCCGCCTTCCCCGACCGGGAAGTCGTTGGCCTGAACTGCCTGCCGCTGATCAAGCAACACGGCTCGTTGCATTGCGCCACCATGCAGTACCCCGAAGGCTTCGTCAAAGGAATCAAACGCCCATGAAAATCGGACTGATCCAACAAAGCAACACGCCCGACCGCGTGGCCAACCTCGCGAAACTGCAAGCGAGCATCCGCCGGGCCGCGGCCGAGGGAGCGGAACTGATCGTCTTGCAAGAGCTGCATAACGGCCTCTATTTCTGCCAAACGGAAGACACGACGCGGTTCGACCAAGCGGAGCCCATCCCCGGCCCGTCGACCGAGACTTTCGGCGCGTTGGCGGCCGAGCTGGGGGTCGTCGTGGTGCTCTCCCTCTTCGAGCGGCGCGCGCCGGGGCTGTACCACAACACGGCGGTCGTCTTGGAACGCGACGGCTCGATCGCGGGCAAATATCGGAAGATGCACATCCCCGACGACCCGGCTTATTACGAGAAGTTCTACTTCACGCCGGGCGACTTGGGGTTCGAGCCCATCGACACGTCCGTCGGGCGCTTGGGCGTCCTGGTCTGTTGGGACCAATGGTACCCTGAGGCGGCCCGCTTGATGGCGATGCGAGGCGCGGAAATACTGATTTACCCCACGGCGATCGGTTGGGAAAGCAGCGATCCCGACGAGGAGAAGAGACGTCAGCTAGACGCTTGGCGAACCGTCCAACGCGGCCACGCCGTGGCCAATGGCCTGCCCGTCGTCACCGTCAACCGCGTCGGGCACGAGCCGGATCCATCAGGTCAAACCCGTGGGATCTTGTTTTGGGGAAATAGTTTCGTGGCGGGTCCTCAAGGCGAGCTCCTGGCCGAATTGCCCAACGACGCGGAAGCGACGCGGGTCGTCGAAATCGACCGCGGACGAAGCGAGCAAGTCCGCCGCTGGTGGCCTTTCTTCCGCGACCGGCGGATCGACGCCTACGATGGCCTGACCCAACGCTTCCTGCGAGGCTAGGCTAACCAAAGATCAAGCGAACCAGCCGTTCGGCCTGCGCCCGATTCGAGAAGGTAGGGAAAAGCGTCTCTTTCCGACGTTGGATTTCCTCCTTGTCGAACGGGCGTTTCATCAAGCGCGTACAGGCCTCGATCATCTCCGGCGCCTTATCCGCCACGACACAAAGCGGATCCAATCCGCTCCCGGCCAACATCATCGGATTGACAACCACGAACCTTCCCCCGAAAAGGCTGTTGAGGAGTTTCAATTTCAATCCCGTGTCCTGGAAAGTGATCAACGCATTGACCTGCGCCTCGCGAATCAGCGTCTCCATCCGGAGCCGGTCGGGGTTCGCCTCGACACGGATATTGGGATAAGGCGCCGCCGCCCATTTGAGCCGCCTGGATGGATTCATGCCCGCGATAATACACGTATAAGGCAATTTCCGGAACACCTCGCGGATCAAGAAGAGGGCTGCCTTCTCGTTCTCCTCGACCGACAATTTCCCGTGATATAAGATGAAATCCGAAGCGCCTTCCCGACTCTTGACCTCATCGCTCTCATGAAAACAAGGCACGAACTCTATCAGCTTTCCGGGGAAAAGCCCCCGCAAATAATCCTGGTCCGCCCTCGAGACCGAAAGGACCAAATCCGCGTGCCGAACGACCTCTTGATAACGATAAAAACGCCAAGCCTCAATCCAATAAAACAAACGATGAATCGGGTGATAAGTCGACCGCGCCAAGTAACGGTAATAATCATGCTCGATATTGCATTCCCGATAGATTTTCTTCCGCCCCGCGAGCCGAGGATCCGACAAATAATAGCAGCAATGCAATCCCTCGAACAAGATGGGATAATCATTTCCCAATAACCTTTCCATCAACAAAGGATCTTTCCGGCTCACCACATTATAAGGCAATAGGCTCAAGTTGGCACGCAAGCCCGTGTGGCGCTTATAATAATAAACCTTCTCGCAGATCTCCTCCAATTCGGGGGCCTGTGGCCGCTCGTATTCGAAACAATGCAGGAACAAGCGAACACCTTGTCGGCGCAAGGCTTTCAACTTATAATAGATATCGATAATGCCACCATAATTCGGTGGATAAGGAATGTTGAGCGAGACAACATTCAAGCAAAGGTCATCCATCGTGCTGTTGATTTAGTTTAGTGAATATATCCATGAATTGTTCCGCCTGTTTTTGGCGAGAGAAGCGAGTCACCGCGTC
Organism: uncultured Parabacteroides sp.; assembly: GCA_949298575.1. Taxonomy (GTDB): domain Bacteria; phylum Bacteroidota; class Bacteroidia; order Bacteroidales; family Tannerellaceae; genus Parabacteroides. The sequence goes on from CASFXH010000056.1 coordinate 11,473, forward strand.
CCTGTCGGGCTGGACTCGTGTATAACCATTCTTTTCCCAAAAAGCATATTGCTCCAAGATAAAACGATAAACCGTCTCCGCGTCGCGAGCCGCCACGCCGGAATGGGTCTCTTGAATCGTCCGCTCCAAATAACTCTCATCGCTTCGCACGCAAAGCAAAGGGCGCTCCGTGGCCAAAGCCTCAAACAATTTGGTCGACATGATGCCTTTCGGCCCATGCTCGTCCGCCTTATTCGCCAATTGAATCGAGATCGAGCTTTGCCAAAGGACTTGAGGCACCTGGTCGGCCGGCACATAACCCGGATATTCCATATAAACAGGCACCGCGTATTCCTCCGCTAATTTCTCAAGGATCAGGCGAGAGTCCGCATCCACGTACCAAACCACCCGAAACGTCTCCGGAGCGATCCTTTTCTCTTGATCCAACCGGGCCAATGCCTCGAAAAGAGGTCGCGGGTCTCGCGTCGCCAAACTCAGGACACGCCCCGTATAAGTCATCCGGAACCGTGTCGTTTTCTCGATCTTAGGATAAAAGATTTCCGGGTCATAACCATTATAGATCAATGAGACATGGGGATTGATTTTCCGCAATTGCTCCACGTGCCATGGCGAGACGGTCGTCACCCAATCCGCCTGGCGCAACGCCTTATTCCGCTGCCTCAACAAATAATCACGATAATTCCTAACCACCCACCGGTCAACACAGGGACACGTATGGAACGGGCGGGAAATAAATTCATCCGAAGCGTATTGCTCAATGATATCCCGATGATCCGCCACGAGCGGCAAACCAAATTCTTTCGCCACCCGCGAAGCGACAGGCAGCGGGAAGGTCCGATAAGCGCTACTTAAAACCCCCATAAATCCACCCGATTTCAGAAGACTCCGGGCGACTTTCGCCATCTTACGTGATTTATATTGCCCCAAAAGATCGGCCACGAACACCAGAAGCCACGCCAATTGACGAATCAATCGACTCCGGTTCTCGTCAGGGAAATAACGCACATAATGCGCTTCCACATCGCCTTTCAAAAACGCGAAAGTATGATCTTCTATCCATTCCGTCACCACGACCGGTTGCCATCCCGCCTTCCGCAAATATTTGCATAAATAGCCCATCCGAGGCGCGAACGCGGGCGGAAACATATCGCAAACGATCAGGACTTTCCGATTATTATTCTCCTGAACGCGACTTCTATTTTTCTCCTCTTTCTTCACGCTTATCCGAATTGAGGTTATCGTCGTCAAAATTATCCTTAAAACTGATTTCCTTGATCAGGTCCTCATACAAATCCCGTTGCGACCATTTGTCGTTTGACTTCCAATTCGAGACACTGTTGTTGTGCCAAAGCCAAACCAATTCGCCATTCGCCCTCTTGGTCTTCCTGATAAGATCCGAACAGAGATCGAATGCTTCTCCCCTATTTAAATCCATATAACGAGGATCCATCAATGTCCGATCCATCACGGTCAATGGATGCAACAACAAGGAGGATAATCGCCTATTCTCCGGATTAATCCAACGAACAGGACGGGCCGTCCCCAGCCGGAAACCCGCGACATCCGCGTAGCCCATCGTAAAATCGTCCGTAAAACCAAACCGCTCCAGCCAATCCAAATCCTCCGGTTCGCGGGAAGCCAAGAAATGATGGCGATTGTAACGGATCGGCCGCCCGATATATTTTTCCAGCGTCGCCTTTTCCTCCGCGATCCGAGCGGGATCCTTTCCCGCGTCAAAGCTACTGTGAAGGCCAAAATGGCAATGTCCTTTTTTCAAGCCATTGAGAAGCGCCCTCATGTCTTTTGTCCACAACAAATAATGGGGTTTATCTTCTTGGCTCCGTCCACCGGCTTTCACGAAAAAGACCACCTCGCATCGACCGTCTCCCAAGTCTCGCTTCAAGATATCCGCGTGGCGCACAAGCCAAGGATAAGTATAATAAGGATCTTCATCCAATGGACCGGAATAGAATCGCCATGCTTTCATAAATCCGCATCCCTTCATGCTTTCCCGGGCAAGGCTCCGAAAGGTCTGGCAGAAAAAAGGCTGATCGATATCATGCGTCAACCAAACCTTCCGGATTCTAGGCTCAAACTCTTCAATGTCCACCCCTCCTTGACGGAGCCAATCCCGCAATAAACGCCCGTATTCATCGACCACGGGACGCTGGAGGAATCCCGCCCGATAAGGAAGCGATTCTTTTCCGGGGAATCGCCCATGGGCGTCCCGCACGTTCCGCCGGCGGATTTCCTCATAGCGAGTCAACAAAAAATAGGCGCTCGCGATCATATCCGCATGCACGACCAACGTCTTTTCGACCCATTCCAAAACAGGTTCCCCAAAAAGGATAGGCACGCCTTGAAGCTCGTCCAAAGGCAACTTAGGCATCGAACGATCGGTTCCATAAACTCCCGCGTTAAAGAAACCGGACGGCTTAATAACCACTTTATAATCGGCATAACGAGAAGTGTCATCCGTATAACCGACGTAACGTGAAAGCCCCGGCTCATGCTCCTCGCCGATCAGGAATCGAATCATATAATTAATGATATCTTGCATCGCGTCCTATTAATCATTGAAATAATCTCTTCGTAATTTCATCCAAACCCGGTGAGGGAAATCCAGACGTCCTTTGGTGATTTGGAAATAAGGCGTTTGAATGGCTCCGAATTCCCGAAAGAAACGTTCTACGCCATAAAGCATGGAGCCTTCAAAATCAAACATACGGTGAGCTTGCAGCGCTTCTTGAATGAGCGTCCACAAAAGAAAACTCTGCGCCCCGGTTTCCTTGGCTTGAGCGGTCTGCCCCCCGGCGATGTAGTAGGCTCGCTCGGCCGACCAAGCCACGAAAGCCGCCGACAAAAGCTCGCCATTCCCGTCGCGGCAACACCAAAGGTTTCCTTGCCGACGTTCTTGGCATTCCTTGATGAGTTGGGGCAAAACACGGCGCTGGTAAAGGGACAATTGGCTTCCGCGACGGTTCAAGGTCTTTTCTTGCAGGCGCGTGAACTCCTCGACAGAGAGGGAGGTGCTGACTTGAAGGGCGAAACGATCCCGCGCTTTCGAAATATTCCGCCGGATGTTCGGGCTCATGCGCTCGTAGGCTTCCGCGACCGACCAAGAAGAAGGAAGAATATAGGTATAACGCGTCGTTTGACGGAAACCCGCCCAATAGAAAGGCAACCAATCAGTCTGTTGCTCATGTAAATTCAAGGAGAGAAAATGGGTCGGAGGCAATCGCCGGATCAGCGCCGACAAGATCGCCTGCGTTTTCCCCAACCGGGAAGTGTATTTGGTGTCAGCTGAAAATGGCGCGATCCACGGCCCCAGCGTTTGGGTAAAAGGGGGCATGACGACCACGTCTTTCAGAGGAAAATAAAGGGGCAGCACCGCTACCGCTTGCCCCTTTTGTTCCTCCATCACGACACTCCAGCGCTTCTCGCCACACACGCGATCCAACCACCAATCATACATATAGATCGGAAGGTCACGCCTGCCTTGGCAAAATTCCCGGTATCGTTCTTTCTCTCCCACTCAAAATCAGCCTTTAAGTGCCTCGAAGATCTGTTGGGCCAACTCTTCCGCCAATTCCGGGTTGTCGCTGACACATTGCTTCGCCGCGTCGCGACCTTGTCCCAGCTTGGAATCGTTGTAGCTGTACCACGATCCGCTTTTCTTGATGATATTCAGTTCGGTACCCAGATCGATGATCTCGCCGCTCCGCGAGATTCCCTCGCCGAACATGATGTCGAACTCCGCTTTCCGGAAAGGAGGCGCGACCTTGTTCTTGATCACCTTGACGCGAACCTGGTTTCCCTTCACCTCATCGCCATCTTTCAACTGGCTGACCCGACGGATATCCAGACGGACCGAGGCGTAGAATTTCAAGGCGTTACCACCCGTCGTCGTCTCCGGATTGCCGAACATGATCCCGATCTTCTCGCGCAATTGATTGATAAAAATGCAAGTCGTATTGGTCTTATTGATCGCCGCCGTGAGTTTCCGCAAGGCTTGCGACATCAAACGGGCTTGCAGACCCACCTTGTTGTCGCCCATGTCGCCCTCCAATTCCGCTTTCGGCGTCAAGGCGGCCACGGAATCGACGACCACGATATCCACCGCCGACGAACGGATCAATTGCTCCGCGATCTCCAAGGCTTGCTCCCCGCTATCCGGTTGCGAAACCAATAAGTTCTCGACATCCACGCCCAACTTCTCCGCGTAGAAACGGTCGAAGGCGTGCTCCGCGTCGATAAACGCGGCGATGCCCCCCAGTTTCTGGGCCTCCGCGATCGCGTGGATCGCCAACGTCGTCTTACCGGACGACTCCGGGCCATAGATCTCCACGATCCGTCCCCGAGGATAACCACCGACACCCAACGCGGCATCGAGCGCGATCGACCCCGTCGGGATCACGTCGATGTTCTCCACGCTTTCGTCACCCAATTTCATGATGGAGCCTTTTCCATAGTTCTTCTCGATTTTCTCCATCGCCGCACGCAAAGCTTTCAGCTTGTCCGGATTCATCGCCGGCTTCGTGCCTTCTTCAAACAAATTGTCTTCTTTTGCCATAATTCTTTATTTAAGATTAAGGATTTGATTCGCGTGTTCTTTCGTCTTGATCTCTTTCGGACCGAAAAGACGCGTAATGATGCCCTCCTCGTTGATCAGGAAGGTCGTGCGGGCGGTCCCCATGTAGGTACGGCCACACATCTTTTTCTCTACCCAGACACCAAACTCTTGTTGCAAAGCCGTCTCCGTGTCCGCGATCAGGGGAAAGGGTAAATTCTGCTTCGCGATGAAGCCTTGATGCGACTTGGCGCTGTCTTTGCTCACGCCGATCACCTCATAACCTTCCGCCCGCAGCGCCTCGTAATTGTCGCGAAAACTGCAAGCCTCCGCCGTGCAGCCGCTCGTGTTGTCTTTCGGATAAAAATAGAGCACCAGCTTTTTCCCTTGGAAATCCGACAGACGGATCTCCTTCCCGTCTTGGTCGAAACCCAAGCGTTCCGGTGCCTTATCGCCTACTTGTAATGCCATATACTTTTATTCTATTTAATATTATAATTCATTTCCTCCTCCTCCAACCGACAGCCTTAAAGTTCCAAATCAATGTCAAACAACTCGTGCCAGGGCAAGCCTTGCTCGTTCAACTCCTTCATGAAAGGATCCGGGTCGAAGTCCTCGACGTTCCAGACGCCCGGTCTCTTCCAGACGCCCCGCATGAACAGTTTCGCCCCGATCATGGCCGGCACGCCTGTCGTGTAGCTGACGCCCTGCGCCCCCGTCTCGAGGTAGGCCGCGTGGTGGCTGCAATTATTATAAACGTAGTACGTCCGCTCCTTCCCGTCTTTCAAGCCACGGATGCGGCAACCGATCGACGTCTCGCCCGTGTAGTTCTCGCCCAAGTCGCCCGGATTCGGCAGGACGGCTTTCAAGAACTGGATCGGGACGATCTCCACGCCGTTGTAGAGGATCGGCTTGATGCTGGCCATGCCGATGTTCTGGATCACGCGCAAATGCGTCAGGTATTCCTGCCCGAAGGTCATCCAGAAGCGGGCCCGCTTGATGGTCGGGAAATTCTTCGTCAGGCTCTCCAGCTCCTCGTGGTACATCAAATAAGACTCGCGCGGGCCGATGTTGGGGTAATTCAAGGGCTTATGGACCGACAGGGGATCCGTCTCGCGCCACTCGCCGTCCTCGAAATACTTGCCCCGCTGCGTGATCTCGCGGATGTTGATCTCCGGATTGAAGTTCGTGGCAAAAGCCTTGTGGTGGTCGCCCGCGTTGCAGTCCACGATGTCGAGGTATTGGATCTCGTCGAAATGATGCTTCGCCGCGTAGGCCGTATAGACGCCCGTCACGCCCGGATCGAAACCGCAGCCCAGGATGGCCGTCAAGCCCGCCCGCTCGAAGCGCTCCTTATAGGCCCATTGCCAACTGTATTGATATTTCGCCTCGTCGAGGGGTTCGTAATTCGCCGTGTCCAAATAGCTGACGCCGTAGGCCAGGCAGGCGTCCATGATGGTCAGGTCCTGATAAGGCAAGGCCAGGTTGACCACCAGGTCTGGCTTGAAGGCGTTGAACAAGGCGACCAGCTCGTCCACGTGGTCCGCGTCGACCTGGGCGGTCTGGACACGGACATTCTTGATGTCCGCGGCGATCTTGTCGCATTTGCTTTTCGTACGGCTCGCGACCATGATGTCGGTGAAGACATCGGCGTTCATCGCGATTTTCTTGACGGCGACCGTGCTCACGCCACCGGCACCAATAACTAAAACTCTTCCCATTGATTTTTTTAACGTGTTGATTAAAAATGTCATTCTCTCCGATCGCGGCCTTCCCGCAATCGGGTGACAAATATAAAGTTTTTTTGGGGAAATATGGTGGGGTGGGGAGATTATTAAAAAAAGAGACGCCACGCCGTGACGTCTCTACCTATAGAAATCAAATCAAACCACTTCAGGCGACCCGTCCCCATCGTTGTCCACGCCGGGTTGCGGGGTGTTGTCGTCGGGGTCGGGGGGCGTTTGCTCGCCGCCGGGTTGTTGCTCCTCGCCCGTCTGGTCCTCGCCGCCGGGGGTGGTTGGCTGCTGGTCGTCGGGGTTTTCCGGGGTCTCGGTGTCGGTGCCGGGGATGGTCGGGTCTTGTTTCTCGCTGTCTTCCGAGCCCTTTTCCTTGCGGAGGCTGTTCAGCCTGTTGACCTCGCGGATGGCCGAGTTGAAGCCCAGGATAAACTCGGCGGTCACCTCCGTCGGCTTGGCCACGCTCTCGGCGAGCGTGATGACTTTGATCGCCTCGAAGATCGGGTCCAATTTCGCGCGCAGCTCGGTGACCGTGGCCGGCGTGAGGGCTTCGAGATCGCGCGCCCGCTTGGCGGAAAGCAATCTGTAATTATCGTTGACTTCCTGCAATTTAGCGACAACCGCCGTAAGGCCCATCGTCGCGAGGTGAGTTTTAGCCTCCTCCGAACTCCAATCGAGGAGCAAGCCGGCGATGCTCACCGTCTCCTGCTGGTTGGGTAAGGACTGGATGCCTTTGTAAGGTTGAATTGTCAGGCCCAGCGCCTTAGCGGCCTTGGCCTGGTCCTCGAGGGGCAAGTCCTTGCCGTTCTCGATGGCGTTGAAAAGATAGGTGATGATCTTGTCGCGCTGCAGCTCGCCCTCGTCGAGGTCGCCGGTCTCCAAAGTCGCCGTCGTGAAGCTGACACGTTGTTGCAATTCATCAACATACTTTTCGAACTCAGCCATTTCCTCCGCCGTAAGGCCCACGGCTTCCGGCGTGGCGTCTTGCAACAAGACGCGCAAGCGGCTCATCAGGTTCAAATACTCCTTCGCGTTCAAATAACGCAAGTGAATTTCTAACAAGACTTTTAGTGCTCTCATTATTTTAAATTTAGAATTGATATTTCCTATTTCTTTTGATGGAGAAATCCCATTTCACTTTTGCTTTGGCGGAACAGCTGCCCGGAAGCGCCATTTCACTTTTGCATTGGCTGAAAAATCGCCCGGAAACGCCGTTTCACTTTTGCATTGGCTGAAAAATCGCCCGGAAACGCCGTTTCACTTTTGCATTGG
>CASFXH010000057.1 GCA_949298575.1 uncultured Parabacteroides sp.
AAGAACGTCACGATCACGACCGTACTCGGCAAGACGGTAGTCGCTAAGACGATCGCTTCCGACAACGAGACGATCGCCGTTCCGACGACGGGTATCGTAGCCGTAGCTGTTGAAGGCGAAGAGGCGATCATGACCATCGTAAAATAATCATCTGAAAGGTTGATTATAAACTAAAATAGAATCGCCCGGGCTTCGGTCCGGACGATTCCATATCATTGATATTTCATAATAAATAATTAGTATAAAACAGTTCCGTCACTTACCGCCGGGAGGGCAGGCAAGGCGGGGCGATTCATTAAAAGGTTTAAAATTCAACCGTAGGATCTTCGTGAGAAGCGAATACGGAAAACGTACAAGAAGGCTCGTCAGCGTATGGCGGGCCTTCTTTTTCAGGATACATTTTGTAAATTCGCGCCAAAAACGAGTAAACGCACGTCTCTAAAAACGAGTAAACGCACGTCTCTAAAAACGAGTAAACGCACGTTCGCAAAAACGAGTATTTGCCCGCGTTTTATATCCGTATCCCTGTTTTAAGTATGTCCAAATAGAGTGGGTTGTTGGTGTCTTCTGTCAGGAGGACAGGTTCTATGAGATTGCTTATCCCGCGTTTCAGTTTCCATAATAAAGGAGTGTCCTCAAAATAGTTATCGCTCATGCGTTCTACGACAACGGCGATGTCGATATCGCTATCGTCCGTAGGATTGCCTTTGCTGTATGAGCCATAAAGGTAAAGAGCCTTTAAGGGCAACCGTTCCGCGACCGCGGCCTTGTAGCGTCGCGCCAATTTTATAGCTTGCTCTTTATCCATATCCTTAATTTGTCTGTTTGTTCAATTCTCTGCGAAGATAACAAAAAAAGACCCTTCCCCAGCCAAGGCCGGGAAAGGATCTTTCACTTACAATTTATGAGAGGGCGATTAATGAATCTCAATCACACGATTGACTTTCGCTTTCTCCTCAGGCGTCCGTTTCGGCAGGTCGATCGTCAAGACACCGTCGGCCACGTTCGCGCTGATCTTCTCTTTCTCCACGTCGTCCGGCAAGACCAACGCTTGTTGGAACTTCGTGTACGAGAACTCACGACGCAGATACTTCTTGTTGTTCTTATCCTCTTCGTTCGACTCGGTTTTCTTCTCCATCGAGATGACCAATTCGTTGTCTTCACTCAAGTGGATATTGAAGTCTTCCTTCGTCATGCCCGGAGCGGCCACCTCAACCTTGTAATCCTTATCGCTTTCGATGACATTGATCGCCGGAGCGGTCGCGTTCGTTTTCATCATCCAATCGTTATCGAAGAAATCATTGAAGATACTCGGTATCCAATTCTGATTGTAGTTGTTTTTTCTAATCGGCATCATAATCTTAATCTCCTATTCTTTAAATTCTTAATTATCGATTTTACTTTTTGGATCCTTCCGCCTTTCGGTTTCCGGATTCACTTAGGGTATCGTCAAAGTCCGTGCCGTCGCCCTTTGCCACGCTTGTTTTTAAACCAGCGCAATCTATTTTAAGCGAGAGGCCGGTCGTTTTAAACTTACGCGAATCTTATTTACCATTCACGCTGACACGCGACTGCCAAAAGTGTACGATCCGCGCTCATTTTGTCACTTGTTTGGGGATAAACGCGGGATTCCGTAACTTTGCTTTCCTTAAAAGGAACAGGTATATTAATGCGTAAAAATATGGAAGAGCACATCAAACAAGATTTGACGGCATTGATCGGCCATACGCCTTTGTTGGCGCTTCGCCGGATCGCGGCCTTTCGGAAGGCCCGGGGGGAGGTGGTCGCGAAGTTGGAATATTTCAATCCTGGGGGAAGCGTCAAGGACCGGGTCGCCTTGGCGATGATCGAGGCGGCTGAAGCCGAGGGACGCCTGCGGCCGGGCGCGGTCATCATCGAGCCGACCAGCGGCAATACGGGGGTGGGCTTGGCGTGGGTGGCCCGGGTGAAAGGCTATCAAACCTTGCTCACCATGCCCGAGACCATGAGCTTGGAACGCCGGAAACTCCTGATGGCCATGGGTGCCCGCATCGAGTTGACGCCCGGAGCGGAAGGCATGGGCGGCGCCATCCGTCGGGCGAATGAGTTGAAGGAAGAGATCGAGGGATCTGTCATCTTGGGACAATTCACGAATCCGGCCAACCCGGCGGTTCATGTCAGAACGACCGCCGAGGAGATCTGGACCGACACGGCGGGGCGGGTCGACGCCTTCGTGGCAGGCGTAGGGACGGGCGGCACCGTCAGTGGCACTGGCCGGGGCCTGAAAGCGCATGATCCCCGCGTACAAGTGGTGGCCGTGGAGCCTGATGGCTCGGCGGTCCTTTCGGGAGGACAACCCGGTCCGCACGCCTTGCAGGGCATTGGCGCCGGTTTTATTCCAGAGACTTACGACGCGATGGTGGTCGACTGCGTCATGCGGGTGACGGACGAGGAGGCGACTCGGACCGCCCGCGAGTTGGCCGCTTATGAAGGCTTGCTGGTCGGCATCTCGTCGGGCGCGGCGGCTCATGCGGCATTGACGCTCGCCCAAGAGCCCCAATACGCCGGCAAGCGGATCGTCGTCCTCCTGCCGGATACGGGGGAGAGGTATCTTTCGACCCCTCTTTTTATGGAGCGTCTCCACTAGAGCTGATGGAGACTCTCCACTAGAGCTGATGGAGACTCTCCACTAGAGCTGATGGAGACTCTCCACTAGGGCTAATGGAGACGCTCCACTAGGGGCCGATGGAGACGCTCCACTAAAGTTGATGAATCACCTTCATCAGCCCTGATGAATCACCTTCATCAGTTCAGATGAATCGTCTTCATCAACCCAGCTGAAGGTGCTTCAGCAGCTCAGGTGAGGCGGTGTTGCCGGGCGGGGCTTGTTTTTGTGATAAATTAACGAGCCGCTATCCCGTTGCGATTCAGCAATGGTTACCTCTGGGTAACTTAGGCATGGAGAAGTTCCTTCTTGCCGCGGATGGGGGAGGGGGGTACATTCGCGTATCAGATCAAGTGATTGTTTCATCCTTTAAAAACATTAGAATTATGGCAAAACATGTGGCCGTGCTGGCGGTTAATCCAGTCAATGGAATGGGGTTGTTCCAATATTTGGAGAACTTTTATGAGCACAAGATTGATTATACGGTTTTCGCCGTAGCGCCCACGGTGGGCATCCACGCGAACTGTGGCATCGCGCTTCAAGCGAACGCGACGATCGACCAACTGAAAGGGCAGGCCGACCGGTATGACGCACTGGTCTTTTCGTGTGGTGACGCGGTGCCTGTTTTTCAGCAACATGCGAGCGAGCCGCACAACGTGGCGCTTTTTGAGGTGATTCGCGAGTTCGCGGGGAAGGGCAAGTTGCTCATTGGGCATTGCGCCGCGGCGATGATGTTCGACTTGGCCGGCGTGTGTGGCGGTCGCCGGGTGGCTGTCCATCCGTTGGCGAAACCGGCGATCCAGAAAGGGGTGGCGACTGACGAGCCTTTTGAGATCGACGGCCCGGTCTATACGGCCCAGACCGAGCACACGTTGCCCCTTCTGATGCCGGCCGTGCTGAAAGCGCTGGCTTAAGGTAGGCGAAGAAATGGGAAAGGCCCCGTCGGGATGAACCGGCGGGGCCTTTCGATGGATAGGCTCTCTTGTTATGTTATGGCTTAGAGAATGCCTTGTGCCATCATCGCGCGAGCCACTTTCATGAAGCCGGCGACGTTCGCGCCCTTCACGTAGTTCACGTAACCATCCGGTTGCGTACCGTATTTCACGCATTGCTCGTGGATATTGGCCATGATGCTCTTCAGTTTCTCATCGACTTCCTCGGCGCTCCAGCTCAGTTTCTGGGCGTTCTGGGTCATCTCCAATCCCGATACGGAGACGCCGCCCGCGTTGGCCGCTTTACCCGGAGCGTAAAGGATCTTCGCTTTCAAGAACTCCTCGATCGCCTCAGGCGTAGAAGGCATGTTCGCGCCCTCCGAAACGGCGAAGCAACCATTGGCCAGCAAAGCCCGGGCGTCGTCGCCATTGATCTCGTTTTGTGTCGCGCTCGGCATCGCGATGTCGCACTTCTCGCCCCAAGGCCGTGCGCCCGGCACGTATTTCACGCCGTATTGCTCAGCGTATTCCCGGATACGGCCGCGGTAGAGGTTCTTCAATTCCATGATATAATCCAACTTCTCGCGGTCGATACCATCCGGGTCATAGATATAACCATCGGAATCCGACATCGTGACGACTTTCGCCCCCAAGGTGATCAGTTTCTCAACCGTATATTGCGCCACGTTACCCGAACCTGAGACCGTGACGACTTTTCCTTTGATATCGATTCCTCTCGTCTTCAGCATCTGGAGCAAGAAGTAGACGTTGCCATAGCCTGTCGCTTCCGGACGAATCAGTGAGCCGCCGAACTCGAGACCCTTACCCGTGAAGGTACCCGTATTCTCGCGAGCCAATTTCTTATACATACCATACATGTAAGCGACCTCGCGACCACCAACGCCGATGTCTCCCGCCGGAACATCCGTGTCCGGACCGATGTGACGCCACAACTCCATCACGAACGCTTGGCAGAAGCGCATGATCTCCGCGTTCGACTTGCCGCGCGGGCTGAAATCGGAACCACCCTTGCCGCCACCCATTGGTAACGTCGTCAGCGAGTTCTTGAAAGTTTGCTCGAACGCCAAGAACTTCAGGATAGACAAGTTCACGGAAGCGTGGAAACGGATACCACCCTTGTACGGGCCAATCGCGTTATTGTGTTGAATACGATAACCCATATTGGTCTGGATCTGTCCTTTATCATCCATCCAAGTCACGCGGAACGAGAAGATCCGATCGGGGATGCACAACCGTTCGATCAAGTTGCTTTTCTCGAACTCGGGATGCTCGTTATAAACTTCTTCGATCGTGCCCAACACTTCCGATACCGCTTGATGATACTCCGGCTCATTCGGGAACCGTCTTTTCAAGTTGTCTAATACTTCACTTGCCTTCATTTTTCTAATTTATTGATTGTTGTTGTTAGCATATTGTCAATCCGCCGCCCGTTCTATCTTGACGACGGCGCGAAGGTAAGGAAAGATTCTATACCAACAAATTTTTGAAAGAAAAAAATGAGAAAAAATATCAATTGGACACAAATCAAAAGGAAAAGCTTCTAATTGTCATTTATCTCGATTCCTGAAATTCTTATACAAGGGCACGAAGACGATGATCGCCGAAGCCACCAAGGCGAATATGATCTCTCCCGTAATCTTTTCGCTATAAGCTAGTAGCATATAGCATAGCGCTCCCCATAAGAGGGTGATACAAACCGCTTGACTATTTGTTATTTTTCTGCGAGCCATTATTTCTTTTTGTTTTTTGATTCTAAGAAAAGAAGGAACTTAAATAAATAAGTAACGCCAACATGATCGCGATCAGGGCGAAGAAGAAAAGGATTTGTTTCTCGAAAGGTAATCGCCGGAGTCCGGGAATATGGCGTGTCCAGGTCCCCACTTGTTCCAGGCGTTCGTCTTCGAGGGTGTCCTCGTATCGTTCATAGCCACCTTCTTTCATGATCTCCAGCGCCCGCGGCAAGTCTTTCTCCAGAATTTCCACTCGAGCTCCGCCTACGTCAGCGTAGCCCGCCATAATTTGAGCGGTCAGTTCGTTCCGAAGATAGCATTCAATACCTTCCGATTCCAGTAAGGCCATCAACGGACCCGCTTCCGAAGGATAAGTAAACCGTGCGATTTCAACCATACGATCCATAAACGTTCATTTTGCGGTAAAGATAAACATTTTCTTCCGACAGCGCTCCAAAGTCGCTAGGTTTAAGGTAAGGTTACCGCGATCTCCGCTCCGATCTGGAATGGTTTGCCCAATTGGATGAACGGTTTATCGAACGATTCGAAATAGAATGCCGCGTAGCGGGTATTCGTGATGTTCTTGGCCCATAAGCCGCAAGAGAAGATGCCTTTCCGGACGTTGAGTCGGGCATTCAGGGTTCCATAGAATTTCTGGTAAATGTCGTTTCGCTCGGTCCAATAGATCTTGCCGTTGCCACTGAATTGCGCGGAGGCGGTCAGTTGGTCGATCCAAGCCCCTCGAAACAGTTTTACGTAGTTCATGCCTACACTCAATGTATGTCGTGGGGTGTAGGGAATGTAATTTCCGGCGAAATCTTCTTGCCCATTGTGGTAGTCTCTGAAAGAGGCGTGCGTGTAGCCATAGTTCAGGTCTGCCGCCAAGCCTTCCACGATTGAGAGGCGAGCCGAGGCCTCTATGCCATAGCTGCGCGCTTTCCCCGCGTTCGTCAAGATACGGCCATTTCCACTATTGACGAATTGCGTGAGTTGCACATCTTTGATATCCATATAGAAAAGCGCCAGCTCCACGTCCAGCCGGCGTGGGATCAGTTCGCTTCGGAAGCCCAGCTCATAGCTCCAGCTCGTCTCCGGCTTGTAGGAGGTAACTTCATCTACCGAAGCGGGTTCCTCGATTTCAATGGGTATCATCGCTTCAAAAGTTTTCATCATGTCATAGCGCATTTGGTTCTGCATCAAGTCGGCCGACATCTGTACGTTGTATCCTCCCGTCTTATAGCCTTTCGCGACCGAGGCGTAAGTGACCGTCGCCCCTTCGTCGCATTCGTATTTCAAGGTGACTTTAGGTAAAAGTTCCCAGAAATTTTGCGCGACATGCGCATCCATGATGGTGGACGGGATGGACATGAAATCATCCAAGTTCAGGAAAGGTCCGGTTTCCGAGAAGCGAATTCCCATATCCATCTTGGCTTCCGATTGATAAGCCATCTTTTGCCGTTCGTAATCCAGGCGAATACCCGCCGTAATCGACAGTCCTTCCGTAAATAAATTATTGTAGGTCGACTGATGGTAAAGCGCGAGGCCAAACGAAGGTGTTTCGAAAAGTCCGGGAATATTGAGATGCTCGTTCAATATTTTCAATGAAGGCATTCGTGGATTCTCTTCTTTCAACTGATCGAAGACCGGTTGAAGAACCGTCGCGATCCCGTCTTCCTTGAAATCAACCGGAGCGTCTGTCCGTAGAGCGTTATAAAAACCATATAGGCCGAACGACCATTGGTAATTCGTGTCAGTCAAGCTTTTCAGTGAGATCTCTTCACTTACTGCGTGTTGTCGTTGCTTTTGGTTGAGCGTAAAGATGGATTGTGGCGAGAAGTCTTGATCCATCCGCATATCGTCTTTGAAATATTGATATCCTGTCGTGCTGCTTAAGGCGAAGCGATCCGCTTGATAATTCAGGAACAGGTTGTTCGAGATTACGAGGCGCTGGTAGGAACTGGGATCATTCAAGTTGACCTCGTCGACCAGCGCGGATCGCACCGCGCCGAGTCCTCCTTCATAAAGTCCATAAGGGAAAGCGCCTTGATCTGTATAGTCCGCGGATATGGAATAAATTGCCGTGAAGCGGGGAGAAAAGCGTCCTTCCAGTTTCAGGCGTCCACCGTATACGTTTTCCGGATCGACTTTTTCCCCTGTATATTGATTCGTGAAGAAACCGTTCTTGTGGCTATAATAAGCGGCCGCCGTGAAGCCTATTTTATCACTTAACATGCCATAATGGGAAGCTTTTACGTCATATTGCCCATAACTTCCGGCGGAAAGGGAGACTCGTTTGCCTTGGAAATCGAAGGGTGAGATCGTGTAAATATTGATAATGCCTCCCATCGCGTTACGGCCATACAGTGTCCCTTGGGGACCTCTCAGGACTTCGATTCGTTGGATATCAGTTAGTTCAAAGTCGAAAACGCTCTTGTCCATATAGGGCATATTGTCGATATAGAGTCCGATTGATTGTCCGCTGCTCCGTGCGCCGATTCCCCGGATGTAAATGGCAGATGTCAGCTTTGAACCATAGTCAGGCATATAGAAATTAGGAATAAACGCCCCCACGTCTTTCAGGGAATGAATCTGTCTCCCGACGATTGATTGGGGCGAGATAACCGATACCGCGCCTGGGAGGCTTTCAAAAGCGTTCGTCTCTTTCGTGGACGAAGTGATGATCACCTCTCCCATTTGATATGTCTTGATCGTATCGTTCACGACTGGAACTGGCGTTTTCGCCCCTAATTCTCCGCGGCTCCACAAAGCGCAAACCGCCACACCCAAAATGAATGCCCTCATCAACCTATACATTATGATTAATCGCCCGCGAACGTATAAAATAATCAGGATAATCCCCTCTTTTGGCAGGTCAAAACAAATTATTTTCCAAAAAAAGCGTCCGAACGCTTGGAGTATAAACAATAAGAATTACCTTTGCGCCCGAAAAACGAAAAGTGATGGTGCCATAGCTCAGTTGGTAGAGCAAAGGACTGAAAATCCTTGTGTCCCCGGTTCGATTCCTGGTGGCACCACTAAAAATCAAGCGGTTACAATTAAATGTGGCTGCTTTTTTTGTGCCTTTCTCGGCGCTTTCCCTCTTGGGACCTTTCGTGTTTTTAGAGGTAGGCGCAATGGAATTAGACAGGTGTTTAAATCGTAAGTGCTTTGAAAAGAGAGGGGAGAAGAAAAAAGAAGAGAGTGCGCCACCTGACGCACCCTCTCTTAAATGGATTTGAAGATATAATCTTTTTGGAATAAGATCATTCTAGCGATTATTCATCTCTTCTTCCACCCAGGAAGATCATGATGTAGTAAAGCAAGGTTGCCAATGAACCTAAGGCCGCGACGACATAAGTATAGGCGGCTGAACGCAAAGCGTCTTCCGCTTTGTCGTGCGTATAAACGTTCGTGATGCCCGCTTGGCTCAGCCAAACCAACGCCCGCTGACTCGCGTTAATTTCTACAGGTAAAGTGATGAAACTAAATAGCGTGGTTGAGGCGAATAAGATAATGCCGAACAGCATCAGTTGAGGGAACGTGTGCAGCATCAACATGCCTGCCAATAAGACCCATGTCATGATATTGGAAGCGAAACTTACCACCGGAACCAGGGCGGAACGCATTTTTAAGGGTGCATAGGCTGTCGCATGCTGTACGGCGTGTCCACATTCGTGGGCGGCGACGGCAGCGGCAGCAATGCTGTTACTATAATAAACGGATTCGCTCAGATTCACGGTCTGATTCGTTGGATTGTAATGATCGGTCAAATGACCGGGCGTGGAAATGACTTTTACATCGTAAATGCCGTTGTCATGCAACATTTTCTCAGCCACGTCTTTACCGGTCATGCCGTTGGGCATCGGTATTTGCGAGTACTGCTCAAACTTGTTTTTCAGGCGGGCGGAAACCAGCCAACTCAATAGGGCAAAGCCAATAAAAATAACCCAATACATCATAAGTCTCTTTGTCTTTTAAATATTAAATGTCTAGCGCGAATATATAAACAAAAATCTTGCCAAAACAATAATGGCAGAAGAAACCGATTATTAAACAGTAACTTCTGCCATTTTTGTTGGTTTGAATCCCGCGTTTTTGGCCACGGGACCTTGTTTTGTCATTTTACTCCGTATAACGGATAATGGTTTGCTTGCGGTCTGGACCGACGGAGACGATTTTAATGGGGACACCCAGCTCGTCTTCCAAGAAAGAAAGGTAAGCGTTGAACTCCTCCGGGAATTCGTCTTCGCTCAACATATGAGTCAAGTCGGTTTGCCACCCTGGTAACTCTACGTAAATCGGCTCCACTTGATCGTTGATCTCGAATGGGAATTCAGTGGTCTCTTCGCCGTTCACTTTGTAGGCGACACAAGCTTTGATCGTTTCGAACGTATCCAAGACGTCGCTTTTCATCATGATCAATTGGGTGACGCCATTGATCATCACCGCATATTTCAGGGCAACGAGGTCGATCCAGCCGCACCGCCGTTTCCGGCCGGTCACGGCGCCGAACTCATGGCCGCGTTCGCCAATCAAGTCGCCGGTCTCGTCGTGCAACTCCGTAGGGAACGGGCCGCTACCGACACGGGTACAATAAGCTTTGAAAATGCCATAGACCTCGCCGACGCGTCGTGGCGCGACGCCAAGTCCGACGCAACAACCGGCGCAGATCGTATTGGAAGAAGTGACGAATGGATACGAACCAAAGTCGATGTCCAGCATGGTTCCTTGGGCACCTTCCGCCAAGATCGCTTTCCCTTCGTCCAGTAAATGATTGACGATATGTTCGCTGTCGATCAGGTGGAATCGTTTCAGGTAGTTCAAGGCGTCCAGCCATTGCGCTTCCAGTTCGGTGATGTCGTATGAATAATTGAGTGCTCGCAAGATCGCCTCGTGTTTCGCCTTGGCGGCTGCGTACTTTTCTTCGAAATTGTGCAGGAGATCGCCTACCCGAATGCCGTTGCGGCTGACCTTATCCGTATAGGTTGGACCAATGCCTTTGCCTGTCGTACCAATCTTTCCGGCGCCTTTCGCGGCTTCATAAGCGGCGTCCAAGATGCGATGAGTCGGTAAGATCAAATGGGCTTTCTTGGAAATATAGAGTTGTCGGGTGATGTCATGACCGCTTGCGGCCAAGGCTTCTGCTTCTTGTTTGAACAAGAGCGGATCTAAGACGACACCGTTTCCGATCACGTTAATCTTTCCGCCTTGGAAGATTCCGGAAGGGATCGAGCGCAACACATATTTTTCGCCGTTGAACTCTAAAGTATGTCCCGCGTTCGGGCCACCCTGGAAGCGCGCGACGACATCGTATTTGGGCGTAAGGACATCAACCACTTTGCCTTTGCCCTCGTCGCCCCATTGCAAGCCTAACAATACATCTACTTTCATGTTATGATCAAAATAACGTTAATACTTTCATGCTTATCCGCTTTCTTGTGTCAGGAAAGCTCACAAAGTTAATTCATTTATTCGAATTATCGGTTTTCTCGTCGGAATAATCAAATTCGAAAGCCAAAGCGTCATAGATTTCCCGCTCAAAGGGTGAGTCCGAGGTCTGGTAGGCGCTGAAGTGATGAAGGATGTGTTCCTTTAATTCGTTTCGATCCTGTCCGGTGTTTTTCAGGGCGGTCAGGGCCGCTAACCGCTCGTAGGCCTTGCCATGGTTGAAGATCGCTTGCGCCGCATTGAGCCAAATGGGGGTGTCTAAGAGTGGGAATGCTATTGTCGTTCTTCCTAAATGCCCAAGCAGCAGGAATCCGACTTGCCGCTCATAGCCTGTGTCGCGAGCGGTTTGAAGGCATTGGATCGCGAGCTGGTATGCGAATGGAAGGTGCCGCAATAGGTTGAATACAATCTGTTCGGCGATTTCCGGATAGGGAATGGTCCTGATCCAGCGGAGGGCCGTTGCCTCGTCCATCGCTTCTAGTGGGTATAGGAGTGTCGCGAGAATTTTTAGCTCGCGCACTTCTTCTTGCCACATTGCCTCCGCCAGTTCGACTCGGGGCGTAAACGCTTGGGCCATTTGTCGTAATTCAGGAATAGGGACGCCAAAGTTTAATTTGTAAACATTCCCTTTTTCCCGCATGCTAGCCGAGATGACGCCATTCATGGCCAAGCGTAGCCGTTGACGAATTTGCTGTAATTCTGGATCCATCGGTTCAGTCATTGTAGATGTTTAAGAAGGAATAGTCGCGGCTGTAGCGAAGCATTTGGTCTACGTAACTTTCCGTATAATCTAGGCGTATGTCGATTACTTCGCCTCGTTCGTTTCGGATCTCTCGCATGATCGGATTGACAAAGCCTTTGTAAGGCGCCAAACGCAGACTTTCGTAACGGGCTAGCACTTCTTTATGCAGAAGAGGGTCTACTTTTACGCCATAGGTCTCTACCAAGCGTTGTCCCGCTTCCAAATCGCCTTCGCTCTTGATGCGTTGGACTTCAGCGAGGAGTTGGGCGAACAGGTCGCGTAACCGTTCGTAATGGTGGATCACGACATAACTCTTTCCTTCTTTTTGCCGGATCTCAACAACTTGTTCGGCTTTTCCGTGCTCATAAACCCAGCGGGCGATTAACTGGCGATCGCGCATGTGCGCTTCTTCGATATCTTTCCCCTTTTCGATCCGGACCAATTGGGTCATCAACCCATTCATGAGATATTTATAATATTCCGCTTTGTAAGCTTCTTTATCAGGAAGTAATCCTAGTTCTACCAGTTTGGGATCCGCCAAATAATAGAGTCCGAACAAGTCGGCACGGGCTTCCTCGAGGGTTGAACCGTAACTTTTCAGGGCGTCAGGATCGGTGCCTGGAAGCAATTGGCCGGAGCCATGCCCAAGGCATTCGTGCAGGTCGGTGTGGAGATTGTCGGTGAGGTAGCCGTATCGTTCGATCAATTGACACTCCTCATCGCTCCAGACGAACTCTTTCCGGAAACCGTTACCTCGAGCGGCTTGGTCGTAGGCTTCAGTAATGTTCTCGATCGTGACCGATTTGGACCCGAAATCCCGTCGGATCCAGTCGGCGTTCGGCAGGTTGATGCCGATGGGGGTGGAGGGGTAACAGTCTCCGCCGAGCATGGCGACCGTAATGACTTTCGCGCTTACGCCTTTGACTTGTTTTTTCTTGAAACGATCATCTACCGGCGAATGGTCCTCGAACCATTGAGCATGATCGCTGATGAGTTTCGTCCGCTGGGTAGCTACCTTATTAATATAATTCACTGTCGCTTCCCAACTCGCTTTCCGGCCTAAAGGGTCGCCGTAGGTCTCGATAAAGCCGTTGATGAAATCCACTTCGGAGGTGGTGTCTTCTACCCAGCGGATGGAATAGTCGTCGAATTGCTTTAAGTCGCCGCTCCGGTAATAGGCGATTAATGTTTGGATGATCGTCTTTTGTGCTTCGTTCTCGGCGAAGGGGATTGCCTTTTCCAGTTCTTCAACAATCGCTTCGATCGCTTGGCTATAAAGCCCGTCGACTTTCCACACTTTTTCCCGAATCGTGCCATCTTTTTCTTTGACCAGCCGGCTGTTCAGTCCGAAAGAGCGAGGATGGGCTTCATCATCGTTCGCTTTCATCCGGGCGTAAAAAGTTTCAACTTCTTCTTGGGTTAATCCTTCTCCATAATAATTGTTGGCAGAGCTTTGAATCCAATCTTGTCCCTCGACTCGGCTGGTCCGTTTGGGTAGGACGGTCGGGTCGAACATCACGGGGCAGATCTCTTCCAAAAAATCGTCGACACTCTGTCCTGGCCGGACCGGTACTTCCGTGGAAGCCAATTGGCGTGTGGCCGCTTTGAAGAATTCAGGTGAGAATCCGGGCGTGAACTTGTCTTCCGCGTAGTGATGGTGGATACCGTTCGCGAACCAGACGCGCTTCAAGTAAGTTTCCAATGCCACGAATTCAGGATCTTGCCGTTGTTCTGCGGGATAACTTTTATAAATCGCCTCCAGAACTCGTCGGATGCATAGATTGTAGCGACAATTCTGATCAAACAAGATGTCGCGTCCTTTTAAAGCCGCTTCCGAGAGATGGTATATCAATTGTTTTTGTCGGAGAGGAAGGGATTCGAATCCCGGGACCTGATACCGCAAGATCTCCAGATCCGCGAATCGGTCGACTATGTAATCAAACTTTTCTTTAGTCGCTTCTTGCATAGCTGTTATTTTACTGAGCCGACAAATTTAGGCATTATCCCAAAAAACGCCTAATTTCGCGGGCAGATTCAAATTAAGCTTCTGGAATTATGGAAATAGCGGCATTGGTCTCCGGCGGGGTCGATAGCTCTGTCGTGGTTTATCAGCTGAAAGAGGCGGGCTATGACCCGACGATCTTTTACATCCGGATCGGTATGGAGGATAAGGATGGTTATATCGACTGTCCGGCGGAGGAGGATATTGAGATCACTTCGTATATCGCCAAGAAATACGGTTGCAAGATGGAGGTCGTTTCCCTGCATGACGAGTATTGGGATCGCGTGGTCAGTTATACGGTCGATTCGGTCAAACGGGGCCTGACGCCTAATCCGGATATGATGTGCAACAAGTACATCAAGTTCGGATGTTTCGAGGAGAAATGGGGCAAGGACTTTGACAAGATCGCCACGGGTCATTATGCCACGACGACGGAGATCGACGGTAAAGTTTGGCTCTCGACGGCGAAAGACCCGGTAAAAGACCAGACTGATTTCTTGGGACAGATCACCCGTTTGCAAATCCAGAAGTTGATGTTTCCTATTGGTCATTTGATGAAGAGCGAGGTGCGTGCCATCGCGGAGGCACAGAAATTGCCTAGCGCTAAACGAAAAGACAGCCAGGGCATTTGTTTCTTGGGAAAGATCAACTACAACGAATTTATTGAGCGTTATTTAGGTAAGCGTCCGGGCAAGATTGTCGAGCTGGAGACGGGCAAAGTGCTGGGCAAACACAATGGCTATTGGTTCCACACGATCGGGCAACGGAAGGGCTTGGGATTGAGTGGGGGCCCTTGGTTTGTCATCAAGAAGGATATCCGGCGTAACATCATCTATGTTTCCAATGGTTATGACCCGGAGACGCAATACGGCAAGGTCATCAATCTGCAAGGATTTGACTTCATTACCGAGGATCCGTGGGGCGAGTTTGATGACGCGAAAGAAATCACCTTCAAGATTCGTCATACCCCCGAGTTCACGCATGGCTACATTCGCCGCATCGGCGATCTTTATCGCATCGAGTCGGACGCGAAAATCCAAGGTATCGCTCCCGGCCAATACGGCGTGGTTTACGACAAGGATCACCATCTTTGCTTTGGGAGCGGAATGATTATTGAGTAGGTAAATAAAATGGTTTCAAATTTTTTGGATAAATCTGAAATCTCCATACATTTGTCCGCATAAAAGGCGTTTGCTCGTTGATGCGGACACGAGTACGGCTTCTGCGCCTGTTCTTTTGTTAACCATTCCCGAGGGAGGAAGCCGGCGGGAAGTAATAAGAATCTATTATGGAACACAAACATGACGCGAAACGAGCTATTTTAATGTGGCTTATCCTGTTGAGCTGGTTTTCTGGGACGGGTTTGTACGCTCAAAGGACGATTAAGATCTCTACTTGGGATGAATTGCGGGCCGCCTTGGTGCGGACAAGTGCGCAAACGAAGGCGGGCGATGATGTCTCGGAGGTGAAGGATATTATTTTGACGGAAAACATCTTGGTCGATTCCCTTATTAGAGTGAAGGTGCCCGCAAGCATTACTGGAGCTTCTCTCATTCGGGCGGAAGGTTATTCGGACGCGATTTTTGACGTGCAAGCGGGGGGCGATTTGACGCTCCATACGACTATCGACGGGCAAAATGTCTCCTCCTCTTCGACCGTGATCATTCGGCAAGGAGGGCGGTTTGAGATGTCGACAGGCGCAAGGATAATCAATGTAGTGAAAGCGAGGCCGATGGATGCGGTTGTCGAGAATTATGGAACATTCGAGATGACCGCGGACGACGCTCGGATCGCAAAAGCTCAGCAGAATCCATCAGGTGTCCAATTGGATGTGATTCCCCAATACATTTACAACGCGACGGGCGCGAATTGTATTCTTTTCCGTGGAGCGATCGAGGATGGGGTGCAAAACTATGGATCGCTTTCCCTTTATGGATCTTTTCAGCTTTCGAAACTTTGGATGTATGCCGAGCGCTATGCCGTAGTGGTGGGAAGTGACGCGCCCCAAGGTGAGGCGGCGGCCATCACGATTGAGTCTGCCTTGGAGCGGGATCTTGAGATCAGTTCTACTTCGATGGCGATGAATCGGGGCCTTGCCCATGGCGTGACCGTGGCGAAGGGAGGCGCGAATTATATCTTGACAGAATCCGATATGGCGCACCTGAAAATAGGAAGTTGGGGAAAACGATTGGTCAACAATGAGATCATCGTGGTCGATTCCTCACAAGAGGATTCCGGAGAAATAGAGGATGCCGCTGATATCCAGGCGGCGATCGATCAATCGCCTGATGGCTCTTCTTCGTCTACGGTGGTCACGATCCCGGAAGCGGGTGTGGAACTTACGGAGACAATCGTCATTCCCAAAGGCAAACGAATCACCTTGACCGGTGGTATGTTGAAACGTGCGGCGGGAATCAGTAAGTTGTGTATGATCCAAATCAATGGGGGTAACTTGACTTTGCGGGATATTCGGCTCGATGGAAATAGGGCTTCTTATGAATACCCGCAGGGCGCGTCGATCGTGCGGATTTATGAGGGCGGTTATTTGGGCATGGAAGATGGCGCTATCCTGCAAAATAACACGGACGGTTCGGATACGACGGATAAGATTGGAACGGTCAATGTTTGGGATGGTTCGTTTGTCATGAATGGTGGCATGCTCAGTGGTAATTATGGCTATCATTCGATTATTGAGGTGGGTCCCGAAGGCTCGTTCTTAATGCGGGGTGGCATGATCCATGAGAATGCCGGAGGCGGAATTATTTACAACCTTGGGCGTACCGAGTTGGCAGGTGGTGACTTGGTGGATAATCTTAATGTACGCAACGCGCTCATCATAAACGGTAACGGCAATCCCGACGCGAACGAGGGAACTTTACATATTTATAATGACCCTGTCATCTCGAACCCGAGGTGTACGATTGGCGGTATTCTCAACTATTCTACCTTGATCTTGGAAGGCGGCGCGTTCCGCTTGAAAGATAAGATTACGCTGCATAATGATCGCGTGATCACGCTGCAGTCCAATCTTTCCCAATGCGAGGAAGGCGAGCTTCATATCGCTCATCAATGCGACGCGAATTTCCAGCTGGCCAATAATCAATTGGTCGCGGAAGGTGGATCATTCACGGAGGAAACGTTATCGAAGATCACTTATGAGGGCGATTATCAACTGGTCGCTGATGGGTCGCGTATTTATTTGTCAACAGGCAGCGCGACTGGAGGTATTCGGGATCGGGAAAGCTTGCAAACCGCGATCGATTCGGCGGCGACTGGTAGCGCGGCCCAGCCCGTGGTCTTGAATATCCCGGTGGCGGGTATCAATATGGACCAAACGGTAACCATCAAGGGAAAGCATATCAAGTTGACGGGCAATGGCGTTCGCTATATCAATACGGCGAACGGCAACCTGCGGATGTTCTCGGTTGAGGGTGGCGGTAGCCTGACGATCGAATCGGGTTCCATGGAAGGTAGCGCAGCCTCGAACGCTTACACGACTTTTGTCTATGTCGGTTCCGGCGCTTCGGCGACTTTGAGGAACGTGACGATGACAAAGGCGATCAGTGATGCGCGAAATTGGTCAATGTTGCGGATCTATGGGGACTGCGCGTTAGAGAATTGCTCAATCCTTAGCAACAGTGGAGAAGCGATGATCTTCGTGGGCGCGAGTGGCGATTGCCGGATCGAAGGAGGAAGGATCACGGGGAACAGTTGTTCGGATGGCTCGATAGTTAATACTTTGATTTATAATTTGGGTGCGTTGGACTACGTCTCCGGCGAGTTTACCAATAATCACGCGATTTCTCTGTCTTCTCAAGGGACGACCACCTTGCGGTCGCCACAGATCAAGAATTACCTTTCCGCTTCGATCAGGGATGATGGTGGCGCGATTTGGATCTACGATCGTTTGCTCCTGCATAATACGGCGACCATTGGTGACGCGTTCTTCTTGGAGCAAAAGTCATCGACGGTTTATGGTCGCTTATGCCTGACGGGCGCTTTGCGCAACAGTGTCGAGTTGGTTTGCCACGACGCCAAGGATGGATGGGTTGCTGTGGAAGGTTCTAACTATGCGCTCACCGACAACGATTTGCAAAAGGTCGTCTTGACGAAGTCCTTGGCAGAGGAATTTAAGTTGGTGAAAGAAAACAATACCTTTGTCTTGCGGGCGTTGAAAGGAAAGACTTACAACGTGAAGACTTGGGATTATGACTGGGGCCGGTTGACGACAGACAAGGCCGTCGCGGCGGAAGGGGAGACTGTCACCGTGACCGTTACCCCGGCCGATGGCTACCATTTGTATGAGGAGCGCTTGCGCTACAACGACGTCCATAAGCTCCAACCAACCAGCGGGAAGAATGTCTTTACATTTAAGATGCCTGCCGAAGACGTGATGATCACCGCCGAGTTCTTGCCCAACGAGTCGACTGTCGCGCCAGTGGATACGACCGGATTCACGCCCGACGACGTGATTCCCGATACGGGTATTGGCAACTTGGATTCACTGATCGCGATCTTGGGCGGTGGCGATGTCTTGCCGGAAGCTTCGCCCGTGCCGGAATCGGAATTACCAGGAGCATTAGCGGATGCGGTCGACGACGCGAAGAGTGATGGCGATTCGTATGTGGGTTCGTTAGAAGAGTTGATCAATATCCTTTCGCCTGGCGACGATACACCTCGGGTACTCGCGATTACGCCGGTCCGGATGATCTTGATTTTCCATTTGCCGAATAGCGACTTGAGGGCGGCGACAAGCCATGATTACTATATCTTGAATGAATGTCAAGGTAAAGTCACCAAGATTATTCCGGAATACGACGAGGAGACGCGTACGCTTCTCTTCCGGACGGATCGGATGGGTGTCTTCACGGTCATGCGGGGAGATGGTTCGGCCGTCTCGAATGAAGTTCTTACGGCTGAGATGGTCAGGGCTGTCGCGGGTAATAACTCGCTTACGATTTATAATCTGCCTGTGGGCGAACCGTATTGGATTTATGACCTTTCAGGACGACAGGTAAATGGAGGTGTCGGAAATGGCGCGACCATCCAATGTCGGTTGAATACGGCAGGTGTTTACGTGATTAAGTGGGCGGGGAATTCCTTGAAAGTGGTTGTCCGTTAAAAATGAATAGAGGCGCGATCAAACGACCGCGCCTCTAGAATTTTAATTCGTATATGTTCCTTTATTCCTCGACAATCTTCCAATCCCCCAACGTCCGCCTCTCGCGATCGAAATTGATCCCGACTTTGACAATCGGCAAGCCACAAAGGGCGAAACGCTTCGGGTATTCCTTCAGATCAATCTGTCTCATGGCCTCGTCGGCGCTCTTGTCCAGCTTCAGTTCGACCAGGTAGAGCTTGGTGGCGGTACGGATCACCACGTCCACCCTGCCTTTAGGCGTATGGACTTCCACGTCCACGTAATAGCCCAACAAGCTGAATATGACGTAGAACAGTTGTTGGTAATGGCCCTCGAAATCCGTATGGTCACAATAG
>CASFXH010000058.1 GCA_949298575.1 uncultured Parabacteroides sp.
ACTTTTGAGCCGCACAGCAATAAGAAATAAACCTTTAGTCGCGCCCCAAAAGGGTTTCGTTCAGGAAAGCCTACTTTGTGGATAAGAAAGAGTTAGATGCTATAAAAAAAGAGGGGAGAATAGTTGTTGGTATCAAAGAAAGCCGTACCTTTGTGATGTCGCAAAAAAAGGGTCGTTTAAACGCTACACTCCATTTAAGGCCCTAATCTCCTCATTCTTTTCATGATACAACGGCGATAACCCTTTTCTCGCTACACTTTTATGAATGAATTCCCATAAGGATATATATAATATAATGTACACGTACATATATAATATATAGGCGCATACGTGAGGGCGTGAAAATGGGCGAAAGTGTAGCAAGAAAAAGGTGATGTAAAATAAAAACCCCCTCTGCCCTTCGGGCATCTCCCCCTCATGGGAGGGGGAGAAAGATAGTTTTTGTCACACGTAAAGATAGGAACCAAGAGAGTATCCCGCCCCCAGGGGGAGCTGTCGGCTTCGCCGACTGAGGGGGTAAAACACACGCCCCAAACGCTTGCGCAACCATCGCCTTACGCTTGCGCAAGCGTTGCCCAACGGCACCGCAAGCGTAAGCCTACACATCCGCAAGCGTTGGCCGATGCTTGCGGAAGCGTTTTCTCATACTTGGAACATAAGGATTTCGCGCTTGGAAACGTGCGTCGCGGAACGCAAAAGGGAAAGAATGGGGATTATGATGGGGCTACGGTTGGATGGAGAAAAAGCATTCACCGCAAAAGTACCGACTGAAACACCGCAAAAATACCGATCGAAATACCGCAAAAATACCGATCGAAACACCTCAAAAATACCGATCGGCATTGTGGATGAAAAGGAAAGCACTATATTTGTATTCCTAAAATATTAAGATTATGAGGTATTTAAACAGAGTAGCGGATAAGATGCTACAAGAAAGGCTTGAGACATTTGGCGCGGTGCTTATTGAAGGGCCGAAATGGACGGGTAAGACGACCACAGCCGAGCAACACGCTAAAAGCTTCATCAAGTTGCAAGACCCGGATATGGCCGAGGAATATCTAGCAACGGCGGCTACCAAACCTTCGCTTTTATTGAAAGGGGAAAAGCCAAGACTGATAGACGAATGGCAGGACGCGCCGGTTATATGGGACGCGGTCCGTACAGCCGTTGACAATGCCAATGGCGCCCCAGGGCAATACATCCTCACGGGAAGCAATGCTGTAGATAAGACAAAAATAAGGCATACGGGTACAGGTCGAATTACTCGGATGAAGATGTATCCCATGAGTCTATGGGAGTCGCTAGAATCCTCCGGGGAAATTTCTATACGGGAATTGTTTGACAATCCGGCGTATGACATAGACGGCGCTTCAAGCAAATTGGATGTGCCGGGACTCATACGTGTGGCTTGTCGTGGAGGTTGGCCGGCCACTTTGCAAATGAACCAGAAATCCGCTATGCTTGTAGCCAAGGACTATGTAAACAGCGTTTGTGAGAACGATATTACGAGAGTAGATGGGAAGCAACGTAACCCAAAGATCGCGAGGCAGATCATGAGGTCATACGCCCGAAATATCAGTACGCTGGCAAAGAAAACCAATATCCTTACGGATGTTACCGCGTCTGGCGACATCACTATTTCTATGGATACTTACGATGACTATGTCGAAGCGTTGGAAAGGTTATTCGTTATCCAGGACATCGATGCTTGGTGTCCCGCCATCCGTAGCAAAACGGCACTGCGCAGCGCGCCCAAACGCTGCTTCACCGACCCCTCCATCGCCGTAGCCTCGATGAATATCAGCGCGGAAGCATTGGAAACACAACTTAAGACCTTCGGATTCATCTTTGAGCAGATGTGTATACGCGACCTTAAGGCATATACGGCGGATTTCAACAGCCGCATTTCCTACTATCGTGACCGCTATGGCTTGGAGGCTGATCTTGTGTTGCATTTGGAAGATGAACGGTACGCTTTGATTGAATGCAAATTGGGTAGCCGGGAAATAGAGGTGGGCGCGAAACACCTTCTTGAGATCAAGCGGCTAATCCAGGAATACAACAAGGCGGAAAAACAAGTTCCTTTAAGGGAACCGGATCTTCTAATCATCTTGACAGGTGGCCATATGGCTTATACCCGAACCGACGGAGTGAAAGTTATACCACTAGCTTGTTTAAAAGACTGACATTAGGGATTCTACTCGCGATTACCACTTCTTAGAAATAAGTTCAAAAACTACTTACTAAGCAGTAGGGTCAACTACTTATCGACGCGCCACGCGACTACTTACTAAGTAGTGAGGGGTACTGCTTATCGAGTAGTTTTCTGGCCGCTTATCGAGTAATGATCGGACAGCTTTTCCTCTTCACGATAAGCTAATGCATGAGAAGACTTTAACATGGTAAAAATACAAATCGCCTTGGAGATTCTTTCTAATTCTTTCCAATATCGCGAGAACTGGAAAGAATTTATATATCTTTGCTCATCCAAAAATAGAGATCATGATAGAAAGCCCCCCTAAAATAGAAGACGCGGATTTATTTAAAGCCTATATCCACTTGTCAAAAGAAGAATATGGTGCCGTATCCGCCTTAGTCGAAAAAATCAATGAAAGATATGATTTTTGGAGTGACGTGAAATACGAAAAGCCCTCTATCCCTATTTCACCACAGGAGTTATGGGCGTTCGTCAAAGCGTCAAGAATGAAGAATCGTATGCTTGTATGGCCCCAATATGGCATCCATATGAGCGTTACGAATCACATGCAACGTATCTGCCATGAGTTTGACATGAATTTCGGGGGATCGTGGGGGACTAGTTCCCTTATCCCCGAGGGAAACAAGAATCAATATCTTATCAGTTCCTTGATGGAAGAGGCTATATCCTCCAGCCAAATGGAGGGAGCTTCCACTACACGGAAGGTTGCCAAAGAGATGTTACGTAAGAAGATCACGCCGAAAGACAAGTCCCAACAGATGATTTTCAACAATTATCAAACGATCCATTTTATCGTGGAGAATAAGGATAAGCCGCTCACGGAAGAAATGCTGTTGAGAATACACGGATTAATGACGGAAGGGACATTGGACCGTCCGGAAGACGCGGGCCGTTTCCGCTCGAACGATGATGTCGTGGTGGAAGATGGCATTACACATGAGATTGTCCATACGCCACCCTCTTATAGGGATATACCGGATTTCATAACGGACCTTTGTGATTTCTTTAACGAGGAGAAGGCGAAAGTTTTCATCCATCCGATCATACGAGGGATTATCATCCATTTCATGCTGGCCTATATGCACCCGTTTGTCGATGGTAATGGAAGAACCGCAAGAGCCTTGTTCTATTGGTACATGCTCAAACGAGGTTATTGGCTGACGGAATATTTATCCATATCGAGAATCATCGCACGCTCCAAAAAGGCCTATGAGAAATCGTATTTACACGTCGAGGCCGACCAAAACGATATTGGCTATTTTGTCGTCTACAATTTACGAGTCTTGGATTTGGCGTTCAAAGACCTTCAACACTATATCAAGAGAAAAACGGCTATCCAAAAACAGGCCTCCGCCTTTCTCCGCATAGGGAACGTGAACGAGCGCCAAGCGGAGGTTATTCGCGTATTTTATGAAAACCAAGAGCAAGTAATTACCGTAAAAGATGTGCAGGCCAAATTTGGGATATCTCCTACCACCGCGAAAAACGATATCATAGGTTTGGTGAATATGGGCATTTTGGAAGAGATCGCGTTTAATAAAGTAAAAAGAGGATATATAAAGGGAAAGAACTTTGATGAGTTAACTCAACATACTTAACGTCCTTTCCGCGAATGTACATAAAAATCCCATTCCTAGCCTTATTAGGCCTCCAAGAAAAGAAAAATCATAATGCCCACTATAAGGTCGTCACTATTGGGTTATAACGACCTTATAATGGGCATTGTTAGCACCTTACAATAGGCATTATAATCGCCTATTCTTCCACGACTTCGCCTTCTTCGCCTTCCGCATCACCTTCCTCATCGTCCGGCTCCACGAGGCAAAGGCCGATCGGCTCTTGCTCGTTCAATTGGAGCCATTGACTCCAACCAGTCGCCTGGTCGAAAGGCAATTGGGCGTAAGTATCGTCACCTGTCGAACCCCAAGAACCGATCACTTCACCATCTATATCCACGACAGAGCCATCCCACATGAGATATTGATATCCACCGTTATCCCACATACCATTTTGCAACAGCGTAACGCCCAAGGAGATTGCCTGATTGTTCGTTTTCAAAGTCGTAGACAACTCTTGATGCACGATCGCCTCATTGAACGCACGTTGCAAACGCGTAGCGTACCCAATCAGTGACGGGTTCGAGGAATAAGCCGCCAACTTATTGACGTAATCCACCACATCAAAGAAAGGATAATCTGCCTCATAGCGGTAAACGCCATAATTCTCATCCGAGAGCACGGCGTCGTAAACCTGTTGATAGTCATCATACGAAGCGACCAGCTCTTCCGCGACATCTTTAAGAACCGTCGTCACCTCTCCCATCTTCGACAAATCGATCAACGTGAAATCATGCGCGTACCCTACGATGCTCCACAACGACATCGACTCACTCATGTATTTTCCCATAATGGTTTCAAAATCGTCATCGGTCGCCAAGAGTTCCAACAGGCTCGTGTAGTTACCTCCGATGCCAGGCGTCGTATGGGCCGCGCCAAGCGCGTAATCCGCGATGTCCACCAACGAGCAATAGTTCTCAAGCATACCCATCAGGCACGCGTCATAATAGATCATCTTGAAATGCGTATCCGACTTCTCGACACCTTCCACCAGCTCGTCGATCGACATGGCCTGGTTCTCCATGGTATCGTCGAAAATCACCGCACGAGTTTTAGGCATATCCGTGTTCGGCATCCAACCGCCACCATGATTCCAAAGGACCAGGATGTAATTGTCGGCCGGATACATCTTCTTGCTCCACGTGATGAAATCCGCCAGATTGTCGGGATCGTAAAGCGCCAAGTCTGTCTCTAAGGTCTCGCTATAATCAATTTCCTCGTCCGAATCCTTGTCGCTCAAAAGGAAACGGATCGTTCCTTGCATATCCGGATCGGATTGATATTGCGCGGAGAACTTGATCTGCCCGGTCATCCGCACCCGGTCGTTCGTGTCGACGAGCAAGGCTTCTAACAGACTCGTCGCCATCATGTCGTCCAAATTGCCACCACCACAGCCATAGAGCATGACGGTGTAATTCGCGTTTTCTGTCTCGGGCTCAGGCTCAGGAGTGGGAGTCGGGTCTACGATCGGATCCTTGATTGGATCATCATCATCACTACACGCGAAAAAGCCGAAGCTCAACGCGAAAATGCTCAGAATGCTTAAAAATCTCTTCATTCTAATTCTTTTTAATGTTAATAATTCGGGAATTTTATCGTCTGATTAAACTAACGACTCTGCGAAGATACGGATTATTTACGATTTAGGACATTTTATTTCGGAAATCAGAACGAAAGCCGCATAGTCGCCCGGATGCCGCCCTTTTGGATGCCGGGATGATCGAGGTAGTTGAGACGCCAAGCGTAGTCGATCCGGAGGAACTTGAAAATGTTCTCGATACCGACGCTCACCTCCATATAGGGGACCTTCGTGAGACGATAAGTCTCGGCCGGGAAGGCGAACAGGCCCTCGCCGCCACTCTTGGCGGGATCGTTCTTGTCGGTCAGGTGGCCCCAAAGGCCGCGGAAACCGAAGACCTCGCGCCATTGCAACTTCTTGATCAGCGGGATGCGGTTCAGCAAGTTGCCGTTCATGTAATAAGTCAAATCCCACGAGACGTACTCGTCGGTCGGGAACTCCAAGGCGTTCATGTTGGTGAAAGTCTCGGGCTGGATCGTGTAGGTCATGTTGGCGTTCGGCAGGATGAGGAGCGGATAGGGCACTTTGGTCCAGATCTTACCCGCCTTGGTAATGAGATCGACGTAGCCAAAGGCCGAGAACCAGAAACGTTTCTGGACACCGATGTCGGTGCGCATGTAATCATACGACGAGCCCAAGAAACCTTTCTTGGCCATCACGTGGCTCACGTTGAAAATCAAGGCGTCGTAGGTGATCGGCACCCGCCAGTTGCGGGTCTGGTAGAATTTCTCGTCCTTGCCATAACGGAATTTCAGCTCCAGTTGCGTCATGTCGTAATGATGAAGGGGCGTCAGGCTGCCATCGGCGCCAATGCGGTTGAACTCGGCGAAAGGCGTCGCGTATTCCCGGAAATTGCGAAGGATCGCGTTATAGGAGATGCCGTTGTAATACTCGCGCGTGTAGGTCAGCTCCGCCCGGCGCAAATAGGTCGCGAAGTTGTCTTTCTTCCGCCGGATAGCCAGCATCATGTTGTCTTTACCGGTGTACATGTAGTTTTGGCCCAACTTGTTGAGGTCGTACATATACTCGAAGCGGAGGGAATGGATGGGAAACTCCTTCCGGTATTCCTTACGATCCGTGAAGGAATACTCGGCGAGGATGTCGTATTTCATCTTCTTGTCGCGCGTACCGTACGCCACGTAACCATCGAGGAAGAGACGCTTGTGGAAGGCCGGAGTCGTGGTCCCGCCAAGGCGGAATCGCCCGCCCTCGACGACGTTACCGTTGAACGTGGAGTTCATCGGCCCAAACTCGAACTTGTTCTTGTTCGGATCCTTGTTCGTGGGGACGTAGCCTCCGATCAGGGTCGTGAGGATTTTCTCCGAGATGTAGAACGCCGGGATCTGCCGCAAGCGGGCCATCAGCTGCGCGACCGAGTTGGTGTTTCGCTTCCGCGCTTCCGGCGGGCGGACGGCCACCCAGAAGCTGTCAGGTTTCATGTAGGTATCGGCGAGAGAGATCGTCGGCGCGGCCTCGTCGAACACCGCGGCCGTCCGCTCGTCGGGCTTCTCGAAGGAGAAATCGCTGTAGACGTTCAGGCGGCGGGCATACATGCCTTTCGTCTTCTCGCTGAGCTTGAAGTTGACGCTGATGTCGTCTTTCGTGATCAACCGGGTGCTGTCGGCCGTGCGGACGAACGTCTGGTCGATCGTCATCCGCGAGACGAAGTTGAGGTTGATATCCTTCGGGACGTTCAAGACGGCTCGCTTGACGAAAAACGTGGAGTCGAGCAACACGTAAAGGTGCCCCGTAAAGCCGAACGTCTCCGAATTGAACGGGACAAAGCCCAGATCGACACACTCCTCGCCCTCAACCTGGACGGTATCGAGCAAATAATATTTGTAATACGCCGGCCCGATATTCGACAGCGGGCTCACGAAGCGTTGCAAGAACAGGGGAATATTGTTTTGGAAAAGATCGACTTCGCGGAAAGCCTCCTCCAGGAACTGCTGGATGCCATCGCGCGAGAAGATCTCGTCGACCCCCGAGGAATGCGCCCCGCGCACCACCGTCTTCTCGGCCCGCGGCTCGCGGCGGTAATAGACGCTCTCTAACCGCTCGCGTTCGGAAACGGGCAAGATGGTCGTCCCGGCATCGAGCGTATCGATGTATTCGACCAAGAAATCAAATTTCCCGGTCTTCCCGTCTTCCCGCTTTTTCGGCTCATACTCGTTCATGGCGAAGATCATCTTCTCATAGCGGTTGTAGCTGAAATAATCGTGGTCGCGAGGATTGTTCTCCTCCTTCCGCTCAATCAGGTTGCGGACGAAGGCCACCGCCGGATTGTCGCGCCGGCGGTAACGCTCATGCTGAGGGCGAACGATGACATCATTCAAGGTAATGCCGCTCGGGACGAGTTGGATCTTCAACCCGCTGACCCGACCGGCGGCGACGCGTGTCGTTTTCGTGTCATAGCCTAAATAAGAGATTTCCAGGTCGCGCAAGTCGCTGGGAGCGGTAAGCGTGAAGCGTCCCTCGTCGTCGGTCGCCGCGCCCACGGTCGTCCCCCGAAACACCAACGAGGCGTAAGGCAAACCTTCGCCCGTGATGGAATCGGTCACGACGCCCGTGATCGTCCTGTTTTGCCCAAAAACCGATAACAGGCTACAAAAAAACAACAACAGCAAACTTACTTTTCTAGTCATCAACCTCATTTTTTCCTTTTACCTATTCCAATCATCCAAAGAAAATCGTCGCGGCCCTACGAAACGTTGCCGACGACGGCGGCGGGCCTTCGTACCCCTACGAAACGTTGCCGACGACGGCGGCGGGCTTTCGTACCCCTACGAAACGCTGCCGACGACGGCGGCGGGCTTTCGTACCCCTACGAAACGCTGCCGCCGTCGGCGGCGAGCTTTCGTACCCCTACGAAACGTCGCCGACGACGGCGGCGGGTTTTCGTAGGCCGACGCGAATGTACCGCCATTCCCGACTTATGGGCTATTCCATAAATCTCCTCTTTTCGTCAAAAAGTAAGATCGGGCATCCGGACACGGGCTTCGCTTACCACTTTTCCAAACACCGCGCGCATAAACGCTCGTGCCGGCGACGCATATACTCGCAAAGCGCGCCCATCACGACAATCTCGAACACGAAGTAAACCCATGGCAAGTCCAACAAGCACGACGCGTAGAGTACGATGGCACGAGTGTTGAAGGTCAATATGTTGGTCCATTTCATCAACGGGAGTGAACCCGCACGGAACTCGTCGCGATAGGATTGGGGAATTTGGGCGGTCGAGGAATAACGCTCGGCCACGCGGGCGCTCAACGCTTGGAAACGAGGGGTCCGCGCCTCTTGCGAGGCCGTATAGTTCGTATACGATTTCAGGAAAAGCTTCCAAAGGACGTCACTTTTCCAAGGAGTCCGCGCATATTGCTCACGCAGGCGACTCGACGTATCCAGCTCGCTTCCGGCCTCTCCCTTGACCACCAAAAGATGGATTTGCCGGTAATAATCCGCCAGGCCACATTGCCGGCTATGGCACCAAAAGCCCGAATAACAAACGATCGCGAGAAAAACCGCCGTCGCGACGAGGGCATTCGTCGGCGTATCGGCGATGCCCAGCCATCGGAACTCCATCCCGTGGTGCTGATAGAAACGATAAACCAGCCCCAGATAAATCGGGATGAACCAAACCTCGCTCGCCGCCCCGTCGAGGATGCGGCCAAGACGAGTCTTCTGCCCCGTCATGCGAGCCAGCTGGCCGTCGGCGCTATCGTAGAAATTCGCCCAAGCCAAGAGCAAGACGCCCACCACGTTCATCCAAAGCCCCGTCGCCCCTTCCGTCCGGAAAGAACCATGGGCGAAGAAAAAGGCCGACGCGGCGCCGATGATCATCGAAAGGATCGTCACCGTATTCGGATGAACGCCCAAATATTTGAATAACAAAGCCCAAGCGTACCCGATGGGACGGGTCCAGACGCGATCGAGCCATTCTTCCGTATCGGTCGACTTGTAAGTCGACTTGACATCTTCCTTTTTCATAACGCTTAAATCTCCAAATATTTCTTCTGCCATTCCCGATAATAGTCGGGCAAGTCGAGCATGAGTTGACCTTTGGGATCGATAAAGAGTTGCGTGGTCGACCCCTCGGCGCACAGCGTCCGGTCGCCTGCCCGATAGACCTTGTAAGCGTAATCGAGCCGTGCCCCGGGTTTGTAGACATAAGTCGTCTGGATCTCCACGACCTCATTGATCAACAAGGGCGCGTAATAGCGCACCCGAAGGTCGTAGATCGGCGCGTAGATGCCCGCGTTTTGCATGTCGGCGTACCCGATACCCGGATAACGCCGCCCGAACGACTCCCGCCCATCCTCGAAATAAGTGACATAAGACCCGTGCCATACCCGGCGCATGGAATCGATCTCGCTGAACCGGACGGGCATACGGCAGATATCTTCCAATACTTTCATTTCGCCCCCGAAGTTAAGAAAACAGTGTCGTCGACCGCGGCGTTAACCGCATGATTGGATAAGTCATAACGCGTATAATTCTCGCCCCGTTCGTTCATGCGGAGGCTCATGAGGCGCGAGGTCTTCGCGTCGAGCGTCAACGTGAAGCCGGTGAAAAGCATGCGTCGGCTGACCTTCCCCTCTTTCGCGGGCAAAATACGGATCTCATTCCCCTCACGCTCGACCTTGAAATCGGCCGTTCCCGAGATACCGGCGACCTCCTCGCCACTCATCACACGCTGGAGCACTTGTTGAAGCAGGCCAAACAAATCGGCCATCTTGCTCTTCGCGACACTCGCTTTCCCATCGACCACCATCGTATAAGTCGAGCCTTCCATCAAAAGGCGGTCGTTCTCGTTGAAAACGATAGCCATCTTGTCGGGCCGCTTGAAATAGAATTTACCCGAATCTTTCACGTCCTCGACAATCGCCACGTTGTGCTTAGTCCGAGTCACGTCGGCGGTCAACGTCTCTACCGCTCCCTGCGCCCAGCCCATCTGGAAAAGACCGAGCAAAAAGGCCAGCGCCACGAGGCCTTTCCGAAAAATCGCGTTCATCTTCATGTATATAATCCTCCATTGATTGAAATCACGTCGCCTGTAATATAACCGGCCATCGGCGAGGCCAAGAAGCCCACCAACTCGGCGACCTCTTCCGGCGTCCCGAAGCGATTGGCCGGGATCGTACGCGCCAAAGCCGCCTCATCCAAGCCCTCAACCATATCCGTCTGGATAAATCCGGGCGCCACGGCATTGACCGTAATCCGCTTGCGGGCCACCTCCTGTGCCAAGGCCTTGGTCGCCGTGATCAAGCCGCCTTTCGCCGCCGAATAATTGCATTGCCCCGGCAATCCCTTGAGTCCGCTGACACTGGCCATATTAATGATCCGACCATATTTCTGGCGAATCATCGCGGGCAAGAGCGCCTGCGTCGTATGATAGAAACCTTTCAAGGTAATGTCGAGCACACGATCCCAGTCTTCTTCCGGCATCAGAGCCATGATGTTATCCCGGCGAATCCCCGCGTTGTTCACCAATACCTCGACCTGATCGTCGGGATGAGCCTCAAGCCATGCCTCAAGAGCTTCACGGGTCTGCCGACCGTCACTCACGTCAAAGCGCAAGAGCTCACCATCTTGTCCCTCCTGACGAACCAACTCGAGCGTCTTGTTCGCCTGGTCGGCATTGCTCACGTAGTTGATGAGAAGATGATATCCCATCCGGGACAATTTCACGCAGACGGCCCTTCCGATTCCCCGGCTGCCGCCCGTCACTAACGCATACTTCATTGTCTTATCTTTTTTAGTTCTTCAAAATCTTCCAAATCCGTTCCTTTCCGAGCACCTCGGCACAAGTGAAAAGCGCCGTCATCGTCACGCCGTGCAGTCCATGCAGCATCAGGTTTTGCCCCGTCAACAGCAAATTGGGAATAGGCGTCCGAGGCGAAAGCACGGTCATCATCGGGTCTCGGTAATCTTTGCGTAGCCCATAAGCCGAACCGTCGGGCGTCGCGGTATAGTCCCGATACGTGAGCGGCGTGCTGACGTAGCGGCGTTCCACCATCGTCCGTAAACCAGGGATCACCTGTTCAGCTAGCTCGACACACGCGTCGGCGACCCGCGCCTTCATCGCCTCATAATCCGCGCCACGATGCCCCACCGTCGTCCGTTCCCAAGCCTCGCACCGGCTCCACGGCATCGGCGTAAGCAAATCAACTTGCCGGGTGAAGACCTCATCCGCCTCCGGCACCCGACAGCTGATCAGTAAACTATCGACCGAAGTCTCGCTCCAAACCCGGCGCCAGACATCCGGACCACGATAGACATATTGATTCCAATTGAAATATTCCAACGCTCCCGGTTTCAAGCAAAGCGAGACCGTACACATCCCGAAAGTATTTTCCAAGCCTTGGATCCGACGGCGATAGACTTTCTTCATCCGATCACTCCGTTTTACCCAACCACACGTGATTGCCGGATGCGCGTCGCTGATGAAAAGATCGCCTTCATACACTTCGCCATTGGCGCAACGGGCGCCGACCAAGAGTCCCTCCTTCTCCACCAGCTCCTCGACCTCCGAGCGACAAAGGATCTCTCCCCCTTGCGCCCGAATCCCCTGAGCCAAAGCTTGAGCGATCAATGAACCATCACCACGCAATCGCCAAGCGCTCTCGATCAAACCGCTGTTCCCATGCGTGAAAGTAAATAACGGAAGGGATTCTTTCCGCAATTCCATTTTCAAGGAAGTCGCGCTCAAGACATCGATCAACAAAGGGTCCCTGAAATTTTCCGACAAGTACCCCCAAGCGCTCCGCTCAAAAAGCTCGGAAGAAAAAGCCGACGCGTTCGACGCGGGATCCAACATCGCCCCTTGCTCCTCACCCACCTGTCGCAACAAAGCCGCATAACGCCGCAACGCTTCCCCCTCACCAGGAAAGGCCTCCCGCAAAGTTTCCGCGAACGCGTCATAGCCTTGCGCGAACGAGAAAGCCTGATCTCCGATCTGTATCCGATCGAAATTCGTATCCAATCGCCACCAAGGCAAATCCAATAATCCCATGTAACGAAAAGCCGCATGCAAAGACTGCCCCTCGGCCAACCCGCCGACGTAATGAAAGCCCGTATCAAACGAATAATTTCCTCGACGATAACTCTGAAGACAGCCCCCAATCTGCGTCCCCCGCTCCAGCACTAAGACTCGGCGTCCTTCCCGAGCGAGAAGATAAGCGCATTGCAAGCCCCCCAAGCCACTCCCGATGACCACCACATCGTACCTCATTTCTTTCTCCTTTTGTCAAGCATCCTGAAGACAGCCGGTTGCATCACATAAGAAATCACCACGGCCGAGACCAAACCCACCAAGGTGCAGAAACCAACCGATTGAATCGCTGGGTGTTGAGCGAACAGCATAGAACTTACCGTTACGATCAGAATGACCGCGCTGAAGAAAATCGCTGTCTTGTGGTATTCCAGCATACGTGCATCTCGTTCACTCCCCAACAGGCCAGTCATCACGAAAATGCT
This sequence comes from uncultured Parabacteroides sp., assembly GCA_949298575.1. Classification (GTDB taxonomy): domain Bacteria; phylum Bacteroidota; class Bacteroidia; order Bacteroidales; family Tannerellaceae; genus Parabacteroides. The sequence goes on from CASFXH010000058.1 coordinate 12,890, forward strand.
ATAATCGACCCCAATACCAAAGATAAAGGTAGAGATGATGATATTGATCAAATTGAACGACTCCTCGAAAATCACCATCGCGCCTAAGACGATGAACCAACTCAACAAGATGGGCATAAAACCCAACAACGAATATTTGATGTTCCCCCGGAAATTGATCAATAGGATGAGCAATACGAAAAGCATCGATACCCACTGCAAGATGTTGAAATCATCATTCAACTGAAGCAGGGTATCCGTCGTATAATAATAAGTATCCAAAACCAACAAATTCGGAGCCGCCGCCACCGCGTCGCAAATCCGATGGTAATCGCTTCCCGCGCTCCGGATCGAATCGTTCGCGCAACGAACAGATGTAAAACAAAGATATTCTTTCCCATCATATGATTGCTCCATCAAAGTCGAAAGATACCCTTCTGGAATCAAACCCGCCTGATATAGAGCGTCGGGTTGATAATCGGCTGTCGCTAAATCAAAGAAAGGTTGAAAAGCTTCCGCCCGCAAACCAGCTTGAGGAGCGGTCTCCTCGATCAGGCGGCGCACTTGAGACAAACGGTCGTCCGTCCAATAACGCTTCCAAGCATCTATCCGCTCCTGTTGCTCACGCAAGGGAACAAAGAGCATATTGGTATGCGTATAGCTTTTCACCAAGCCCAATTGTCTCAAGGAATCAAGTTTATGGTCTAGAACAGCGAAATTCTCGATCGCTTCTTCCATGGTCTTCCCGGAACTGGCGAAATATTGTTGCTTATCGCCGGTATAAGTCTTTTCACGCAAAAGATTCGAGGAATAAGTGACATTCGGCGAGCTGTAACCCAAATTATGCATATCCGCGTCGAAACGAGTTCCTCCCGCGATATAAAAGCCGATACAAACCACCGTGATCAAAGTCAGGACGAAGAGCAGCGGTTTCTTCCGGTCAAAGGGATACGCGTTGATCTTGTCGATGAACGAGAACATCCGAGTGTTCCGCTTGTTCTTGCTGGGATTCAGGAACTGCGGCAAAAAGATCAAACTGAAAAGCGTGGTCCCCGCGATCGCCAATGCGGCGAAAAGGCCAAAGTCGCGCAACAGTTCCGTCCGCACGAAGATCAGTCCCATAAACGAGCCGATGGTCGTGATACAACCCAAACAAACCGGTTTGACCTCATCCCGCAAGACCTGTTCGGGATCGGCTACATATTTATAATGCGTAATCACATGCAACACGTAACTGAACGCCACGCCCAACACGACGGATCCGATTCCCAACGCCAAAAGCGAGAACTGTCCTTTGATAAAATACATCACCGCCAAACCAAACAACGTGCCAAAAACGACAGGCAACAGCAAAAGCGGGAGCGTATCGTAATTGCGGAAACAAATGAAAATAAAAAGAAGCACCAAAACTAACGAGCCCGCGATCGTCGTCGTCAAGTCGGTCTTGATCCGCCAAGCGTTATAGAAGCCACTGGCCGGTGTCCCATGGTACACGATCTTCACGTCGGGCATTGTCGCCGCGAATTTCGCGATCTGCTCGTTGATTATCGTAAACAAAGTTGAGCCCTGCCCCGTATTGGTCGAGGAGAACATCGGTGTGATAAACGCCACGCACACGGTCGAATCGGGCACGAAGAAATGCCCTTCGATGGTCTTATAACCTCCTCCCGTCCCTTCAATCAAGGGTTGGAATTGGCGCATAAGTGGTCCCCGAAGGCCGACCGGATCCATTTGAATCAGCTCCGGGAACATGGAGCCGAACGAACCGCCCAAATCATTCCGATTGGCCCGCATCTGCTGTTCCATACGCGAAACAGTCAGCAACGTATCCAAATCTTCATAAAAGCTTGTGTCAATGTAAGCGGGCAAATGAGCGCTCATGTAGTCGATGGCATCCGGCAGCAAATCATCCGACAAGCGATAAAAGACATCTCCAATGACTCGCTTATTGGAATCCAACGCCGCGTTCCGGGCCATCAACGAGTCGATAAAAGCGTCGCAGGTCTCCACGATCCGCTCGATGGAAGCGCCGTTTTGTCCCTCGAACAGCAAAAACGTCTTATCCTTGATCCGCAAATTGGCGAACGCCAGCTTCGTGCTGCCGTCCTCATTTTTAGAAGAAGGCATCAATTTATTAATGTCTTCTTCCAAATAGACTTTTGAGGCGAAATAGCCACAAAAGGCAAACAGGCCGATCAACAAAATCCAGAAACAAGCCCGATACGATCGAAAATAACGATAAATCCGGATACACAACTCTGTCATAACGCCATCTCTCCTTTATATTCCAGATAAGTTTTCGATGCGTCCGCGATCTTCGCCACGACCATGAAACCTTGAGCGGTCGGCGTAAGGTTGACCACCACGTCCAATTCTGGACAGGCGGAAGGAGTCGCCAACGCGACCAAACGACATTGTTTAATACTTTTCAGGAACAATCTTTTCCCGACTAAACGGCTGGCACATTCCTTGATCACCTCGATGTTGCAAACCCCGGGGCAAACCGGATCGCCCGGGAAATGGCCCCGATAGACCGCACAATCGGGCAAAAGCGCGATATGAAACACGCCATCTAAGCCTTTTGTCTCCGAATGAAGTACCTTATAATAATGATTCTCTAACAGCATGACTTTTCCCTCGTTCTCTCTCATTTTTCCTGTCGGACATAAATCTTCATTCGCGTTGAGGCGACAAGTTGGCCGGCGACCCGAGTCTCTCCCGAGATCAACGTGATATCACCCACCGTATCATCCATCTCCACCGTCGTCCGCAGCTCGTCTCCCACACTGGGCCGCATCAAACACTGGAATTTCCGGATCTCACCAATATAACCTACGGGAGGTCGCGTGGCTCCCTCCTTCAACGCCAAATAGCCGGCCAAAGCCAAGGCTGATTGCGCGATATGCTCAATCAACCCCGGCTCAGCCAACGCCCCATCATCTTCCAGAAAATAATTATCCGAACGAATCGAGAAAACGGTAGTCGCCGTTTCCCCCTCCACCTCCAACAGCCGATCCACCATCCGGATCGGATCTCGTTGGGGAATCAATCGCTCGATCTCTGGATAAGTCATGCTTGCGGCAGATGAGATTCGACGTAATCATAAAGATCGGCGAACGTATGGATGTTCCTCAAATCGGTCACCGGAATCTTTACTTTATACGTTTGTTGAATGATCGCGACCAAATCCACCAAGCTCAAGCTGTCGAGCGAGAGGGTCTCGCGCACATTTGCCTCAGGCGTGAAGGCGCTTTCGTCCACCTCAAATTCCTCGGCCAATAAACTGTTGATCTTTTTTACGATGTCTTCTCTATTCATAATTTATAATGTTTAATAATGTTTTTCCTTTGCTATTCTTTTATTTCACGTCACGCACGATCAGCGTCGAGTTCGTCCCTCCGAAACCGAACGAGTTGGAGAGGAACTGGTCGAAACGTGCCTCGCGGGTCTCCGGCACGATGTTCAGGCAAGCCGTATCGTCGTCGGGATTCTCGAAGTTGATGTTCCCAGCAATGAAGTCATGCTTCATCATCAGGATAGAGTAAATCAGCTCGCTGGCTCCGGCCATCCACATCTCGTGGCCTGTCTGACTCTTAGTGGAGGTGACGGGCACTTTGTAGTCGCCAAACAAGCGGGCGATGGCTTGCGCCTCGCGGGCATCACCTATGCGGGTCGAGGTGGCGTGAGCGTTGACATAACCAATCTGGTCGGGTGTCACGCCGCCATTACGCAGACAAAGTTCCAGCGAACGAGCCGGGCCGTCGACATTCGGGGTAGAGATATGATCGCCATTGCCCGAGAAACCCCAGCTGACGATCTCCGCCAAAATCGGCGCGCCCCGCTTCACGGCATGCTCATAACTTTCCACGATGAGCGTCGCCGCTCCACCGCCGGGCACCAAACCGTCGCGGTCGCGGTCGAACGGGCGGCTGGCCTTCGTCGGCTCACCCTCGCGGGTGGAAAACGATTGGATCCCGTCGAACGCGGCGACGCTGTATAAATTCGCCTCTTGGGCGCCGCCACAGACGACGCAATCCTGCAACCCATCCCGGATCAGCAGATAAGCCAGCCCTACGGCTTGCGAGCCGGAAGCGCACGCGGCTGAGGCGGTCAGGTTGATACCCCGCAACTTGAAGAGGCAGGCGAGATTCATCGTTACCGTCGAGTTCATGGACTGGAAGATCGCCCCACTGCCACAAGCGGCCGTATCTTTAAACTCCCGGAAACTGTCGAGCGCCCGCATCGTCGCCTCGGCTACCGAATCGTTTCCGTAAATAATACCCACCTCATGAGCTTCAATATAATCCGGATCCAAACGGGCGGCCTCCAGCGCCGAGCGGGTGGCCATATAAGCGTATTGCGCCTCCTCGGGCATGAACTGCCGCTGGTTGCGAGGGATGAATGGCTTCAGGTTGGGTTTCTCCACCTGAGCGCACAAGGCGGAACGGAAGCCCAAGTCCTTGCGCTCTTGGCTGAATACGATCCCGCTTTTTCCCGTATAGAGGGAGTCGCGCACTTCTTCAAGGGTCGTCCCAAGGCACGACCAGATTCCCATACCCGTGATTACGACTTTTCTTTCCATATCTTGTTTCTTAAATAATTACACGATTTCTTTCTTATAACACCGCCTGCGCTTCGTGAGGGTCGGATGGAGGGGCTTCCATTGGGATAGTTCCTTGACGTTGTCCTCCAGCTGTGGGCCTGTCTCCGCCCAACGGAAATGGCATTGGTTGTAAATCGGGATCAGGTCGTTAAAGAACAAGGCGTTCACGCCCAGCCCCTGATAGTCGGGCCGCACGGCGATCAGCAGCAGCTCCGCCTTCCCCTCGTTGCGCCATTTCAAAGACTTGAGCAAATGGAACCAACCGAAGGGCAACAAGCGCCCATTCGCTTTCCGCAAAGCCCGCGAGAGACTTCCCATCGTGACCGTCGCGCCAATCAGCTCGCCCTCCTCATTCTCGACGATCGGGATCATCCGCAAGTCCACCAACGGGAAATAACGCTGAACATAAAGGTCGATTTGCCGGTCGGACAACTCCGTGTAGCCAAACAGGGGCGCATAGGCCTGGTTGAAAAGGTCGAACACTTTCTTTCCGTAGCCTCGCTTGAAAACTTCTTCCCGCGTCAGCTTCCGGACTCGCAGCCCAAACAGTTCTTCCGACTTCTGGGCCACCCGGGCGTAGATCGGCGGCACCTCGTGAGGCACCTCGATGAGAACTTGCACCCAATCCACTTCTTTCACGAAGCCCAAGGCTTCCATATGGCGAGGATAGTAAGGGGGATTGTAGATCGTGATCATCGAGCCCAATTGGTCGAAATCCTCGACGAGCATCCCTTCCTTGTCAAAATCGAAAATGCCCATCGGCCCTTGGACGCATGTCATGCCTCGCTCGCGGCCCCATTCTTCCACGGCTTTCAAAAGAGCGGAGGAAACGGACAAATCGTCCACGAACTCGATGAAACCGAAGCGGACATCGCGGAGACGCCATTTCTCGTTCGCCCGGTGATTGATGATCCCCGCCACGCGGCCCACCGGCTCTCCCTTCGCGTCGTAAGCGACAAACGCTTGAATTTCCGAATGGTCCAACGCAGGGTTTCCCGGATCGAAAGTCTCCCGCACGTCCATCTCCAAATCGGGCACGTAATA
>CASFXH010000059.1 GCA_949298575.1 uncultured Parabacteroides sp.
GATCACCTTATAGGTTTGCAGGAAGACGCTCGACGAGGGCGCGGCCAGCGAGACGCTCTCGTCGCCCGTGCCATAGACCAGCACCCGTTTCTGCCGGCGACCCAATTGCCCCAACAACAAGTTATAGACGTTCAAAAGCAAGACCCGGAAGGCCACCAGCAAGACAATGGTGAAAAGGCCATCCGCTACCAACCCGACCCCATAAGCTTTGGGATGAAGACCGATCGCGCACAAGGTGAGAATTATGCCCATCAGGAGCGCCTTGATGACCGCTACCATCCCGAGGCGCCAAAGACCACGTACCGTGGAATGCCGGATGACGCCCCGGTAGCTTTTTAAGCTCCAAAAGGCGAAGAGGCTCGCGGTCATGGAAGCGAGCAAGATCTTGCTTACTTGCTCATAACTCAGGCGAAGGCCCACTATGTTCAGCAGACCGACCAGCCCCAGCAATGTCGCGATGAGGGAGAGTCCCAAATCGAGGCTGAAGACCACCCAGCGATTGAGATATTTTACGTTGGCTAAACGCGATAGGCGTTTGTGCCATTGGATGCCTATCATGGATTTATTGGATTGTCTCTTCAAAGAGTGCCAGTTCCTTGATCGCGGCCGTTTGTTCCGCGGTCCGTTTCTTGGGATTCCAAGACGCGATGATTGCTTTAGCCTCGTCGAGCAAGCCTTTTTCTTCCGCTTCCGCGAAGCACCAAGTCAGGAGACTGACTTTTAATGGGCTATTATCCAGTTGAGGAAGTACTTTTTCCGCACGAGCCAACACCGTTTGTGCCCGCTCGAAACGATTGGGGATGTAGATCGACGTCTGGCAAGCCATCAACAGGATTCGGCACCGTTCGGCTTCTTCTTGGATGGTTTTCCCCCGCATGGCGAAAAGCGTCGCGGCCTCATGGGCGATCTCCACGCTTAATCGAGTGATTTCCTCTTGGCTAGAGGGTAAAGTTATCCTTCCCATCGATAGAAACCGATGGGTTTTCTTTTCCAACGCGTACATTGATGGATGATGAAATCAGTCAATAGGTTCGCAATACCAACGGGAGATCCGGAGAAATACCCCGATGTTGACGAGCGTGATGACGATGTAGAAACGACTTTGATAACGCACCAGTTTTCCCTCCATACCTTTGAAAGGGCCTTGAATGACCCGCACGCGTTTGCCCGGTCGTTCATCGGCGAACGCACGGGGCGTATAGAGCGTACCACTGTATGTCGGGTCGCAGATCGCCCGGAATTCTGTCATCTGCTTATCAGGGATCTCATAGAGTTTGCCGGTATCCCGGTGTCGCAAGATGCGGACAGGGCATGGGCATTCTTCCAAAACGTGCGCCTGCTCCTTGCCGTCACCGTCTTTCGGTAAAAACAGGAGGTTATGCACCGCGGGCAAGAGCACACGTTTTTTCTTGCCATCTCGGTCTACACGTTCTTGGTAAAGCTTAGGGATGAAAGGCTCGTAGCCTTTGCCTCTCAAAAAATCCTCCACCTCTTGCTCTTTCTGGAAAAAGGTTTGAAGCGCATACCATACGGGCGGCTCTTCGTGAAGCTCCTTTTGTCCCATTCGCATGTTTTCGGATTTCGCTTGCTGTTTTATTGTTCAGTTGTCGAGGTTGAGTAGAGAAAATAGGATGGTTTCATGTCCGAAGAATAACTCTTCTCCCCACCGGAATGTCCTGTGAGCCAGTAAGAAAAGAAATAAGGACATGGCCTGTTTTGTTCTACCTCTGTACAAGAGTTACAACATTCTTGTCAATACGCAATTATTCAACTAGTTACGAACAACACGAACGCTATTCTTTCGCGAAAGATCTATAATTGGAGATGTTTATGGAAGGATTTTCCCTCAAAAAATGTAGCGATGCCCGGATCGTAATTCGATTATTTACCTATCTTTGCGCCGTCGTGGTACTTTGTATCCATCACTGTGAATGTAATTCTTGTACAGAGTTACAATCTTTCCAGCTCGCTTGGTTTCTCGCGAGCGTTCAGTCATCCACAAAATAAGTATAATCTTTTTTCCCATTGGAGAAGGCTCCGAGCCGGATGACGGCCAGGAGGAGGGGGAGGACGGGCTCGAGCAAAAGGAGCCGGCCGATGGAGAGGCGTTGGCCAAGTTGGCGGGCGTCGCGATGGAGCGCGTGCGCACGGATCGCGAACCGGACCAGGAGGAGAAAGGCCGGGGGGAGGATCAGGAGCGGGCGACCGGTGAGGAGGGCGAAGAGGATCGTGCCGAGCGCGAGGAGGCTGAAAAGCAGGTAGGCCGCGTCGTCGAATTGGTGGAGGCGAGTTTGAGCGCCTTTGTAGTGCCGTTGGGTGGCGGCGAGGGCCGCTTTTCGTTCGAGCCACCATTGGAAGCGGTCGTAGCGGGCCATCGAAGTGAAGCTTTCGGGCGCGAGGGCGACACGGGTATTCGTGCCGTTCGCGATCTCGTTGATGAAGAGATCGTCGTCGCCCCGGTTCAGGAAGAGGCTGCTCGAGAACCCTTTGTGGCGGAAGAATTCTTCCTTGCGGTAGGAGAGGTCGCGGCCGTCGCCCGCGTAGGGATGATGGCCTAAGGCCGAGGCGAGTTGGCGGACTCCCGTCAGCAGATTGTCGTAGGCGATCAGGTGGTCGGCGAGGGAGGCGTGGTGGTTGTATTGGCAATAGCCGAGCACGACCGTTGTCTCCGGCTGATAGTTGCGGGCGACACTCGCGATCCAATGGGGGCCGTTCGGCTCGCAGTAAGCTTCCGTAAACAGGAGGCATTCTTTTTGGGCGGCCTTGATGCCGAGCGTCAGGGCCAGTTTCCGGGGGCTCAGGTAGCGGGTGCCTTGGGGTATGTAGGTGTAATAGAGATGGGGGAAGCGGGCTTTGAGTTGGCTGAGCGTCTCGTCGGTGCGATCGGTCGAGCCGGCGTTGACGACGATGACCTCGTAGTCGGGGTAGTCTTGGGTCAGGATGGCGGGGAGGTACGCCGCCAGATGCTCCGCCTCGTTTCGGGCGCAGATGATGACGGAGACGGAGGGGAGCGCTTGGCCGGGCGTGCCGCCGGTTTCCCCTTTGCGGGCAGTCCGATAGGGGCGGGCGTAAAAGATGCTGTCTCTCAAGACTAAATAGAGAAAGAGAATCAAGATCGCCAAAAGCGAAACGATGTCTGGAGTCGTCAGTTGAACCATGAGCGTGATACCTGTTAATGAATGAAATTCCGGCGCCCAGTTGGGTAGCCGGCGTTACACAACTGTGTAGCCAGAATTACACAACTGTGTAGCCGGCGCTACACAACTGTGTAGTCGCGCTTACACAGTTGTGTTTTTGGAGCTACACAGCTGTCTTTTTTCGGCCCCCTAAAACTCATCGGAAAAATGGGCTCGCGGCAGCTTCCGGCAGTTGTATCTCGAGGCCATGATTTCCCCATAAGCCCCGGCGGAACGCAAGGCGAAAAGATCGCCCCGACGAGCCTTGTTCAAGGCGATATCCTTGGCGAAGACGTCGGACGACTCGCAGATCGGGCCGACCACGTCGTAGAGCTCTTCCGGTTCGTCGCTCGTGAGGTTCTCGACGCGGTGATAGGCGTCGTACATGGCGGGGCGGATCAGGTCGGTGAAGCCGGCGTCGAGGATGGCGAAACGCTTCGTCTCGCCCTCTTTCACGTAGAGCACCTTGGAGATCAGCGAGCCGCAGGGCGCGACGATCGAACGGCCCGGCTCGAAATGGACTTGCTGCCCCGGCCGTTTGTCCAACAGCGTGTGGAAGACGGCGAAGTAGTTGTCGAACGCCGCGATAGGCAGGTGGTTGGGGTGATAATAGTCGATGCCCAAGCCTCCGCCGAAGTTGAGGTGTTCCACTCGCAAGCCTTTTTTCTCCAATTCTTCCTGGATCTCGTTCACGCGGATCACCAGGTTGCGGAAGGCCGACATGTCGGTGATTTGCGAGCCGATGTGGCAATGGAGTCCTGTCAGCTCGACATGGCTCATCGTTTCCATCCGCTTCAAGACTTGGGGAAGCTGGCTCAGGTTGATGCCAAACTTATTCTCTTTCAATCCGGTCGTGATCTTGGCGTGCGTATGGGCGTCCACTTCCGGATTGATCCGGAGGGCGACGCGGGCGACGACGCCTTTCCGTCCCGCCAGCTCGTCGATCACCTCCAGCTCGGCGGCCGACTCGACGTTGAAGCAGGCGATCCGCCGTTCCAGTCCCAGGTTGATTTCCCAATCCGCCTTGCCGACACCGGCGAAGACGATCTTGTCATTCGGGAACCCGGCTTCGAGCGCCGCTTGGATCTCGCCCCCGCTTACGCAATCGGCCCCCAGCCCGTTTTGGGCGATGAGGGCGAGCAGGCGCGGGTTGGCGTTGGCCTTCACGGCGTAATGCACGTGATAACCGTATTGGCCGGATTCTCGTTTGACGACCTCCAGCGTCTCTTGCAGCAGCTGGAGATCGTAGTAATAGAAGGGAGTCTCAAGCGCCTGGAATTGATCGACCGGGAATTTACCTTTCAGCATAACGCTTATTTCTTGTTGTTGAACAAATGGTCGCTCAATTCACGAAGGGCTTTGCGCTTATCCTCAGCCTTTACCAGGAGGGAGACATTGTAGTTGCTGCCGCCATAGGAGATCATCCGTACGGGGACATCGTGCATCGCCTCCACGATACGCGACTCGAAGCCGATGTTGTCCCATTCCAAATCGCCGACGACGCAGATGATGACCATGTCGTGGTCGACCGAGACGGTGCCGTATTTCTTCAAGTCGTCCACGATCTCGTCCAAGTGCTTGCGGTTGTCGATCGTCACGGAGACGCCCACTTCCGAGGTGGTGACCATATCGATCGGCGTTTGGTAGTTCTCGAAGATTTCAAAGACCTTGCGCAGGAACCCCGTGGCGAGGAGCATCCGTCCGCTCTTGATCTTGATCGCGGTGATGTTGTCTTTGGCGGCGACGGCCTTGATCTTGCCTTTCTCCGTTTGGTTGGAAATCAAGGTGCCCGGCGCGTCGGGCTGCATCGTGTTCAGCAACCGGACGGGGATATTGTTCAACTTGGCGGGAAGGATACAAGTCGGGTGAAGGATTTTCGCTCCGAAATATGCCAGCTCGGCCGCCTCCTCGAAGTGCAAATGGCGGACGGGTGTCGTCCCTTCCACGAAACGGGGATCGTTGTTGTGCATCCCGTCGATGTCGGTCCAGATCTGGATCTCTTCGGCTCCAATCGCCGCGCCGATAAGGGAAGCGCTGTAATCGCTGCCGCCGCGTTGCAAGTTGTCGATCTCGCCATAAGCGTTCCGGCAGATATAGCCTTGGGTGATGAACAACTCCGCGTCGTCGTGCTCAGCCAGGAGTTTAAAGAGTTTCTCCTTAATATATACGGGATCCGGCTCGGCGTTCTTGTCTGTCCGCATGTAGTCGAGGGCCGGGATCAAGACGGATTTCACGCCGATCTCGTTCAGGTAGAAATTCATCATGCCCGTCGAGATCAATTCGCCTTGCGCCAGAATGATCTTTTCCTCGAAGAGCGTGAAGAGGTCTTTCGTGAACGAACGGATATAATCGAAATGGCTTTTGACGTATTCTCTCGCCTTTTGTTTGTATTCTTCGGTGGAATAGAGCTCATCGATATGGCGATCGTACTTTTGCGCCAATTGGTTGATGATTTCATTCGCGCCGTCAGGGTTCTTCTTGTAAAGGTACTCCGAAATCTCGACGAGCGAGTTGGTCGTGCCAGACATGGCCGATAAGACGATGATGTTGCGGGAACCCGTGATCAACTTGGCGACCTCTTTCATTCGCTGCGCCGAGCCCACGGAGGTGCCGCCAAACTTTAAGACTTTCATTTTTCAGCTATATAAATTAAATGGTTCATTATTATCAATCTTTGCGGACGCGAAGTTATATAAAAAATTATTCCCTCACTTCATGAAGATGACCGTTCTCGCATTTGACGATCCGGGCGGGATAATTATGGACGATCGTGTAATTGTGGGTGGTCATGATGACCGAGGTCCCGGCCTTGCTGAGGTCGTGCAAGAGCTGGACGATTTGGCCACTGGTCTCAGGATCCAAGTTACCTGTCGGCTCATCGGCCAAGATCAAGGCCGGCGTATTGAGGAGGGCTCTCGCGATAGCGACGCGTTGTTGTTCGCCACCAGAGAGCTCATGAGGCATTTTGTAGCCTTTGTTGGGCATGCCTACACGCGTCAGCACTTCGTCAGCTCGAGTTTCTATTTCAGCCCTTTTCTTCCATCCGGTAGCCCGTAGTACGAACTCGAGGTTCTTGAAGACGGTCCGGTCGGTCAGCAATTGGAAATCTTGGAAGACAATGCCCAGCTTTCGCCGCAAATAGGGAATCTCTCTCTTCTTCAGTCGGGTCAGGTCGAAATTAAGCAATTGAGCTTGGCCTTTCTCGATGGGGATCTCACGGTAAAGCGCTTTGAGCAGGCTGGATTTTCCAGAGCCTACTTTCCCGATCAAGTAGACAAATTCTCCTCTGCGCACGGTCAAAGAGATGTCGCTCAGCACCACGTTCTCGTCTCGGCAGATATCGACATGCTCCATCTTCAGCAGTTCATTCTCTTCCATAGGTGGGTCAGACTTTATGGCGACGTTGCAGCTCTTTTGCCAGATCCTCTAAGCGCAAACCTTTACTGGTCAGCAAAACGATCAGGTGATAAATCAAGTCGGCTGATTCGTAGACCAATCGGTCTTCCGTTCCGTTAGTGGCTTCGATAACGGTCTCTACGGCTTCTTCGCCTACTTTTTGAGCCATCCGGTTCACGCCTTTCAGGAAAAGTGAAGTCGTGTAAGAGCCTTCGGGCATCTCTTGGCGCCGCCGTTCGATGAAGTTTTGGAGATACTTCAAAAAGAGGATCGCTTCCTCGTTTTTCTCGCCAAAACAGGTGTCGGCGCCCGTGTGGCAAACCGGCCCATTGGGGATTGCCTTGATCAGGATCGTATCGTTATCGCAGTCTGGGAGGATATTGACGACTTGAAGCGTGTGGCCACTTGTTTCTCCTTTCATCCAGATCCGGTTTTTTGTCCGGCTGAAGAACGTGACTTTCTTGGTGCTGATAGTCTCCTCGAGCGCTTCTTCGTTCATGAATCCCAGCATTAAAACTTTTCCCGTGTAGTTGTCTTGTACGATGGCGGGAATCAATCCGCCCATTTTTTCAAAATCCAGTTTCATCTTTTTGTCCTTTACTAATACCTTATATCTATTATCTAACCGTAATATGATTTTCTCTCAAATAATGTTTCAAATCGGCAATGCGGATTTCCCGGAAGTGGAAAACACTGGCGGCCAGAGCAGCGTCAGCTTTTCCTAGGGTGAAGGCATCCCTGAAATGACTCATTTTGCCCGCGCCTCCCGAGGCGATAATTGGAATGCGCAAATTGTCGGCCAGTAGGGCTAGCGCTTCGTTGGCATAACCATCTTTTACGCCATCATGCGTCATGCTGGTGAAAAGGATCTCGCCGGCACCTCGTTGCTCCGCTTCTTTTGCCCATTCCAGCAAATACCGGTTTGTTGGGATACGGCCGCCGTTTAAGTAGCAGCGCCATTCACCTTTTTCGTAGTTGGCGTCGATCGCGACCACGCAGACTTGCGAACCGAAATGTTGGGCGATCTCGTCGATTAATTCCGGTTTTTTCAAGGCGGCTGAGTTGATGGAGATCTTGTCGGCTCCCGCGTTTAATAACCGAGCGACATCGTTTAATTCACGGATGCCACCTCCCACGGTAAAGGGGATATTGATTCGGGCGGCGACCCGTTTCACTAATTCCGTAAAGGTGTTTCGTCCTTCATGGGAAGCGGTGATATCGAGATAGACCAACTCGTCGGCGCCTTCCTGGCTATATTGTTGCCCCAGTTCCACCGGATCGCCCGCGTCACGGAAGTTTACGAAATTGATGCCTTTGACAGTTTTTCCATCTTTGACATCGAGGCAGGGGATAATTCTTTTCGCTAACATATATATAAATGTATCTTTAGAGCGTTCATGAAATAAAAGGCCGCAAATTATTCAAGGTAATTCTTCCTTCGTAGAGCGCTTTCCCAAAAATGACGGCAGGGATATTCGCTTGCGCCAGATGCTCTATATCTTCGATGGAGCTGACCCCACCACTCGCGATAAGCTGGATATCCGGGACTTCCGTTTGGATTTCTTGGTAAAGCTCGATTGCCGGACCTTGTAACATCCCGTCTCTGGAAATGTCAGTACAGATCACTTTTTGGATACCTTTCGCTTGATAATCTTTGATATAGGGAATTAATTCCAAAGTCGTTTTCTCTTCCCAGCCGTTGATCGCGATCTTTCCCGCTTTCGCGTCTGCGCCCAAGATGATCCGTTCGGAGCCAAAGTGGTTGATCCATGCGGTGAAGATATCGGGATTTTTGACGGCTATACTTCCTCCTGTTACCATTTGTGCGCCACATTCGAACGCGATTTCTAAATCTTTATCTTGCTTCAAGCCGCCACCGAAATCGATTGTCAAACTTGTGCGTGTCGCGAGTTGTTCCAAAGTCCGGTAGTTGATGATGTGGCCAGCTCGTGCGCCGTCTAGGTCGACCACATGCAGGCGACGAATGCCCGCATCCTCAAAGCGTTTCGCGACTTCAAGAGGATTTTCGTCGTAGACCTTTTTGGAATCGTAATCGCCTTGTGTCAATCGAACGCACTTGCCTTCGATCAGGTCAATAGCTGGGATCAGTTCAATCATAAGCTTAAAAAGTTTTTGAGGATGAGCTCGCCTACCGTCCCACTTTTTTCAGGATGGAATTGGGTCGCGTAATAATTATCTTTATGTAAGGCCGCGCTGAAAGGATGGACATAGTCCGTTATCGCGGCAGTATAAGGATTGACCGGTACATAATAACTATGTACGAAGTAGACGAATTGATCTTCCAAATCTCCATTGAAAAGTTCGCTTTTGACTTGGGTTAGCGTGTTCCATCCCATGTGTGGCACTTTTTCTTCCAGTTTTTGTGGAATAAAACGTTTTACGTCGGTGGGGAAGATTCCGAGGCATGCGGTCTCGCCTTCTTCCGAATGTTGGCACATCAATTGCATGCCGAGACAGATGCCGAGCACGGGTTGCTTTAGATCGAGCAATAATTGGTCGAGATGGCGCTCGCGAAGGTATCGCATGGTTGTTAAAGCTTCGCCGACTCCTGGGAAAATTACCTTGTCCGCTTGTTTTATCCGGAGAGGGTCGTCGGTAAGGATCGGGTTGATTCCTAAACGCTTGAGCGCATAATCGACGGAATAGATGTTCCCTGCGTTGTATTTAATGATCGCTACTTCCATGTCGCTTTATCTAAAGTTTCGAGCGCGAAAATAGCAATTTATCTGTAAAAAGGAGGAAGCTTCATTTTAAAGAAAAGCCTATATTATTTATATTCAGTGAAATCGAAAGATATATCTCCCTGTCTGAGATTTTTTTCTAAATTTTTTCTCAAGAAGCTATTGCGGAAATAAAAAATAGCTCTACCTTTGCAACCGCAATCGAGAGAGGTTGTGATCTAAGAAATATCAAAATGGTGCGTTAGTTCAGCTGGTTAGAATACATGCCTGTCACGCATGGGGTCACGGGTTCGAGTCCCGTACGCACCGCTTGAGAATTTTAGAATAAGTATAGAATACATGCCTGTCACGCATGGGGTCACGGGTTCGAGTCCCGTACGCACCGCTGATGAAAAAAAGACTGAAATAAGCAAGTCTAAGACAATATCCTCAAAGTCAATAACTTTGGGGATATTTTTTTGTTGTACCACGATAGATGAATATCCCGTTGGACGTCGGAAAGTGGACAAATTATGGCTTGCCTAGCGGAGAACGGTGGCATAGAAAAGGCGGAACTTGGGAAAAATCATTCGCTATTTCATCGATTTTGTGTAAGTTTGTGACCTGTTAGTCCAACGATTAACCGACAAAAAGAATCATCAACAATTAAAATAAAGTTATCACGTGAGTAACAGAGTAAAATTGCGGGTTCAAGGCTTGACGAGTAGCCAAATTCAATCAGGAGCTTACGCTTTGATATTGGCGGAGGAAAATGGTCCGAGAAAGGTTCCAATCATCGTAGGAACCGCTGAAGCGCAGTCCATTGCGATCGCTCTCGAACATTTGATGCCACCGCGCCCACTTACGCACGACCTATTTATCTCTTTTTCACATGCTTTCAGCATAGAATTACGGGACGTGTTTATTTATAAGTTTGAGGAGGGCGTTTTCTATTCGGAGTTAACTTTTGACAATGGAATACAGACGGTCAAGATAGATTCACGTACGTCTGACGCGATCGCGATCGCTTTGCGGATCCAATGTCCGATATTTACATCCGAGGAGATTTTGGAGGAATGCAGTGTCGTGATTGAAGAGAGTCCGGAGCTTGAAGAGGATGTGGAAAATGATGATTTGCTGGCAATGAATCCGGAGGAGATCGGTGATGAGGAGAAACTTAATCGTTGGATTCAAATGCAAGAGACGAAAGAGTTGGAGCGACGTTTGGAGGAGGCGATCAAGAATGAGAACTATGAGTTCGCGAAGATCTACCAAGATGAGCTGTCGCGGAGAAAATCAGAAAAGAGATGACCAATGGAAGGCATTAGTTGGGATTTCTTTTCGCTCGTGAGGGGAATTATCGGGATTCTTGTGGTGATTTTGGTCGCTTATGCGCTGAGTGATAATCGTCGGCGTGTTGATTTCCGATTGGTGGGCATTGGACTGACATTGCAGCTTGTTTTTGCGTTATCAATTATTTATATCCCTTTTTTTAGTCGGATTTTGGAGTTGGGTGGGGCGGCTTTTGTTAAGATGATGGATTTCACTTCCGCAGGGCTTTCTTTTTTGTTGGGCCCTTATGCGGCGAAGACAAATGGTTTTATTTTTTTGGTTCATTCGTTGCCGATCGTGATTTTTTTCTCGGCCTTGATCTCGCTTTGTTATCATTGGGGAATTATTCAAAAAATCGTAGGTGCGTTCTCATGGCTGCTTCGGAAATTCGTGCGGATTTCTGGTGCGGAAGGCTTAGTGACTTGTGGAAATGTCTTTATGGGAATGGCGGAGGCGCCTGTGCTGATCAAGAACTATGTCCCGACCATGAACCGGTCGGAGATCTTCTTGATGATGGTGGCTGGGATGGCCACTATTTCGGGCGGTGTGATGGGAACATACGTCGGGATGTTGGGAGGTGACGATCCGGCCGCACGTGTTCTTTTCGCCAAGCATTTGCTTTCGGCTTCGATCATGGCGGTGCCGGGTGCGGTCGTAGTGGCGAAATTGCTTTGTCCGCAGACGGAACGGATCGTGGATCGGCCTTCTTCGCGATCTGGCGAGGAAGGACGACGAGGGAATACCCTTGAGGCGATTGCGTCTGGCGCTTCTACAGGTGTGAAACTGATGATCAATATTGCGGCGATGCTCTTGGTCTTCATTTCGTTGGTCGCAATGGCTAATTATATCTTGAAAGACTTAATCGGCTCATGGACCGGTTTGAATGAGTGGATTGTCGCCTGGACTGATGGCCGTGCGGAAGGGTTGACTTTCCAATTCTTGCTTGGGGTGGTGACGGCGCCTTTCATGTGGCTTTTGGGTGTTCCAAGTGAGGATTTGTTTTTGGTCGGTTCATTGTTTGGGCAAAAGACGATCTTGAATGAGTTCGTGGGCTATTTCCAGTTGCAAGAATGGCGTGCGGCAGGTTTGTTCGCTTATGAGAAATCGGTGGTCATGGCAACTTATATTTTATGTGGCTTTGCGAATATTGGTTCTATTGGCATTCTGCTGGGTGGTCTAGGCGTTTTAGCTCCCGAAAAACGGGAGATCATTTCACGGCTAGGCGTACGGTCGTTGATCGGCGGTAGTTTGGTGTCACTTCTTTCCGCTACGGTCGTTGGAATGTTGATGGGTTAGCTTGAAAAATATTAAGGGAAAATAATGAGACAGATATTTTATGCGCCAGATATCGCGACGAATCCGGAATTGCCTGAGGAGGAATCGGGTCATTGCGTTCGTGTACTTCGTATGGTGGAGGGAGATGAGCTTTTGGTGACCGATGGACGTGGGTATTTTTATGAGGCGGTGATTCGTCGTGCTCATCCGAAACGATGTGAGGTTGAGGTCCAACGGAGCTGGGCTTGGCGGAAACCATGGCCGGTGGTGTCGCACGTAGCGGTAGCTCCAACCAAGAACATGGACCGTATGGAATGGTTTGTTGAAAAAGCGATGGAGATCGGTATAGACGCTATCACTTTTTTGAACTGTCGATTTTCTGAGCGACGGATGGTTAAGCTGGAGCGTGTTGAGAAGATTTTAGTCAGTGCCATGAAGCAGTCTCAAAAGGCTTTATTGCCGACGTTCGGTGAGATGACTCCATTGGAACGATTTTTGGAACAGCCATTTGAAGGACGGAAATTCATCGCGCATTGTGAACCGGGTGAGAAAAAACTTCTGAAAGCGACTCTTCAGCCTGGTGAGAACGCTTTGATCCTGATCGGACCAGAGGGTGATTTCAGCCCGGAAGAGATTCGCTTGGCCTTGGAACGGGGATTCGAACCCATCTCGTTGGGCGAAAGTCGTCTGCGGACGGAGACCGCTGCTTTGGTCGCTTGCTTGACGGTCCAGTTAATTAATCAATAAAGAAAAATCAATCAACCTAAAAATAGAAACAATATGTATTTGAGAAAGATTTCTAATTTGCTTTTGGCCGGTTTCGCCTTTTGCGGTTTTCTGTCCGCTCAAGAGGGCGATACGACACGGGTGACGATCCAAACAAATGTTGGCACCATGAAGGCGATTCTGTACAATGACGTGCCTAATCACACCCGGACGTTTATCGAGCGGGCTAAACGAGGGGATTATGATGGGACACTCTTTACTCGTGTAATTCAGGAATTTATGATTCAAGGGGGAGCGCCAGATTCTCGTAACGCGCCTCCGGGAGCCCGGTGTGGTTTTGGTGATCGTTCGGCGGAGATTCCCGCGGAGATGAACAGTAAGTATTTCCATAAGCGGGGGGCATTAGCCGCGCCGCGCCAGAATGACGATGTTAATCCGGAGAAGAAGTCGGATATGTCACAGTTCTTTATTGTCCAAGGGAAAGTCTATCGAGGAGGAGAATTGGATACGTTGGAGCGTACGCAAAATTATGCGGCTCGCCAGAAAGCCCTTAAAGAGTTTTACGTACCAGTTCGTGCGGAACTTCAGATGATCAAGGTGAGCAATCGTCGGGAGTATATCAAGCGCCTTCGTGAGATTAACGCTAAGATTGATTCCGTGATTTTGGCTACGCCGGGACATCTTATTTTTACCGATGAGCAGCGTGAAGCTTATACGACTGTGGGCGGTTGCCACCATCTCGATGGCGCTTATACGATTTACGGGCAATTGACGGAAGGCTTCGATGTGCTCGATAAGATTGCCGGTCAACCAAAAGACGCTTATGATCGTCCGAAAAAAGATATACGTATTGAGCGAGTTACGATTGATTGAAAGATGTTGAAACGAGATTTGATCATGGTCCAGATCGAGGAGTTGGGCAAGATGATCGCGCAGATGATGTTTAACCGGCAAGAAGGCGACGGGAGGGGCGAGAATCCTGAACTGGCCCGAACCGCCCTCAAGAGCCTGAAGCTTTCCCGGGAGACGCTCCTCGACAGCCCTATGGATGCTTTGCGGCAAAGGCTTGACGAGGAAGATGGTGCCGGGCTTTATCGGATGGAGTTAGCCGCTAAGATACTCATGGAATGGGGGTATGTAGAAACAGATGCTCCTGGCACGCTTTTTCGGAAGGCCAAAGAGATCTTGGAATATGTTCAATTGGCCGACTCTACTTTCTCGCTTGAGCGGGTTGCCCTTCTCAGCGAGATCGACGCGTGGCTTGACGGTGAGTGTTAATCCTCACCGACAAGCTGGATTCCGTCGTTGTTCAGAATGATATATCGATTTTTGTAGAGCGTGCCGATGGCTTGCTTAAAGGCTTTCTTGCTGCAATGGAACCGTTCGTAGATGAGGGCAGGATCGCTCTTGTCGTGGATCGGAAGGAAGCCTCCCGCTTCCTTGAGCGTGTCGAGAATTTGGTCGGCGATACCTCCTACTTTCTGTTTGTAGCCCATAGGGGTAAGGCTGATGTCGATTTTATCGTCCTCTCGTACATTCTTGATGTATCCTTTCAGTTCCTCGCCTCGATGGAGGGGCTGGAACACCTCGTCGGCGTAGATTAGCCCGGTATGTGTTTGGTTGACGATAACTTTATACCCCAAATCTGTTTTTTCGGCTACGATTAAGTCGACTTCCTCATTGGGCGTGTATGTGGGGGGGACATTGTCGAGGTATTTTTCGATTTTGGCGGATCCCATAACGCGGCCACTTACATGGTCAAGTTTTACGTAGACAAGATACCAGCGTCCTTCCAGCATAGTGGTTTTTTGTTCGCGATAGGGGACGAACAGATCTTTCATGATGCCCCATTCGAGGAACGCCCCCGCTTGACTGACCGTGCGGACACGCATCAATTTGAACTCGCCAACGATGGCATACGGCCGTTGGGTGGTCGCGATAAGACGCCCTTCGTTATCGTGGTAAATGAAAGCGTTGACTTCATCGCCGACTTCGGCTTCTTGGGGAACGTAGCGTGTGGGCAGGAGGATTTCCTTTCCGTCTCTGCCATCCAAATAAGCGCCAAAATTCAGGATCTTTACGATCTTGAGCGTATTGAATTTTCCTACTTCAAACATAATTTATTGTGGATTATGCCGCGAAGATACATAAAATTAATCGGACCCTTCCAGATCTCTTTCATCGAGGGTCATTTCTTTTTTCATGAGAAGGCTTTCATGGAGAATTTCTTTATATTCTTTTGCAGCAATATTTGCCCGTTCGCGTCGTTATAGTAATGTCTTTCGTGAGGTGGAGGCGTTTCTTTGTTATAAATGTTTTATATTCGCGTTTCGTTTAAAAAAAGGTTATGAGCAAATTGAGAACATGGTTGGCGACATTGTCGCTCGTATTTGTGATGGGGGCCTGTGGCGTACCTAAAGATGTCACTTATTTTCAAGGCATAGATTCATTGACGCCTGAGCAAATTGAGATGATGAATCAAACATACACGACGCAAATCGTTCCCGATGATTTGCTGACGATCACGGTCTCGGCGTGGGATCCGACTGTCGTGACGCCATTCAATCCACCTGTTTATGCTTATGCCGCGCAAGGGGAGACGAGTACGGTGTCGTCGACTCAATTGCAGACTTATCTGGTCGATAAGGAAGGAAATATCAATTTCCCGGTACTTGGTAAGGTGCATGTGGGGGGGATGAGTAAGCTGGAAGTTAGCAACATGTTGCAAGAAAAGATCGCGGCTTACGTAAAGGACGCGATTGTCAACGTGCAGATTGTCAATTATAAAGTGACGTTGATGGGAGAGGTCGCGCGGCCTGGGACCGTCACGGTGCGTAATGACCGGATCTCGATCCTTGATGCGATCGGGCAGTCGGGCGACTTGACGATCAACGCGAATCGTACGAATGTCCTTGTGATTCGCGATAATAATGGCGCGAAAGAATTTGCTCGCCTGGATTTGACCCAGCCTGATATATTTACGTCTCCTTATTATTACTTGCGGCAGAACGACGTGGTCTATGTGGAGCCCAACAAGGCTAAGAAGCGGAACGCTCGCTACAGCCAAGCGCAATCTTATAACGTGACGATCTTTTCGACCATCATGAGCGCGGTCTCGATTATCGCGACGGTGGCTTTATCTATTGTGACTGCTACAAGATAATTATATATAAAGTATTAGATGCAAATGGAAGAAATGAAAGATCCTGAGACGCTAGGTCTGAAGTCGCTTTTCGTGAAAGCGTTGTTCCATTGGAAACTTTTCGTGGGCGTATTCCTTTTCTCGATTATTCCGGCGGTGCTTTATTTGTTGCTCTATCCTCGGACCTATGAGATTAGCGCCCAAGTAAAAATACAAGAAGATAAAGATTTAGGTGGCGGTAGCTTCGGTTTGGGTGAGGCTGCCGGGTTGATGAAGTCGTTCGGTTTGGGTGGTATTGGTGGCGGTGGCGCGATCAATATTGAGGATGAGCTGGCGATGTTTTCATCCAATAAGTTATTGCGTTCGATGGTTTTGGACTTGGGGATTAACGCGGAGTATACCAAGCCTTGGTCTTTCTATCGCTTGTATGGTGAGGATACGTTGTTCAAGCTCACGGCGGATTCATTGACCAACGCGACGCTGGAGGAAGAGATCGAGTTCGTGGTAAAACTCTCCGGAGGGCAATGCCACGTGACGGCCGAGTCGGATTTGATGAAAAAACATTCCTTCGATTTCCAGTCTTTGCCAGCCGTGATCGATTTGCCACAAGGCCATTTTACGTTGTCCCTCCTTCCCGGGCATGAGAACCTGACGGAGGCGAAGATGGAAATCAACTATCGCCCGGCGAGCTTCGTGGCTGAGGACCTGGCGGAAGAATTCTTGATCGAGGAAGACTCGAAAACGGCCAACGTGATTCTCTTGGGTTGTACCGATTATGAGCGCGAGCGGGGAAAGAATATGTTGAACACGCTGATCCGTCTTTACAATGAGGAGGCTTTGGATTATCAGAAATCGGAGGCGGTCAAGACGTTGGGCTTTCTTGATGGCCGCATCGAAGGTTTGCTGAAAGAATTGGCTAACATCGAGGACCGGATCGAATCCTATAAAACGAAAGTCCAGCTGATGGACGGCGAGCACGACGTGCAGTTTTATGTGGACCAGATGAAAGAGTTGCAGACGAAGTTGATAGAGGTGGAAGGCCAGGCTTATGTCGTTGATTTGATGGCCGCTTTCGTGAATGATTCCGCCAATCGTTACGCGATGGTGCCCGTCTTGTTGACGTTGGATATGGGGGGCGAAGGCAATCCGATCTCCGATTACAATACGTTATTGCTGGAGCGGGAGCGCGTGATCAAGAACTCGAGCGAGAATAACCCCCTCGTCGCGACCCTCTCGAAACAGGCGGACCAATTGCGCGTAAGCGTTATCAAAACCATCATGAACGCGCAAGAGGGTTTGCGAAAAACGGTGGAAGATATTAACCAAAAGGTCGCGATGATCTATAATAAGATGGAGACGTATCCCGTGGCCGAGCGCCAATTCGTGGAATTGAAGCGCGATCAGGAAATCGTGCAAGGCGTCTACCTGCTCTTGCTCCAGAAGCGCGAGGAGACCGCCTTGATCTTGGGCAAGGAGAACGAGAAGGCGAAAATCCTCGACGACGCTTACGTGAAGAGCCGTTCCATCGCGCCCCGGAAATTGTACGCGGCGTTGGGCATGATGCTCTTGACGATCATTCTCCCGATTGGCTATTTGATTTGCCGGCGGATGTATATTTCCGTGAAAGATGAATTTGTCCGGCAGAAAGGAGAGAGGGGATGATCGCGTGACGCGCCATGTGACTTGAGAATGGTTCGCTTGCCTGTGGGCGAGCGAGCCGTTTTGTTTGAGTAAGGGGAAGGAGTATGATCTTTATATCAAAAATGAAAAAAGTTCGGTTGTCTGACTACGCGATCGCGGTGGATTACCGCTTTGAGCGGGTGCCGGAAGGGCGGGTGACGGTCAATACGATCAACGCCTATTCCTGGATCATGGCGGATAAGGACGAGGATTTCCGGAAGGCCTTGACCGGGAGCGATTTCCTGTTGCCCGACGGCGTGTCTATCGTCTGGGCGGCACGCGTCTTGGCGGGCGAGCGGATCCGGAAGATCGCCGGGGCCGACTTGCACCGGATGGTCCTGGAGACCCTGGAGCGTGAGGGCGGGAAATGTTTCTACCTGGGCGCCTCGGAAGGGACGCTCGAGCGGATCCGCGTCCGCCTCTCGAAGGAATATCCCCACGTGCGGATGGAAAGCTACAGCCCGCCGTTCAAACCCGCCTTCTCGGACGAGGACAACCGGGAGATGATCGAGCGGATCAATCGTTTCGCCCCCGACGCCCTTTTCGTCGGGATGACCGCGCCGAAGCAGGAGAAGTGGATCGCCGCCCATCGGGAGGAGCTCGACGCGCGGCTCGCGTGCGGCATCGGCGCGGTGTTCGATTTTTACGCGGAGACCAAGAAGAGGCCGCCCCGCTGGATGATCGCCCTCGGGCTGGAGTGGCTGGGGCGCCTCTTGAGCGACCCGAAGCGGCTCTGGCGGCGCTACATTATATATAATCCGGTTTTCGTCTGGAAAATCTTGCGCCTGAAATGGGTGGGAAAGGAAGAAAAGGAGAAATAGCTGCGGGAATATATATCCTCGTGGACGAAAATTGAAACCGGACTGCAGGAATGTATATCCTCCTCGGAGGAAATCAAAACAGGACTGCGGAAATACATTTCCTTGTAGGCGGAAATTGAAACCAGACTGCGTGAATGTTTTTCTTCTCGAAGGAAATCAAAACAGGACTGCGGGAATGTTTTTCTCCTCGGAGGAAATCAAAACAGGGCTGCGGGAATGTATTTTCTCCTCGAAGGAAATCAAAACCGGACTGCGGGAATGTATATTTTCATGCGATGGCGTTTTTTATGACTGCGAAATTGTAGAAATATATGGTAAGAATAAAGGAAATCATTCGGGAACTGGAGCGCTTCGCCCCATTATCCCTGCAAGAGAGTTTTGACAACGCCGGGTTGCAGGTGGGCGATGTCAACCAGAAGGCGACGGGCGTCTTATTGTGCCTGGACGTGACGGAGGAGGTGATCGACGAGGCCATCGAACGCGAATGCAACCTCATCGTCTCCCATCATCCGTTGGCCTTCAGGCCATTCAAGTCGCTGACGGGGCGAAACTACGTGGAGCGTTGCCTGATCAAGGCCTGCAAGTACGATTTGGTGGTCTATTCGGCCCACACGAACCTGGACAACGCGGCGGGTGGGGTCAATTTCCGTTTCGCGGAGATGATCGGGCTGGAGAACGTCCGCGTCTTGAAACCGATGAACGGCTTGCTGCTCAAGCTCGTGACCTTTGTCCCCGTGGCCTACGAGGAAACGGTCCGGAACGCGTTGTTCGCGGCGGGCGCCGGCTCGATTGGCGACTACGACTCGTGCAGCTTCCGGGTCGGCGGGACGGGGACGTTCCGGGCCGGCGAGGGCTGCCAGCCTTTCCGCGGCGAGATCGGGGAGACGCATAGCGAGCCGGAAGCGCGCCTGGAGGTCGTCGTGCCCCGCCACCTGAAAGAGGCGGTCGCGGGAGCGCTCTTGGCCACGCACCCTTACGAGGAGCCGGTCATGGACTTCTACGCGCTGGACAACGCCTGGAACCAAGTCGGTTCGGCGGTCGTGGGCGAATTGCCCGCCGAGGACGACGAGCGGGATTTCCTGCTGCGGATCAAGGAGATCTTCCATGTCGAGCGCCTTTGCCATTCCCCCTTCACGGGGCGGCCGGTGCGCGAGGTGGCCGTCTGCGGCGGGAGCGGCGCGTTCCTGATCAACGACGCGATCGCGTATGGCGCCGACGTCTTCATCACGGGCGAGGCGAAGTACAACGACTTCTACGACGTCGAGGACCGGATCTTGCTGGCTACGATCGGGCATTACGAGTCGGAGGTCTGTACAAAAGAGATCTTTTATCGTATCATCTCGAAAAAATTCCCTAACTTCGCGGTGCATTTTTCGAACGTAAATTCAAATCCAGTAAAATATTTATAAGAATGGCAACAGAGAAGCAGTCGGTTGAGAAAGAATACACGGTGGAGGAGAAACTTTCCGCCTTGTATCAGCTTCAGACAATCATGTCGGATATAGACAAGATCAAGACGCTGCGCGGAGAGCTCCCGCTGGAAGTGCAAGATTTGGAAGACGAGATCGCGGGCTTGGCGACGCGCCTTCAGAACTATAAGGCGACCATCAAGGAATTCGAGGCGTCGATCGCGGCGCAAAAGAACAAGATCTCGGACTCGAAAGGATTGATCGACCGTTATAAAGCCCAATTGGACAACGTCCGCAACAATCGGGAATACGATAATTTGTCGAAAGAGATCGAGTTCCAAGGCCTGGAAGTCGAGTTCTGCGAGAAGAAGATCCGCGAGTTCACGGCCGCGATCGAGGACAAGAAAAAAGACATCGCGGACCTGACCGAATTGATGGATGGCCGGAAAGCGGATCTGGAGCAAAAGAAAGGCGAGCTGGATCAGATCATCACCGAGACCAAGCAGGACGAGGAGAAACTTCGCGAGCGGGCGAAGAAACTGGAGAACCAGATCGAGCCTCGTTTGCTGACAGCCTTCAAGCGGATTCGCAAGGGCGCTCGCAATGGCTTGGCGGTCGTCTACGTGCAACGTGGCGCTTGCGGTGGATGCTTCAACAAGATCCCGCCCCAGAAACAGTTGGATATCAAGTTGCGGAAGAAGATCATCGTTTGCGAGTATTGCGGTCGCATCATGGTCGATCCGGCCTTGGCGGGTGTCGAGGAATAAGGTGGATCCGGAGGAAATGAGAGATAAAGGCTTTAGTTTTCAACGCTGAAAAGGCTGGAAACTAAAGCCTTTTTCATAAACGGGCGAAAGATATGGCGAATCGTGAGGAAAAAGACGGCCTGAGGGAGCGGGTGGAGAAATACATCCGCCGCTATCGCCTTTTGGAAGGCAAGGGGCCGGTGATCGTGGGCGTGAGTGGCGGCGCGGATTCGGTTGCGCTCTTGGCGCTTTTGGACCGGATGGGTTATGCCTGCGTGGTGGCGCATTGCAATTTCCATCTGCGGGGCGAGGAGTCGGACCGGGATGAGGCGTTCGTCTCGGCGCTGGCGGCCCGTTTGGGGATGCCTTTCCGGAAGATGGATTTTGACACGGCGGCCTACGCGGAGGCCAATCATCTCTCGATCGAGATGGCGGCGAGGGAGTTGCGTTATGATTGGTTCGAGCGGGAGCGGAAAGCGACCGGCGCGCGGGCCATCGCCGTGGCGCACCATCGCGACGACCAGGTGGAGACGGTTCTGCTGAACCTGACGCGGGGCACGGGCCTGCGGGGCCTACGGGGCATGCTTCCGAAAAATGATTGGGTCATACGCCCGTTGCTGGGCGAATCCCGGGCCTCGATCGAGGCTTGGCTCGCGAAGGAAGGCCTGGACTACGTGACAGACAGCACGAACCTTTCGACCGATTATTCCCGGAATTTTATCCGCTTGAAAGTATTGCCCCTGTTGGAAAGCCGCTACCCGGCCGTGCGAAAGTCCATCGCCCGCGCCGCTACGGACCTGCTGGAGGTGGAAGAACTTTATGACATCGCGCTCGAGGACTCGAAGGGTGAGGTGATGTTTACGGATAATGAGATATGGATTGATGATTTGCTTGATCAGCCCGCCCCGCGGACGCTCTTGTTTGAGATCTTGAAAGATTATGGCTTCTCCCGCGAGCAGTCGGAACAAATATTCAACTCCTTACATGCCGAGTCCGGAAAACAGTTCCGCTCGTCCACGCATCGGGTGGTGAAAGACCGGGAATACTTGATGTTAATCCCTTTAGAATTAGAAAAAGAGAATCTCGCCCCCGTGATGATCGAAGGCGACTTGGACGGGAAGATCTTGACATCGCCCTTTGAAATGAGCTTCAGCTTATTGTCGCGAGAGACAGGTTGGACGATCAAAAAGTACGCGGGCGTCGCCTATTTGGATTACGATAAGATCCATGGCCCCCTATCCCTCCGGCATTGGCGCAAGGGCGATTGGTTTATCCCCTTTGGAATGCGTGGACGTAAAAAGCTCAGCGATTATTTTACGGACCATAAATACAATTATTTCAACAAGAAGAACCAATGGTTGCTTTGCGATGGCGAGGCGATCGTCTGGGTCGTGGGCAAGCGAATAGACAACCGTTACCGGGTAGACGAACAGACAAAAAAAGTTTTACGGATCGAAATTAGTGATGATTCGTGGTGATATTCGAAAAAATGGTTACTTTTGCGCCGTCTTACTCCGAGGATTTGTCGCTAAGGACTCATTTTAGCGAAACAATCCGGTTTTTATATGATTTTATAGACTCAACAAACATTAATACATTCATATTTTGAGGCAAAGTATCATGAACAAGGATTCTGGTATCTGAGCTTTCAGTTATTCATTAATCGCATTATGCAAAAATATAACATTTTAGAATTAAACGACAAGCAACTCCCTGAACTGAAAACGATCGCTCGCGAATTGGGCTTGAAGGAGGAGGATACGAATTTAAATAAAGAGGCCCTGATTTATCGTATACTGGACGAGCAAGCGATTTCGTTGGCGGTGACCCAGTCGGAGAAAAAGGCGAAGAAAGCTGGTGACTCCAAGAAAAAGGCGGCACCTCGTGCCACTAAATCGTCTAAGGCTAAGGAAACGGAACCGGAATCCGCTCAGCCACAATCGCAAGCGGAAAAAGCGAACGAGCCGTCTATGAAAGAGGAAGCGGGAAAGGAACAACCGCAATCGGCCATGCCTCGAAAGAAAAAAGCTCGCCCGGAAAAGAAAGAGAAGGTGGAGGAAACGGCCACTGCGCAGCCCGTGGCTCCGGAGGGCGAGCCGGCTGTAGCGGAGCCTGTCGCTTCCGCCGCGTCAGAAAAGGCGCTTGAATCCGCTGATTCCGCGAAGCAAGAGCAGACGGAGGCGGTTGAGAAAGCGGATCAGTCCACCCCCCAATCCGCGGATGAGCCCAAACGGGTCATGTTTAAGCATCCGGACGCGAATTCGGTCTTGGATCAAATTTTCCCCATCACTCCTTCCAACAAGGCGGACAACAACAATCGTCAGAACCAAAACGAGCAGGGAGGAAACAACAGCAATCGTCAGAAAGGAAATCACAACAATCGGAATAATAACAATAACAACAATAATAACAACAATCAGCAACAGCAAGCGCAGGAGAAAGAGAAGGCTTATGATTTCGATGGCATCTTGATCGGAACGGGCGTTTTGGAGATGATGCCGGATGGTTATGGCTTCTTGCGCTCTTCGGATTACAATTATTTGACCTCCCCTGATGACATCTATGTCTCTCAGTCGCAAATCAAGTTGTTTGGTTTGAAGACGGGCGACGTGGTGGAGGGCGCGATCCGTCCACCGAAGGAAGGCGAAAAATATTTCCCGCTGGTTAAGGTTGACCGGATTAATGGTCGGACGCCGGAAGAGGTGCGCGACCGGGTGCCTTTCGATCACTTGACGCCGCTTTTCCCGGATGAGAAGTTCATGCTGACGGCCCGGAAATCCCCGAAGGTCTTTGACAATATCGCGGTGCGGGTGGTCGACTTGTTCTCGCCGATCGGGAAAGGACAACGTGGCTTGATCGTCGCGCCTCCAAAGACAGGTAAGACCGTGCTTTTGAAAGACATCGCGAACGCGATCGCGGCTAACCATCCGGAGGTCTATATGATTATCCTCTTGATCGATGAGCGCCCGGAGGAGGTGACAGATATGGCCCGTAGTGTCGACGCGGAGGTGATCGCCTCGACTTTCGACGAGCCCGCTGAGCGCCATGTGAAGATCGCGGAGATCGTATTGAGCAAGGCGAAACGATTGGTGGAATGCGGCCACGATGTGGTAATCTTGTTGGATTCCATTACGCGTCTGGCGCGAGCTTACAACACGGTTCAGCCGGCTTCCGGAAAAGTGCTTTCGGGTGGTGTGGACGCGAACGCGTTGCAAAAGCCGAAACGTTTCTTTGGCGCGGCCCGGAACATTGAGTTCGGTGGTAGCTTGACGATCTTGGCGACCGCCTTGACGGAGACGGGCTCTAAGATGGACGACGTGATCTTCGAGGAATTCAAGGGAACGGGTAACATGGAGTTGCAATTGGATCGCAAGCTGTCGAACAAGCGAATTTATCCGGCGGTGGATATCACCGCCTCCAGCACGCGTCGAGATGATTTGTTGCAAGACGAGACGACGTTGAACCGGATGTGGATTCTCCGGAAATACTTGTCGGACATGAATTCCGTGGAGGCGATGGAGTTCGTGAAGCAGCGGATGGAACAGACGTTCGACAACCCGGAATTCTTGGCGTCGATGAACGGATAGGGAATTTTTTGAGATCTTACGATAACAATCAGTAAAAGGCTAATTTAAAATATAATTATTATGGCAAAGATGCAAGGTGTTGTCATTGTCAATACGGAGCGGTGCAAGGGATGCGACCTTTGCGTGGTCGCTTGTCCTTCAGATGTGCTTGAACTTCATCCTAGGGAAGTCAACAACAAAGGCTATCATTTCGTTTACATGAAGAACCCCGAGGCTTGTGTTGGTTGCGCGAGTTGCGGTTGGGTTTGCCCGGATGGCTGTTTGACGATATACAGGAAAAAATTGTAATGCGAGGAATACAAAGAATTGTAGCGTCATGAATGAAGATATAAAATTGATGAAAGGGAATGAGGCGATCGCCCATGCGGCTATTCGTTATGGGGTGGATGGCTATTTCGGTTATCCGATCACGCCTCAATCAGAAATCTTGGAGACATTGATGGCCGAGATGCCGTGGGAAAAGACGGGTATGGTCGTTCTCCAGGCGGAAAGCGAAGTGGCGGCAATCAATATGGTTTATGGAGGCGCCGGCACGGGAAAACGGGTGATGACTTCCTCGTCGAGCCCGGGCGTGAGCTTGAAGCAGGAAGGCATTTCCTATATGGCGGGCGCCGAGTTGCCTTGTTTGGTGGTGAACGTCATGCGGGGCGGTCCCGGTTTGGGAACGATTCAACCCAGCCAAGCGGATTATTTCCAGACCGTGAAAGGCGGTGGGCATGGCGATTATCGTTTGATCACGTTGGCGCCCTCGTCGGTTCAAGAGATGGCGGACTTCGTGGGATTGGGATTCGAGTTGGCTTTTAAATACCGTAATCCGGCCATTATTTTGGCGGACGGTATCATTGGCCAGATGATGGAGAAAGTGGTTCTCCCGCCTTTCCATCCTCGCCGGACGGAAGAGGAGGTCGTGGCGCAATGCCCTTGGGCCGCGCAAGGAAAAGTGGGCCGTGAGCGGAATGTTATCACCTCGTTGGAACTCGATCCGGCAAGAATGGAGGAGAACAACTTGCGTTTCCAGGCGAAATACCGGAAGATCGAGGAGAATGAGGTCCGTTACGAGGAGTTCCAATGCGCCGACGCGGATTATTTGCTGGTCGCTTTCGGTTCGTCGGCCCGTATCTGCCAGAAAGTGGTGGAAGTGGCTCGTCAGGAAGGTATCAAGTTGGGCTTGTTGCGACCGATCACCTTGTGGCCGTTCCCGAAAGAGGCGATTGCTGGATATGCCGATAAGGTGAAGGGCATGTTGTCCGTGGAGCTGAACGCTGGACAGATGGTCGAGGACGTTCGCTTGGCGGTGAATGGTAGGACGAGAGTGGAGCATTTCGGCCGTTTGGGCGGAATCGTATTTACTCCTGATGAAGTTTTGAATGCGTTGAAAGAAAAATTATTTTAGTCGCAATGAAACGAGGAAGCAAAGCGGATGAGATCATCACGTTGATCTTTATGGTTTTGGCGATCGCGACGGTCGTGTGTTATGTCATGACCTTCTCCTCGCCCGATAAAATGTCGTTCTGGATCGCGGGTGGGGCCGCCGTGTTTGTCCGACTGATTCAATATGTCTTGCGATTCTTCAATTAAATTTATAGCAAATGGAACTTAACGATATAGTGAAACCCGAGAACTTGGTCTACACGAAGCCCAAGTTGATGAATGATAATCCCATGCACTATTGCCCGGGATGCAGCCATGGCGTGATCCACAAGTTGATCGCGGAAGTGGTGGAGGAAATGGGAATGGAAGAGAAGACGATTGGTATCTCGCCGGTCGGCTGCGCCGTTTTCGCTTACAATTATATTGATATCGATTGGATTGAGGCCGCTCACGGACGTGCGCCTGCCATCGCGACGGCGGTGAAGCGCTTGAACCCCTCGAAGATGGTGTTTACCTATCAGGGCGATGGCGACTTGGCGGCAATTGGTACGGCTGAGACGATTCACGCCGCTAACCGGGGTGAGAATATCGTGATTGTCTTCGTTAACAACGCGATCTATGGTATGACGGGAGGGCAGATGGCGCCGACTACCTTGGAAGGCATGAAGACTTCAACCTGCCCTTATGGCCGTAACGTGGCCTTGAATGGCTACCCATTGAAAATCGGTGATTTGCTCGCGAAGTTGGAAGGAACATGCCTGGTGACTCGGCAAAGTGTCCAGAACGCGGCGGCGATCCGGAAAGCCAAGAAGGCGCTCCGCAAGGCGTTCGAGAACTCCATGAACGGCAAAGGTACGTCGGTCGTCGAGTTCGTCTCGACTTGCTCATCGGGTTGGAAGATGACGCCTGAGAAAGCGAATCAATGGATGGAAGAGCACATGTTCCCCTTCTATCCGCTGGGCGATTTGAAAAATGTAGAATAATTAATGTTTTGAACGATTATGAAGCAAGAGATCATTATAGCGGGATTCGGTGGACAAGGCGTCTTGTCAATGGGCAAGATCTTGGCTTACTCCGGTTTGATGGAAGGGAAAGAGGTAAGCTGGATGCCTTCTTACGGCCCGGAGCAACGGGGCGGTACGGCTAACGTGACTGTTATCCTTAGCGACGAGAAGATCAGTTCGCCGGTGTTGAACCAATACGACATCGCCGTGATCCTCAACCAGCCTTCGATGGACAAGTTCGAGAGCAAGGTGAAGCCGGGTGGCATCCTCATTTACGATGGCTACGGTATCCATACCCAAGTGCGACGGAAGGACATCTCGGTTTATCGGGTAGACGCGATGGACGCGGCGACGGAGATGAAAAATGAGAAGGCTTTCAATATGCTGATTTTGGGCGGACTGTTGAAGATCGTTCCCATGGTCCAGATGGAAAACGTCCTCTTGGGCCTGAAGAAATCTTTACCCGAACGCCATCACAACCTGATTCCCATGAATGAGGCCGCTATCAAGCGGGGCATGGAGATCATCGTGAAGGTACAATGATAGCATAAGGAAAAACGTGAGAAAGAAGGGTGGCCACATGGTGAGCCGCCCTTCTCTTTTTTAATGGGATTCAGATCTATAAGTTCTTTTTATTGTTTAAGTCAAATCG
>CASFXH010000060.1 GCA_949298575.1 uncultured Parabacteroides sp.
TGGCCCGTTTCCTCGTGATCTCCCGCCGGAGCTTCATCCCCTCGAAAGGCGACTCGCGAACACGCACCAAGCCCTCATGGCACGCCTCGTGGTAAACGGCCCTCAGGTTACTCAGGTAGCTATTGACCGTATTGGTCTTCAAGCCCTTGTTTTGAAGGAAACCGCAGAAATCGGAGACCATCGTGGCGTTCAACCCCGATAACCGGCACTTCCTTCCATCCAAGAAACGATAGAATTGCGCGGCCGTAGCCTGATACAAATCCGCGGCGCTGGTTTTTCCCATCCGACGCTTACTCTTAGCCCGCTCCCGCATATACATTACCACATCCGGAGAGAGCTTACGTTTTTTCTCATTGACTCCATTTTCCATAAATTCATAATTTTAATTAGCACAAATTCCACGGCAAAATTAAAGGTCGAGAAAAGACTGGTCAAATAGACATAAAAAAAGATGCTATCCGAAATTTACCGGATAACATCTTCACCCTATTGTTGCGGAGGTAAGACTCGAACTTACGACCTTTGGGTTATGAGCCCAACGAGCTACCACTGCTCCACTCCGCGATGTACTATTTTGACCATTACTGATTCGACCGCGAAGATAAGACTTATTTCTCAAAAAACAATCCTCGACGTCAATTTTTTCGTTTTAGGCTTGTAGAATCGGATCTTTTTTAAGTACTTTGCGCGCAATTTCAAGTAATGTGTGCCAACTGATGTCAGTAACAGCTTCAAAAACAAGAGATATGCTAGTGGAAGTGGCGAGACAATTATTTGCCCGGAAGGGCGTCGACGACACGACCATGAACGACATCGCGCAAGCCTCTCAAAAAGGGAGGCGCACGCTTTACACTTATTTCAAGAACAAGAATGAGATCTACTTGGCGGTAGTCGAGTCCGAGCTCAACCAACTCCACCAGACGCTGGCCGATGTGGCGGCAATGAAGCTTCCCGCCGACGAGAAACTCGTCACCTTCATCTACGCCCGCCTCGACGCGATCAAAGCGCTTGTTTTCCGGAACGGGACCCTCCGGGCCACTTTCTTCCGGGATATCTGGCGTGTGGAGAAAGTCCGCAAGGGCTTCGACCTCAAAGAAGTCGAGATCATCAAGGGAATCTTGGACGATGGGGTACGAGAAGGCGTTTTCAAGGTGCCTGATACCCTCATCACCGCCTCGGTCCTTCACTACGCCCTCAAAGGGCTGGAGGTACCTTACATCCGGGGTGTCATGGGCGATAACATCACCCAACGAATCAAACGGCGGGAAAACGTGATGAATTTAATTTTTAATGGGATCAAAATAAAGCGACCAGAGAATGTATATTAACGCGACGGGATATTACGTACCCGAAGAGCGGGTACCTAATCAACATTTTTTCGAGTTAAATGGGTTGACAAGTGAGTGGATCGAGCAACGGACGGGCATCAAAACCCGTTCGAAGGCGAAACCGGAGGAGAACATCAACACGATGGGTTTGGAAGCGATACATGACGCGCTACCGAAATTGCCTTACGACATTACGGAAGTGGACCTGATCATCGCCGCCTCTTATTCCCCCTACGACACCGTGGCCACCGCCGCGCATGTCGCCCAACGGGAATTCCAGATCGAGCACGCGAAAGCGCTCTACCTTTCTTCCGCATGTTCCTCGTTTCTCAACGCGCTGGAAGTCGTCGAAGGCTATTTCGCGATGGGCAAGGCCACGAAAGCCCTGATCATCTCGGCCGACAAGAACTCCGCTTATTCCAACGAGACTGATCCGAAAGCGGGCCATCTCTGGGGCGACGCGGCGGCCGCGTTCTTCCTCTCGAAGGAACAAGTGAGCGAAAACGACGCGGAAGTCCTTGAGGTCATGACCCAAGCCCTCGCTTGCGTGGGCAAAGGCCCCGACGGTGTCCACCTGCGTCCCCGAGACGGTGGCATCAGCATGCCAGAAGGACGGGATGTCTTCATGCAAGCCTGCACCTACATGCCGAAAAACGCCGTGGAATTGTTGGAGAAACGCGGTTACACGATCAAGGACTTGGACTATTTCATCGGGCATCAAGCCAACTTGCGCATCCTGAAGAACATCGCCAAGCACCTGGACTTGCCGGAAGAACGTTTCCTGCAAAACATCGAGGAATTGGGCAACACGGGATCCGTCAGCTCCGCCTTGGTCTACGCGCAAAACGAGGCCCGTTTCCAAAAGGGCGAACTGATCTGCCTTACGGTATTCGGAGGCGGCTATTCGACAGGCGCTTGCTTAATTCGATATTAACAACATAAAACAGAAGATAGTTATGGGATTATTAGAAGGAAAGGTGGCTATCGTAACGGGTGCCGCCCGGGGTATCGGCAAGGCGATCGCCTTGAAATTCGCCGCTGAGGGCGCTCACATCGCCTTCACCGATTTAGTGATCGACGAGAAAGGTTTGGCGACTCAAGCGGAAATTGAGGCGTTAGGTGTCAAGGCAAAAGGTTACGCCTCGAACGCGGCCAACTTCGAGGAGACCCACGCGGTGGTCGCGGAGATCCATAAGGACTTCGGCCGGATCGACATCCTCGTCAACAACGCGGGCATCACCAAAGATGGCCTGATGATGCGCATGAGTGAGGGCCAATGGGACGCCGTCCTGAACGTCAACTTGAAATCGGCCTTCAACTTCATCCACGCCTGCACCCCGATCATGATGCGGCAACGGAGCGGAAGCATCATCAACATGGCTTCGGTCGTAGGCGTACATGGCAACGCCGGACAAGCGAATTACGCCGCTTCCAAAGCGGGCATGATCGCCTTGGCGAAATCCATCGCGCAAGAGTTGGGTTCGAGAGGCATCCGTGCCAACGCGATCGCGCCGGGCTTCATCCTGACCGACATGACCGCCCAACTCTCGGACGAGATCAAGGCGGATTGGTGCAAGAAAATACCTTTGCGCCGTGGAGGTACGCCGGAAGACGTGGCCAACATCGCGACGTTCTTGGCTTCCGACATGTCTTCGTATGTCTCGGGGCAAGTCATCCAAGTGGACGGTGGCATGAACATGTAATATGGAAGTCATCTACGAAGATAACCACATCCTGGCGGTCAACAAGGCTTGCGGGGAGATTGTCCAAGGCGACAAGACTGGCGACAAGCCGCTTAGCGAGACCTTGAAGGGTTGGTTAAAAGAAAAATACGCCAAGCCGGGTAATGTCTTTTTAGGCGTTACCCACCGGCTTGACCGTCCTGTCAGCGGCCTCGTGCTTTTTGCCAAGACGAGCAAGGCGCTGGCCCGACTGAACGAGATGTTCCGTGAAGGCACCATCCAAAAGACTTATTGGGCCATCGTCGCCCAACGTCCACCCAAAGAGGAAGACGAGTTGACCCATTGGCTGGTCCGGAACACGAAGCAAAACAAAAGCTACGCGTACGACACGGAACGAACCGACGGCCAGAAAGCGATCCTGCATTATCGGTTGATCGCCCATTCCGACCGTTACTTCCTGCTCGAGGTGGATTTAAAGACCGGACGGCACCATCAAATCCGCTGCCAACTGGCCAAGATCGGTTGCCCCATCAAAGGCGACCTGAAATATGGATTCAAACGTTCCAATCCCGACGGCGGCATCAGCCTGCACGCCCGAAGCGCCTCGTTCATCCATCCCATCTCCAAACAAGAGATTCATATCGTGGCCGACACACCCCAAGAGACCCTTTGGAAAGTCTTGACGGCCTCACTTTAATCCAAATCGGTCATTAGAAGATAGTGTTTCTATTATTTCTAATGACTGATCCGGAATCTTTGATCATGTTCTCGATCCAATATTTCCATGACGCCACAATGTGACGAGCGATCTCTTACAATAATGGGCATCATGAGGTGCTTACAATAGGCATTATAAGATGCTCACGATGGGCATTATGAGAGGCTTATAATAGGCATTGTAAGAAAGGCATTCTTGACAATTTTGAGGATAGCCGTTTTTGGGAATAGACGGATTCGATCCGCCCTTCTATGCATACGCCCTCCCAAAAATAAGACACCGTGTGAAGGATGTGAAGGATGTGAAGGCCTTTTCGCGAACTTTTCCGGAAAACGCAATTAGATGCCGCTCCCTTGAAGGGAGCGGGCTTTAATTCAAGGAGCGGGCTTTAATTCAACTTTCCAAAAACTTTTACAAAACGGCCAAAAATCCTTCACATCCTTCACACGAGATTTTCGTTATTCTTGGATGGCCTCAGGTAATTGCCGGTTGACTTCTTCCAGAGGGCATTCCATCATCACCCAAAAGTTGGAGGCATATTTTCGCGTTCCCCCAGCGCGAAACCTCATTTGGGGAGAATTCCCCACTAAGCATTGGGGATTTATTCCCCATCGCCCCCATCCTATTCCCTTTAAAAAGTTAATTTCCAACTTTTATACCCTCCAATTGGCAAACTCACGTTAAATTTGAGGCGGAATAAGCGGAGTGGAACGATTATTTCAGGAAATAGAGGGTTAAATGTAACATTAGTAATTTATATAGAGCATGTTTAGCAAGAAAATGGTCAAAGCGCAAGTCGTCCTATGGGCGGTCTTGCTCATCTTGGCGGGATGTAACCGGAAAGAAGAACCCAAACCCCCCATTGTCATTGTAGAAAAGCCATCCAAGGAAGACGTGAAAATCTTCGGTGAATACGTGGGCACCATCGGCGCCTCCAGTTTCGTCGAGATCCACGCCCGGGTGGAAGGTTTCTTGGAAAAAATGCTGTTCGAAGAAGGCAAGGAAGTGAAGCAAAACGAGCCCTTGTTCATCATCAACTCAGACCTTTATAGAGCCCGAGTGGAAAAAGCGAAAGCCCAGTTGAAAAAGAGTGAGGCCCAAGCGGCCAAGGCTCGTCGCGACGTGGAACGCCTGACACCGCTTTACGAGCAACACGCGGCCAGCCAGCTCGACTTGGACAACGCCATCGCCGCCCTCGAGGACGCGGAAGCCGATATCGCCATGAACAAGGCGGACCTCGACGAGGCGGAAACGGAATTGAGCTATACGATCATCACTTCGCCCCTTTCGGGAAAGATCAGTGAGCGGTTCGTGGATATCGGCGCGTTGGTCGGGCCAGGCATCAACTCCAAGCTAGCCGCTGTCGTAAAGAGCGATACCGTACAAGTTGACTTTAACATGACCGCGCTCGACTACCTGCGTGCCGAGCGCCGGAACGTCCGCTTCGGCGTGCGTGACTCCAGCCGTTCTTGGCAGCCGACCGTCACCGTCACCCTGGCCGACGACTCGGAATATCCCATCAAGGGTATCGTGGATTTCGCCGATCCCTCAGTCGATCCCCAAACCGGTACCTTCACCGTACGGGCGGAATTGCCCAACCCCAACTCCCGACTCTTACCGGGTCAGTATACGAAAGTCAAGCTTTTGCTCGACGTGCGCGAGCGGGCCATCGTCGTCCCTCGTAAAGCCCTCTCGATCGAGAAGGGCGGCGCCTTCATCTACGTCATCCGTCGGGATGGCATCGCGGAAAAGCGCTTCGTCCAACTGGGCCCGGAAGTCGAGAATAAAGTCGTGATCGAACGTGGTTTGGGCGAGAACGAGCAAGTGGTGATCGAAGGTTATCACAAGCTGACGCCGGGCATCGCGGTACACGCGATCCCCTCGAACGACGAGAAAGCGATTCAAGCCCTAAGAGAGGAGGAGGGTGAGGCATGAGTCCCGGATTTTTCATTGACCGTCCGGTCTTCTCGACCGTTCTCTCGGTCTTGGTTGTCATCGTGGGCGTCATCGGCCTCGTCTTATTGCCGATCGACCAATACCCACAGATCACGCCACCGGTCGTCCGGGTAAGCGCGTCCTATCCGGGCGCTAACGCGTTGACCGTCTCGCAAGCGGTCGCTACCCCTATCGAACAGGAGTTGAACGGTACGCCGGGCATGATCTATATGCAAAGCAGCTGCTCGAACTCGGGCAACTTGACGATCAACGTGACGTTCGATGTCACGTCGGATCCGGACCTTGCCGCTGTCGAGATCCAGAACCGGGTAAAGCTGGCGGAAAGCCGTCTGCCGGCCGAGGTGATCCAAGAGGGCATCTCGGTCGAGAAGCAATCGCCGAGCCAGCTGATGTCGCTCACGCTGATGTCCGACGACCCGAAATTCGACGAGATCTACCTCAGTAACTTCGCGACCATCAACGTGCTCGACGTGCTTCGCCGTATCCCGGGCATTGGCCGCGTGACCAATATCGGTAGCCGTTATTATGGTATGCAGATCTGGGTCTATCCCGATCGTTTGGCGAATATGGGCTTGACGGTGCAAGACTTGCAAAGCGCCCTGCGCGACCAGAACCGCGAGTCGACGGCCGGCGAGCTGGGACGGCAACCCATCAGTGGTGTCGACGTGAACCTCCCGATCACCGCCCCCGGCCGCTTGTCGAGCGCCGAGGAATTCGAGAACATCGTGATCCGGGCCAATACCGACGGTTCTATCGTCCGCATGAAAGACGTGGCCCGGGTTTCGCTGGAGGCCGCTTCCTATAATACGGAAAGTGGCATCAACGGCAAGAACGCCGCGATCTTGGGTATCTATATGTTGCCGGGCGCCAACGCGCTCGAGGTCGCGACCCGCGTCAAGGAGGCCGTGGCCGAGCTCAGCAAGAACTTTCCGGAAGGAATGGAATATAACTTTCCTTTCGACCAGACGGAATACATCGCCCAATCGGTGCATGAAGTCTATAAGACCCTGTTCGAGGCCCTTTTCCTGGTCATCCTCGTCGTCTTCCTTTCTTTGCAGAACTGGCGGGCGGCCTTGATCCCGACCATCGCGGTCCCCATCTCCTTGATCGGTACGTTCGGATTCATGCTGGTCATGGGATTCTCGTTGAACATGCTGACCTTGCTGGGTTTGATCCTGGCGATCGGTATCGTGGTGGACGACGCGATCGTCGTGGTGGAGAACGTGGAACGCATCATGCACGAGGAACATCTGCCCCCTCGAGAGGCGACGCATAAGGCCATGAAAGAATTGGCGGGCGCCTTGATCGCGACCTCAATGGTCTTGACTGCCGTCTTCGTGCCGGTCAGTTTCCTGGGTGGGATCACCGGCTTGCTCTACCGGCAATTCTCCATCACGATCGCCGTATCCGTGATGCTCTCGGCCGTCGTGGCCTTGACCTTAAGCCCGGCGATGTGCGCGATCTTGCTGAAGCCGTCCCACAAGAAGAAGAACATCGTCTTCCGCTGGATCAACTATTGGCTGGCGAAAGGCAACTTGAGATATACCGGACTCTTGAAACGGGCCTTCGCGCATCCCCGACGGGTCTTGGCCGGTTTCGGCATGGTGCTGGTGTTTATCTTTGTCTTGAACAAGGCCCTGCCTACCAGCTTTATCCCTGAGGAAGACCAAGGCTTCTTCTATGTCGAGATCGAGATGCCCGAGGGAACCACCCTTGAGCGGACCCGCAACGTCACCAACCGGGCGATCGACTACCTGATCCACCACCCGGCCATCGCGTACGTCCAGAACCAGACCGGTACCAGCTCGCGCGTCGGCACCAACCAGAGCCGCGCCCGGCTGACCGTCATCCTGAAGCCTTGGGAAGAGCGCAAAGGAGCGGGCATGAGCGTGGAAGAAGTCATGAACGACGCCCGCGACGAGTTCTACTATTATCCCGAGGCGAAAGCCTACGTCACCCGCCCGCCGGTCATCCCCGGCTTGGGTGAAAGTGGTGGTTTGGAAATGCAGCTCCAAGCCCGGGGCGACGCGACATGGGAAAACCTGATCGCCGCCAACGACACCTTCCTCTACTACGCCTCGCAAGCGCCCGAGCTGGAAAGCGTCTCCTCGGCTTTGCAAAGCGAGATCCCGCAGCTCTATTTCAACGTCAACCGCGACGAGGCCAAGTTCCTGGGTATTCCTTTGGCGAATATCTTCTCGACCATGAAGGCCTACCTTGGATCGGTCTACGTGAACGACTTCAATATGTTCAACCGTGTCTACCGTGTCTATATCCAAGCCGACGCCTCCTATCGGGGAAGCAAGGACAATCTCGACCTCTTCTTCGTGCGGGCGCAAAACGGCGCCATGGTCCCGCTGACGGCCTTGGGCGAGGTGGAATACACCACCGGACCGGGTACGATCAAGCGCTTCAACATGTTCTCGACCGCCTCGATCGACGCCGTGGCCGCGCATGGCTACAGTACGGGTGAGGCGATGGCCGCCATGGAACGGATCGTCGCCGAGCATTTGCCCGACAACATCGGGTTGGAATGGAGCGGCCTTTCCTACCAAGAGAAACAAGCGGGCGGGCAGACCGGATTCGTCCTGGCCCTCGTCTTCCTCTTCGTCTTCCTCTTCTTGGCGGCGCAATACGAGAGCTGGATCGTCCCGATCGCCGTGTTGCTCTCCCTGCCGATCGCCGCGTTGGGCGCTTACTTGGGTATTTGGGGCACGGGGCTGGAAAACGATATTTATTTCCAGATCGGTATGGTGACCCTGATTGGCTTGGCGGCAAAGAACGCGATCCTGATCGTGGAGTTCGCCAAGGCGCAAGTCGACCGGGGAGTCGATGTCGTGCGGGCGGCCATCCACGCGGCGCAGTTGCGCTTCCGCCCCATCTTGATGACCTCGTTGGCGTTCATCCTCGGTATGTTGCCGTTGGTCTTGGCCTCGGGGCCGGGATCGGCGTCGCGCCACAGCATCGGCACGGGTGTCTTCTTCGGGATGTTGGTGGCCACCACGGTGGGCATCGTCATGGTACCTTTCTTCTTCGTCCTTATATATAAGGTAAAAGACAAGGCCCGTATCCCCAAGACCATCGAGGTGAAGCTGGAGGAACAGAAGGAGAAGTTGGGCGAGAAGCGCGACCTGATCCTCTCGAAAGTCAAACAACGTTTAATGGATCGTAAAAACTCAAAGTCATGAACAAAGCATTTCAATATAGCCTGATCGCCACGCTGGGCCTCTGCCTCCTTGCCTCGTGCAAGGTGGGCAAGCCTTACGAGCGACCGGAACTGAACCTCCCCGACCGGGTTGAGGCGCGGACGGAAGCCGACAGCTCGTCGGTGGCCGACATCCCGTGGGAGAGCCTTTACGAAGACGACACCCTGCGGCTCCTCATCCACAAGGCCCTTGAGAACAACAAGGACGTCAACATCGCCGCCGCGCGCCTCAAGGAGATGATGGCGGCCCGCCGCATCTCGTTCGCCGACCTCTTCCCGGATGTCAACGCGAACGTCTATTTCAGCAAGGAAGTCTTGGACTACGGGGGCGGCAACCCAGACCCCTCGCCCGAGCACGCCGCCAAGCTGGCTTACTCCTGGGAGCTGGATCTCTGGGGCAAGCTCCGCTGGGCCAACGAGGCCGCCATCGCCGAGTATTTCGCCTCCGTGGAGAATCTTCGTGCCTTGCGCATGACGATCGTCGCCGAGGTCGCGACCAATTATTATGAGCTTTGCGCCTTGGACCGCGAGCTGGCCATCGTCCAGCAGACGCTCATCGCCCGCCGCGAGGGTGTCCGCCTGGCGAAACTCCGCTACGAGGGCGGGTTGACGCCGGAGACGGCCTACAACCAGGCGCAAGTCGAGTTGGCCCGCACCGAGACACTCATCCCCGACCTCGAGCAACAGATCACCATCAAGGAAAGCGACCTGGCCATGCTCCTGGGCGAATACTCCGGGCGCATCCCCCGCGGCAAGAACCTGAGCGAGCAACATTTGCCCGACAGCCTGCCGGTCGGCCTCCCCTCCAGCCTCCTCGAGCGGCGGCCCGACATGCGCCAAGCCGAGCTGATGCTCCAAGCGGCCAACGCCCGCGTCGGCATCGCCAAGGCCAACATGTTCCCGCAGATCTCGTTGACGGGCAACGTGGGTTTTGAGAGCGACGAGGTGGCCTCGCTGCTGAAGAGCGGCGCTTGGGAAGCCATCGGCGGCTTGTTGCAACCACTCGTCGGCCTCGTCCGCAACCGGGCGAACCTGAAGGCCGAGCAAGCGCGCTACGAGCAAGAGGTCTTCGCCTACCAAAAGAGCGTCCTCGGCGCGTTCAAGGAGGCGAACAACGCCATCGTCACCGTCCGCAAGGTGAAAGAAGTGCGGGCCTCGATGGAACGCCTCGAGTCGTCGGCCCGCAACTACCTGGAGCTGGCGCAGTTGCAATACATCAACGGCGTGACGAGCTACATGGACGTGCTCGACGCCCAGCGTGGATTGCTCGACGCCCAGATCGGCCTCAACGACGCCGTGCTCAACGAGCTGCTCTCCATCGTCTCGCTCTACAAGGCCCTGGGTGGCGGCTACGACCTGCCGGAGAGCCAGGCTGGGGGGAATTGAGGCGAAGAGGCGAATCCAGTCTTCGTGATTTATGAGTTGGGGGACTAGAAAAAGATCTTTTTCTAGCTGGCAAACTAGTTTTTCAGGTAGAAAAAGAGCTTTTTCCACCAAAAAAACTACTTGGCCAGCTTGCCATACTGGTTTTTCTGCCCGACAAACCACTTGGCCAGCTAGAAAAAGATCTTTTTCTGCCCGACAAACCACTTGGCCAGCTAGAAAAAGATCTTTTTCTGCCCGACAAACCACTTGGCCAGCTAGAAAAAGATCTTTTTCTGCCCGGCAAACCACTTGGCCGGCTTGCCAAACCCCTTTTTCTGCCCGTCGATCACGATCGAAGGCTTGCCAAACTGGTTTCGCTATCCACCGGTCGCGGGCGGCGGGGCATCGCCTTTTTTTCTTATCTTCGCGCACAAAGACAACCTAAAAGAATAAAAAGATGCCATTAAATCTTCAAAAGAATTTGCCAGCCATTGAGTTGCTGAAGAAGGAGCATATCTTCGTGATGGACGACCAGCGAGCGACGACGCAGGACATCCGCCCGCTGCGGGTCATCGTCCTCAATCTGATGCCCCTCAAGATCACGACGGAGACCGACCTGGTCCGCCTCCTGAGCAACACGCCGCTGCAAGTGGAGCTGGAATTCCTGAAAATAAAGGGGCACACCCCCAAGAACACCCCCATCGAGCACATGCGCGAGTTTTACAAGGACTTCGACAGCATCTCGGGCGACTACTACGACGGGATGATCATCACCGGGGCGCCCGTCGAGCAGATGCCCTTCGAGCACGTCTCGTATTGGGAGGAGGTGACGATGATTTTCGATTGGGCCCGCACGCACGTCACGTCGACGCTCTACATTTGTTGGGCGGCGCAGGCGGGGCTTTACCATTTCTACGGCGTTCCGAAATACGACCTGCCGGCGAAGATGTTCGGCGTCTTCCGGCACGTCTTGCGGGAGCCGTTCACGCCCATCTTCCGGGGCTTCGACGACGAGTTTTTCGTGCCCCACAGCCGGCATACCGAGATCCGCCGCGACGACATCCTGAAGGTGCCCGCCCTCACGCTCCTCTCGGAGAGCGAGGAGTCGGGCGTCTACATGGTCATGGCGCGGGGCGGGCGCGAGTTCTTCATCACGGGCCATTCCGAATATTCGCCCTATACGCTGAACGACGAGTACATGCGCGACCGCTCGAAGGGCCTCCCCATCGACAAGCCC
Source organism: uncultured Parabacteroides sp. (assembly GCA_949298575.1). Classification (GTDB taxonomy): domain Bacteria; phylum Bacteroidota; class Bacteroidia; order Bacteroidales; family Tannerellaceae; genus Parabacteroides. Next base: position 11,492 of record CASFXH010000060.1, read on the forward strand.
CGCAACTACTACCGCAACGACGACCCGGCGCAAGGGCCCGTCGTCCGCTGGCGGGGGCACGCGAACCTGCTCTTCACCAACTGGCTGAACTACTATGTCTATCAAGAGACCCCGTTTGACATCCGGGAGATCCAACATTTGGGAGAATTGAAATGAACGACAGCCCGCGACACGTTGAACTGCTGGCGCCCGCCCGCGACCTGACGTGCGGCGTCGAAGCCATCCGCCATGGGGCGGACGCCGTCTATATTGGCGCCCCTCGCTTCGGCGCGCGGGCGGCGGCGGGCAACAGTGTCGACGACATCCGGCGGCTATGCGACTTCGCCCACCCCTACGGCGCCAAAGTCTACGTGACGCTCAACACCCTGATCTACGAGGACGAGCTGGCGGAGGCCGAGCGGCTGGTCCACGCGCTCTACCGGGCCGGTGTCGACGCCTTGATCACGCAAGACTTGGGCCTCCTCGAGATGGACATCCCCCCCATTCCCCTCCACGCCAGCACGCAAATGGACAACCGCGACGCCGGGAAGGCCCGCTTCCTGGAGCGCGTCGGTTTCTCGCGGATCGTCCTGGCCCGCGAGTTGACCTTGGCCCAGATCCGCGAGATCGCCGAGGCGACCAGCGTCCCGCTGGAGGTCTTCGTCCACGGCGCCCTCTGCGTGAGCTACAGTGGGCAATGCTACCTGAGCGCCGCCCTGAGCGGCCGGAGCGCCAACCGGGGAGAATGCGCCCAATACTGCCGCTTGCCCTACACGCTGGTCGACGCCGACGGGCGTGTTATCGTCAAAGACAAGCATTTACTCTCTTTAAAAGACATGAACAGGGGCGACCGGCTGGAAGAGTTGCTCGACGCGGGCGTCACGTCGCTCAAGATCGAGGGGCGGATGAAAGACGTATCTTACGTCAAGAACGTCACCGCGTGGTATCGCCAGAAACTCGACGCTCTCTTCGCCCGCCGGCCGGAATACCGGGCCGCTTCCGCCGGGCATTGCGCCTACACGTTCACGCCCGATCCGCGGAGAAGTTTCAACCGGGGCTTCACGCCTTTCTACCTGGATGGCCGCGTGAAAGACGTGACTTCATTCGACACGCCCAAGTCCCAAGGACAGCCCATCGGCCGTGTCCGCGCGACAAGGACCGACGGGACGCTCCTCGTCTCCGCCCAAGTCCCTTTGAGCAATGGCGACGGGCTGACCTATTTCAACGGCAAAGGCGAGCTGGTCGGCTTCCGGATCAACCGGATCGACGGCGACCGGATCCATACGCTCGAGAAACTCTCCATCGCGCCCGGCACCCCGCTCTACCGGAACTACGACCAAGCTTTCGAGAAAATCTTGGCCAAGCCCTCCGCCCAGCGAAAGCTCAACCTGCGCCTCCGCCTGACCGACACCCCCACCGGATTCTCTCTGGAGGCGAGCGACGAGACGGGGGCCCGCGTCGTCCTCTCGAAACCTTTCGAGAAAACCCCGGCCCGCGTCCCCCAGACGGAACGGATCCGGAGCGAATTGGGGAAATTGGGCGACACCCTTTTCCAGGCCGAGCGAATCGAGGTGGCGTTGAGCGCCGATTGGTTTATCCCCGCCTCCTTCCTCGCGGACCTGCGTCGAGAGACGATCGATCTCCTCCTGGCCAACCAACGCGTGCGCTATCCCCGGGAAGTGGCCCGCTGGAAACAAGCGCGACAGGGCGACAAGGCTTTCCTTTTAAAAGACCGATCGCTCAGTTATCGGGACAATGTCGCCAATAGCCTGGCCCGTCGGTTTTATAAGAAACAAGGCGCGCGAGAGATCGCCCCCGCTTTCGAAGTGAAGCCTCCCGGCGAGGAGGCCCCGCTCATGTACGCCAAGCACTGCCTGCGGTACAGCCTTGGGTGGTGCCCGCGCCAGCAAGCGGCCCGCTCCCCTTACCGGGAGCCTTATTATTTGTGTTACAAGGAGACCCGGTTGCGGCTCCAATTTGATTGTCAAAATTGCCAGATGCTGATCCTGGCGGATAAAAGAAAGGAATGAACCCATGAAACGAAACATACTCTTTTGCCTTTTAGGAATCCTCAGTCTGCTTTGGTGCGCTTGCGCCGACCCGAAGCTAGATCCCAATAAGCCCGTCTATGTCACGATCGAGACGACGATGGGCGACGTGACCGTCCGTCTCTACGACGAGACCCCTCTCCATCGCGACAACTTCATCCGGCTTTGCCAATCGGGCGAATACGAAGGAGTCCTGTTCCATCGAGTCATCCAAGACTTCGTGGCACAAGGAGGCGACCTCACGAGCAAAGCCCATGAACCGGGAGCCCTTTATGGGGAAGACGGCGGCGGCTATACCATTCCCGCCGAGATCTTGCCCCAATACTTCAACAAACGAGGCGCCCTGATCGACGCCAAGGAAAGCGACGACGTGAATCCCGAACGAGCCTCAGCGGGCACGCAATTCTGTTTTGTCCAAGGCCGCGTCTACAAGGATGAGGAATTCGCCGAGCGGGAGAACCGCTTGAACGAGATCCGTCGCAAATGGCTCTATTACCGTTTCCGCGACCGCCTGCAAAAAGAAAATCCTGAACTGGCCAACCCAGCCCGCGAAGACGAACTGCATATCGAAGCCTCCATCCTGCTGGAAGACACGCTGGCTGAACTGGGACCGATCGTCATCCCCGAAGAACGGCGGGAAGTCTATCGGACAATTGGCGGCGTACCGCACCTCGACGGCTCAGTCACCATCTTCGGCGAAGTCGTGGAAGGGCTCGACGTCGTGGAACGCATGACACAAGTAAAAACCGACGCCCACGACCGTCCGCTCCAAGATATCCTGATCAAATCCACGAAAGTCTTCCAGAAATAAATGGCGACCATGAGAGGTATCTTCCATAAAATACTATGGCTTCCACTTCTGTTGCTCTTGTTCGCCTGCAAGGAACAAGAGGAAGAAGCCCAATACACGGTGGGAATCTCCCTTTGTGGCACGGAAGACGCTTGGCGGCAAGCCTTGTTAATCGACCTGAACGTCGAGGCGGCCAACTTCCCGGATATTTCCACCCGAGTCCTTAACGCGGCGCAAAGCGCGAAAACCCAGATCAAGCAAATCAAACAACTGGCCCGGCAAAAAGTGGACTTGATCATCATCTCTCCCAAAGATGGTGATTCCCTCTCGGCCGTCGCCTCAGAAGTTTTCAAGGCGGGTATCCCCACCATCATCCTTGACCGCCGGCTGAACACCAACGATTACACCACCTTCATAGGCGCCGACAACTATGAGACCGGACGCTCGGCGGGTGCTCTCGTGAGCGCCAACCTCACCGGTGAATCCCCCCACGTACTCGAGATCTGGGGCGACAAAAGCTACACCGCCGCCATTGAACGGCATGACGGATTCGCCGAGACGTTGATGGTCCATCCCAACGTGCGCCTTACCCAAATCGAAGGAGGCTGGTCCGCGCGAAAGACCACGGAAGCGATCAATCAACTATCCAACATCGACGACCTTGAGATCGTCTTCGCGCACAACGACGAGATGGCGATCGCCGCCCGCCAAGCGATCAGTCGCCGAGACTCCCTCTTGGCCCAACGAATTAAATTCATTGGCATCGATGCCCTTCCGGGTGAGGGTTTAGGATTGGAAGCCGTGGCGAAAGGCGAGTTGCTCGGCTCCTTCTATTATCCGAGTGGCAGCGGCATCGCGATCCGTGTAGCCGATCGCATCTTGAACCACAAGGATTACGCCAAGGAGTACGCCCTCACCTCGCCCCTCATCAGCCAAGACAACGCGGGAACGATCTACCTCCAAATGAACCAAATGGTCGAATACCAGCGACAGATCGACACCCAACAGCGGAAAGTCGCTCGCTTGCTCGAACAATATAATTTCCTCCAAAACTCCTTCGTGATCATCCTTGTCCTCATGACCGCCCTTATCTTCTCAGCGATTTACATGGTCTATATCAACCGGAAAATACGGCAAACCATGCGCAAGCTTCGTGAGAAGAAAGAAGAAGTCGAGCAGCAGAAAGAAGAACTGGCGGTCGCGAACCAGCGCATCGAACAAGTGACCGCCCAAAAACTCCGCTTCTTCACCAACGTCTCTCACGAGGTAAAGACCCCATTGACCTTGATTCTCGGTCCTTTGAACAAGATGGCACAAGACGCGCCCGCAGGATCAGCCTTCGCCGATGATATTCGCATCATTCGCAAGAACGCCGAGCGCCTGAGACGAGTGATCAACCAACTTTTGGACTTCCGAAAAATAGAGAACCACAAAATGAATCTACGGGTTAGTCAAATCGATATCATTCCCTTTATCCGCGAGGTCAAATCCTGTTTCGATCAGCTTGCCCGCGGGAAACATATCGAATTCACGTTTGAAACCACGCTCACCTCCCACTACTTATGGATCGACGCGGACAAAATAGAGAAAGTCTTGGCCAACTTGTTGTCAAACGCTTTCAAATTCACGCCCAAAGACGGACACATCCAGATCCGGTTAAAGGATATGGGTAGCGAGACGATCCTTTCGGTCTCCGACAATGGCCGGGGAATCGCGAAAGACAAACTCGCTAAAGTATTCGAACGCTTCTATACGGACAACGAGCAACAAGCTTCCGGCACAGGAATCGGCCTACATCTCGCGTATGAATTCATCACCATGCATCATGGACGAATCGAGGTACAAAGCGAGCCGAATATCGAGACGATCTTCACCGTTCATCTCTTGAATGGAAAAGATCATTTCGATAAGGATAACCTCTTTGAACCTTATGTCTCCGAATACTCTTGCGGCATCGAGAATCTCGATACCTCCACGATCCGCCAAACACTCGAGAAACGTTATCCCTATACGATCCTGATCGCGGAAGACGATCCCGACATCCGGGAATACCTCCTCAATGAACTATCGGCCAACTTCCAAGTCCTTGGCGTGGAAAACGGAGCCAAGGCTCTCGACAAGCTAAATGAAGAAGAGAATATTTCCCTCTTGTTAAGCGACGTCCTTATGCCCGAAATGAATGGGTTCGACCTATGCCGCCGTGTCAAATCGGATCTTATGCTCAGCCATATCCCTGTCATTCTCCTCACAGCACTCTCCGATGATAGCCAACGCCTTTATGGTATCGAAGGCGGAGCCGACGCCTACATCCAAAAACCATTCCGGATCGAAGAAGTCAAGCTCCATATCATCAAACTTCTGGAAGAAAGAGACCGCTTACGAGCTCGCTTCCTAAAAGATTTCAACCTACCAGAAACCACGAAAAAAGAACAACAAGAAACACCCGACACCGCTTTCTTACGCCGTTTCATGGCGATTGTTGAATCCGCATACTCGGATCCGGATTTCAATATTGAAAAGATCAGTGAAGAAATCGGCCTCTCAAGGGTACATCTTTATCGGAAAGTCAAAAGTGCGCTTGGCCTCTCTCCCACGGACGTGTTGCGTGACTATCGTCTGAAACGAGCCGCCGACCTCCTTCGAGAAAACCGTTACACCATTAGTGAGGTAGCTTACCAAACCGGTTTTACCTCGCCCGCCTATTTCACGAAAAGTTTCAAGCAGGCCTACGGTGTCACCCCATCCGAATACATCGCTGATCCCACACAGAGGTTACCTCAATAGCACTTTCGTTACAACTCCTTGATTTTCTATAGGAGTTGTAACGAAAATCATAAAGTATGTAGCGAATATTATAGCCTCAACCATACGATCCGCTTACCTTTGCGACGTGATAAGAAAAGAAGGTAACATAGAAATGGAAAAGAAAACTCCAATCGTTGTAGGCATCGGCGAATTGTTATGGGACTTACTCCCGACAGGGAAAAAAGCCGGAGGCGCACCGATCAACTTCGTCTATCACGCTTCCCGGCTCGGGGGAAAAGGTTATGCCATTAGCGCCGTGGGCGACGATAAATATGGAGAAGAAATCTTGGCGGAATTGGACAAGAACCACATTCAATATTTAATAGAGAAAGTGCCTTATCCAACAGGAACCGTCCAGATCCAATTGGAAAAAGGGATTCCGGAATACGTCATCACTGAGCGAGTAGCTTGGGATCATCTCTCGCCAACAGCCGACGCGATCGATTTGGCGGAAAAGGCTGACGCGATTTGTTTTGGGACCTTAGCGCAACGCGCCAAGCAGTCCCGCGAGACTATCCAAGCGATTCTCTCGTTCGCGCCCGAGGCGGCTTATCGATTATTGGACATCAATATGCGGCAGCATTATTACAATAAAGAGTTGATTGAAGAATCGCTCTATTTGGCCAACACATTGAAAGTAAATGACGAGGAGTTGGAGATCTTGAAAGGAATGTTCGAGTTGAAAGGAACGGAAGAGACTTTGGCGAAATGGTTTCTCGAAAAATACGATTTGAGATTATTTGTCGTGACTGCGGGAGCGAATTATAGCGCCATTTATGCCAAAGAAGGTTTTTCCATCCTGCCAACCCCCAAAGTGGAAGTTAAAGACACTGTCGGCGCGGGCGACTCCTTCTCTGGAGCGCTGATTATTTCCCTTTTGAGAGGGAAATCCCTAAAGGAAGCGCACAAAACCGCAGTCGAAACCGCAGCTTTCGTTTGTAGCCAAGAAGGCGCATGGCCTTCCTACGATAAGGAAATTTGATCTTTTATATTAAATAGTCTATTAGGTTAGTATTGGTTTTTAAACAAAAAAGGGAAAGAGATTGGTTTAGGTTTTAGTTTTAGGTTGATTGAGATAACCCGTCCGTGAGGTCGGGTTATTTTTTTGCGGATGAATCCCAAAAAACACAAATAAAGCCTAAGCAATAAAGCTGAAAAACTTCCCAATCCAACAAGAAGCCCTACCTTTGAAACTCAATCCAAAATATTATTCATGTTAAATCCCATTAAAGTCGCAACCGTCCAATTTGAGACACGTGACAACGACAAGGCTTACAACCTATCCGTTATCCGCCGCATGTGTGAGCGAGCGGCAGCCGATGGCGCGGATATTGTCGCGTTCCATGAATGCTCTGTTTGTGGTTATACTTTCGCTAAAGAGCTCAGCCGTGAAGAACTGCTGGCGATAGCCGAACCTATCCCCAACGGTCCAAGCACACAAGAACTTATCTCCATCGCCAATGATTGTGGCGTGGCGTTATTGGCCGGCTTCTTCGAGCGAGACAAACAAGACCGAATATTCAAGGCCCAAGTTTGCGTAGACGCAACTGGCCTCAAGGCTAAGTATCGCAAACTACATCCATTCATCAATCCGGCCATCTTGCCTGGCAACCAATATGTCATATTCGAATTAAAAGGTTGGAAATGCGGTATACTAATCTGTTACGACAACAACATCATCGAGAATGTCCGTGCGACCGCCCTGCTGGGGGCACAAGTGATCTTCATGCCACACGTTACCATGTGTACCCCTTCTCCCCGACCCGGAGCAGGCCTGATCGATCCAGCCCTGTGGGACAATCGTGAGGCAGACCCGACCAGTGTCCGACAAGAGTTCGATGGACTGAAAGGACGTGCTTGGCTCATGAAATGGCTCCCAGCCCGGGCTTACGATAACGGGATCTATGTCGTCTTCTCCAACCCCATTGGCCACGATTACAACGAGATCAAGAACGGTTGCTCAATGATCCTGGATCCTTTTGGTGATATCTTGGCCGAATGCCGTAAATTGGGTGATGATTACGTCATCGCGACCCTTGTTCCAGAAAAGCTGACCCAAGCCGGGGGCCACCGCTACAGGGAAGCTCGGCGTCCGGATCTCTATGCCGACATCATCGGCCAGCCACACCAATCAGTCCAAAAAGTCGCTTGGTTGCATCCCAACGAAAAAGCATGAGAAAACGTTGCTTGTAAGAAAATGCCTCTTCCGCCCTCACGGGTAAAAGAGGCAACCAGTTGACTTTTTTAAATGTTCCGGATAGCTCAATCGATATCCGGATTTTCTTTCTCTTGTTCATTAACACTAAATTGCTCAATGACCGTGAGCGACAATTCTGACTTGCTCGTATTCAGCGAATAGGCGACATTCCCATCTGCCCGCGTGAAACGGATGAAATAGTTCTTGTTGCCACCCGACTCGTTCTCGATAATTTGGTAAGCCTCTTCCTTGTCCCGTTCGAAAGCGGTCATGACCTCTTGATACAACGGCGATCCGCTCTCTACCTCAAACGAGCTGACGATGCGCCGCTTTTGCTTGGTCGCCGGGTCTTTCTTGGTCACGACGCTCTTGTCGACACTTTTATCCGACTTGCATTTCCGCACCACTTCCTCCAGATTCTTCTGGGCGAAAGCCTCCGCACTCAGCCCGCACAACAACAGGGCCAGCGCCATTCCATAAAATTTTCTCGCTTTCATGATTTCTCTTTTTTATAATATAATGATACTAAATCTTATCGTCCCGATTCCAACAGGCGGCGAACCTCCGTCCGAAGCCGGTCGTCGCCCACGCCCTCCAGCAAGGAGGTATGGATACGCTCCACACGCTTTTCGGTGGCGCGAATTTGGCGGTCCAAACAATCGCCCTCGCCCAGCATCCGCTCAGCGGCGCGCTCGGTGGCCTCGGCCTTTCGATAAGCCGCCTCTATCTCCGGGCGGATACACTCCATGTCAACGATTACCTGCCCGTTCCGCACGATGTAACTCCCCTCGTACGGATCGAAATCCGAAGATTCCCTCTCGAACAACAAGAGCCCCACGAGCAGCAGCAAGGAAGCGGCCACGCCCACCGCCACACTCCACCAAACGATTCTCCTCTCGCGCGAGCCTCCCGGAGCCCTCCCCGCCTCTCGCGCCGCCTCTATTTCCGAGGCGATGCCATTCTCGAAATAGGCGAAAAGAGCCTTATAACGTTCCCACTCCGCCGGTACGTCCGTACGGGAGAAAAATGCGTACAACGCACGCTCCTCTTCGTTAGAGGTCTGTCCCTCAAAAAAACGATCCAACAAATCCGCTATTCTTTTATATTCTTCCGTATTCATTATTATGCCTCCTTACATTTTAAAGAATTGATCCCTCACTCGCTTACGGGCCCGGGAAAGATTCATCCGTATCGCCTCAGGCGTACTCCCAGTCAGCCCAGCTATCTCCTCTACCTCAAGCCCATCCACGTGCCGCATCCGCAAAATCGCTTGCTGAAGCCCCGGCAACATGTCGATGATCCGCATTATCCGCTCCATGTTTTCCTTCCGCTCCAACTGGGTATAAGGCGTGATGCCATCGCTCAAAGCAAAGCACTCGCTCAAGTCACCCACTATACGTCCTCTCGTCTTCAGTTTATTCAGGCAAAGGCGTTGGGCAATCCGCATCGCCAACGCCGGCAGATTCTGATACCGATCCAGCGCATCACGCATATACCACAACTTCAGGAACACTTCTTGTACGACATCCTCGGCATCATCCGGGTCGTCCAACAATTTCCGTGCGTAAAGCAGTAACCGCTCTCGCACGGGCAATACTTCCTTTTTAAATTGCTCTTGTTCCATACCATCTTAATGACAATTGAGAAGGCTAAACGTAACATGAAAAGCGAAAAATCTCTTTCCTTTTCCCTTAGAAGAAATGTTTTGTATGAAGTTTCCGTGTGTCTGGCCAGAAATTTGCTCCGACTTGTTTCAAATTCCAGCTTAGGATAGGCACCCTTGCTCTTAGCTATAAACTCCCCGCTATCGGGCATGTTATGGGGTCAGTAGAAATTTAGTGGGGATTAGTTTTCCAAATCCACAGGAATTCCGAACTTTGCCTTATGGAAAAGAATCAATTGGAAGTGCTTGCGCGTA
>CASFXH010000061.1 GCA_949298575.1 uncultured Parabacteroides sp.
CTTAATGGATATGATTAAATAAATTTTTTTCTTTGGAAACATTATTTATCGCTATTGGACGAAACAATTATTGTCAAACTTTTGTTTTTAAAGTGAGATGCGATTAATTTTGTACTCAAATAAATATTATGAATATTGTTAAATCTAAAAATAGAGTTGTTGCATGAAGACAAAGGTTCTAATTTTAGCGTTATTGTCAGGCTTTTTCTTCTCAGCTAATGCGCAGGAGTTTAAACCACAAGTAGGATTCAGCAATGAGGCTGGCTACAAGACAAATTTTAAGAAAAACAAAGCAAAGGATAACTGGTTTATCTCTATTGCGGGTGGTGCGAGTGTTTTATTGGGAGACCAAAATGGAGAAGCGGATTTTAAGAACCGCTTGAATTTTGCGCCTCAAATCTCTTTTGGTAAATGGTTCAATCCATATTTGGCGTTCCGGGCTCAAGTGAATGGCGGTATTCTTCATGGGTTTGAGAATACGGGCGCGACGGTGATGCAGCATAATAAATATATGGCGGCACATGTCGACTTGTTATGGGATGTGACGAATTTCTGGGGACCGTATCGTGAGTCTAGAGTTTTCCGTTTGATTCCATGGGTCGGTTTTGGTTATGCGCAACGCTTTAAGACGACAGAGTCCGTAGAACGGCCAAGAACAGAGTCTCCTACGTTGAACGCGGGTATTTTGACGGCGTTCCGTCTGAGCAAGCGTGTTGATTTGAACATCGAATTGCAAGGTTCGTTGTTGAATGAGCAATTCAATCGGGTTAGCATGTTCCACTTGACTGATGGTATCGCTCAATTGACGGCTGGTTTGACCTTTAAGTTGGGTAAGACTGATTTCGAGGTGATGGAGCCGATGGATTATGACTTGTTGAATGATTTGAATAGCCAAATCAACGCTTTGCGTGCGGCCAACGAGGAGCTGAGCAAACGTCCGGAATCTTGTCCGGAATGCCAAGAGACGGTTACTCAGGTTATCAACAATTATGTGGATAATGTGGTCTATTTCCGCTTGAATAGCGCTAAGATCGATAAGAATCAACAGATCAACATTTATAATACGGCTGAGTTCATGAAAGCGAATAACGCGCCGATTAAGGTGATTGGTTATGCTGATAAGAATACGGGTACTTCTGAATATAACAAGACTCTTTCGGAGAAACGTGCGAGAGCGGTCGCTAAGGAGTTGATCGACAAGTACGGTATTTCTTCTGACCAAATCACGATCGAATGGAGAGGTTCGGATGAGCAACCGTATGATGAGAATAATTGGAATCGTGTAGTGATTATGCGTGCGGAAGAATAATATGTAGGTTTCATCTGAGAAGCCGGTGATGTTTATAAATAATGTAGATGGGGCTCGACTATGGTCGGGCCCTTTTTTGTATGTGGCCATTGAGGAAAAGAATTACTAGGAAACTATGATTTTGAATTAATTTTGGAACGGATTCGACAATATAGAGGTGGAAAATTGGTTATCTTTGTAGGATAATTTGACTTCAGTATATGGCTTTGGGTAATAAGAATAGCATCTTAGTGCAATGGCTTGTCGGAGTGGGAGATCTATTGGTGATCAATCTTCTCTTTTTTCTGGTTTGCCATTCGTTGGGAGAAGAGCATACGAACGTAGTCGCTCATAATATGCGGGAAATTTTGCTTTTGCTGAATTTCTCTTACTTTTTCGCGCTTTACTTGGTCCCCATACAATTGCATGAATCAATTATATTCGTGGACAAGATCGTCCAACGTTCCTTAGGGTTGATCACGCTTATGGTCTTCTTTTTCTCGACGTGCTTGATTTTTTTGAATGTCGGGAATTGGGTCGCTACTTTTTTGTTGACCTATTACGTGACGGCCTTGGTTGTTTTTTCTTTTTGGCGTGTCGTGGTGCGCTTGTCTTTGAAATGGTATCGGCGAAAAGGCTATTCTGTCAAGAACGTCATTATCGTGGGAGCGGGAAAGAATGGTATAGAACTTTATCAAGTAATGCAGGATGACATGAGCTATGGATTCCGGATCTTGGGCTTTTTTGATGATAATGAGGCGTTGCGCCGGGTTTTGCCTAACTACTTGGGACGGACGGAGGAGGTGGAGCATTTCGTGTCGCGGCAAGAAGTGGATGAGATTTATTGTACTTTGCCCGGAACTCAGGATGATAAAATTGTCAAATTGCTGGATATCGCGGAAAAGAAAATGATCCGTTTCTATATCGTTCCCGAATTTTATCGGAACGTGAAGAAGAGTTTGGTCATGGAATTGATGGAGTCCATTCCCTTGCTTACGACCCGGCGGGAACCTTTGCAGTCCGCGTATAATCGAGCCTTGAAACGTGCGTTCGATATCGTTTTTTCCCTTTCCATCTTGATTTTCGTTTTCCCGATTCTATACGTACTCGTCGGGGCATTGATTAAGATGAGTTCGAAGGGGCCTGTCTTGTTTAGGCAAAAGCGGACAGGTCTGTATGGGAGAGAGTTCATGTGCTATAAATTTCGGACAATGAAGGTCAATGATCAGGCGGATACCTTGCAAGCCGTCAAGAATGATCCTCGGAAAACCCGGATTGGCGATTTCCTTCGGAGGACGAACCTGGATGAGTTCCCTCAATTTATCAATGTGCTTATGGGGGATATGTCGGTAGTGGGCCCGCGGCCTCATATGCTTAAACATACGGAGCAATATTCCGCTTTGATCGATAAGTACATGGTCCGTCATTTGGTGAAGCCAGGCGTGACAGGATGGGCGCAGGTTACGGGTTATCGGGGAGAAACGAAAACCTTGGAACAGATGGAAGGCCGCGTGAAACGGGATGTCTGGTATATCGAGAACTGGTCGTTTATGCTGGATTTGAAGATTATCGCCGTCACCGTCCTCAATATGTTGAGAGGGGAGAAGAACGCTTATTGACGATTTCTTATAGTGCCTATCGTGACATCCTTATAATGCCCATTGTAAGCACCTCATGATGGGCATTATAAGCACCTTATAACAGGCATTATTAAGGTGGGTGCTTCCCGGAAGGGGATTTTTCGTATATTCGCGGCCGGAATGGGTAGAATAGTGGCGATAGATTATGGACGGAAACGGACGGGGATCGCGGTGACAGATATCTTGCGGATCATCGCGAATGGATTGACAACCGTCCCGAGTGGCAAGTTAGTTGAATTCTTGGCCGATTATGTTTCTCGAGAGCCCGTGGACCTTTTCGTGATCGGTCTTCCTAAACAGACGGATAATACCTATTCGGAAAGCATGAAATACATTCACGCTTTCGTATCCCATTTGCGTCGGACTATTCCCCAAATCCCTATTCAGTATTATGATGAAAGATATACTTCCGTTTTGGCGCATCGGGCGATGCGGGAAGGGGGGCTGAAAAAGAAGAGAAGACAAGAGAAAGCGTTGGTCGACGAGATTAGCGCCGTGATTATTCTTCAAGATTATTTGGAAAGTACGAAATACAATTATAAATAATATGATTTTACCCGTATATTTATATGGACAGCCTGTTTTGAGAAAAGAGGCTGAAGTAGTCCCGAACGATTATCCTGACTTGAAGACTTTGGTCGCGAATATGTTTGAGACGATGTATCATGCGGAGGGCGTGGGCTTAGCCGCTCCCCAAGTGGGTTTGTCGATTCAATTGCTGGTGATCGACGGGGATGTCTTGAGTGACGATTTCCCGGAGTGCAAGGGTTTCAAGCGCGTGATGATCAATCCGGTTTTCTTGGAGAAAAGCGAGGAGACGACCGCGCTGGAAGAGGGCTGTTTGAGCCTGCCGGGCATTCATGAGAAAGTCAGCCGATCGGTAAGTATCCGTGTGAAATATTTTGACGAGAATTGGGTTGAGCACGAGGAGGCGATCCATGGTTTCGCCGCCCGGATCGTTCAGCATGAGTGCGAGCACCTGACGGGGCACGTGTTCATCGACAACATCTCGGCGATCCGGCGCCAGTTGGATCGGGGAAAGTTGAATAACATCATCAAGGGAACCGTGCGCTGCTCGTATCGGGCCAAGGCGGTAGGGAAATAAGTAAGCATTATTTAATCCATTTTATATGACAGATTTAAGTAAGAATATCGAGGCGCTCAGGGAAAAGAAGGCCGCCATCGAGATGGGTGGCGGAGAGGCCGCTATCGAGAAGCAAGTGGCTATGGGCAAACTGACGGCCCGCGAGCGTATCCTCGCTTTGTTGGACAAGAACTCGTTCCATGAATATGACATGTTCGTGAAACATGACGGACGGGATTTCGGAATGGACAAGAAAGACCTGCCAGGCGATGGCGTCGTGACGGGTACGGGTACGATCTTTGGCGCGCCGGTCTGCATTTACGCCCAAGACTTTACGGTGGCGGGTGGCTCGTTGGGCCTGCAACACGCCCGTAAGATCACCAAGATCATGGATCACGCCTTGAAAATGAAGTGCCCGATTATCGGGATCAACGACTCGGGTGGCGCGCGTATCCAAGAGGGCGTGAGCGCTTTGGCGGGTTATGGCGAGATCTTTTACCGGAATACGATCGCGTCGGGCGTGATCCCGCAGATCTCCTTGATTCTGGGGCCTTGCGCCGGTGGGGCGGTCTATTCGCCGGCTTTGACGGACTTCGTATTTGTGGTCGAGAATATTTCCAAGATGTTTATTACGGGACCGAACGTGATCAAGACGGTGCTGGGCGAGGACATCTCGATGGAGGACTTGGGCGGGGCCCGGGTACACGCCGAGGTGACGGGCAACGCGCACTTCTACGCGATGAGCGAGCAGGAGTGTTTCGAGCAAGTCAAGCGTCTTATCAGCTTCATTCCTTGGAACAACCGGGAGCGGGCGAAGGTCGTCGAGGCGAAAGAACCGGCCGCGATGCTGAACATAGAGGACGTCGTCCCCCTCGATCCGAAGCAACCCTACGACGTGCGCGACGTGATCCGTTGCATCGTCGACGACTCGGATTTCTTGGAGATCCAAGAGCTTTGGGCCGCCAATATCGTGATCGGTTTCGGACGGATGGGCGGAGAGACGGTCGGCTTCGTGGCCAACCAGCCGATGGTCTTGGCCGGCGTGCTCGATTGCGACAGCGCGGACAAGGCGGCTCGCTTCATCCGTTTTTGCGACTCGTTCAACATCCCGATCATTACGCTCGAGGACATGCCGGGCTACTTGCCGGGCGTAGACCAGGAACACGCCGGCGTGATCCGGCACGGGGCGAAGGTGCTTTACGCTTACTCCGAGGCGACGGTCCCGAAGATCACCGTCATCTTGCGCAAGGCTTACGGCGGTGGTTACATCGCCATGAACTCTCGCCATTTGGGCGCCGACTTCGTCTTCGCTTGGCCGAGCGCCGAGATCGCCGTGATGGGTCCCGAGGGTGCCGCCAATATCATTTTCCGCAAGGAGATCATGACGGCCGAAGACCAGAACGCGATGCGGCAGGAGAAGGTAAAGGAATACATCGAGAAGTTCGCCAACCCGTATGTCGCCGCCTCGCGTGGCTTCATCGATTCGGTGATCGAGCCGAAGGAAACCCGTTCGTTGCTGCTCCACGCGTTGAGATTCTCCGAGTCGAAGCAAGAATACCGGCCGGCCAAGAAACATGGTCTGCCTCCGTTCTAATTCATTAAAAGAAAGGTCTTTTGTCTTATGGAGAAGAAAGAGAAGAAAGAAAAAGAACTGGTCGACTTCATCGTCACGGCCCGCAAATACCAGACGACGCTGACCGAGAAATACAAGCGCCGTCCGATCTGGCAAAAGCCGAACGCGGGCGACGTCATCTCGCATCTTCCCGGCACGATCATCGAGGTCGAGGTCAAGGAAGGCGACCGAGTGGAAGCGGGCCAATTGCTGCTCATCCACGAGGCGATGAAGATGCTGAACCGGGTCGTGTCGCCCGTCGCGGGCGTCGTCACGAAGGTGAACGTCACCGTCGGCGAGCACATCCCGAAGGATCATTTGATGGTCCGGATCGGA
Organism: uncultured Parabacteroides sp.; assembly: GCA_949298575.1. Lineage (GTDB taxonomy): Bacteria > Bacteroidota > Bacteroidia > Bacteroidales > Tannerellaceae > Parabacteroides. The sequence continues at coordinate 5,961 of CASFXH010000061.1, forward strand.
TAAGCCGCTTGGCTGGGATCATTTTTTGATTTGTCTTCCATTATAAAATCCATCGCGAGGAAAAGGAAATTCCCTCGCGATGGATTTTTATTTTGTCGCGAGGGAAAAGATAATGCCTCTATGTGAAATAGACTTATTTATTCCTCAGTTTTTAATCTATCGCGAATGGTACGGATAATATCGTTGAAAATCAAATAACTCTTTTTGGGAAGTCGGCGTTTTCATCATCTCTGCGCGGTTTGACAGCACCTTGAATGTTCCCTTCTTGCTAAGCACACGGGAAATGAAAGTACAAATTTCTGCGATTATAACCGCGATTTTTACAAAAAACTGAGTTTATGGCATATTCGCCACAAGCTTTGTTAAAAAACACGCTCGTTTGAATTTTTATTCTTGAAAATAAAAGCCGATTAGTGAGAATGCTTTTACTTCGCGAAAAGTAATTTTAATAAAGAAAGAACCATGAAAAAGACGACATCGCTTTCCGCGTTCTTCGTGGCCCTTTTTCTTACGGCTTGCGGGGGAAGCCCTTCGACGGATGAGGGGGAAAAGTTGATTCAATTCGACGCGACAAAAGATTATCCGACCAAGGAAATCTTGCTCGACGACATCGCCGAGGTTTCTTACGTCCCGTTAAGTAGCGAGCGTGATGAGGCGCTTTTCAAGGGCTCGTTGGCCAATATCTCTTCCAAGACGGTCACGATCCACGATTTCCAAACGGGTGATTTCTACTTGTTCGACCGCTCGGGCGCTTTCTTGGCGAGCTTTAACCACAAGGGGCAAGGGCCTGAGGATTACAATTTCTTGATCACCGCTTTCGTCGACGAGGGGCGGGGCGAGCTTTTCGTGATCGAGAAGAACCGGATACAGGTTTATGATAAGCGGGGCGAGTATCTGCGGACTTTACCCTTGCTGAGTGGCGCTTGGGTTTACGAGGCGGCCGACGCGGGCGATGGCGCTATTTTCATCGTGGACAACCACGAGCGGGTGACGAGCATGTATCAAGGCATGGCCGACGCGAACGCCGAGTTCTACGAAGAGCCTTTCCTGAAAGTCTCGAAAGACGACGGGCACCTGATCTCATACGTAAAAATGCCTAAGGATTACAGCTTTGAAGTTTCCGCGCCTTTGCAAGTTGGCCAAATGACCTTGAAAATGGCGGGTCCGCTCCAACGGTTGGTCGGCCATCGCGACGGCTTTCTCCTGACGAATCAGGAGACAGACACGATTTTCCTTTATCGGGAAGAACGATTGACGCCGGTCTTCGTCCACACGCCGCCCATCAAGGGCATGCCGGAAAAAAGTTACCTGAACGGCTATGTGGAGGCGGGCGATTATTTGTTTTTCGAGAAAGTAGTCCTGAAAGCCGAAATGGGACGCCAGCCGCCCGTTCCTTCCTATTATTACATGTACGACAAGAAAGACGGGCAATTCTATGAGCAATCGATTGGCTTGAAGGATTTTGAAGGGAAAACGATTCCTCTTGCGCCCGAGCTTGTCAGGAGAAGCCACGACGCCCGCCTTGGCGCCTTGCTGTTGACCACCGACGAGCTGTTCGAGGCGAACGAGAACGGGAAGCTGAGCGGCGAATTGAAAACGATCGTCGATCGGATGGACGAGGATTCGAACAGTTTATTGATGCTTTCATGCTTCAAGGAATAACCGCTTGAACTCTTGCTCAAAGTTGGGCGTGAAAAGTATAAACTCACGGCGCGGATAGAAATCGAGTTACTACTTTATCGATGATTTTTTATGACATAAAGTAGAAACTCAATATTTGGAAGGGCGGAAATTCCTGACTTCTCGCCAACGTGAAAAACGCTTCCGCAAGCGTAAGCCAACGCTTGCGGAAGTGTAGGCTGACGCTTGCGCAGGCGTTGGGCGATGGTTGCGCAAGCGTCACCTTACGGTCGCAGAGGCGTTTTTTAGTCAGTCTTACTAAAAAGCGGAGACTGGGACGATCCCGATGACGAGAGGATAGTTCGAGCGAACTCTAATCCTTAAACAGATTCCCCTCGAAGCTTCACCGGCAAGCCCCGAATGCTACCGGTCCGGGGCTTTTTCATAACGCGCCAACATTTGCCGCAAGAGCTCGCGCGTCTCGTCCCGAAGCGAGGTGGGACGGACGACCTCCAGATTCTCCCGGTGCCACAATAAATGTTGGACAAAGTCGAACGAAGGGCGCAAGTAGTATTGGAACAAGGCATATTCCCTCGTTGTCTCAATCTCCTTTTGCGAAGCGTGGATAGGCGTCGAACGCACATAATCCACCTGATGGCCATAAACCTTCAGCACGATTTCCTCCGGCTGTTTGTCGTCGTGGATGACGCCGAAACAGTCTTGATAAAACAAGCGCGGAGTGATCTCCGGAGACGGTTGGCAAGATTTCTCCCCAATAGACAAACCACGCGTCCGCTCCAACGCCAACACCCGTGTCTTGCTATGGTCCAGATACTCGCAAATCAAATACCAACGACGTTCAAACAAGCGGACAAAACAAGGAATCACCTCATACGAGCCTACACGGTCTTTCGCGTAATAGGAAACATACTCGAAGCGAACCGTCTTCCCTTTGTCGATGGCGTCCAACAGGACATGTAGGGATTCAACCCCGGTCGGCATCTCTTGCAACATGATCTTTTCCCGATGACGCAAAGCCAACGTGGAAAGGTTGTTCACGTGAATGCTCCCCATCAGGTATTTATAGAGCGGATTGTCCCGGATCTCCTCCGGATTCATAAGTTTGTATTTCTTGACGCGGGGATCGAAGTCGATATCGATCTGGAAAGTCGTGGCGATGTATCGCCGGTCCCGGTCGAAAGTTCGCGCGGGAATCTCTTCCCCGTCGTAATTCAGCGAATACTCCCGGAAACGTTCATTCAACTCTTTCAGCGACATGTCCCCATAATCGATGAAAGTGCTGACGATCCAAAGGCAACGTTCGTATTTGTTCATGTCTCGCGATTCTTTTTTCTTTCCCGCGAAGTAAGCGAAAGCGGCGGACATATCGTGTCCGGGACCGGATTTTTATGCGATCGAGACAAATGGCGAGCCGCTTTCGGCAGGCAAATAGCGATAAAAAAGCGAGAACCCGGTCATGAAATGGCCGACTGGAGGGCTTCCTTCGCGAGAAATTGAAACGAATTTTATGCGAAAGAAACACATAAACCGGATAGTATCGCTACCTTTGTGGCAATCCGCCGCGACCTTCGAGCGAGAGGAGTCGGGCGGAGGACATATGAAAAGCGAGAAAGCGTTTAAGATATTGTTCCCGACTTAGAAAATCGGCAAAAATTTCACTCACGAGGGAACAATAGGCAACAAACGCTCATGCTGCATTGTATATATGAGGGCTTGGCCATCCTATAGCAATACAAGCGTGAGCTGTTGCTCTATTATCTTGGTGAGTGGGTGTTTGCCGATACCTCTGAGTCAGATAAAGAGCGATGGCTGCACGCTTTTTTATTGATCGTTTTTTATGTGTCTTATTTTTTGTTGAGAAATGGCTTTTCGCTAATTTTGCGGTAATTCCAGACGAAGGCCAAGCGTGGTCGGAATGGAAGGACTTGGTGGAAAGCGAAAAGCGTTTACGATATTATTCCCAATCCAGGAAATCGCCAATTTTCTACAACACGGGAATAATAGACAACAAATGCTTGCGCTCTGCTGTATTATTCTCTGTCACAGACAAGAACAAGCACAGTATAGAGCGTGGGCTGTTGTTTACTATCCGTGTTGTGGGTTATTTGGCGATACCTCTGGATTGGATAGTAGGCGGCAGTTCCCACGCTTTTTTGTTGTCTAATTTTTGAAGGCTGAACCGGAGGGGACGAGGGGAGGCGAAATATATAATTAATTATTGATATGGAAAAAGCTTGTTCTATCTTTGGATTAACAATTGAACAAACTCTAGTATTGTTCAGTTTACAACGTCTTATTACAGAAGGTGATTATTCTTATGCGTTAGCTAATGGTGGTGGACTATTTGCGAAATCTGATGCAGCTCAAAGTAAAAGACTATGGCTAAATAGATGGGATACTTCTATTTCTGATTATTTGAAAGAACTTTCTAATAAGGATTTGTCTCCACTTCGTACTGATATTGAAATACAAAATCTTATCCTTAGCATAAAAAGTGAAACCAACATATGGAAATATATGATTTTCTTAGAATGTGTTCTTTATAGCCCTTATTATCCGTTAAGTGAAAATAAGGATGACTATAAACAGTTCAAAGGATTAAAACTAAACAAAGAAAAGAGGAAAGAAACACTTTATCATATATGCTCTTTATTAGAAATCGACCCTCAATATATTGAACGATTTGAAAAAGCATATTCAAAGTCAATAAAATCTTTGTCTGGATATTGGGCAAAAGCTGCAGTGTGTGCAGGTGTAGGTTTAATTTTGATGCTTATAGCAATAGTTACCTTTCAATATCAAATTATTGCATTCTTTGCAGCGAGCGGTCTTCATGGTGCAGCTGCTATATCTGCTGGTCTTGCCGCATTAGGAGGTGGAGCAATTTCTGCTGGAGGTTTTGGCATGGCTGGAGGTATTGCTGTACTTATTGGTGGAGGATCTCTCCTTGGTATTTCTGCGGGAGGAGCTGTAGGAATGGGTATAGCTTCTTTAGGTGCCGGAGCTGTGCTATCTGAAGCTGCAAAAATGCAGGTAGTTCTTTCGGAAATAGTTTTAGCAATTCAAAAAGATACAAAATCTTTTCAAGAAATTTTATTCAATCTACAACGACAAAATCAAAACCTCAAACAAGAACTTAGTATATTAAAAGCTGAAACAGAAAAAAATAAGAAACAAATCAAGAACTTGGAAAAGAGTATTAAGTATCTAGAAAAACTAATAAAAAGGAATCTATAGTTATATGGAAGATTTTCATAAATTGTCTGGAAAAATAGATGTAATCAAGAATGCTCAAAAAGAAATAGAACTTGAAACTTCATCATTAAATGAAGAAGTCAAATCCAATGCTTCTACATTAGATGTATTGACTCAAAGACTTTATAATTTGTATCAAGATGCAAATACACCACCTCCAGTTTCAGAGTTTGGCATTCAAGATAAAATAGCTTGTACAAATTTAGGAGAGATTGATTCAATGTTGAATGAAGACTTATTCAAGAGAAATAAATCTTCATCGGATAAAGTATATGATTTAAACAATGCTGATATTTTGGTTGCATGTGTAACAGGAGGCATTGCTGTTATTACTGATTTTCTAATTGTTAAAACGCCTAAAAATGTTAGAATTGAAGGAGATATAAAAGAAGCTAGCATTTTGACACAATTGATTAAGAAAATAGGTTTTACAGAAGATGGTGAAAAAGCAAAATGGATTCGTTCTTTAGAAAAATGGTTTCCAGTAAATTATGATACTGCTATATCTGAACATATAAAAGGAATGGGACCTAGAAACCATCGAATATTTAGTTTAGGTCATGATCCAAGCATAATGGGACTTATTTGGGGTATAAAAGATATTGTCTGTGGTACATTCTCATATATAGATAAATATGGTGTATTACATATGGATAAGGTCCAGGACGCTGATATTAAAAGATTATTTTATGCACCTATTTTGTGGTTGGGACATTTATTATCTGATGTATTTACAAAAGCTGGTTTACCAATTCCAGGAGGCTGCGCTCTTAGAGTTCTGAGATTCGGAAGTTTTGGTGAGAAAAATAGAACAATAGGAGATGTTGTTGAATATATGTATATGACTGGATATGATTTGCGACATTTAGCAACTGCATCTATGTGTAATGTCGTTATTGAATTACTCATACGAACATATTTGTTCTTAATCGAGAATAAAGCAATTAAAGGGAATGTACCTCTATTTGAAAAGGAATATAACAGACTTAAAAACTATCAGAAGAAACATAAACTTCTTATGACATCTTATTCTATTGCTGTGTGTGGTAATATTTCTAAGATTGCTGTTTATCATGGACAACCAAATGCAATTAACATTCCCATTTGGTACTCCTTTGCAAAAGAATCTATTTCTCAATTCATTATATATAAAGATAGCAGCAGTGAGAATATAAAATCAATAGAAAACAGACATTTAATAGATGAAAGATTTGCAGATTTGATTAAATGCAGCAAGGATGAAAGCCTGAAGAGTAAGAGTTAGACCATATTTCTCCAACCTTCCATATTCCTTCGCATTCAAAAACAATAAAAAAAGCACAATTATGACTATCCCTCTCACGCGAGAGCACCTTTATCCCATCGCGGAATCGGAAAAGTCTCCGGAGCGATAGGCGAAAAGGGGAAGGCCTATTCCCTCACTACCAAGATTGCCCCAAGCAGCGCCAGCGGCAGCCAGAGCGGGAAGCCGCCGCCCCGGGCCGTGGTCTCCTGGCGGGTGGCGAGTGATTGGGCGCGGTGGCGGCTGGCGGCGCGCTCGTACTCGTAGACGAGGCGCTGGAGGCTGTCGCACGTGGCGGTGACGTAGAGCGTGTCGCGGACAAGGCGGACGTGGGCCGTGGCTTGCCCGGCGTGGCTCGATTGGCCGGTGGCGGGAAGCTGGCCGAGCCGCGCGAGTGGCACGGCCAGCTCCGCCCGGCTGGGGGGCTGGAGCGAGGCGCTGACGCGCAAGCGGTCGGTCGTGATGAGGCTGTCGAGCGTCGTCTCGCGGCGCGCCCCGTCGCGGCCGACCGCGCAGGCGCTCAGGCACAGCGTGCCGAGGAGGCAGAGAAGCGGAAAGGCGTATCGCGTTTTCATTCGGATTTTTTTATTGATAATAAATTATTTGCCGCCGGTTGCGACCTTCCCGGTAGGAGAGGTGCAGGAAGCGTTTGCGGGCGTAGACGATCGCTTGGTCGAACGGCAGGCCACTCTCGCGCAAGACATGCAGCAAGTGGGCCGGCCCTTGGGCGCAATAGCAGTCGGCCGCCTCGCCTCGCAGGTGCTGACTGTTGGCGACGCCTCCCACCAGGCGGTTGACTTCCTCGCCGCGATAGCCGCTCAGGATGGCGATCGGCTCGCCGAGGCGTTCGCGCAACGGGTCGAGCAGGTTTTCCACCAGGCGCGTCAGGTTCTGCCGCCTCGCCTCGTCGGGCTCGTTCGCGAGGCCGTTTTCCACCGCGAGGCGTTTTCGGCGGATCGCGAGGGAATTTGGCGGTAGGGGCGGATCGGATAGGTGTTTGTCGGGGTTTTGTGATTAGCCATCGATTTGGATGAATGTCGGACGCGTTTTGTCCGACTTCCCCTTTTCCTTCGCGCCAGAAAACATGATTTGATCCGCGAATAAAAAAGGATCGGTTTCGCGGCAAATCGTCAAATAAGTTTAATTCTTTTAATTTCGAGTCATTATGAAAACAAGCGTTAAGGAGATCGTATTGAGTTCTTTTTTTGAGGTTTTTAAAGTTGGAAGTACTTTTACGAAAGGGGAAATTTACCGGAACGCGGCAAAACGTCTTCCGGGCCTGTTGGAGTCGACGGTCGGTTGGATAATTTCTAATTGGTTAGTCAACGCGGGTCGGATCGTTGAGGTCGGAAAAGGAAAATATGGCGCTAAGATCTATCGTAGAGCGCGTTGATAAATGGGAGGAATAGAATGATGGATATTCGTCTCATGCGAGAGCGCGCCCACGCGATCGCGGAATCGGAAAAATGCCCGGAGTATTTGGCGACGATGTCTGACTTTTTTTGGAACACGTTGGATTATCTGAAAGGAGGGACATCGTTGCCGGACTACCGGCTGATTTTCGAGGAGGCGTGTGGCTTTTTGGGCAAGGAGAAAGCGCGTTTTCGAGTGGCGCCCATTTGGGATTCTCTATTGACCGCCTTGTTTTATTACAAGCGGGCCGTGACTTGCGCTTGGTGGAAAAGGGAAAAGAATCGGGAGGCTTTCCATTTGATGTTGTTGGATAGCTATGAGTCCTTGACGCGGCTTTTCATGGAGGAAACGGGTGAGGAAGAGGAGCGCGCGTTAGCTGGTGAAAGGCTGTTGGAGGAATTGGAACTTTCCGGCGGGCCGACTTCCTTCTCCCGGGTCGTTTCCCGTTCATGTCTTTCTTGGAGGAATTGAGCGCTTTGTTGAGTGGAATGACCGCGCTGTTTCTCGCGCTTTTCCTTTTCCGTCTCTTCTACAACAGGATGGTGGAGCTTCCGCTTTATCAGCTGATCGCGATGGATCGTTCGGGCGTTCTTTTTAAGCCTAGAGTCGCGGAACTTTGGGCGCAATTTCATTCGTTTATCGATTACGGATTCCTGTTGTTCTGGAGGGAGATTGTCGCGTGTCTGGTGCCATCGCTCGTTGTTTTCGGCATTGAGCATATGGCGACTTGGTATGGGAATCGCGTGTTGAGCCGTTGCCCTCATGAAATATGATTTAATACTCAAATAAAAATGATAGCTTATGAATAAGGTCGCGACATCATTTTGGGATAGCATATTCTTTAAAAGAAATATTCGAAGAATCCGGAAAGCGCTTCTGGATTATTTATCAGAGGAAGGAATAGAATATCAAATGATCGATGGAGATATTCGAATGATTTGGGAAGAAAGTGTTTACGTTATCCATCTCCATATGGATAAGGACTATCCTAATTGTGAAATCTCTTACCTTGCTGGAGATGAAGCTTACCAGGCACTGGAACTTTCCCGGAAAACATTTATCGCGGATAAGGTAAACACGGATAAAGTTCGGCTCTCAATCGTAAAGGCGTTTAATGATGAGATATACATAAGTACAAATTTCTATTTTATAAGCAAGAAAATGCTATTGGTCCTTTTCTTCAACCATTTTTTGGATTTAAGAGAGACCGTATACGCGACTATGGAGCAGACCGTAGACGCTATGCGAGAGAAAGAGAATAAACGACCCATCGGCTTCGCGGCGAATCAAATGTCAGAACCTGGACAGGCTACGACAAAGATTGTCGCTTCTCAAGAATAAGTTTTTCGCCCCATTCTTCGCGTAAGAATACGATTTTTCAACAATATTATATATGATATATCTAGAACATTTTCGATTGCCATCCGACATATGGGAGGATTGGTATTTTTCTCCTCCTTCTATTGGAGAGAATCCTTCTCCTGAACAGTTAGCCACACTGAAAGCATTGAAAAAACGCTTTCCTGAAGGCATACCACAGGCGAATAAAATGACTGGTTTTGTGTCTTGGTATCCTTGGAAAATATTCTACCTGCGAGGAATAGTGGATTTTCATTTGAGAGATATTACAATCCTGTATGGAGGAAATGGTTCGGGTAAAACAACCTTATTGAATGTGATTGCGCAAAAGTTGGGATTGTGTCGCTCGACCTTGTATAACAGAAGTCCATTTTTTGACGATTACTTGAAATTTTGTGATGCTTTTCTAACAAAAGACGCCACTAGCAAATCTGCTATTCAAAAAGGAAAAATTATTACCAGCGATGATGTGTTCGACAATATGCTTAGAGCGCGTAATAAGAATCAAGAGATCGATTTTGAGCGTGAACGTTTGATAAAGGAATTCATAGAAAGGCCTATTCGTAAGAAAAATGATCCTTCCTGTTCCAAATATGTACGTTCTCGCTTGTCGCCAAACCACCCTGAAAAATCGAATGGTGAGACCGCGTTCAATTATTTTGTAAAAGAGATACAAGATGATTCTTTGATCGTATTGGATGAACCAGAAAATAGCCTATCCGCTAAATGGCAAATCGAATTGGCGCGATTCCTACAAGGAGCCGCTCGCGCTTTTCATTGCCAACTGATAATAGCAACTCATTCACCATTCATCTTATCCATTCCGGGGGCTTGGATTTATGATTTAGATGCGCAACCTATTCAAACGGATAAATGGTATAATCTCGAAAATATCCGTTGCTATTATGAATTATTTAAACGTAATGAGAAATTATTTGTTGAGTAAAATTATAGTGTGAATAAAAAGATTTTATATACAATTCGAAAGCAGCGATGACTTATGAAAATTAGATTTATTATGGCAATGACATTAGCCGCGAGCCAAATGACATGGATGCGTTCAGATGGTATAAGAAGGAAATACTCAAATAAAAATGATAGCTTATAAAGGCCGGTTAGCGAAGGGCGAATTCGATTCGCCCCTACATCACCAATTCCCGTCCGTCAGGAAATCGGCGATGTGCCGGTGCCTTACCCCTTCGATATTGTCCTGCCAGACATCATCCATACTCACGACATATTTGGGGTAATGGTCGCTGATGGCAAGCAAAGGGGCAAATTCGCGCTCAACCGTTGCGTCCGATTCCATCCGATAAGTTACTTGAACATAAATCTTTTCGTCCTTGCGGATACCCACGAAATCGACTTCACGACTGTCCTGCTTGCCGATGAGCGTGTCATATCCGCGACGCTTCATCTCCCAATAGACAATGTTTTCCAATGCTCCTGAAATCATCCGGTCTTTATAACCCATCACGGCATAAACCAGCGACAAGTCGCTGATAAAATACTTCTCGTTGGTCTGCAACTGTTCTTTCCCCTTGATGTCGTAACGGGGCACACGCTGGATGATGAATGCGCCCTGCAAGGCCTCCAGATAATTATAAACG
>CASFXH010000062.1 GCA_949298575.1 uncultured Parabacteroides sp.
ATGAGGCCATGAGGCAGATCGATTTGAAGGAATACCCGAAGCGTTTCGCCCTCTGTGGCTTGCCGATTGTCAAGGTCGGGATCAATTTCGATCGCGAGAGGCGGACGCTGGGGGATTGGAAAATTGTCGAGGAATAAGGGAAATACAGCCATCCCGATCCCGGCGATTTTACGATCAACGGAAAGAGATGGCTCACTAAAAGAACAGCCTTAAAAGACGAAAGCCGATCGACACGCGTCGATCGGCTTCCTTATTTTCAAGATTACGTTTTCTAAAAACTCATCCCTTAAGCCAAGAATCCTAACAAGATACCGGCCGCTACGGCAGAACCGATGACACCGGCCACGTTCGGGCCCATCGCATGCATCAACAGATAGTTGGTCGGATCGTATTCCGCGCCCACAATCTGGGAGATACGAGCGGAGTCAGGCACCGCGGACACACCGGCGTTACCGATCAACGGGTTGATCTTGTTGTCAGACTTCAAGAAGAGGTTGAAGAACTTCACGAACAAGACACCGGCGCAAGTCGCGATGACAAACGACAAGGCACCCAGACCGAAGATCTTGATTGAGTTCAAGGTCAAGAACTGCGTCGCTTGCGTCGAAGCGCCGACCGTGATACCCAACAGCATCGTGATCGTATCGATCAGCGGACCGCGGGCCGTCTCGGCCAAACGACGGGTTACACCACTCTCCTTACACAAGTTACCGAAGAACAACATACCCAACAGTGGCAGGCCGGAAGGCACCAAGAAAGCCGTCAGCAACAAACCAACGATCGGGAACATGATCTTCTCCGTCTGGGAGACCGCTCTCGGCGGTTTCATCCGGATCAAACGCTCCTTCTTCGTCGTCAACAAGCGCATGAACGGCGGCTGGATGATGGGCACCAACGCCATATAAGAATAGGCCGACACCGCGATCGCGCCCATCAAGTTAGGCGCCAGTTTCGAGGACAAGAAGATTGCCGTCGGGCCGTCCGCGCCACCGATAATACCGATCGCGCCGGCTTGACTCGGGTCGAATCCCATTTGCAAAGCGATGATGTAAGCGCCAAAAATACCGAACTGAGCGGCCGCGCCAATCAACAACAATTTGGGGTTCGCGATCAAGGCCGAGAAGTCGGTCATCGCCCCAATACCCAAGAATATCAATGGCGGATACCAACCTTGTTTCACACCTTGATAAAGGATATTGAACACCGAACCTTCCTCATAGATACCCAGCTGTAGTCCCGCGTCCTTGAAAGGGATATTACCAATCAAGATACCGAAACCAATCGGGATCAAAAGCATCGGTTCGAACTCATACTTAATCGCCAGGAAGATGAACAGCAAGCCGACCAACAACATGATGAAGTGGCCAGGCGTCGCGTTCGCGAATCCGGTATAAGACAGGAACACCTGGATGTTCTCTCCCAGGAACTGGAGAAAACTCTCGTGCGCTACTGCCGTTTGTAATAACATGGATGAAAACATAGTCTTTAACCGATTACGACGAGGTCAGCGCCTTCCAGCACAGAATCGCCCTTGTTAACCTTAATATCTACAATCTTACCGTCGCGATCCGCGTTGATGACGTTCTCCATTTTCATCGCCTCAAGCACGATGATCTTCTGGCCTCTCTTCACCACGTCACCGATCTTGCAATCCACGCTCAGGATCACACCAGGCAGCGGCGACTTGACCGCGCCAGCGACACTTTGCGCTGCCGGACGAGAGATGACCGGATCACCCGACGCCGTAGTCGGCGCTTGAGCCGGCCGTTTCAAGGCCACGATTTGCTTTTTGGCGGGTTTCTCCATTTTCACGTGATAAGGCGTGCCGTTCACTTCGACATCCGCCACATCATCGACAATTGAGTTGATATGAACTTTATAGACTGTACCGTTAATGGTATATTTAAAACTTTTCATTCTTCTGATTTATTTATAAGGTGATTACTTTTTAAGGACGGGAGTCTCACGCAGACTGTAGATCTTGGAACTCCACGGTGAATACCGCCGCTGTACCTTGCGAATCGTCAGCACGGTGTTTTCGATATCATGATTATCATCGCTAATCTCATACAACGCCATAGAAATCGCCGCGAAGATCTCGCCGGACTCTTGACCCGCGTTCTCAGAGACTTTGACACCCGAAGCGGCCGCTTTTTGCGCACGTTTCTGGCTTGCCCGGATTGAAGCGTTACCGATTTGCTTAAAGATCAGGTACAAGATGCACAGACCTAAGAACACGACCGCCATTGCCGTGATCGTCATACCAATACCCCATGAGTCGTTCACTTGGAAGTTCTCGACTTTCTCATTGGTGTTTTGCGTAATGTTGTTCGCTTTTGGCGTCACACGCGTGAAGTTGATCCATTCACCCGCGCCATCGGCACTACGTCCATAACTGATATCCGCCTTCTGACCCGCCGGGATCGTAACCTCATCGATCAAGGTCTTCCCATCCGAATCATAAAGGGCTATGTAATTGTCTTGAGTCGGATCAAACGCGAAGTTAACGTGGAACGTTCCGCGTTGCTCTTCCTTATCGACCCAAAAGAGCGCTTGTTGATAAGGCGGGATCTTCGTCTGGACATCACCCTTCGGGATCACATACATCGTCGGATTATTCTTGTCGTTCGTCAAGAAACATCCTCCCAGATCGACCGTCCCGGCCGAGTTGTTGTACAACTCGATCCAAGGATGGCGGTGTCCGTAGTCATCCATGAAATTCTCTTCATTGACGACCAACACCTCGTTTATTCTGACAGAAGTTGTCAATTGCGCCTGCGCTCCCATCGCGAAGAAGAGCATCAAGAGCAACAACACTCCGAACTTCTTATTTGTCATATACATTAATTTTATTTAAGATTACAGAGGCATATTGTCATGTTTCTTCGCCGGGTTGCTCAACTTCTTCGTCTGCAACTGTTGCAACGCACGAATCACACGGAAACGCGTGTTACGCGGCTCGATCACGTCGTCGATATAACCATATTGAGCGGCGTTGTAGGGGTTCGCGAAGGCTTTCTTGTATTCCTCTTCCTTCTCTGCCGCGCAAGCTTTCGGATCGGCTGAAGCGGCCACTTCTTTCGCGAAAATAATCTCGACCGCGCCACTCGGACCCATGACCGCGATCTCGGCCGTCGGCCAAGCGTAGTTCATATCGCCACGCAGGTGCTTAGAACTCATCACGCAGTAAGCGCCACCATAAGACTTACGCAACGTAACCGTAACCTTGGGCACCGTCGCCTCGCCAAAAGCGTAAAGCAATTTCGCGCCATGCAGGATGACACCGTTGTACTCCTGACCCGTTCCCGGCAAGAAGCCCGGCACGTCCACCAAAGTCACCAAAGGAATATTGAAAGCGTCACAGAAACGGACGAAACGAGCGCCCTTACGAGAAGCGTTGCTATCCAAGCAACCTGCCATCACCTTCGGCTGGTTCGCGACAATACCGACCGCTTGACCGTTGAAGCGAGCGAAACCGACGATGATATTCTTCGCGTAATCCGCGTGAACCTCCAAGAACTCGTTGTTATCCACAATCGTACCGATCACCTCATACATATCGTACGCTTGGTTGGGATTATCGGGAATAATCTCGTTCAAGTTGTCATCCAAACGATCGATCGGATCCTTGCACTCAATCATCGGAGTCTCCTCCAAGTTATTCTGAGGCAAGTAGCTCAACAACTGACGGATCAGCTTCAAGCCATCCTCTTCCGTATCTACCGCGAAATGCGCCACACCCGACTTCGTGGAGTGAACGCTCGCGCCACCCAGTTGCTCCTGCGTAACGTCCTCGCCCGTGACTGTCTTCACGACCTTCGGACCCGTCAAGAACATGTAGCTCGTTCCACGCGTCATGATGTTGAAGTCCGTCAACGCCGGCGAATAAACCGCGCCACCGGCACACGGGCCAAAGATACCAGAGATCTGGGGAACCACACCCGAAGCGAGGATGTTGCGTTGGAAAATCTCCGCGTAACCCGCCAAAGCGTTCACGCCTTCCTGAATACGCGCGCCACCCGAGTCGTTCAAACCGATTACCGGAGCGCCCATTTTCATCGCCATATCCATGACCTTGCAAATCTTCGAGGCCAGCATCTCCGACAAGGCGCCACCGAATACCGTGAAGTCTTGCGCGTAGACATAAACCAAGCGACCGTCGATCGTACCATAACCAGTCACGATACCATCACCCAAAAATTTCGTCTTCTCGATACCGAAATTCGAGCAACGGTGCTTCACGAACATGTCAATTTCCTCGAAGCTACCTTCGTCCAGCAACATGGCGATACGCTCACGCGCCGTATACTTACCCTTCTTATGTTGAGAATCGATTCTCTTTTCGCCACCACCCAAGCGTGCTTGTTCACGAAGAGCGATGAGCTCTTTTACTTTTTCAAGTTGATTACTCATTGTCTGGTTGTTTTATTTTAGTATTGGAATCCGTTATTTCTTATTTCTTGCCGGGCATACAAAGTTCGGTCAATACGCTGCAAGTCGATTTCGGATGCAGGAACGCGATGTCCAAACCTTCCGCGCCACGACGAGGAGCCTTGTCGATCAAGCGTACACCCTTCTCCTCAGCCTCGTTCAGGCACGCCTGTACATCGGGCGTCGCGAAAGCGATGTGATGGATACCTTCTCCCCTTTTCTCAATGAATTTCGCGATGGTGCTGTCTTCGCTCGTCGGCTCCAACAATTCCAATTTCGTTTGGCCAATCTTAAAGAACGCGGTTTTTACTTTCTGATCGGCGACCTCCTCAATGCTGTAGCATTTCAGCCCAAGGACACCCTCATAATAAGGCAAACATGCCTCAATACTCTTCACCGCAATACCCAAATGTTCGATGTGTGTCAGTTCCATGTTAATTTATATTTTAAATATGTTAATAATGAATCATTCCGTTCTTCGTCCGCAAAGTTACATTCTTTTTTTATAATCTATAAAGAAATAAATTCTGTTTTTCTCCAGATTCCTACTGATATTAACAGAACGCTTCATCAAGGACCGATTCACTAAAAATCGACTTTCAACCGCACATTGATTTGCCGCCCCGTCAGATAATTCGGGATCGCGTATTGAGCATTATAAACATCCGTAATCCAATAATAAGAATTGACGTTTTTGATATCAAGAATATTGAAAAGATCTACCCCCACCCAAACATTCTTCAAGTAACGAAAAACTCCGCGCGACATAATAGGATCCTCACCGCCCGCCAACAAATAGGAAACGCCAAGATCGACCCGTTTGTATGCCGGCGTCCGGTAGTAACCACTTTCGTAGCCCTGATAAGGTGCCGTCACCGGCAGTCCTCCCGAGAGCACGCCCCGCAAACTCAACTGGACTCGTTTATAACCCGGGAAATAATCTTGGAAGAAAAGAGAGACATTGTAACCGGGGCTGTTGGGCAATGGCGCCTTGGTCGTCTCCCGGATCGTTTGCCGGGCCTTCATCAACGAAAGACTGATCCAAGAATCCGTCCCCGGAACAAACTCGCCAAAGAATTTCAAATCAAGCCCCATCGCGTAACCTTTAGCGCAATTCTCACCGTAGTAACGAATCTTGACGTTATCGACCGTATAAGGGTTTAAATTATCTAACTTCTTATAATAAAGCTCCGCTGTCACCTTGAAATTGCGGTCCATGACCCGGAACGTGTAATCGCCACCTAAGATAAAATGAATAGAGCGTTGTGACTTTAAGTCATGATTCAAGAAAACCACGTCATTGCCCGACGCGTCGGTCTCGACCTTCCGTAACTCCTTGTAGAAAGGCGCTTGATAATAAAGTCCCGTAGCGAAACGCATCGTGAGATTCTGGTCAAAATTCGGGATAAAGCCGATTGACGCCCGAGGACTGAAAATAAACTCCTTGTTAAAACTCCAATAGCTTCCTCGCACGCCACCGATCACCGTAAAAAGACCTTGCTCGGTACGAAACTTGAACACATCTTGTAAATAAGCGGACAATCGGGTACTCTCAATCTGATTATCAGAAAACAAATTGGCGACGACATTGACGCTCTCGCCCGTCTGCGGAAGGGAATAGCCAGAGGAATCGCGCTTCTCCCACTCGCTGATCTTATCATTAATACGTTCCATCTGAACCGTCGCTCCCCATTTTAAGGTATGGTTATCCAAGCGGGCCGATCCATAATGACCGACATTCATAATCGTTGACGTCAATTGGTTACGAGCATGCTCATGGTAACGGCCGACAGAGCGAGTCTGATCCAGGAAATCGGGATTCTCCACCCCATCCTCATTTAACCAGTACTCACCCGCGATGTCATAACTTTCCTTCTCCAAGCTTTTGAAAGCGGAAGCTTGAAGACCCAACTCGACCTTATCATTCGGATTGTATTTAAGAGTTAGCGCCCCGAAAAGCGTACGGAAACGATCGCGCTCCTGCCCGTCCAGATAAACGGTAAAATGGCGAATTTCCTCCATCGTGCCGAACGAGGTTTCCCGGCTATAAGGCGTAAACTTGTAATTATTATTCGCCCAGTTCCCCAAGAAATTCAACTCCCAGCCAGGAGCCAACGCGTAAGTCATATACGTCTGAAGATCGATAAACTTAGGATCGTATTCCGCCTCGGTATCCATCGTCCCTAATAAGGAACGACCACTTTTGAAACGGAAACCCGTGACCTGCGTAAACTTGCCCGAAGCGCTGCCCACATAAGCGTTAGCGCCCATAAAGCTGCCGGAAACAGAGCCTTCCAATTGCTTTGGCTTTTTATAAGTGATATCGAGCACAGAACTCATCTTGTCGCCATAACGGGCTTCAAATCCACCAGCCGAGAAATTGACTGTTTCCGTCAGGTCCGGGTTCACGAAACTCAGTCCTTCCTGCTGTCCGGAGCGGATGAGTAAGGGGCGAAAGACTTCCAAACCATTCACATAGACGATATTTTCATCATAACTTCCTCCTCGCACGGAATATTGCGAACTCAACTCATTGTTGGAGGAAACACCCGCGAATGTCACGACCAAGCTCTCAATACTTCCCCCCGAAGGATCAGGCAAAAGCTGAATCCGATCCGTATTCAACGCCTCCATTGTCGAGGTTTGTCGCCGGATCGCGGTGACTGCGACCCCTTCCAAATCGACCGTCGTATAATTCATTTGCACGTTCAATCGCATATCCGCGTTGGCCGCCGGGATAATACGCTCCGCCTTGTTGAAGCCCAAACAAGAATAAATAATCGCCACGGAATCCCCACGGCCTACGGAAAGCGCATAATAGCCCTTTTCATTGGTCATCGTCCCAATAAGCGTATTTTTCACCCGCACGTTCACCAACTCCAATGGGCTACCATCGGCGTCACGAACGTAACCGGTAATATTCACTCGACTTTGACCAAAGACTTGGAAAGAAGCACATAAAAGCAACAAGGTCACCAGGACACGCATGTTCATGATCATCTATTCTATTTAATAGGGATAACGGACATTTTAATTAATTAGTATCTTCGCGCCATCTCTAATTTATCAAAACGCGAAGAACGATAAAAATGAAGAATTTCGCAACACTTATCCGGAATCGGCGAAGCACACGCCACTTTACGGATCAAGCCCTTACCCCTGAGCAGGCTGAAAGTTTGCTAAAAGCGGCCCTGATGGCTCCCAGCTCAAGAGGACGAGCCCCATGGTACTTCGTGGCGGTCGATGACCGGGAACGCTTACGCGGATTGGCCCAGTGCAAGCCCCATGGCGCTGATTTTTTGGCGGAATGTTCCTTGGCCGTGGCGGTTCTGGCGAATCCGATGGAAAGCGATGTATGGGAGGAAGACGCCGCGATCGCCGCGATCTACATGCAACTTCAAGCCGAAGACCTTGGCTTGGGAAGCTGCTGGTGCCAAATCTGCAACCGGGAAACCGCCGATGGAGGTAGCGCGGCGGATTACGTACGCCAACTCCTGGATATCCCCTACCAATTGGAAGTGGTCGCCATCATTGGCTTCGGCCATAAAGCCCAAACCCAGCCCCCCATTGACGAGTCAAACCTCGCGTGGGAAAAGATCTTCATTAATCGATGTACCCTCATGGACTCGCCTACGGACGAGGGAAAGGAGCCGCACGCATGAAAATCGTCTGCATCGGATCAGGGAATCTGGCGACAAACTTAACGCGAGCTTGGAAAACGGTTGGCCAGCCGATCGCGCAAGTGTTCAGCAGAAGCGCTGAACACGCTCAACTTTTGGCGAAACAATTGGATTGTCCATGGACCACTTCCGCGGAAACGATTATCACGGACGCCGATCTTTACCTTTTCGCCCTAAAAGATAGCGCCCTTCAAGAAGTAGCCACCCGGATGCGCCCCAATAAAGGGCTTTGGGTCCATACGGCAGGAAGTCTGCCCATGAACGTTCTCCAACCTTTTTCCGACCGACATGGCGTGCTCTACCCGCTTCAAACCTTTAGCAAAAACCGGTTGGCAGCTTGGCGGACGATTCCCATTTTCCTAGAGACAAGCCACAAGGAAGACGGGGCTCTATTGGAGACATTGGCCCGTCAACTGTCCGATGATGTTCGCTTTTTGTCTTCCGAACAACGAAAGCACATCCATCTCGCGGCGGTCTTCGCGTGCAATTTCGTCAACCATCTATATGCCATCGCGGGTAATCTCCTCACGGAAGCGCATGTCCCTTTCGAGACTTTACTCCCGTTAATCGACGAGACGGCCGCCAAGGTTCACCGTCTTACGCCAAAGGAGGCACAAACTGGTCCCGCGATTCGCTACGATGAGAATATTATCCATAAACACTTGACCTTGCTCAACGAACACCCGGAATGGCAAACCCTTTATGAGCGATTAAGTCAAGATATTCACCAAAAAGCCCATCAATGAGCACGATCAACTACGACTTAAAGAAAATTCGCGCTTTCGCTTTTGATGTCGATGGCGTTCTTTCGAGTGAGGTTGTCCCTCTCTCCCCCGATGGCGATCCGATGCGTACGGTCAACATCAAAGATGGCTACGCGCTCCAACTCGCGGTCAAACGAGGTTATCAAGTCGCCATCATCACCGGCGGCTATACCGACGCGGTACGAATCCGCTTCGAGCGGCTCGGCATTCAATATATTTATATGAAAAGCGCAATTAAGATCCATGATCTTGAGGATTTCATGCGACAAACCGGACTTCAACCCGAGGAAATCCTGTATGCGGGCGACGATATCCCCGATTATGAAGTCATGTGCCGAGTAGGCTTACCGGTCGCTCCCGCGGATGCCGCTCCCGAAATCAAAGCCATCGCCAAGTACATCTCAAGTCGCGCCGGTGGACAAGGAGTCGCTCGCGATGTCATCGAACAAACGATGCGTGCGCAAGGTGAATGGTTCGGCAAGGAAGCTTTTGGCTGGTAAGTCCTTAAGCTCCCATACGATTTATAGATTCAAAAACAGCTAAAGATTCATGATTCAAGAAGAATATCAATTGGTTTTAGCGTCGAATTCCCCTCGGCGCAAAGAGTTGCTCAAAGGATTGCAGATTCCTTTTACGGTCCGGACAATTCCCGGGATCGACGAATCCTATCCGGCGGATTTATCCGCTCAGGATATTCCGCTTTTCCTCGCCAAGAAAAAGGCGGAAGCCTATCGGCCAACCCTGAGCGACAAAGAACTGCTGATCACGGCCGACACGATCGTCTGGAACGAGGGAAAAGTCTTGGGAAAGCCTTATTCGGAAGATGAAGCCACGGAAATGCTCCAATCCCTCTCCGGGCACACTCACCAGGTAATCACGGGAGTTGGGCTGACCACTACTCTCAAGCAAGTCTGCTTTTCCGTAACGACAGAAGTAACCTTCGCGACCTTAACAGAAGCGGAAATCCATTATTATATTGAAGAATTCATGCCTTACGACAAGGCGGGCGCGTACGGCATCCAGGAATGGATCGGTTATATTGGCGTAGAATCCATTCACGGGAGTTTCTATAATGTCATGGGGCTACCCGTCCAACGCCTCTATCGGGAATTACTGGCTTTCTGATCTCAAGGATTCTCTAAGATAGAAAGGGCTTGACGATTGGGAAGGAAACGCGACATGCCCTCGGAATAAGCGACCCGGCGGTTCCCTTCCTTATCACTATAGATCAAAAAATACTCAATGCCCTTAATCTTGGAGGCTAAACGTTTCGCACGGTCAAGGCCAAGTACCATAAAAGCCGTGGCATAAGCGTCCGCGGTCATACAATCGTCGGCGACAATCGTCGCGCTCAAAATATCCTGACCGGCAGGATAACCCGTCAAAGGATCGATGGTGTGCGCGTAACGTTTCCCATCACGCACATAAAAGTTCCGGTAATCACCTGAAGTCGCGATGCCACCCGAACGGTTGAGTTGGACGATTTCCTCAATCGCGTTCTCTCTCGCGACACCAATCGAATCGGTTTCCGGCCGTTGAATACCCACACGCCAACCTTGCCCCGAAGGATTGACACCTCGCAACGTCACCTCTCCTCCTATCTCGACCATATAATTCTCGACACCTTGCCGTTCAAGCAATTGAGCGATCACGTCGCAGGCGTAGCCTTTGGCGATCGACGCGCAATCAAGCATAACTCGAGGATCGCTCTTCACGACACGATCTCCCTCCAACCGCACTTTCCGATACCCCACAAACGTACGGACGCTATCGATCAGCGCGGGAGTCACGCTATCCATCCGACTGAAACCAAAGCCCCATAGATTGACCAAGGGCGCGCACGTAATGTCATAAGCGCCCCCTGTCGCTTCCGAAACCTCATACGCTTTCAGAAAGACCGTCCGGAACCAAGAGTCGATCGCCACAGGCTCATTTCGGTTAACCTGGGCGATAATAGATTGAGGATTAAAAGGATTCAACGACAGGTCAAAACGGGCCAACTCCGCGACGATCAAACTGTCATACGCCTCCGCGGCCTCGTATTTAATCGAGTAACGGGTATGGAAAATCTCACCGGTTGATTCATAATAACGCTTCTCTTGCCCACAGCCCACGAGAAGTATGGCTGTTAACAATCCAAAGAAAAAGAAGATAGTCCGCATCGCCTCTATTGTCTTATTAACTGAAAAATAAATGCTCGATCAAGATCCGGCAACCGATCAAGATCAAGATTACGCCACCGATCAAATCCAATTTCAGATCGATCTTACGCCCGACCCGACTGCCGAAGAACACGCCAAAGGCAGAAAAAGCGAACGTCACCAAACCGATAATCAGCGTTTGCGGCACGATCGCCGCTTGAATGATAGCCAAAGAAATCCCTACGGCCAACGCGTCGATACTCGTCGCCAAGCCCAATCCACACACGGTCCGCATCTTGAAAATATTGGCCGGTGGTTCTTCCGTACTCTCCGGGCGTGTCCCATCATAAATCATCTTCCCGCCCAAATAAAGCAAAAGAGAAAAAGCCACCCAATGGTCATACGCCTCAATATATCGTTCGAAGCCTTTGCCCGCGAAGAAGCCGAGCAAGGTCATCGCCGATTGGAATAGCGCCAAGACTGTCGCTACCCGAACGATCACCCCCGCGCCACAGCGCTGACGAGCCACCGCCCCTCCCGCGACCGAGACCGCCAAGCTATCCATCGACAGCCCGACCGCCAAAAAGAACATCTCGATGTAATACATCATCAAAAACCATCAACCCGGACAATATCCGCCCGATCCTTCCGAAGCTTCCGTGTGGTCTCGAACAAGGATTCGTCCGCGGGATAACCGATCGGAATCAACGCGACCGGCTCAAACGCGGGACCTAAACGCAAGACTTGCCGACAAAGATCAGTATCGAAATTGCACACCCAGCACGAGCCAAGACCCTGTTCCGCCGCGGCAAGACACAAGTGCTCCACCGCGATCGCCACGTCAATGTCCATGTGATCCTTACCATCTCCACGCTTCCATGAGCAAGTATGATCGCCACAAGCGACAATATAACAAGGCGCTTCCTTAAACCACGCTCTCGAATAACAAGCTTGCAGCTTTTCCCGTTCCGCCGGGTCTTGAATGACCCAAAAGAGCCAAGGTTGATAGTTGACGGCCGACGGCGCCAACCGGGCCGCTTCCAGAATATAGTCCAATTTTTCCGCCTCTACCGGCCGTGGCGCGTAGTGGCGAATGGCGCAACGCCGCTTCACAAGTTCCAGGAATGTCATAACTCTGTTTCTATTTTATACTTATTACGATTGGGGGAATCCCTTGAAATCAATTCGCCAATGAAACCCGCCAAAAACATTTGCGTCCCCATGATCATGGCGGTCAGCGAGACATAAAAATAAGGGGAACTCGTCACCAATGGCCGCAAATCGCCTTCGATGATCGAGTAGAGCTTCATGCCCAAGACCACGCATAAGGCGATAAACCCAATAAAGAACATGACGCTCCCCCAAAGCCCAAAGAAGTGCATCGGCTTCTTGCCAAACTTCGAGGTGAACCACAAGGTAATCAAGTCCAGGTAGCCATTCACGAAACGGTCCAGGCCAAATTTCGACTTGCCGTATTTCCGGGCTTGATGATGCACCACTTTTTCCCCGATCTTCGTGAAGCCCGCGATCTTCGCCAAATAAGGAATATAGCGGTGCATATCGTTATAGATCTCGATATTCTTGATCACGATATTCTTGTATGCCTTCAACCCGCAATTGAAATCGTGCAAATTGTGGATTCCCGAGAAACGACGGGCCGTGGCGTTGAACAACTTGGTGGGAATGGTTTTCGACAAGGGGTCATAACGCTTCTTCTTCCACCCGGACACGAGGTCATAACCCTCCTCGGTGATCATCCTGTACAACTCAGGGATCTCGTCGGGACTGTCTTGCAAGTCCGCGTCCATCGTGATGACCACGTCGCCTTTCGCCCGCTGGAAACCACAGTTCAAACCAGGCGACTTGCCGTAATTACGCCGGAACTTGACCGCCCGCACCACGTCGGGCGCTTGCCGCTTCAGACGTTCGATGACCGCCCACGAATCATCCGTGCTTCCATCGTTTATGAAGATGATCTCATGACTGAAATGATGCGCGTTCATCACCCGCTCGATCCAATCGAACAGCTCGGGCAACGACTCCGCCTCATTATATAAAGGTATAACCACCGATATATCCATGTTCAAATACCGCTTTTATTCATTTCCCCGTTTCGGGCTTTTCCACGGCTGACCAGGAAAGCGACCGGAATGGAGAATAAGATTCCATATAATACGTTGTTGAATATCCCTTGGATAGCCATCTGGATCGGCGTGACACGCAAATCCTTGACCGCCGAAAGCACGTCCGCGCCCGCCCCCTCGCGCCGGAGCATCGCCTCCATCTCATGGATCGTGTTCGTCAACAAGTCGGGGGGCGCCAGATAGCGGTAGAACACGTAATGCGCCAACGAGACCACGATGGCGGCGAAAAAGTAGAGCATCACGCCAAACTGCCAAGCGTGAAAAAAGCCGACCGGCTTGCCCACAAGCGTTTGATAACGCAGCGTCATCCGGTAAGCGATCACGGGCACCAGCAAGGTGAAACTCCAGTAAAAAACATTCAGGAAAGCGTAAGAAAAGCCCAAGACAAAGAACAGGTACTTGAAAACCCAATAAAGCCCCATCGCGAAACCATAGCTCATGGCGCCTTTCAGCAGAAATCGTTTATCCTCTTCCATCTCTCGTGCTTGATTTTATCCTTACGCCGCGAAATTAACGTGTTATTCGATTATAAGAAACGGTTTGAACAAAAAAAGGAGGTGCGCCACATGGTGGACACACCCCCTTCTCCCCTCACCCAAAATTTTGGAGCCTCTTGTCGGATTCGAACCAACGACCCCGAGATTACAAATCACGTGCTCTGGCCAACTGAGCTAAAGAGGCAAGTGGGTAAGCTTGCTACATCGCGCCGCTACAACCAAGTACCCTTGCTGCGGTCAAGCCCTGGGGGATTCCGAGGGAGCTTGCCGTGTAGGACTTACCCGAGCGCGAAGGTAGGCATTTTCTCGAACCCAACAAGCCTTTCCGCGCCCTTCCCGCCCATTAAATTCATAACCAGCTAATGGACAAACGCTTTCCTATATGTTAAAATATACTCACACGGATTCCGGAGCGCTTTCCGAAAAGACTGCGCATTTTTTTCATACCTTCGCGGCATTATATCATTAAAATACGGAAACAAATGGGTGGTTTTTTCGGGACGATTTCAAAACAAGCGTGCGTAACCGATCTTTTTTATGGTACGGATTATAATTCCCATCTGGGAACACGACGGGGTGGTATGGCCACCTATGATGGCGAGAACGGATTCATGCGTTCGATCCACAATCTGGAGAACGCGTATTTCCGCAACAAGTTCGAGTCTTCGCTGCCTAAATTCAAGGGCAACGCGGGCATTGGCGTGATCAGCGACACCGACGCGCAGCCGATCATCATCAACTCTCACTTGGGGAAATTCGCGATCGTCACGGTCGCTAAGATCGTCAATATCGAAGAGTTGGAGAAAGAACTCCTCGAGGCCAATATGCACTTCGCCGAGATCAGTTCCGGCAAGACGAACCAGACGGAGCTCATCGCCATGCTCATCATTCAGGGGAAAAACTTCGTCGAGGGCATCGAGAACGTATATAATAAGGTAAAGGGATCTTGCTCGATGCTCCTCCTCACGGAAGACGGCATCATCGTCGCCCGCGACAAGTGGGGACGCACGCCGATCGTCATCGGGAAGAAGGAAGGCGCCTACGCCGCCACC
The DNA here is from genome assembly GCA_949298575.1 of uncultured Parabacteroides sp. Taxonomy (GTDB): domain Bacteria; phylum Bacteroidota; class Bacteroidia; order Bacteroidales; family Tannerellaceae; genus Parabacteroides. Next base: position 14,710 of record CASFXH010000062.1, read on the forward strand.
AGCGAGTCGAGCAGCTTCCCCAACCTGGATTACGAGATCGAGAAATACGTGGGGCCGGGCGAGATCATCCGCTTGCGGGCCGACGGGATGGAGCAGATGCGCGAACCCAACGAGGGGATGCAGATCTGCTCTTTTTTATGGGTCTACTATGGCTTCCCCGTCTCGTGCTACGAGGGAAGGAACGTCGAGGAGGTACGCTTCCTCTGCGGCTACAAGATGGGCAAGAAAGACGAGTCGGAGGTGGACTGCGCCTGCGGAATCCCCGATTCGGGCGTCGGCATGGCGCTGGGTTACGCCGAGGGAAAAGGCGTGCCTTACCACCGGGCCATCGCCAAATACACGCCGACCTGGCCCCGCAGCTTCACGCCCGAGAACCAAGCCATGCGCTCGCTCGTGGCCAAGATGAAACTGATCCCCAACCGGGCCATGCTCCAAGGCAAACGCATCCTCTTCTGCGACGACTCCATCGTGCGCGGGACGCAGCTCCGCGACAACGTGAAGATCCTCTACGACTACGGCGCCAAGGAGGTACACATGCGCATCGCCTGCCCGCCCCTCATCTACGGATGCCCGTTCATCGGCTTCACCTCGTCGAAGAGCGACCTGGAGCTGATCACCCGCCGCGTCATCAAGGAGCTGGAGGGCGACGAGAACAAGAACCTCGACAAATACGCGACCACCGACTCGCCGGAATACCAACGCATGGTCCAGGTCATCGCCGACCGCTTCGGGCTCTCCTCGCTCAAGTTCAACACGCTGGAGACGCTCATCGAGGCCATCGGCCTGCCCAAGTGCAAGGTCTGCACCCATTGCTTCGACGGATCGAGCCAATTCTAGGCGGATAAAGACGAAACTCAAACCGCGGATAAGCGCCTTCAACGGGTGTTTATCCGCGGTTTTTTGTTGAAAATGCCATCGCGCACACGCGAAACCATAATCGAGCTCCAGAAAGCCCATCGCGTTCACGCGAGTTAACAAAAAAGCCTCAAAAAGCCCATCGCGTTCACGCGAGCTAACAATTAAAGCTCGAAAACTCCCATCGCGTTCACGCGAGTTAACAAAAAAGCCTCAGAAAGCCCATCGCGTTCACGCGAGTTAACAATCAAAGCCCGGATAATCCCATCGCGCACACGCGAAGCAACAATCAAAGACCGGATAATCCCATCGCGCACACGCGATGGCAATTCGTCCATATTGTTTGAACCCCCTCAAGATAGCTTTTAAGAAAGAATCATCAAAATGTATCCCTCTCCCCCTCGCGTAAGGGGGGAGGCCCGAAGGGCAGAGGAGGGACATTAAAAAAAGGAGGCCCGCCATAAACTGACGAGCCCCCTTGTACGTTCCCCGTATTCGCTTCTCACGAAGATCCTACGGTGCTTAAAAAAACCTAGTTTAATCCTCCCGTCCTGCCTGCCTCGCGGCGGTAATTGACGGGAGCTATAATCATTTTATTATGAATTTACTCATTTACTTCACGATCGTCATGATCGCCTCTTCGCCCTCAACAGCGACAGCTACGATACCCGTCGTCGGAACGGCGATCGTCTCGTTGTCGGAAGCGATCGTCTTAGCG
>CASFXH010000063.1 GCA_949298575.1 uncultured Parabacteroides sp.
ATACGCGCAAGCACTTCCAATTGATTCTTTTCCATAAGGCAAAGTTCGGAATTCCTGTGGATTTGGAAAACTAATCCCCACTAAATTTCTACTGACCCAAGTTTCATGGTCTCGTGTTTGCGGGCGTTCCATTTTATGTGTATGTTCGCGCACGAAGAAAAGTAATCATTTAAAAAAATAGAGGAGAAATATGAGCAAACGTATCGCTACTTGGTTGATTTTGGTCGTGGCTATGGGGTTGGGTTGCCTTTCGTGCCAAAAGGGGTTGGAGGATTATACCTTTACCTATTCGATGGAAAGCCCGGGCAACTATAAGATCCAAGTTTATTTCGACGATGAGGGGCATTATAAGGTCGAGCGCTTCAATTATTTCATGGATAATATGGCCAATCGGCAGGCCCCGAAGATCCTCGAGGGCGAATTGACCGATGAGGAGCTGGCGCGCGTGACCGAGGTCCTGACGGAGGCCGACTTGTTCGCGATGGAAGATTCTTACGGCTTCGAGGAAGTGGCCGACAGCAAGAACCTGGGCGACGTGTTGACGCAAATTTACATGAAGTCCGGCAGCCAGGAAAAATACATCTCGATTCGCAACATGTTGAGCGAGACTTTCCCGATGGGCTATATCGAGCTGGTGAATTTCATCAACCAATTTTGCGTGGACCATCCCGTGGAGTGAGGACGATGGAGACCTTGAACGAGATGATCTTGTGTCTTGGCTCGAATCGGGAGCGGGAGGCGAACTTGGGGCGTGCGGCGGAACGGTTGCGCGCCTCTTTTGTCTCGGTCCGTTTCGCCCCGGCGGTCTATACCGAGCCCGTGGGCCTGACGTGTGGCGGGCGGTTCCTGAACCAGGTCGCGCTGGCCTATTCCGACCGCTCGCTCGAGGAGAGCCGGGGCTTGCTGAAAGCGATCGAGGCGGAGATGGGCCGCGCCCCTCTCGACAAGGCGGCCGGATCGGTTCCCATCGATATCGACTTGCTCCGTTGGAATGGGCGTGTGCTGAAAGCCGATGATTGGGCGCGCGATTATGTCGTGAGGGGCGTGCGCTATCTGGAGGGGGAAGGCGTCTCTCCCTCGTCGAGGATCGGCTTCAGATAGGCGGAGTGCGTCGCGATCCGTTTCTCGGGAGGGGGCGGGGTCATATAGCTTTTCCCATAGAGCTGCGTCAGGTAGGCGTCCGCGTTGTTGGGACCGAAAAAGGGGTGTCCCTCAAACGTGTATTCGCGTAAGGGGAAAATCTCGTCGTAAAGGAAGTAGCGTCGCCAAGGCGTGTCGAAGCCATGGCCGATCAAGCAATCTTTTCCCAGGTTGAGATTGTTTTCCGCCAACTTTTCCGCTTTTAGGAGATAGCGTTTCGCGAGGTATCGCAAGAGCGGTTTGGAAAGGGAGACGATCCGTTTGGCCAAGGAGTGTTGTTTGTCAAGCTCCGCGTCGATTCCCTTGCAAAGCAGGTAGAAATAGGTCTTTCCCTTTTGTTCTTGTTTAAGCAATTGGGGCTGGAGATGATAACGATCGGCTGGGAAGATGTCGATGAACAGGCCTTTTTGGTATTTTTTGTGCTCGGTCCCGTTGGAGATGATGAGGCTTTTCGTGTCCCGGATCTTGCAAGGCAGGGCCAGGTAGTCGTATCCCGGATCGGTCTGGCGGGTTTGCAGGAAGAGGTCCTTGGGCAATTCGTGGGGGGCGATTTGGAGGAAGCGGTTGTAATCTTCCCGGATCATGCAGATGTCCAAGTCGTCGTCCCATGGGATGAAACCTTGGTGGCGGACCGCTCCCAGCAAGGTGCCCGAGCACATCCAGTAGCGCAGCTGGTGCGTGCGGCAAATGTGGTCGATGATCTTGAACATGCGTGTCATGACCAGTTGGGCCTGCCGAAGGACCGTCTCGCCTTGCCGGCGGTTGTCCGGATATAATTGTTCGAAATCAGTTGTCGTCGTCATTTTGTTTTAAATAGATGAAATCGTCGAATGCCCTCGGCCCTGAAACAAATCAACAAGGACTCCGAGACGACCACCATCGCGGCGACGGAGGTCGTGTCAAGGGCGGAGCAAAGGTACAAAATAAATAGACCCGTGATATGAACAATTGAGGTGATGACGATCGTCCAGTTGGTATAATGCGGATGCCCCATCGCCGCCAAGAACGGATAACCCATCAACATGGAGGGAATCGTGACGAAACATCCGCACACCAAGACATGGTAAACGGCCTCAATATTCGGGTCGCTCGTGCCATAGACAAGCTGGAGGACGAAAGCGGAGAGGGCCAGGGCCGCCGAGACGCAGAAAAGGTTCGCGAACGTGATCCGGTAGAACATTTTCTTGAAAAAACGGACATCCCGGCTCTTGGCGATATGGGGAAAGAGCACGCCCGTGAAGGGCAAGAGCAACTGGTTGTAGGCTTGATAAAGCTTTTCCGCGGCCGAATAATAACCCACGGCCGTATTGCCGCAGACCAACCCGATCAGGAAGGAATTGCTGGTGGTGAACAGGGAGGTCGAGGCTCTTGAGAGGAAATAAGTCGAACTGTCCCGTAGGGCATACGTGAATCCGGACCAAGAGGGCAGGTACCAACGCATTCCCATTTTCATGTAGACAATATAGATGCTGACCAAACCCGCCAGGAGGAAACCGAAGCTGTAGCAAACGGGCACCAGGATATAGTCGTCCGGCTGACGGACAAAGATGAAGAAGGGAATGAAACTTAATGATTTGGCGATCATGTTGAATACGGTGATGTATTTCATGTTCTCCATGCCTTGGAAGAACCACATGGGGAATAAGACATTCCCGATGATGATGCCGAAATAGAGCAGGTAGAAAAGGGCGTCCGCCCGAAACTTGTCGAATCCGGTGACTAAGATGAGCAGGATTAAAAAACTGATCGCGCAAAGCAGGAAACGGCCCGTCATCGCGCTGTTGAGGTAATCGTTGACGCGCTTGAGATTGTCACGGTGTTGCGAGATGTATTTGGTGGCCGACAGGTTGAAGCCGAAATCCGTGAACATGACAAAATATTGCATCAGCGCGTAGCCGAAAGTGACCAGCCCCCATTTCTCTACGCCCAACACCCGAAACAAGTACGGAAACGAAAGCAAGGGGAGGAGATAGTTGACGCCTTGTAGCAGCACCAACGAGATGAAATTGACCACCATCGGGCTTTTCAGTTTCTCTTTGATCCCCATCGCGCTTTCTCTTTTAACCTAAATGGCATAAATCGTCTACGGTCTGGATGCCGTAATTGGACAGGATACCCGATTGAGAAATATCCGGGCCGGTTAGCCCTTGATCCGTCAAATAGCTTTTCCCCATCCGCCCTTGGATCCATCGGATCACTTGGTCGATGGTGGGGGTTTCCTGTTGGAGAAGCCGCGCGAGCGATTTGATGATCAGTAGGCCATAAGGGATGTCTTCCGTGAAATAGCGGTTCGTGAAGTCGATCACGTAATGGCCGTTTTCAGGCTTTAGGCACATTTTGATGCCTTTAAAAGCGGTGATGGAACGGATCTTATGGGTGAGCGAGGTCGCGTCGGTCGATTCGTAATAGGTAAGTAAGGGTGGAATTTCCTCATGCCGGATAGGCAACCGTTGGAGAAGGGCCTGGAATTCCTCGTCGCATTGGATAAGCACGCGTGAGCTGAAATCATCCCAGTCCTCATAGAAAAGGAATTCCCGGTCGTAAAGGGTGGTTGGGAGCGGAGAGAGCATTCCATAGATCCGGGAGGGATGCAGGATGGGATTGCTGTTGGTCAATGCCGCTTCCAGATAATGCGAAAGGGGAACGGTCGGCGTCATGAGCGCGTCGGAGAAGAGGGTGGCCAGGCCTTGCAGGTCGCTGCGCGTGTTGCCCCCGATTTTCAGGATCGATTTGTAGCCTTTCAAATCTGCGGCATGTCCATAATGGGTGACTCGGCTGATGAAGGGCACTCTTTGGAAGCCGAACAAGCGCTTGTCTTTGCCTAAGAGATGATAGGCCATCCAGAAAAAGCCGCTGCTGCTGATGACGGAGCCGATTTCTTGTCGCGGGCTGACAAAGGGCGCGATTTGGTGTAAGATCGGCTCGATCTGATAGCCAGGGACACACAAAAGGATGATATCTGACGATGGGATGACTTCTTCCGCCTTCCCGGATACGCGATGAAGCGTGCCCCGGATGGTTTGCCCATGGCAGTCGGTGACGACAAGTTCCCGCGCCCAATTTTGGGGATGTCCCGTCAGTAGGTTGATCTGGTAGCCCCGGCTGCTGGCGCTAGCCGCGATGGTATGTCCGAGGCTCCCTCCTCCGCAAACACAGATAGTTTTAGGCATACGATTAGAGCGTTTATAGGTCGGATAATGATGAGATCAACCGGTCGTTGTCGCGCTGGTCGCGGATTGCGATCCGGATATAGGATTTCCCTTCGAAGCCGGCTTTTGTCGCGCAATTCTTGATCAAGATATTTCGCTCAAGCAAGGTGGTGCACAGCTGGGTCGACGTGTAAGGCGGAAGGACTTCGCAGAGGAAATAATTCGCCTCGGAAGGGATCACCCGCAGGAACGCGATTTGTCGCAAGCAGTTCAAGAAACGCTCCCGCTCGGCGAGGAATCGTTCGCAAGCCCGGTTGTAATCGTCTTTGTACTTGATGAAGATCTGCATATAGAATTCCGCGAATGAATTGATATTCCAGATGGAGATCTCTTTTTTCAACTCCGCGATGAGCGCTTGGTCGCCGGAGGCCAAGAACCCGAGACGCAACCCCGGGACGCCGTATGATTTGGAAATGCTCTTGATCACGATCAGGTGTGGATTCTCGTCGAGAAGGCTTTTATCCAATAAAGACAGGCGGTTTTCCGGATGCGCGAAATCGAGGAATGATTCGTCGACAATCAGCCGGATGCCTGCTTGTTTGGTCCAGTTGATCAGGGATAGCAATTCCGCTTTCGAAAGCAGGTTGCCGGAGGGGTTATCGGGATTGATGAGGATCAGCCGCTTGATGCCTTTGTCTTGGAAAAATGCGATCAGGTCTGAACTCGTATAGGTGAAGTTCGTATGATCCGGCTGGAAACAAATCCGATGTTCGGGTGCCAATCGGTTCGGATACTCCTCGAACGTGGGGAGCGTGATTCCGGTCGGGCAAGACGGGTGTAGGCGCAGGTACGTGTGGATCAATTCCGCCGCGCCGTTGCCCACGATGATTTGATCCGGGCGGATATCGGCGTAACGGGCCGCCAGTTGCGCGTTGACTCGCATCCCCGAAGGATATTCAGTCAAGAGCGTGTCGAAATTGGATTTCATCTCTTCCCGCATCCGGCTGTTGGGAAAATAGGGATTCACCAGGTAGCAGAAGTCCAGCAGCATCGGGAAGCGCCAATAGCCTCCGAAGCGTTTGCCATAGAGAGACAGGGCCTGTTCGCCTTGGGCGAAAAGCGCCTCGGCGTTGTTCAGGTCTTGCTGGTCGTCAATCTCATACCACTTGTCGGTGTCGATCACGAGCGCTTTCAGGTCGGGCTTGTTCAGGAGCGAGATCACTTTTAGCACTTGCTCGTAATATTCGTTGTTGCCCAAAGCCTTGCAATAGGCCTCGAGGAACGGGACGTATTTGTTGCGTGAGAAGCTTTTGCTGAATTTGTAAATATTGACGGTTTTGTAATAGGCCTCTTTCTGGTCGAACCGGAACGCTTTCTTGGCGATGAAGTTGGAAATGTAATTCTCGTCGTCGAGCGTGACCACGGTGCCGTCCATCCAGCTTTGGTATTTGGCGACGACCGCTAGGTTGGGCGACGGATCGTTGACGAGCTTGGTCAGGATGCTGTCGTCGAAGATCAGGTCCGATTCCAAGAGGATCGTCTCGTCTTCCACCAGATAGTCTTTCGCCAAATAAAGAGAGTAGATATTGTTGGTTTTGTCGTAGACAGGATTCGTGATATAGAGGATGGGCGTGTGGTTGATCTTGTTGCCGATCAGTTCCCTGACTTTCTCGCCTTTATAGCCGATCACGAGGATCACCCGCTTGACGCCGAGGCGTTCCAGCTGCCCGATCATGCGTTCGATCAAGGTCTGTTCGTGTACCTTTACCATGCATTTCGTGTTTTCGCGGGTCAATTCGCCAAGGCGTTTGCCCATTCCTGCCGCTAATATGATTGCTTGCATAAGTCTTGTTTTTCTTTTGTTGTACTACATGACGCGTTTCCCTTGTCCAATGTTGCAAGTTCCCGCTTTTGCTCGCCACAGAGCAGGCCGAGGAATACCATCATGAAAAATCCCCGGTTACTGGTGAAAGACGCGTCGGCGATATTCTCGATCAGGACATAACCGATGATGAGTGCCACGATAACCAACATACGGGTCTGCCGGGTACGGATGAAGAATCGGGTGGCTTTCCTGAAGATATAGATCCAGAAGGTGATGAACAGAAGTACGCCTGCCACGCCAAATTGCGCCAATGAGGGGTAGTAGGTGTCGGCGATAAACTTGTTGTAGCTTTTGGAAAGCCCCCAGACGGTATCGATCGCGTATTTCTCGTAAATTCCCGAATAATAGGCGCCCGACGCGTGGGTGGCGAAACTGGCCAAGCCGCTGCCGAACGGGAAGTAATCTCGCAAGATCTCGAAAGAGGTCACGTAAAGCACGAAGCGGGCGAGGTAGTCGTTTTCTTCTCCCTCTATTTCATTTCTTAAGCCTTCAATGAAATAGAGTTCGATTTTTTGGTAGGCAACAATAAAGATGACTATTAAAAGAATAATAATAGCTATGATATTTCGAAAGTTTAGTTTGAGATGTTTGATATTACTAGCATATAAGATCATGAATGTCGCAAATACGAAAAAGCCATAAAATTTAGAGCGGCCAGAAGCGATACCCAATGTTAGCATGAGTAAAAATATGAGTCGATTGCTCATGGTATACTTACTGCAATAAAGATAAATTAGAGATGAAGCTACCACTATTGCTGCGAAACAAGAAGGATGTCCCATAATTTCCCATAGGATATTTTCGTTAAAGAAACTCGCAAGTCCAAACGGTACCATTATGATCCAAATGGCGAGGGCTGTTTCTTTCAAAAGCTTTTTTCCTTCTAGACTGAATTCGGGTATAAGTTGATAGGTACAGAAAAAAGCTAGATAAGGTTTCATTTGAATTGTTAAATCAGTTAAAATCGCTTGTTTAGAGTTGCTTCCAATCCATAATGAATAACTTGTATAGAATATAAAAATGATTATAGTGAAAAGAAATATTTTATTGAAAGGCCACTCTCGTTGATTTAATACATTATAAAAGAATAGAAATAGTAGCGCCAAACCGCATAATTCATCGCTTCCTCCAAATCCAATAATATCATAGAGGATAATTGAGGAAATGTAGGTGAAAAAGAAGAGGTAATAAAAATATTTATTAACCAATTGTTGCTCCATTTGTACAGAACCTAATTAATTTCGTCGTTTTATTAACGGGTAGTCTTACATTTTATTGCGAAAGACTTAGTTGTTTCTTTTTCGTTTAAGGCGCGAATGTACCAAAAATATTTAGAAAATTGGCGTGTTTACTAAAAGCATGAGATTTATTTTCTTTAATGGCTGATTGTCAATCGTGTGAAATGGGAGAGATAGAAAAACAAAAAGTGCTGATGGATGTGTATTATTTGGGAAGCATGCGAACCAATTGGCGATGTGTATGGTGTTTATTTAACTGTTATTGAGATGTTTATATTGATGTTTTAATATATTCATGTCGAAGAATTTGAGCAGTTGTCACAATATATCATGCTACTATTCGTTCTTATATGTAGATTAGAGAAATAGGTATGCATACAAAATTAGTATATTATATAGAAAGGAGTGCGCATGCTATAGAATTTATAAAGGACTTATGTCTTAGTCCTTTATTTAAAATGGCAATGAATAAATGTGGATCTAATGTGAAAATTAGACCTAGCGCATCGGTTTACTACGGCTTAAGTAATTTGAGCGTTGGTAATAATGTGAGTATTCCGAGATATGCGCATGTGTTTTGTACAGAAGCTCCTCTTTATATTGGCGATAATGTTATATTCGGGCCGGCTCCTACTATTGTTACAGGCGATCATCGTATAGACCAGATAGGTGTTCCAATGTTTTTGACCATTGAAAAGAAGATAGAAAATGATAAACCTGTTATTATTGAAGACGATGTTTGGATAGGTGCGAATGTTACGATATTGAAAGGCGTAACAATTGGTAGAGGTTCTGTGGTAGCGGCAGGCGCGGTTGTGAACAAATCTTGTAAACCCTATTCTATTATCGGGGGACTTCCTGCTAAGTTGTTGAGATATAGATATTCATATCATGAGGTATTGCAGCATGAAAAAGAAATTTATGCTCCGGAAAAGAGGCTGAAAGAAGTGGAACTTGCTTATTTGATTAATCATGAAACGCATTCCTAGAGTGTTGGTGGTTGCCACTTCTTCTAAGACAAGAGGAGGTATTACATCTGTTATTAAGACTTATCAAAAGGGTGAGCAATGGAAGAAATATAAATGCAGATGGCTTGAAACTCATATAGATAAAAATCTGTTATATAAATTATTCTTTTTCCTTAGGAGCCTGATGGCATTCATTTTCATTTCGCCCTTTTATGATATCATACATATTCATACAAGTGAACCCGCATCTTTAATACGGAAGAGTATCTATTTCTTTATTGCTCGATTTTTCCATAAAAAGATTATCATACACTTTCATTCTTATTCACCTAAAACAACGATTTTTGGGAAGTATAAAGGATTTTACAAATATATATTTTCTCATGCGGATAGAGTCATTGTTCTCTCAGATTATTGGAAGAATATTATAAATGAGAGTTTTGGAAATGATTTAAAAATAATGACAATATATAATCCATGCGATACTTCAATTTTGCGATATCAGTATGAGAAAAGAAATTGCATATTATATGCAGGAACGATTACGCCTAGAAAGGGTTATAAGGATTTAATAATAGCTTTTGCTTCTATCGCTTCTCAATATCCAAATTGGAAAATAATTTTTGCGGGGAATGGGGAAATTTCTATCGCAAAAGAATTAGTAAAGAAATATGATATAATTGAACAAGTGAAGTTCTTGGGATGGGTTGAAAATGAAATTAAAGATAGGGTATTTAAAGAGGCAAAAATATTTTGTTTGCCTAGTTATGCGGAAGGATTTCCTATGGCTATACTTGATGCATGGGCTTACGGCTTACCTGTTATTGCTACACCTGTAGGAGGTTTGCAAGATGTTGCAGTCGATAATGAAAATGTTTTATTGTTTAATCCGGGGGATATCGTGAGTTTGTCTTCTAAAATATCTCAACTTATTTCTAATGAGGAATTGCAGCGTAAATTATCTAATGAAGGTTTATTCTTATCTAATACGAAATTTGCTAAAAATCGTATAAACCAACAAATTGGTGAACTGTATCATGATTTAATGGATGGGCGATAACAATTTGCTTCAAGCATCGCCACACTACTGCGATGTGCATGATTGACATGAATGGTTCGCTTACATAATCTTTTTCAAATCAGATATTACTAAATCTGTCCGCAAGTGTCTGCCTTTTGCCCCTAGATGGTAAGCGGAATTCCAAAATAAGGTGTCATCCATACAATAATGTTCTGGAGATGAAATAAATGGCAAGTGGTTTTTCTTCAATTCTGAATCGATTATATCAATATAGCTTTTGGAAAGTTGAAAACTTGTTTTTGCGTATGGGGGAGGCAATAAAATGATGCGTATTTTTTTATTCTCAAGTGCATGGATGTGTTCCGCTATTTGTTCTATTTCTTTGGGTTCTGGCCGTTTTTCCATAGCTAGGCGGGGAAATTCCCGACGAGGTTGATCTAAATGTAAAATATAATCACCAAAAGCGTTAAATCCTTCAGGGTTGTCAGCATATTGGTCTATACCCGATGAGCCCTTTCTTAATAAATAGGGGACAAAAACACGTGCGCAGAAATAAGATGGGTAACTGCCCCAATCCTTATAGTAGGGAAAATCTTTCCACCTTTTGGATTGGATTAATAAATCGGCGAGGGCTGAGGACCCATTAAAGCGTGTAAATTGATTATATTCAGGAGAAATTACTAGGATATCTCCGGCTCTCATGTAAGAGCTAGCTTCATGCAGCATATACCTTAAACCAATGCCCGCATGTAATCCCATATTATAGATCTTAATATTTAATGAGTCTTGAACTCTTTTACTGTCAAGTCCGTATGAAAGGTTGGATCCTCCAATGAATACGAGTTTGCGTCTCGAAATAGATTCTACTTGTTCTCGTTTTGAGATGTCAACCAATACGATTTCATTCCATTTTCCTCGGATCCAAATCATGGCAGCGAAAGACAAAGCCGATAGGATCATGAATGCGCACAAGGCTATACAAACTTTTTGAATGAATAGTTTCATTGTTTAGAATTGAAAATAGATAAATGTTTCTTGAACTCCCATGAAAAAGAAGATGATCCAAGTGATGCCGCCATAAATGGCCCTTCGGATGGTGGACGATTGGACCCATTCTAGGTCTAGGCCATGTTTGCGCTCTCTTTGGAACCATTCTATTCCAAGCATAAGAATGATGAAGATAAAGCAGCCAAGCGTGATGGAATTTCCCAAGCCGAGTAAGCTGAGTTGGGGATTTCCGATGATGTCGGAAGAACACATTCGGTTGAGATAGGTCCAAGCTTGGTTGATGTTTTCGGATCGGAATAGGATCCAACCAATCATGGCCAAGATAAAAGTTGTAATCATTTGTAAGCATTCAATGAAGGAAGGGAAAAATTTCCCTTGGGCTACGATATTTGTATGTTTTCTGTTTCGGTTGAGCAATAGTAAGGGTAGAAACAAAAGACCGTGGAAAATACCCCAAGTTACGTAAGTCCAATTGGCTCCATGCCATAACCCGCTGACTACGAATATAATCATTGTGTTGCGAACCGAAATCCATTTCCCGCATCGGCTGCCTCCTAAAGGAATGTATAGGTAATCTCGGAACCACGTATTTAAAGAAATGTGCCACCTTCTCCAGAATTCGGCGATATCCCTAGAAAAGTATGGAACATTAAAATTCCTCATTAGCTTGATATTGAAAAGGTGGGCCGTTCCGACCGCAATATCGGAGTATCCGGAGAAATCACCATAAATTTGAAAGGTGAACATGATCGCCCCGATGATTAACGCACTTGGTTGAGCCGTATCAGAATTGGCGAATACGGCGTTGGCGACCAATGCGCAATTGTCTGCCACTACCACTTTCTTGAAAAAGCCCCATAGCATTTGGCGTAAACCGTCAACCGCTTCATTATAATTGAACTCACGTGATTTGTAAAATTGGGGTAGCAAGTGAGTCGCTCGTTCGATAGGACCGGCGACTAATTGAGGAAAGAAACTGACATAAGCGAAAAACGCGATGATATCTTTCGTCGGTTCAAGTTTCCTTTTATAAACATCGATCGAATAGCTTAATGCTTGGAATGTATAAAAGCTGATCCCCACCGGAAGGAGGATAGATAAAGTTGGGCTGGATATGTCGATTCCCAAATTTTGGAACAGGGCAATAAAATTCGATATGAAAAAATTGGCGTATTTAAAATAAACTAGGATGCATAAATTCAATATGATATTGACACCCACTATCCAACGGCTTTGTTTTCTTGTTGCAGGCGTGTCTTCTGGATAGCCCTTTCTTATATTGAGGATTAAGACCCCGCTTAACCAACTGCAGAAGGATGTGAAAGCGATCAAGGTTAGGAAACGCCAATCCCACCATCCATAGAATAAGTAGCTTACGCAAACTATAAATAGGTTTTGCGTTTTAACGTGTTTATTGAATACGAACCAATACAATATAAACACGATAGGCAAAAAAACTAAGAAAATGAATGAGTTAAATAGCATTATATGAATACTTAAGATCTCATTAGAACCGATAAATATTTTCTTGTAAGAGGTGGCAAAAATATGATTTTCTTTGTTCAATTACAATGTTTATCGTTAAAACTTTCACCTCTCAAAATGCGTCTGTAGCGTCGCTTTATGCTTGTGCGGCATTCTTATGAGTCATCACGCACGATCCATTCCCATACGGGCAAGACTTTTATCGTGATGTCTGCATGGACGATTGTTTCCGACTGATGGTCTGTCAGGATATAGACGTTAGGGCATTGGGTGTTTTGGGCCGCCGCGATGGCTCCGTTTATTTCCCGTCTGCGGGTTTTGGCGTTTTCGATGTCGTAAGCTACTTGGTAGATTCTGATCACCCTATTCCCCTCGCAGACAATGAAGTCCGCTTCCGTATTCCCGTTGTTGAAGTAGTAGATGTCTTCTTCTTCACTTTTGATGCGCCGACGGAGTTCCAGATAGACGATCGTTTCGAGTCGCCAACCGAGATTTTCGCCAGCCAAGGCGTTTTCCCGTTTGTTCATGAAGGCGACATCTATCGCGTACACTTTCTCCGCGATGGAACGTTCCTTACTTTTTGTGGAATACTTGTTGACTTTGCATATGAGGTAGGTTTGGGTCAAGTAGGAAAGATAATTGCCTAATGTATGGTGGCTTTTGAAGCCGAACAATTCCTGTAGCTTCTCTTTGACAAGGATGTTTGGCGAGATGTCCCGCCAATCGTTCCAAAGAATCGATGTTGCTTGTCTGGTTACGCTTGACGAGCAACTCGGGAAATACGCCTTGCCACATGTATTCTGTCTGTCCATGGCTCCTATAAATATATCGCCACTGCCGATATTTTGGGTGTTTTGAGTGTTCTCACTGCCGATAATCGGAGCGGAATGTGGTTTTGAGGATGCTTTTATATCTTGAGATTTATATCCGTATGAAGTCTTGGCCAAGTGCGCATGAGATTTGGGCAAGAGTACTTAGCGTGAAATTATGTGTTCCTCCAAGCCAACTGGAGACGTCTGTCTCTGTTGCCCCGATTATGGTCGCAAGTTCTTTGGGGGACATTCCAAGTTCTTTTAGTCTCGCGGCAATTTTGTCTGCGATAGCAAAAGACCAATCCACTTGTTTTGTTACGTCTTGTGGAATGGTGGCAATCGTTTCATGGAACAAGTTTGTAGCGTTCATAAATTAATTATTCTGGCTTTAGTCATATCGTTTGTTTTTTATTGCGAAGATAAGAAAAAACGAGAGATGAGGATGCGGAAGAAAGCCTTGAAAACGCTTCCGCAAGCGTAAGCCAACGCTTGCGGAAGCGTTGGCGGATGCCTGCGGAAGCGTAGGGCGATGATGGCGCAAACGTTGGCCTACGCTTGCGGAAGCGTTTTTTGGGAAAAGGTGAATCCGACCTTCTGAAGGGTAAAATCTGCCGGGTTGCCGGGTTGCCACCTGTTTTGTAAAATATATACGCGTATGCGAAAAAATAAAAAAGATTAATGTCATTATTCTTTTTTATTTTATACACGAACGTATAAAAGTTCGCGAAATAGGTGGCAACCTGGCAACCCGGCAGATTTCCTAAACAGCATCTAATGCCCCATTTTTTTATAATCCGCTGAATATCTTTCGAATTATTCACAACCACAATAAACCCTCTTTGATTATTGTAACGTCCATTTTGGAATTTTAATTTACGCATCGCAAGCCCAATTCGAATCGGATTGAGCGGTTTTCGTATAGATCCGTTAATACGTTCTAATATTTGCGCGGTGGTTAGGAAGATCGCGAACGGATTGCCCTCCGTTTCCGCGGGCGCTAAGTCTTGTCTTCGCTATATATATAATGTATCATTGTTTATATGCGAAGTCTGGTGGATCCTGGGTGCCTTCCTAAGAATGGGGGCCTTAAAAATGGAAAGGGTGAGGCGTGTCGTTTGGATGCCGTTTTGGGGGATTTAAGCTTTTGTTTGTCAATATTTGTGTGAATGGGACATGCGATGTGTAAATTCTCTTAATAAAGGAAGGGTGAGAATCTCTTTTCTGAAACCTTAAAAATGGAACATTCTTGTGTCTTTAATGAAACGAAAATGATCAAAAAATGAGTTGATAATGAAAAAAACGGAAGCGATAATTTTGTTCAATTCGTTGGATGTATATAACTTTGCCGCCCGTAAATGAGAACTTTGTTCCAATTCTGAGAAGAGAGGGCGAAAAGATAAGACGTGCTCTATTGAGATTCCTTCTGAGAGGGAAAATTGGAAAAGTTAGTAAGTGCTAATACGAAAAAATTGTTTATTGATATCTTTCTAAGGCAATGAGAAAATTGTTCTTTGTTGGTTTATTGCTTTTGAACTCGATGGGCTTGGCTTTTCTTCAAGCGCAATCACGAGTCGGCGAAGGAGGAAAGCCGCCGGTCGTGGCCTTGAAGACGAACGGGCTTTATTGGGCGACCACGACGCCCAACGTAGGCATCGAGTTTCGGCTGGCTCCGAAATGGACGCTGGAGGCCGAGGTAGGTTTGAATCCCTTCGACGGGAAGAACGACGATGGAAGTTTCGACCAGTCCATCAAGCATT
>CASFXH010000064.1 GCA_949298575.1 uncultured Parabacteroides sp.
TCGTTTCCCCTAAAGGGACGTTTTTTCCCTACTTGATCCCGCCGTCTCTTCGTAAGAGACGGTCAGATTGGTCTAAAACATTTTGTGGCAATGGAATAAAATTAATTACACGGTCCGACCCGCATGACCGAAAGTCCGAAAAAGCAACTGGAAGGGCGTCAATACCGAGATCTGGGGATTGAAGGGAAGGTGGGAAAATGAAGGCTTGATGACATTTATCCGCCCCGGAGCTTCGTTAAGTGGATAAAATCATTACCTTCGCGGCATCCCCGTCCGTCTCTTACGAAGAGACGGCACTTCGCAACCGGTCAACGATTTCCCTATTTATCTTATCAATCGGTCCTCCGTCGAGGGAACGCACGTAAATTTCCGTCGTCCGTTCGGACGTGTGCCCCATCGCCGCGCTGATAAGGGCCAAGGGAGCGCCATGGTCGTGGGCCGCGGTCGCCCAGCTGTGGCGCGCCACATAAGACGTAAGGCGGGTCTCCAATCCCAAGACTTCCGACAGGCGGACCAAGTTACGGTTATAGGATCGCAAGAGACTTTGATAGAGTCGATAAACCCGCTCTCCGGTCGCGTGTCCCAAGAATGGAAACAAGTAAGGCGAATCCCCATTGGTTTCCCTATAACGAGCAAGGATCTCGAGCGCCAGACGCTCCAGACGAACATCCAAACACTGGCCTGTCTTGCGCCGCCTGTAGCGCAGGCGATTCCCCCGAATATCCATTTTCCGCAAGAACACCACATCGATGAACGACATGCCCCGCATCACATAACAAAACAAGAACAAGTCGCGAGCCAGCGCCAGCGACTTGTCGGCTGATAGGTCCGCACGCTGGATCCTCGAGACCACCTCCTCCTTGACCGCCCGTTTCGCTGTCCGCTCGACAACCGTCCGCACATTCCGAAAAGGGGAAGCTTGCGCGACCAAGCCACGCTCCACCGCCTTGTTGTAAGCCGCACGAAGCGTCCGCAAATAAAAGGAGACCGTATTGCCGACCAAATTCTGGCCATACAGCCAAGCCTCATAACGCTCCACCAACGAGGAAGTCATTTCGTCCAGGGAAATTTCCCGACCCTCCAAGAAACGGGAAAAACTGTTTAGCGTACTCCTGTAATTGTGTGCCGTGTTGAACTTTTGATCACGCTTCAACGAAACGATCTCCTGGCTCATGAACTTGAACACCGTCTCCGCTTTTTTCGGGGTCGGCGATGAATTCTTTTTTATGTTTGTCATAACTGCCAATTTTTATATTGTAAATACATTAAATATATATTCCATGGTATTTATAACTGTTTAGCGAACATGTCGCGAGAAAGAGGGGCTGTATCAAATCTTGGAAAAACACGCTGATGACGCCGACAAGGCAGATTTAAGCGGATTATTTTTATTGATTTACAATCAAATAAATCTGCGTAAATCTGTTCAATCCGTATCATCCACGTACCATTCTTGATTTTGACACAGCCTCATGCCGCTGAATAGTTACTAAAAAATTAAGGTTATGTTAAACTTTCTTCTTATCTTCGCCGCCGGATCCGAAACTGGATCTTTGTCAAGTAATATTCAATTTAAACTTTAAAGATGTCATGAAAAAGTCCGATTTTATTTTCATAGTGATTGTTTTGGCGCTATTCGCCCCTTTCGCCCTTTCCGACGTGCTCTACGGTTGGTACCAAACATTCAACGCCGAGCATGGGATGGTGATGAGTTTCTTGAAGTTCGCGATCCTTTCCACGTTGGGTGAACTTTTGGGCTTGCGCCTAAGTTCGGGAATTTATTTGAAGCGCGGTTTTGGGATCTGGCCCAGAGCCGTGGTATGGGGCCTTTTCGGCATGGCGATCAATTTGGCGATGATCATCTTCGCGAACGGTGTCCCCATCGCGCTTGAATATATCGGCATGCGCGACGCCAGCACCCTTATGGCCGGGCCGCTCAATGTGGAGAAAATAGTGGTCGCGTTTTGTATCTCCATAGGGATGAACGGCATTTTCGCGCCCGTTTTCATGACCTTCCATAAGATCACCGATACGCATATCCTCGCGTGTGGCGGTTCGCTTCGCGCGTTGGTGACGCCCCTGCCGATGACCCAAATCCTTTGCCATTTAAACTGGGCCGCGCAATGGAACTTCGTCTTCAAGAAAACGATCCCCCTGTTTTGGGTACCGGCCCACACCATCACGTTCCTGCTTCCAAGTGAGGCACGTGTCCTGTTCGCCGCCCTGCTCGGCGTGGCGCTGGGTGTCTTATTAGCGGTAGCCGCCAGGATGAAATAAGAAAAAAAGGCATACATTTGCCACTTGTAAAACAGATCCGAAAAACATATTATAGATATACAAATGGAAAGTAAAAACATGTATTGGCAGGAGGAACTTGAGACCATGAGTCGAGAGAACCTCAAGAAACTGCAATTGGAACGATTGAAGAAGACCGTCGAAGCCGCGGCGCATGCCCCTTTTTATAAAAAGGTATTCGAGGAACGCGGCATCACGGCCGACAGCATCCAATCGCTGGAAGATCTTCAGAAGATTCCTTTCACCACAAAACAAGATTTGCGCGACAATTATCCGTTTGGGTTAGTGGCCATCCCGCTTCAGAAGTGTGTCCGCCTGCATTCCTCCAGCGGGACAACTGGTAACCCGACCGTAGTGCTCCACTCACAAAAAGACTTGGACGAATGGGCGAATCAAGTAGCCCGTTGCATGTATATGGTCGGCTTGCGGGATACGGACGTTTTCCAGAACACCTCAGGCTATGGCATGTTCACCGGCGGTTTGGGATTCCAATACGGCGCGGAACGTCTGGGCGCGCTGACCGTTCCCGCCGCGGCCGGCAACACGAAACGACAGATCAAGTTCATCACCGATTTCGGCACGACCTGTTTGCATATCATCCCCAGTTACGCTACCCGCTTGGCGGAAGTGATGTATGAGATGGGTATTGACCCTCGCCGCGACACGAAATTGCATACCGTCTGCATCGGCGCTGAACCCCATTCGGAAGAGCAACGGCGGCGGATCGAGCAATTGCTGGGCGTGAAAGCCTACAACTGCTTCGGCATGTCGGAGATGAATGGTCCGGGAGTCGCTTTTGAGTGCAAAGAACAGAACGGGTTGCATATCTGGGAAGATAACGTGATCGTTGAGATCATCGACCCCGTCACGCTGGAACCCCTGCCCGAGGGAGAAGTCGGCGAGATGGTCCTGACCACCCTCAATCGCGAGGCGATGCCCCTCCTGCGCTACCGGACCCGCGACCTCACCTGCATCCTCCCCGGCGATTGCCCCTGTGGACGCACCCATAAGCGATTGGCCCGTTTCAAGGGACGGAGTGACGACATGATCATCCTGAAGGGCGTAAATATCTTCCCGATACAGATCGAGAAGATCCTCATGAACTTCAAGGAACTGGGTAGCGATTACCTGATCACCATCGAGACCGTCGGCAATTCGGACGAGATGCTGATCGAGGTGGAATTGAGCGACCTCTTCACCGATGACTATTCCGTCTTGCAGCGCTTGACAAAAGAAATCACCCGTCAACTGAAAGACGAGTTGTTGCTGACCCCCCGCATCCGCCTCGTGGCGAAAGGCTCGCTACCCACCGGCGAAGGCAAGGCGGTCCGCGTCAAAGACTTGAGAAAATTATGTTGAATCTTTTTAAAATCCTAATTCCATGACCATCAATCAAATTTCCATCTTCCTGGAAAACAAGTACGGGAAGCTCAGCGAGATCCTGGAACTTTTGGCGAACGCCAATATCCGGATCGTCGCCACCACCGTGGCCGATACTTCCGAGTATGGCATCCTGCGAATCATCGTCAGCGACACCCAAAAGGCGTTCTCGATCTTGAAAGAACACAACGTCAGCGCTAACTTGACCGAGGTTCTGGCCATCGTCACCCAATCGTCGGCAGGCAGTTTCGCCCATACGCTCAACTGCTTCACCAAAGCCGGGATCAGCATCGAATACATGTATTGTTTCTCGACGATCGACAAGGCCATCATGGTGTTGCGGACCAACAACCAAGAGAGTGCCCGCGAGGTGATCCGTCGCCAGAATTTGGACTACGTAACAGAAAACGACCTCGCCCGCATTTGAAATTAGCTTTTCTTATTGAAGCTAAAACATTAATTAGCAATTAATCCAGAGGAGATAACTGGATTAATCGTACTTTCGCGGCGTGGTTTTTTCATAATGTATTAGATTTAAGGTTAACAAAATGGATTAAGGGTTGCCGTGAGGCAGCCCTTAGTCATTTTAAGACAAATGAGAAGCGTCTCTTCTATAGAGTATAACTTACACAAATGCCGTTTCAGAAAGGCTTGTATTTGGAATCGGTCAGGATCCGCTGGGCGTCATGCTCGTCAAAAAGAGTCTGGTAAGAGCCCGGACAAAGCGCCCGATAACGCTCTACGATCCGCAAGCCAAACCAAGCGCCCAATAAACCCGGCGCTCCTTGGTCGGCAAAAGGCCGGTTCAGCCCCCACTCGAAAAAAGGATCCGTAGCCATCTGGTCGGGCGTATAGAGACGGCGAGTCTCAAGGATCGTCTTCCAAACCTGCCCTTCATGCGCCTCGCACCAAGCCATCTCCTCCTCCGTATAACCCAATGCTTGGCGAGGGTCGAGCCGCAAGGCATCAATCAGGAGCGCGAGCACCTTCCCCTCATAAACCATCCGCTCAAGCAACACATGCGCGTTCCCCTCGAAAGGGAACTCGGCAAGAAGCCATCCCCGAAGATAATCGCGAGCCGCGTACTCGGGCGACATCCCCCGCCTTTGATCCGGATAGAAAAACGTTTGATAGAGCGAATAATCGGCGCCAAGGTATTTGTCGATCGACAACGAGAGCAAACTATCGGCCACGAGCACGTTCTGGTTGAAACCCGAGACATGCATATAGACCGCGGGGCGCGTCATGGCCGGGAATTCATGGCGCAAAAAAGCAAAGCCCTCTCCCAAAGCCTCCTCGATAGGCGCGATGGAATCGAACGCCGCGAGCGCGTCGGCATAAAGTTGCCGCAAAGTTGGTTCCGCGTAATAGCGCTGAAGTTTAGGCCAGAAATCCTCTTGGGCCGACGAGCGCACATTGAGAATGGCCCATCCCGTCACGTCGAGCATCGCGCCGTATTCCGTCCTGAATTGGGGCGAAGCGGTATCTCCCCGCATGATAAGGTCATAAAGCGCCCGATCGAACCGATGGATCTCGACCGGTTGAATCCCCATCGTGTCATGGGGAACGGTCCTCTCCTGCCCCGAACAAGCGGTCGTCACCAGCCACAACCCCATCGTCAACATCATCCATAAAACATTTGTTCTCTTGTTCATAATCATCACGCTATTCCTATAATAAAATTTACTTCTTGAAAACGTCGATTTCCCCCATTTATTGCCCCGCACCCGTTTAACTCATTTAACCCTGACGGACGAGGTTTGGCACACTTCTTGCGGATTTCCATTCATGAATTATTCATTAAAAACTTAAAATTATAAGGAGAAATAAGATCATGGGAGCTGCTGGAAACAAGAAGCCCAAGAAACCGGGCAAGAAACACGGCCCTTCGTATCTGGAAGAGGACCACGAGGTTCCATTGAAAAGTACGAAGAAGAAGACCAACGGCAAATAAGCCTAGGTCCGGCGGGCGTCCACGCGGGGCATATCCCAACCCTCCGTGGGCGCCCGCTCTTTTCGCGGCCTATTTCTTCCGGATAAGCACGGTGATGCGGAGCGAGAGATCGAAGAAGACCATTTTGGCATTGACATTTTGTCCGATGTGATTCTCGGCTCGTGCCAACTCATCCATCAACCCGATCACGTTGCGCTCGTTCACGAAAGGCGCGAACTTAAGGGCGAAAGTCGTTTCCTCACGATTCATGTAATTCATTTCAGGCGCCTGGAAACGATAGATGAAATTCTCGCGGATCAAACGCTGGCAATAAGCAAGAAAATTGCGTTGCCGCTCCCGCCCGATAGACGCCAACTCATCGCTCATCGCTTTCATGCCTTTCACGTTTCTTGCCCACGAGTTACGCATCATTGTCTTAAAGAGTTCCAAGAACATATGATTCTCCTCGTCAAGACTAAGCGCACGAATAGCTTCCGTAAAGCTCCCACCGGAAAGATGAGCGATCCGTCCGGCATCTTCCTCTTCCAATCCAAACCGCTCACGCAAAGCCAACCGCAATGGCTGGGGCTCTATGGGCCGCAAAGGTACGCGCTGCACGCGCGAGAGGATCGTCCCCAAAATCGCGTCCGTTTCCTCGGAAACCATGAAGATCGCCGTATGCGCCGGAGGTTCCTCAATCAATTTCAATAATTTATTGGCGCATGAAAGATGCAAGCGCTCGGGAAGCCAAACGAGAAGGACACGATAATCCGCCTCGTAGGTTTTCAAGCTCAATTTGCGGATGATCTCATCGCTCTCCTTCGAATAAATAATCGCCTGCGAATTGCCCGCCTCGATATAATCCAGCCAATCATCGATGGTAAAATAGGGGGTTCTCGCGAGGAAAGCCCGCCATTCCGGCAAGTAATCGTCGCACACTTCCTTTTTTCTCTCCCGTTTAGCCACGATCGGGAAGACAAAATGAAGGTCCGGATGCGCCAGCTCATCGTATTTCAAGCACGAAGGGCATTGTCCGCACGCGTCATGCTCCGTCCGGTGAGCGCAATTCAAATAACGGGCATAGGCCAAGGCCAACGGGAAAGTGCCATATCCACTTTTTCCGGAAAACAATTGGGCATGAGGCACCACCCCTTCCCGTACGGAACGGATCAAGCGCTCCTTCACCTCATCTTGTCCAACCACATCTTTGAAATACATCTCTTTTCCTTATTTTATCCAGCGAGCGAAGATACGGAAAATCTCCCATACGCTCAAGTGATTCCGCCGGTTCAGATACGGACAAAAAAAATGGCCATCCTCACGGACAGCCAATTTCAATTGTTAACCTTAAATCTAATACCATGAAAAACACGACGCGAATATAGACTGTTTATGTTATACAGCATAGCTTTGTATCATATTTTCTCAGGCGATTAACTAAGTTTAATAATCCATCTCTTTTTATCACAAAAAGGGAATTGAGCAAGAAAGCATCTAATTCAAGAAAAAATAACACAAAGGACCATGCGCATTGCCTTTTTTTCTCTAAATTTGTCGGCATAATCGATAATTTTTGATCGTATGCAAATGGAAAACTTTAAAGACATAGCAAATTCTTTCGCGGAAGAATACTGTAGCGATGCCATTCACCCCTCTCATCTTTTCAAGGCCATTCTCCATAAAAGCATGGGGCTTGTCCATTTCATCGAGACAGACTTGAATAAAGACTATTATTACCTCCAAGAGTGGGCGGACGTCCAAATGCAACTTTCGCCGAGAGCCTCACGCCCCCAACGGGATTTGGATTACTCGGAAGAAGCGGAAGCCGTCATGGAAGAGGCGGAGGCTTATAAGGAAAAATTCGGATTGGCGCAAGTCGAGCCGGTATGTGTCTTGGCCTCTTTGGTGACCCCCGGTGTCGGGTTTACCTTTGAGCAACTGAAGACCTTGCCCCTCAACGCCTCGGAAATATGCGAGAAAGTGGGCGCTTCCGCCAACGCGGCCACGCCGACAGGAGCGAGCGCGCCTAACCGCCCAGCGAGTGGAAGCAAAGGATTAATCGAGAAATATTGCATCAATAAAATAGAAGAAGCCCAAGCGGGAAAGCTCGCGCCCGTGATCGGTTTCGAGAATGAAATCTCGACCATCTTTGAGATTTTAGGACGTAAGACCAAGTCGAACCTCCTGATTACTGGCGAATCGGGCGTGGGTAAAACTTCATTGATCAACGCTTTCGTGAAACAGCTCCAAATGGGCCATCGCCCCTCGTTCCTCAGTGACGCGGTCGCTTATGAATTGGATTTGGCGAGCATCGGCGCAGACGCTTCTTACAAAGGAGAATTGGAAGACCGGTTTAAAAATCTTTTGCGAGAGATCAAGGAACAACCCGGCGCTATCTTGATTGTTGAGGCGATCGACAAGCTTTTTGACAAGCAAAGCAACCTTTACGGCGCGTCCACCATCCTCAAACAGGAATTGAACAAGGGGAACTTGCTCTTGCTTTGCACGGCGTCGATCGATGGCTATACCAAAAACATCGAGACCGATAAGGAATTCGTGACCAAGCTCGAGAAAATCACCCTCGAAGCTCCCAACGCGGATCTTTGCCTCCGCATCCTGAAAGGAGCACTTGGAGCCTATTCCGAATACCATCACTTGGCGATCGACGAGGCCGTCATGATCGAGGCGATTCGCCTGGCCAAACGCTACCTCACGGAAAAAGCGCTTCCCGACTCGGCGTTCGACTTGATAGACCGCACGATGGCGCTTGTCAAGACGATGAACGATATGTCTTCCAACGATATCGCCACCCTTCAAGGGAAACTCGCCCAACTGGAAAACGAAACCGATACGAAAGAGAAAGGCGAACTGATGACCGAATTGGAATGGCTCAACTATAAGCTCTTGAACGAAATCAGCTGCATCTTGTTGGCGCAATTGGACACGGACATCGATTTTAACAAGATCCCTACGGCACAAGCCCGTATCGATTATTTGAAGAAAACCCTCGCCCAACTCACCCAACTGAGCCAAGAAAAACGGACACGCCTGGAAAGCGCGGATCTCTTTGCCGTGGTGGCCAAGCAAACGGGTATCCCATTGGGCAAAGTCCAATCGAAAGAGCGCGACCGCTTGATCAACGCGGAAGCGACCTTGAAGAAGCGAGTAGTCGGGCAAGACCATGCCGTCAAGATCGTACTCGACGCCGTATTCGAGTCCCGTTCCGGCTTGAACAAGAAAGGGCAACCGATGGGCTCCTTCTTCTTCCTCGGTCCGACCGGTACCGGTAAGACCGAACTATCCAAAGCGCTGGCGGCTTTCTTGTTTGAAGACGAATCGGCGCTCATCCGTTTCGACATGTCGGAGTTCAAGGAAGAGCATTCTGTTGCCCTTCTCTATGGCGCGCCTCCGGGATACGTTGGCTATGAGGAAGGTGGCCTCTTGGTGAACAAGATTCGCCAAAAGCCCTATTCGGTTGTCCTGTTCGACGAGATCGAGAAGGCGCATAAATCCGTATTCGACCTCTTCTTGCAAATCTTGGACGAAGGTAAATTGCACGACCGACTGGGACGGGTAGGCGATTTCTCGAATGCCCTGATCCTTTTCACTTCGAATATCGGTAGCCAATTCATCGTAGACTCGTTCAATAAGGGGCAGATCCCTCGGAACAACGACTTGATGGATATTATGCAAAACTATTTCCGGCCAGAGTTCTTGGGCCGTTTGACGGAAATTGTCCCCTTCTCGCCCATCACGGAAGAGACCGTCACCCGAATCTTCGAGATTCACCTGAAAGGGCTTCTCAAATTGCTGGAAGAGCAGGATATCCACCTTGTCCTCACGCCAGAGGCCAAGCGGGAGATCGCCATGATGGGCTTCAACCCACAATATGGCGCACGCCCCGTGATCGGCATCATCCGCAAAGAGTTGCGTCACCCCTTGTCGAAACTGATCATCGCGGGCAAAATCAAATCGGGCGACACCGTGGAAGTCCGCGTGAACGAAGGTCGACCTGAGTTTGTGATCGTATAGCAAATTATTGATCGATAGAAAAATAAATATACAAATATAAACCAATAATTTAAGAAAAGATTATTATGGCAATGAAAGAGAATTTCATCTCGATGGCTCCAGATGAAGAATCCAACGCGAAAGTCAACCCGATTGACAACAACAAAACACTCATGATCGACCAATATACTTCCAACGTCGAACCGGGCAACCCGGAATTCGTGGAAGATATTCAAACGATCAATGACGCGTTCGCGCATTTCAAGCCTTCAGTCGAAGTGGATTTCGTGGACGAGGAAGGCGGTATGGTCAACGAGACACTCCATTTCAACGAACTTCGCGACTTCGAGGCACAGGGCGGAAAAGGCAGATTGGTCCAGAACAGCGCGTTCCTTTCAGGTGTCAAGAAAAAGATTGACACCAGCGCCAAAATCCGTAAAAGCATCGAGCAAAACAGGAAATTGAGAGATATCTTGAAAGACAGCACGGCGAAAGAAGAACTGAAAGAAATGCTGAAAGCGATGCTCGACGAACTTGAAAACAGTAAATGACAATAAAAACAAACAATTATGGCAGAAACAGAATTGCAAAAAAGCAACATAGCCTCTCAAAACACCGGCGGCGCCAGTGAGGCAAGACCCCAACAAGCAGCCGAGAAAGATACCTCAAAATTGTTATCCGCGTACGGTGGCTTCAACGCCATCCGCGGATTCATGCCCGACGCGGACAATTTAAATCCCGCCCGCAAAGCGGCCAAGGCCGTCTTCCTTTCCGACAAGCGATTCAAGGAAAAACGGGAAAACCTGATCAACGATATCAAGGGCTGGCTTGAGATCCTGGAAGAGGGACATGAAAGCGCCACCGAATTCGTGGACGCTTGCAAGGAGAAAGAAGAAAAATATACGAAACTCTTAAGTCAAGGCATCACCGACGCGCTCTTCGCGACGGCCAACCTGGAACGTTCATACCGGGAACTCGACAGTTTCTTCAAGACCGCCAATACGGATAAAGTGAAGAACTTACGGATCATCAACGTTTATAAGGACGATGTCGCGGATCCCGACTCCGGTTTCGCGCAAGAGGTGGAAGACATCCTTCGCAATGGTTTCGACCGTTTGAGCCTGAAGGATTGCTACAGCTTGCTTGTCGTCCCGGGAAATGTTTTCCAAGACAAGCCGACGCTTTTGCAATGGGCAAAGATCGCTTTCAAATACAAAGTCATGCTCATCACGGACCATGCCGACGAATATTCGTTCGATGACCTTTACAACAACACGGAATGGTATCACGACAGTGATATCGAGCTTCAAAACGTGATCATGACCGCCAATTGGCTTGTCGGACGCGACGCTGAAAAAATGTCGGAAGACGAGAAAGATAGCGCCGCGTTCTATATCTGCGGATCGGGCGCGTTGGCCGGTAAGCTCTACGACGAGAGCGCGAACATGGCCCAAGGTGCCGGCGGCAAGAAATACGGTACGCTCGACGGCGTAAAAGGCGTAAAACTCGACCTGCTCAAGTCGCAAATCGCCGCGTTGATGGACAACCAAGTCATTCCGATGGTTTATTCCGAGGGGCGTGTCATGGCTTTCAATAATACGACACTTTATAATGGCGACAACACGGCCATGAAGGAATACCCCATCGTCCGCGTGTTCGACTGGGTCAAGAAAGTCCTGATGAACTACGTGCATGAAGTGGCGCTCGAGAACTGGGATCCATACAACTCGCCCAAGAACTTGAAAGCGAAAATCCAAGCGTTCTTGAACGATTACAAGGGCTATGGCAACCTGTTCCAGAACTACGAGATCAAGGAGCCGACACAAGACCCGGTGACCAAACGCATCTCTTGCGACATCAGTCTCACCCCGTTCTACGCGGCGAAAAACTTCATCATCAAGGTCTCGGCGGACAAACGGGATAAGGAAGCCCAAATGGTATAACAGAAACTATTCTATTCACTTTTAAAATTTAAGAGTTATGGCAAAAACACCTGTTAAACTGGAAGTAGACGGTTATAAGGAACGTGAAGTCATGATGGTCAAATACGAATTTGACCAAGCAACGGACGTGGAAGGCCAAATGTCGGGCATTCCACGCGGAGGTAAAATCAACATCCGCGTCAAGGCGCTCAACGACGGTACGCCCGATTTGTTGGCTTGGATGATCGAGCGTAACCTGCCGAAGAACGGTACGATCACCTTCCTCGAGACAAAAACCGGAAAGAACATGAAAACCATCAAGTTCACCAACGGCTATTGCGTCAATTTCGAGGAGAAATGGGAAGATAAGCAGGGGCATTTCGAGGAAATCGAGATCACGTGCCAAAAGATTGAGTTCGGATCTGTCGTTTTTGAGAATGATTGGGCTTAAGCCTCCATACTCACGACAACATGTTTAATTTAAAAACAACGTAAAGAATTATGGCAGAAAACATCACACCGGTACAATTATCGGTAAAAGATTTCGAGACCCGCGAGGTCATGATGATTGACTACACATTCTCGCAAACCACGGATCGTGAAGGACAAATCTCCGGTATTCCCCGGGGCGGACGGATTGATATCCGCGTCAAAGCCATGAACGACGGCAACAATCAGCTCCTGCAATGGATGCTGTCGCCCAACGACCCACGCGACATCAAGATCACGTTCTACAATACGATCGACGGCTCGACCATGAAAGAGCTCGAAGGCGTCGGATGCTATTGCGTCCACTACCTCGAGAAATGGGAAGATGGCGAGGAGCATTTCGAGGAACTCCAGATCGTTTGCCAAGAGCTCAAGAACGGTCCGGTTGATTTCCAGAACCCCTGGAAATAATCCATAGAAAACAACGACCGGTCTTTTCCGCGCCACGGATTCATCCATCGCGTAGAAGACCGGTCGCGTTTTCCTTATCGCCATCCCAACACGGGAATTCACGAACCGTCTTATACCTATTACTTAATTGATATGTCTCTATTGGCTAACTTATACATCGGAGATAATCTTTCCGGTAACTATACGAAAGCATACCTCGTCACGGCTTGCCATGTCAAGCTCGCCCGTCGGCATAACGATTACGCGCCCGACGCCGATCCCCGTTGCGATCTCATCCACGTCACGATTGTCGCTCCCGACAAAGACAATTTAGAGTTGCAAGAATGGTATATCGACCGATCCGCCTTATCGGGTAAAATCGTGATCGACCTTTCCAACCAAGCGGCCAAATACGACCAAACAGAGCGGACCATCCAGTTTGAGAACGCCCAATGCGTGGCCATCGCCGAGCGCTACGAGATTAGCGCCCCTTATCGGCATCTTTTTGAATTCGAATTCATGACCGAGGCGTTGACGATCGACGAGAACACGTTTCAATAACCCTCAAAAAGAAGAAACAACATGAGCAACCTCTCTAATAATACGAAAGCTAGCCTATTTCTTGACGATATCACCAGTGGCATCACCCCAAGCAAAGACAAAAGCTATACCGTTCAATCCTTCAACTACCGCTGCGAGAGAAAACGGAACACGATGGGAATGCCTTACGGTCCGACCGGCAAAACCTACTTACGCTTCAGTGTAAAGACATTGCCTGACGGCCATTTGAAAGATCTTTACAACCGGATGTATGAAACGACATCCTCTACCCTCTCGTTCGCGTTTGACGCGACATTCGACCCGAATGGCCAGATGAGCGATTACGAGACCGCGTTAGTCGTTGAAGGCTTCATCACGAGTGTCGAAGAAACATACGGGAGCCTTCCAACCGAAACGACCGACGCCAACAGTCTCATGCTGACAAGCGTAGAGTTCCTGGCGAAGGCCATCACGTACGTTGGGAGCGGCAATAAAATGAAAACATTGAATATCAATTTCTAACCACATAGGAACGATCATGGCGACTTACACATTAGATCTATATAAAAGCGCGGACAATACGAGATTCTTGCGTTTAACGTATGACAAAGCGTCCGCGGAAAAGGTTTCCACTCCCCCACAGATCACGATCGGAGGCCAATCGCTTACGTGCAAATTACTGGAACTTCATTTTACCAAAGCGATTTATCAACCTGGAAGTGTCCGCTTCAAAATCCAACTGATCGGAACCAGACCCACAATAGCGGACGTGTTCGCTCAATTTCAAGATACTTATATCAACCTGGACAGCAAAGAGAATGAAACACAAAGCATCGCGGTCAAATACCATATATTCGATATCCAGCCGGAAATCAAATCCGCGTCAGGCAGCACGATAGAATTGACGATTACCGCTTATAGCCCTGACAAGTTCCTTACTCTCGATAAGTATTGCAAAGCTTATACGGGAAAGAAACTCCTCAAGGATATCGTATGCGATAAGTTGAATTGGCCGACCAAGTTGCCATCAGAGATCATGAAAGATGGCTCAGAGAAGCCTGAGGAAAAATCTGAGAATAACGCTTCTAATGATGAATCTAAAAAAGATCTGAAAATAGACACGGAGTTGATTGAGACCACTCCTCAACACATTTCCGCGGACAAGACAACAAATAAGGAATACATCCAGCCCTATTTGGTGCAATACAACGAGAGCTTTTTCGATTTCCTCGTGCGTG
>CASFXH010000065.1 GCA_949298575.1 uncultured Parabacteroides sp.
GGCGGGCGACAGCGTCCGGGCCCTGCCATCCATCATTTTAAATGGGAAAACACGCCACGTGCTTTACGCCCGTTTGGACGTGCCCCGTCAGAATCCCCCTAAAGAGTACGAGTATCGCCGCGAAAATGGCGAGGAGCAATGGATCGATTACCAGGTCTATACGCCCTACGCGGACTGGATGAAGAAGTCGGAGGTGTCGATCGTGATGGACGATTGTGGTTGTGGTTGGGAAGCGCTCCAGAGCGAGAAATCGCCGCTCTTCTCGTTGAACTTTGAGCCATTGGTGCTCCGTCCTCAAGTGGCCTACGTGACGCCGGTGGCTGAGGAAGTGAAGGCTCGTCAGTTGGCGGGAAGCGCTTATTTGGATTTCCCGGTGAACCAGACGACGATCCAACCGGACTACCGGAACAACCCGGCGGAGCTGGCGAAGATCCGGGAGACGGTCGAGGCGGTGCGCGGCAACAAGTTCGCTACGATCACGGGCTTGACGATCAAAGGTTACGCCTCGCCGGAGGGCTCTTATTCAAGCAACGCCCGCTTGGCGGAAGGCCGGGCGAAGGCCTTGCTGGACTACGTGAAGGGCTTGTATGACTTTGGCTCGGCACGGGCAACGGTGGACTACGAGCCGGAGGATTGGGCCGGCCTGGAGAAGGCGGTCGAGGCCAGCGACTTGGCCGACAAGGCGGAGATCCTGGCGATCATCCGGGCCGACGAGCCTTCGGATTGGGACGCCCGCGAGTGGAAGATCAAGACGCTCAATGGCGGAAGCTCCTACCGGACCTTGTTGCGCGACGTTTATCCCGGCCTGCGCCATTCGGACTACGCGGTGGACTACACGATCCGCAACTTCACGGTTGATGAGGCGAAAGAATTGGTATTCAGCGATCCCTCGCAATTGAGCCTGAACGAGATGTTCCAAGTGGCACAGACGTACGAGGCGGGAAGCGACCAGTTTAACGAGGTCTTCGAGATCGCCGTGCGGATGTATCCCGACGATCCGGTGTCGAACCTGAACGCGGGTATTAGCGCGGTACAGGCGAAACAGTTCGACAAGGCCCGCCGCTATCTGGCGAAGGCGCAAGACGTCCCGGAGAAGCGTTTGGCCGAGGCGGCCATCCTCATGCACGAGGGGAAGCTGGACGAGGCTGAATCGATCCTCAATGGCTTGAAGGACAATCCGTCCGTATCGACGGCCGTTCAGGATAACCTGACGCAGATCCAAGCGAAACGCGACGAGTAAGCATTCATGAATTAGGTTTAAATCAGGAATCATTATGCGCGATAATAAGGCAATCCTATCTTTTAAGCGCCTGGCGCTCCTGGCCTTGTTGGTGGCGGGGGCGGCTTGCTCGGACGACCTTCAACTGGAGGGCGAGCAGGCGGGCGGTGAGTCGGCGACGGGCGAGACCTCGTGGTTCTCGCTGTCGGTGATCTCCTCGCGAGGCGTGCAGACCCGGGCCAACCCGACGGGTGGCGAGCCGGGCGACGGCTCGGAGACGGGGCGTGACTACGAGAATCGGATCGACAACTTGACAGTCCTCTTCTACCAAGCGGAGGACCAGAGCAATGCCCCGGCCAACACGCCGATCGACAAGATCTTCTATTTCGACCGGGAGAAACTCGTGGGCGATAACCAAACGGAGCCGGTCCCGGTCAACCTACCGGCGGGCGAGTACGATCTTTTGGTCGTGGCCAACGCGGGCGACTTGCGTCCGGCTTTGCGGGGCAAGACGCTGGGCGCGGTGAGGGATTATTTCCTGACCTCCGCGTGGCAAGAGAACGACGGGCTTTATTCTGATTTCGTGATGTCTTCCGATGGACACACGGCGGACCGGGTGACGCTCTGCGGAAACGCGCAGGCGGAACCGGCCTCGGCTACGGTCGAGGTGGAGCGGGTGGCGGCACGCATCGACTACCGGACGGCGGCTACGGTCTATGACGTGACGGACGGGATGTATGGCAAAGCGAAAGCCACGGTCACGGGCGCCCTCATCGTCAATAAGCTCTCGGCGGGATCCTATCTGCTGAAGCGGGTGGCCGAACCGGTGGGCTACGCCTTGAACTCCTCTTCGCCAATCACTTATTTGGGCGATGAACTTCCCGTGACAGGTGGGGCGCAGCGCAACTACGTGGTCGACCCCTGGAGCCTGCTCAAGACAAGGGCGAACGCTTATCGGGAGGTCTTCAACCCCGCTTCTCCGGGAACGGGCAACCGGCCGGCGTCGGCGCTCTACGAGAATTATTACAACGCTTTCGGGACGACCTACGAGCGTTGGGAAGCGGCGATCGCCGAGGGCGAGCCGGTGGGCGACTGGTATCGCTTGGGCTACACGCTGGAAAATACGATGAGCCGCGAGGCCCAATCCGACGCTTACCGTACGATGGTGGTCTTCCAAGCGCGCTATACGCCGGAAGGCTATACGGAGGGCCAGACGTTCTATCGGGTGGGCGACCAACTTTTCCCGACCCGGGCGGAGGCCGAGAAAGCCGCCGAGGGCAAGAACCTCTTGGTGCGCGAATACCACGATGGCCTTTGCTACTACGTCTGGCGGGTGCGCCATTCGAACGACAACGACGCGAGCGAGGAGGGCATCATGGAATACGCCATCGTCCGCAACAACATTTATCGTCTCTTGGTCTCTGGCATTTATGGCTTGGGCGATGAGATCCCCTTCCCGCAGGAAGAACCGGGCGAGGAGGATCCTGATCAAGGCCCGGATCCCGAGCCTACGCCTGATCCCGATCCGACACCAGATCCGGATCCAACGCCTGACCCGGATCCCGATCCAACACCTGATCCCGGTCCTGATCCCGATGACCCCACGGAAGTCCCGATCAAAGTGATTGTCACGGTAGAGCCT
Source organism: uncultured Parabacteroides sp. (assembly GCA_949298575.1). Lineage (GTDB taxonomy): Bacteria > Bacteroidota > Bacteroidia > Bacteroidales > Tannerellaceae > Parabacteroides. Next base: position 2,862 of record CASFXH010000065.1, read on the forward strand.
TGGAACGACTTGGGCAGCAAAGACGTTCACCTCTAATAAAACAGAAAAACAGATTCAATTAAAATAGAGCACAATGAAGCGAAACAACATATTCCGAATGATGCCCCTCCTGGCCTTGATGCTGGGAGCGGCGTCGTGCGAGTACATCCACGAGGACTTGGAGCCGTGCGATCACTACTTGCGCTTTTCTTATACTTATAACATGAAGTCGGCGGACGCCTTCGTCCCCGAGATGACGAACCAGGAGGAGGCCAAGCAAGTGGATCTCTTCATCTACGACGCGGAGGGCAACTTCCTCTCCTCCCAAACGGTCTCCGGCGCCGAGCTGGAGGCGAACCGGGTGAAACTCGACCTCACGCCGGGCGACTACAAGCTCTTGGCCTGGGCGGGTTTAAATAAGGAAGATTACACTTGGACTAGCCCCGCGACGGGCGACCCGATGGCCAATTGGCAAATGGCCGTGAACCGGACGGACGGTGAGGTGGACCGCGAGCTCCTGGGCCTCTTCCAAGGCACGCTCGACTTGACCATCCCGGCGGGCGGCGAGACGGTGACGGAATTCCCGCTCGTGAAGAACACCAACAAGATCCGCCTCGTCCTGATCGACACCAACAGCGGAACGGGCCTCGAGGCGAGCGATTTCACCCTGAGCGCCACGACCCGCGTCGGCGATCTGGATTACAAGAACCAACCCCTCACGGACTCCACGCTGGTCTGGACGCCCTATTTCCAAGGCGTCGACACGGTGGCGAGCGCCAACGGGGGCGTGGCCTACCGGGCTGTCTGCGCCGAGCTGAACACGCTCCGATTGCTGGAGGATTCGCCCACGGCGCTCCGACTGACGCATGAGGGCGAGGTCGCCCCCTTCCTGAACGCGAGCCTGACGGACTTGCTCGCCCTGACGAAGATGGAGTCGCACGACATGTCGGTCCAGGAATACCTCGACCGCCAAGATGAGTACGTCATCACGGTCTACCTCGACATGACGGGCGGCAAGGCCCACTGCCTCGAGATCCTCGTCAACGACTGGACGATCCGCCTCGACGACGTGAACTTAATCCGTTAAACGATAAGGAGGAACAGACAATGAAAGGATATCAATACATAGCCTTTGCCCTGGGTCTCTTCGCCCTCGTCGGCCTGGCCGGTTGCGAGGCGGACGACGTGCCGGGCGGCTCCCCGGAAGGCACGGGGCGGAAAGTCCCAGTGACGATCCGGCTGGCGATGGAGGACGTCGGGGATGTCGCGACCAAAAGCGGAACGGCGGAGGTGGTTGAGAATGATTCGAAGATTGAAACTTTGGATGTTTACATATTGGATTCGGAAGGGAATCTTGTAGACGAACAGCCATTGGATGAGACAATGTTTACATTTTCGGACGACAGGTCAAGCGCATCAACAGAAATCTCGTTGTTAGAGGGCGAATATACAGTTTATGCGATCGCCAACGCGAACTTTGAGTATACAGCCACATCCGTAAACGCGATTGAACAAGTCAGTGCCGAAAACGGTGTCCCCATGTCCGCCCAAGACACATGGATCATCGATGCCAATACGGAAACTAAAGAAATCAAGATGGTCCGCATGGTGGCCAAGATGAATGTGAAGATAACGGACGAAAGAGGCGGAGCCTCAAATGCGGCTATTTCCTCTTTTAAGATCTCGAATCTGCTTCCGGCCACGACGGGCTTGTACCCATTAGAGAACTATACCGTAAGCGGTTTGAGCGAATGGACATGGGCTGAACCTAAAATGGGTGAAGAAAACATGACCTCCTTCTATCTGCACGAGACGGATGGTACTTATACGGTTTCCATGGAGTTGGAAGGCGAGGACCGTGTGCGGAGCAACACGTTCAAGAAAAGACTCCCACGCAACAACTACTTCACGCTGAACGTTATCCTCTCCGATTTCGCGTTGAATATCACCGGAACGTATGAGCTGGCCGCCGTGGGCACGGAAGCCTTCGAAGGCAACATTGACGCGAACCTGAGTGGTTACACGGTAAACTTGCCGGAAGGTTGTAGCAATATTCAAATGAAGATTGAGCTGGTGGATAACCGGCCTGGTGGGCCGACGGGAGAAACGGCCACTTGGAATCCTATCACGCAAACGGGCACCTTGCCTGATTTCGATATCTTGGATGATGGTTCCGGTGAATTGTCTCTCAACAGGCTATCCGCCATCCCGACAAAAGGGACTAAAACATTGCATTTGACAACGACTTACGATGGGATCCCTTTAAGCTTCGACGTAACAATCAACGTCCGCAGCTTGGTCGACGACGAGTGGACCAAATCCACCACCCCGACCGCCCCGGCGCCCATCATCGTCGAACTCTAATAAGAAATAGGAAACAACAAAAACGATATGGATTATGGCAAAAGTCAGGTTTGGATTATGGAGACCCTTCATTCGTGCTGATGGAGGCGAGTTGATGGAGACGTAAAGAGTGCCTCCATAGGAAAAAGGGCGGGAAAGGCGTTTCCCGCGGCAATCGATTGAACATGTTGTGTCAAGACGTCCGCTTCGACGGGGAAGCGGCGAGGGTAAGTTGAGGTATTTTTTTCCATTCATCCCCAGGCGGGTGTTTCGCCCGGAAACCGTATCTTCGCGGTATCTTAACGAAAAGGATAGGAGAAACAAGGTATGGAGACGACAATTTCATTGAATGGCTTATTGCAACAGATCTTAGGTCTGCCACTCCGCGACCAAGAATGGCTGGTTGGCAAAGTTCAAGAGAACATTCGCGAGCAAGAAGAGCAGATGGAAACCATTACGGAAGAGGAGTTATTGGCCAAGATCGACTCAGGTCTTAAGGACCTGAAAGCCGGAAGGACGCGCCCGTTGGATGAAGTGCTTAATGAGTTGGAACATGCGATATAACATCCATTCTGCGGATACGTTTACCAAAGAGCTTAAGCAACTGAGCAAACGCTATCCTTCGATCATTAAGGACGTGCGGATCCTAAGCGCCCAACTCCTTTCGAACCCCCTTTTAGGGGAAAGCTTAGGAGGAGGATTGCGGAAAATCCGCATGGCGATCACTTCGAAAGGCAAAGGCAAAAGCGGTGGCGCGAGAGTGATCACCTACACCGCTGTGGTATCCGTAGAAGAAACGGATATTACGTTTTTGACTATTTACGACAAGGCGGATATTTCCACGCTCTCTGATTCCAAACTGAAAGAGCTTCTGAAGAAGAATGGACTGAAATAGCCTTGCCGAGCACACGAAAGACCCGAAGGAGACCACGTTCACCGAGTCTCCTTCGCTCGTTTTATTCCCCCCTCCCAACTTCCCCCCCCGAAAAAGACGGCCTGACACGATAAGAATACGAACAAGTCGAAGCCCAATGGGCGAAGGCGGTCTTTGAGAAGGATGGACGTGTTGGAAAAGCGGGAAGGAATGGCTAACTTCGCGATGGATTAAGAACAACTTTAACTATTTATTTTATGCGGAAGTATAAATATCCATTTTACGAGACCCCGATCCTGTACGGGGAAGACGCGATCCGCTTCGAGGAAGAGATGGAACGCGTGGACAACATGAGCGAAGAGGAGCGTCGGAAGAACGGCGAGGAACTGGAAAGACGTTATCAAGAGATTTGTAAGGAATTGAATTTAAAGGTAATGATCTGACACCATGAATCTAGTTCAACTGACCTCCGACTATGAGATGAAGCCATTCGATTGCGGGGATGCCGTATTGAATGGCTTTTTGCGTGATGAAGCCAAAAGATGCGTATCTTGAAAGACAAGCAACCGTAAGCCGTTAAAATAACCCCAACACCCCATCTTTTTCAAAGACCACTTTCGCTTCCCGGTTTCGCGAGAATAAATTGACCGGAACCTGGAACGTGAAGGCGGTCTTTTGCCCCCACGTCCTCGGGTTTCTTATTTAGGACAGGTTTAGGATACGAATAAAAACATGAAGAAACAAATGAGAAAAATATTTACTTTATGGCTCCCAATCCTCCTCATGATCGGGAGCTGGAATGGGGCTTGGGGGCAAGGGCAGGAAATTGTTCCTGTTGAAAATGAGAATGCGGGCACGATAACTTATGGGGCGAATGTGGATGTCAGTAAGGACGCCCGGATTCCTATTATATCTGTGGAAATGGCAGTAGGTAATGTAGTAACAAACAACAATAGTTCCACAAATAATGAGAATACCGGCAGACCGAGAAATGATCTCAGCAATGTCTGGGATGGAATAGTTGATGAGAATTCATGGTGCGAATTTACTCCAGGAGGAAATAATACATCCTTACCAGATAATTATAAAGGAAAAGTGGGCTTAGCCATAATGTTTAACCCCTTTGTTATTGATAAAATAGAAATAATAAGAGGAGCACAAAATAAGGAATGCCCAAAAGAGATAGAAATAGAATATGGATATGTTGATAATGGTGGTAATGGTGGAAAACAATATGGTTCTTATAAATTCACGTCTTTGTCCGAAAATAGCTCAACAGAAGGTAAGTCGATGCTTATCGATTTGAAATCGCCTATCAATTTAAATTCAACCGAAGAAAATCCGGTCAATACGGTAGTCATATTATTTACACCAAGTGAAGATTTGGGTTCTTCCAACTTCGCCTTGGATGAAATCATCTTGCACGGATATTTTGACGTAAAAGTAACACATAAACCAACGAAATGGAGAGCTTTGCATAACGATGTAACAGGTGATTCGTTTGACGATTGCGAGTGGTTTACGAGTACAAATAGCTCTGTACAAGGAGATTTGCAAATGCAGCCTGCCCATCATTATACCGATACCATTTACATGAAAAAAGGCGAAACCCGCACTTTGGTTTTGCCGGATAGGAATACAAATGCGACAGAATACGCCAATATAAATAATAAATCTTATCAGCGTTGGTATGATTATAAAACAGATGGCCTGCTTGGTGCTTTAAGACCAAAGAAAGCGGATGAGAATAATCTGATTCCGATCAGGAATGGATTCTTGGCTCTCCCCTATCAACAAATTAATGGGAATCAAAATACGCCCACTCCTTATCAAATAGATTTTACCTATCCAGAAGATGGGGAGGATTCTTATATTATCGCTTGCGATGTGTCGAACTACATAGATGTAAATTTGGATTTGGAACAACCAAATGAGGATGGAGAACGTACGCTTCAAGAACCCACATTAACCCACCGTATTCTTTACTATATCAAAGCGGTCGATGATGAGGAAACAATGGAGAAAGACTTCTATCATGAGAAATACGACATCAGCTTCCCCTTCACCCGCCTCTCAGACCATACGCTCGACTTGGTGGCGTTGAGTAAAGATGCGGACGCTTATGCGTTTCCGGGCACGGATGATGGTAGTTTAAGTATTGAAGTAACTAATAATACTGCCGGAATTAAATTGCAAGCGCAAAAAGTTGCTGATACGTGGTTTAATGTAACGAATGATGGCAAGAACGCTACTATATCCGGAAACCATCGAACCATTTCATTCGCTTATCCTAATACAGATAATACTTATGGCACGCAATCGGTAAATACTCCACAGGATGGGAGCGAACCCAAGGCGACTATCAAAGTGACGAAAACAATAAATAGCACCACCTATAATATCGCGACTTACAATCTGACCTTCAAGCGAAATACCGTTCTGTTGACCCAAAGCATTATCGATCAATTAGAGAAGGATGATGAGGGCGAAGAAGGGGAAACAGGAACAACTCCGGCTCCTTGGGATAATTACAAATTCAGGACACCTAAAGCGTTGACCGATAATTATAAGATGCCTTTAAGGGAATTGAATTGGGATTATGATAAAGTCACGATTGGACAGGGGACAAACTATAGTCCACATTATTATCCCTATCCGATGGATTGGAGTTATAGCACGTATGGCTTCTTCGATGGTACCCAAAGCGAAAACATGATAGCTTCTATTCGTGAGCATCCTTATCCTGAATGGGGACACTACGCCATTACGGATGGCTATATTGAAAGCACGAATAACGGTCAGGAATGGGCTTGGCCAACAACCAATACATCCCCGGCACCAAGCAAGCAATTGAAAAATAGCGCAGGAAAAGTGAGTACTTTCCACCTCTATGTCGACGCGTCCGACCGTCCGGGTACGATCGCACGTTTGGCGTTCCCTGGAGACTTATGTGCTGGTTCGGAAATTATTGTTTCCGCGTGGGTGAAGAGCGCCGCTTCTTGGAATAAAGATGGGAGTAATGATGATGCTTCTGTGCTCTTTACCATTATGGGGGTAGACGCTGATGACACTCGTACTCCACTCTATCGTCACTGTACAGGGCAAATCCGGAATACGCTTTATATGAATACGTCGATACCCGGATGTGGAGAAGGCAATAATGAATGGTTGCAAGTTTACTTCTCGTTTGTAAATGAGGCGGGACCTAATGAATATAAGGAATATCTCCTCCAAATCGATAATTACAGCGCTTCATCAAATGGCGCTGACATTTATTTCGACGATATTCGTTGCTATATAGCGAAGCCGCAACCTCGCGTCACACAACAGAAGCTGACTTGTGGTGAGCGTACCCGTGTTCGCATGGACTTGAATTGGGCGGAACTGATCTCACGTGTCGGCGATACGGAATTAACAGGAAACGAAAGCAATACAGAGAATGGCATCGACTTCTGTTTTATTGATATTGAGGAGTATCAGAAAGCGTTAAGTCCAGATAAAGGTAACATTGCTAAGGCATTGGAAAAGGCTGCCGTATCAATCGGACGAGAAGGGGGAGATTACGATAGAAAGTATGGCTCATTGTATTATGATCTGAATTATGAGAAGAATAAGGCGTATGATGATTCTCCTTTTGATGTAACTGATGATGAGAGTGGGGCATTAGCTGATAAAAATACAGGAGAAGGAGGCGATTTAGGCAAACGATTCTTTTACCGAGATGAAGCGGAAGGCGATGATTATTATGAGAATGGTGAAAAGTTGCTTTCTGTCGACTTCTTTGTAGACATGTCGCAAGGTCGGGATTATTGGATCTTGATACGCGACCATAATGATGATATTGATGGAGACGCAAGCATCTTCTCGCTTTTCGGTGATCCTGAGCTTGATTGCGCGATTAAGGCGGAGTTCCGAGTGGAAGGTCAGAACCTGATCCGCATGAATGGTGAGATAGCCAACAACCGGGATGGCTATTGCACAGGCCAAATCTTCGAGTTTTCTGTCAATATGCGTTATTTGTCAGACGATGGTACGTACGTGGATTATACCAACGATGACATTATGTATGACTGGTTCTTTGGCACGGAGGCGGAGTTCAACGGGACGGATGAGAATACAAAACAAGATGAAGTTTCTTTACGTGAAGCATTGAGAGCATTAAGAACATCAGAAGATGGCGGAATCAATGATACAGGCGCTTGCTCTGAATGGGATGATACAGAGCAAAAATGGAAACTTCATTTAACAGGTGATGCAACTCTTGATTCGAAATATGTAGAAGTTATCGAGAAATATTTGAACGAGAAACCGACGACCGATGACCGCTTGCAAGCCAAACTTGTTCTTTTGAAGAAAACATTGGAAATCCGTATTCTGGAGCATGGCTTAGATTTGGTGGTCGCGCCGATTGATACACGAGACAAAACTTCAGAAGAAGCGAAGAATATTACGCTTTGCTTCGAACCAATCTATTTGCCACTAAAAGCATCGGGTAAAGCCCCGCAGGTACAACCAGGATTTGAGTATATGGATTATGGTGAGTATGGGGATGGATATAATCCGGCGATGCGCATCGGGTTGCAGCAGATTAAGGATGCGAATAAATATAATGAGGGAAAGTGGATTACTGTCAATTTGCGGAATGCCCGTTTTGCTTTAAATAACGATGAATATAAAGGGCAGGTGCCTGATCATATAGGCTTACGTTACGAAGCTGAAAGTGGTGAAGATGCTCCAGATGAAGGAAACGCACCTATTTATTTGACAAATTCTAATGATCCTAACCTGAATGCAATTTTGCATCCCACTGATGGTTCAGAATTTGATAGAAAACGTTATATAATTGGTACTGTTAAGTATTTGACTGCGACACCTAATACCGATGGTGTCCTTTCCGATGATCCAGATGAAAACACAATGGTTATTTATTTCCATTATGGAGAATCAATGGATGAGAATGATACAAATAGTCCAAAGTTTGAACCTCGTGAAGGATATGAATACACTTTCACGATAGAGATTGAAGAACATACAGAAGATCATGTAAGTATAGACGGAGCTTGTCAAGGGATTTTGAACCTCACGATGAAAGTCGTGCCCGAATTCCTCGTATGGCAAGGGAATGAGATAGGGAAGAACTGGAATAACGACGCGAACTGGAAGCGGGCGGATAAAGAACGCTTGTTAAAAGGCGAGAGTGATACCTATTTGACAAATGAGGATAATGCAACAGATAACGGTTATGTCCCGATGCTCTTCTCAAAGGCCATTATTCCAGAAGAACACATAGTTGAACTCTATGAGGCCGGCTTCAAAGGTAATGAAACCCAATATAAGAATATGGTGTGGGAAACAACCATCGGAGACTTAACCTATATGGAACATCCAGCGATAGTTGGAGAAGATGATAATAAACATCCCATCCAATACGACATGATGGTGTATACAGATCCGATAAAAGGCTCCATGTCCACCAAGCCCTACCGCCCCAACCTCGTAGACCAAATCCACTTCGAGCCGGGCGCTGAGATGCTCCACGCCGAGCTCTTGACTTACAACAAGGCTTGGGTCGACTATAAGTTGGCGAGCGAGCAATGGTACACCTTAGCCTCTCCGCTCCAAGGCGTTGTCGCCGGGGATTTCTATACGGATAAGAGCGGAACGGAAGGATCTGAGTACTTCCAACCAATCAATTTCAATCCTACAGAAAATAGCCGCATCAAACCTTCTGTTTACCAACGTGCGTGGAAAGATGCTAAGGCGACAATGGTCGGTGTTGGTGAAGGAGATGATGGCGAACGTGCCATCGCCGGAAACTGGAGCGCCGTATATAATAAGGTAGACGAAGCCTATACACCGGGCACTGGCTTCTCGGTGAAGGTGCTGGATACCGATGGTAATGCGATCTTCCGTTTGCCGAAAGCGGATAAGACGTATAAGTATTATCAGGTTAATTCGGATGGCACGGTGAGCGAATCCTCTACAATACAAGAAGTTACTATTTCTGATACGGATAGGAGCGCCTTGCTGAAATCAGATGAATTGAAAGGTGATGTGACTTCGTTTACGGCACCTTTGATCGCGAATGGAAGTGGCTATTATTTAGTCGGCAACCCCTTCATGGCCCATTTGAATCCGGAGAAGTTCTTTGATGAAAATGATGCGTTTGATAGGACATACCGATTAGTGACGGGCGATAATCAAGAAGTTGGTGTCGCTGATATTACGACCGGAACCGGTTTGATCGCCCCACTCCAATCTTTCTTCGTGAAATTGGGAGAAGGGAAAACGGCGCCACAGACTGTAACCTTCACCGCCGATATGCAAGTCCTTGGCGGAACCTCGACAGGGGAGGGCGAGACAACGGGCCAAGCCCTGATGATCACCGCCACGAACAGCGAAGGCAAGACAAGCCGCGCGGCGGTGGCCTACGACGCGATGGCTTCCGATGATTACCGTGCGGCGGAAGACGCGGAGCTGTTTCTCGACTCCAACCTGGGCGACGTGCCGATGGTCTACACCGTGGCGGGCACGATGGCGACCTCCATCAACACGCGGACGGCTTGTGAGCGGGTGCCGCTGGGCGTCTATGGCGCGGCCGACGAGGAGGTGACCCTGCGCTTCGACGGGACGGGCCTCTTCAGCGGCGTGAAGCTCTACGACGCGAAGACCCGCGCCTATACGCCGCTGACCGACGGCCGGGAGGTGCGCGTCCGCGCCAACGACTACGGCCGTTATTACCTGACGGGCGGCCTGGCGACGGACAACGACCTGATCCACACGGGCGACGATATTGAGATCTATTCCGTCCGCCCGGGCGAGATCGTGGTGACGACCGTGGGCACGCCGCTGCGCGCGGTTCGAGTCTATGGCGTCGATGGCGACTTGGTGACCCAGCAGACGCTGGCCAACCAGACGGCCTATCGGTTGAATGTCCCCCGCGGCGCGATCTACGTGGTCTATGCCGAGGACGCGGACGGCATCATCCGCAACGTGAAATTGCGGGTACGTTAACGAGAAACCAAAAACCTATATTAGCACAAAAAAATAAGAACAATTTTTTCGTAGCTCATTAAGGCCCCGTGAGGGGCGGATAGGAGCAAAAAACAAAGCCCGGGTCTCGAGAGAGCGCCCGGGCTTTCCTTTGTATGCCATCCATCCTTTGGGTTGTAAATGATGGAATTTTTAACGCCACGGAAGAAGCCTTTTGCCAAAAGAAACTCTTGTGTCTTTTCCAAGATGTCGTAATAGCGAAATCGTGGTCTAACGGACAGAAACAATATTATTATTTTTTCTTCTTACTATATGGCGTAACGCTCTGCATACCGTCAATATGCTCAAACAACAAAGGTTCCACATTAGCGCCCATTGGATCAAGAATAAAGTCTATTCCTTCTCGCCTCGCCAATTTTGAAGCGGGCACGAAATCGGAATCACCTGAGAACAGGACGATCGTATCGACAAATCCTTTCCTGACTTTGACAATGCGTCACCCTGCTTTATTTTTGTCTTGATCTAATGCCTCCAACAATGGTTTGATGGCCTCCTGCTGTGGTGTTGTGAATAG
>CASFXH010000066.1:0-13077 GCA_949298575.1 uncultured Parabacteroides sp.
TTTCTCGACGCCGTCGAGAAGCTTTCGCGGCTCCGCGACGTCTTCTCGAGCCCGTCGAGAAGAAATCGCGGATTTTGACGCTTATCAATTCGCCACCTTAAAACTCTCGCCCTCGACCCAGACGACGTAGAAACCTCTCGGAAGCTCATACCGCCGCTTCCCGATCTGCTCCTCGCTCGCCTTCAGGACACCGTTCATCGCGACGATCATGACGCGCGCCTCGGTCGGGGTGTAGACGTAGATCGCGCCCTCGTGGGCATAGACTTGAACGCCTTCAATATTTTCCATGCCGACCGGCGTCGCCTCTTTCACGCCATAAACCGTGATCGTCACGAGGCCATCCACGTCTTTGACGGTATAGACGCCCGCCTCATCCGGCTTCACCTCGACCGCCTTGCCGATGCCCTGCGAGACGGTGACCATCAGGTCGTCCGCCACGTAGCCCTCCGCGATCTCGATCGTGAAGGTCAGCGTGCCGCCCTCCTCCACCTCGTCGGCGGAAAGGATGACCGTCGCTCCTTCCACCGGGCGAAGATCGACGCGGTAATAGGTGGGCTCGGGTTCCGGTTCGGGTTCCGGTTCGGGTTCCACGTAATCCGGATCATCCGCGCCGCAGACGGTGCAAGTGCCGTTCACGTAATTGTGGCCATTGGCGGGAATATCCTCCGTCGTTGTCTGTTCCTCTGCCCAATCTACACTGAATGTCGCCGTGTAGGTCGTCTCTCCCTTTTCGGTACAAGTTGGATCTTTGGTTTGCTCGCTTATCTCGGTCGCAGTCGCAGACTCGGTATGCGATGCGTCATTTTTACATACCCGCTTGGCTGTGCAAGTCGTGTTGTCTTCGCTCCATGTGTAGGTGATTTTCCAATCGTGGTCGGTGGCAGGATCCACCGTTTCGCCTTCGGTGATTACTTGCGTACCAGCTTCATCGCGAAAAAGCTTGTTGCATACGCTGCAAATCCAATAGGCTATGTTGCCCGGCTCTGTGCAGGTGGGGGCTTGGGCTTCTTTCTTTGTCAGGGTGTGGGGGGCAAGTTCGCCGTATTCCGCGCCGCACAGGCTGCATTTGGCCCGCTGGGTGCAGGTGGCTGTCCCGCCGGTGTGGTGTTGGCAAGTGATCGTGCCGTTTCCATCCAGAGTACCTTGGTTGATGACGGTGCCGTAGTTGGTTAAAGTCATGCCTTGAGGTATGGTGAGTGTTGTTCCCTCGGGGATGGTCAGGCTCTCGCCCTCACCGATCTCCAAATCCTCCTGCAAGGTCACATCACCGTACACAGTGCCACTATTGCCGTCAAAGACGATGCCGCTGCTATTTTCACCTGATGGTGTCGGCGTAGGAAGTGTTATCGAAATTCTTGATGCACTGATCCCGCCATTTCTGGCGTCTACAATGGCATTATCGGTGACGGTCAGGCTGGTAGTGGCATTGGTAGCACTAGGATCCCCCACATAAAACAGTATCCCATCACTGCTTCCAGTGCCGCTGGCGGTCAGGCTGCCGCCATTGACGGCAAGGGAGAGCTGCGGGGAGCTGGTAGCGTACGCGCTGGACTGCACACAGACGCCGGCGTAGCCAGAATAGGTTTGAGTAGTCTTTGCCACGACAGACGCGTCGTTGATGGTCAGGGAAGCATCGCCTGTTCCGCTTTTGACATATATTCCGTGATCAGAACCAGATACTCCCAGGCTGCCATTGTTTTCACCCGTAATAGTCAGGGTGGCGTTTGTACCATAGCTGGACGCGTCTATCTCTGCATTCAAAAAAATCCCATAGTAGCCTGTGATGGTATTCGTGCCAATCAGTTCGATGGTCAGGGCAACTGGTTGATCTTGGCTGCACAGAGCATAGATCCCGGCGCCATAAGGAGGTGATCCGGTATTATCCGCTCCCTGGATGGTCGCCCCGCTTAAGGTCAGGGTGGCGGTGCTTGGGTCGTATTTGACATTCCAATTTCCGGATTCAGTGGATGTTGTCAGCTTCCCATCCGCATCCGTGGTCCAGTAGGAATCATTAGCGACAGAAAGACTCTTATCTCCCACATAAAGAGTATTAGGCGCACCTTCCGCCGCCAGCGCCGTGACGGGCAGGATCGCAAACAATAAGATCGTCAAAATAAGCTGTTTAAGAAAGGGTGTCGTAGTTCCCGCGGAACTATAGCGTTTTTTCGCCATTTCCGCGCCGATAGGAAACCCGTCTTGTCTTAGGATCTTCTTTTGGGGGTTGTTTTTCATGTTTTTTCTTTTTATGTGTTTATACTCGTTTATCTCGACCGTAGTTTTGCGGGAACTCTCAAATTTATGAACGGTCATTCGCGAATGTAGGGATAAGTATCGGGAAAATCAAGCGGTTGGAGGATGATTTTTTTTCGTGTTGAGGCATATTTTTGGAAGAAGCGTTGTTTTAATTATCGGCTCGTGCGGCATTTCCCTTGCCAGGAATCGCGTTCGGCGAGGCGTCGGTTCACCCGGGCGGTGAACTCGTAGTTCTTCAAACCCCAGTCGGGCGCGATGAGCAGCTCCTTGGGCGATTGCGAGACGAAACGTTCGAGGGCAATGGCGGGATAACTTCCAAAATGTTTCGAATGAGAAAACCTTTTCTTAATCTTACGCCATTCGCTATTCGCTACCTCTTGCTTCGAGAGTTTGTCATTAAGCAGACAATAGTAGCCAACTATCTCTTCTCCATCACACAACAAATAGGTTTTAGCCAATCGTTCCTCTAAAAAAACGTTTCGCGTTTTCACACAAAAAACCATTCAACGCGGGATCTCCGCAATCGAATGGCTTTATCTCATAGTCGGAGGTCAGTTGAATCAATCTCATAATACTTAAATTTGAACATCAACCTTTTTGCAAAACTCCGCGTAGCTTCTTTCCAACGCTTCCGCGTTCGCCCGACGCTCCTCCTTGCTCATATTGTCCACACGTTCCATCTCCTTCTCGAAGCGGATCGCGTCTTCCCCGTAAAGGATGGGGGTCTCTTTCCATGGAAATTTATATCTCATTGCACATAAAATTTTTTCATCGCCCCAAAGGTACGGATTTATCTGAAAAGGGAAAGGGGGATGAGGAAAAAATCAGCGAGAATTTATGTCCGGCGCCCATTTTAACGGGAAACCGTCGGCGACCGGGAGGAAGGGCGCTTCGAACTTTTCATCCTTTAACAGTCGATCCCGAAAAACGATAATTTGTTATCAAAGCGTCAAAATAAGTTACCTATTTACAGACCTGACTTTTAGAGGCGAACAGGCGATCGGCGGAATCGTTCGAAAGGGAATAAAGTTGGTTCTTTTTCAACCAGCCCCAAATGGTCAAACCTCAAACTAATCACAAAAAGATTCAAAAAGTCATATTCACGGATAACCGACTTCCATATTTCGTAATATTGCAATCGCAAAACAAGACGAGACATAAACAAATTGCTAAAACATATATGGAAGAAATAAAAGGTTACATCTCACAGGTCATTGGCCCGGTCGTCGACATCCATTTCGACAACGGGAAAAACGAGGAGACCATCAATCTTCCCCGTATTCATGACGCGATGACCATCGTCCGCCCCAACGGGAAAACCTTAGTCGTGGAAGTGCAGCAACACATCGGCGAGAACACGGTAAGAACGGTCGCGATGGACAGCACCGATGGCCTAAGGAGAGGCATGGAAGCCGTGTCGAGCGGCTCGCCCATCACCATGCCGGTAGGCGACCAAGTGAAAGGGCGCTTGATGAACGTCACGGGCGAAGTCATCGACGGCATGCGAGAACTTGACCGAAAGGGCGCCTTCCCCATCCACCGTGAGCCCCCGAAATTCGAGGACCTGAAAACCAGTAAAGAGGTGCTCTTCACGGGCATCAAGGTCATCGACTTGCTCGAGCCTTACCTGAAAGGCGGAAAGATCGGCTTGTTTGGCGGCGCCGGCGTGGGCAAGACGGTGTTGATCAAGGAGCTTATCAACAACATCGCCAAGCGGCACAACGGCTTCTCGGTATTCGCCGGCGTAGGCGAGCGGACTCGTGAGGGTAACGACCTGTTGCGCGAGATGATCGAGTCGGGCGTCATCCGCTATGGCGACGAATTTCTCAAAAGCATGGAAGAAGGCAAATGGGACTTGTCGAAAGTGGACTTCGAGGAAGTGAAAAAATCGCAAGTGGCCATGGTCTTCGGGCAAATGAACGAGCCTCCCGGCGCACGTTCCTCCGTGGCCCTCTCCGGATTGACCATCGCCGAGTCGTTCCGCGACATGGCCGCCGAGGGTGAGACGAAAGATATCCTCTTCTTCATCGACAACATTTTCCGCTTCACGCAAGCGGGCTCGGAAGTGTCCGCCTTGCTGGGACGCATGCCGTCGGCCGTAGGCTACCAACCGACGCTCGCCACGGAAATGGGCGCCATGCAAGAGCGCATCACCTCGACGAAGAAAGGCTCCATCACCTCCGTGCAAGCCGTCTACGTCCCCGCCGACGACTTGACCGACCCGGCGCCGGCGACCACCTTTACCCACTTGGACGCGACGACCGTGCTCAGCCGTAAGATCGCGGAGTTGGGTATCTACCCGGCCGTCGACCCGCTCGAGTCGACCTCGCGTATCCTCGACCCGCTCATCGTAGGCAAGGAACACTACGAGACAGCTCAACGAGTCAAGCAAATCTTACAGCGCAACAAAGAGTTGCAAGACATTATCTCGATCCTCGGCATGGAAGAGCTTTCGGAAGAAGACAAGATCACGGTCAACCGGGCTCGTCGCGTCCAGCGTTTCTTGTCGCAGCCCTTCTCCGTGGCCGAACAGTTCACGGGCGTCCCGGGCGTAATGGTTTCGATCGAAGACACGATCCGCGGCTTCCAGATGATCATGGATGGCGAGACCGACCACATCCCGGAACAAGCGTTCCTCAACGTGGGTACGATCGAGGAAGTCATTGAGAAAGGCAAACGACTGGCGGAACAAGCGAACTAAACGAAATGAGAATAGAAATCATATCTCCAAATGGAATCCTCTACGAGGGAGAGACGTCGAAAGCGTCTTTCCCGGGATTGGGAGGCGGATTCGATGTCCTTCCGCACCACGCGCCATTGGTCTCGGCCCTGACGAAGGGCACCATCCGGTTCGAGAAAGCGGGAAAAATGGAAGAGCAACCGATCGAAAGCGGCTTCGTGGAAGTGAAAGACGATGAACTTTCCGTTTGTATAGAACAACTTTAAAACAACAAAAAAGATGAGTGGTCGATTACGAATGAGATTGATGCTATGGACTACATTCATTAATGTGGTCGTTGGCGTCGCGCTCGGCGGATTGCTCTGTACGATCTGGCCGGAGCATTATTTCCGTTGGTATCCCTCCATCCCGCTCTTCTATTGGTTCACGGCGATGGCGATGACCTATTTCCTCGACCGTGCGAAACGAAAGAACGGCGACGTGACGGTGACGACATTCATGGTCGTGCGCTTCTGCAAATTCACGTTAGCGGTCGTTTTCTTGTGGCTCTACGCCGTCATGATTGGCGAGAACCTGAAAATGTTTGGCATCACGCTGATGGTTTTCTATTTCATTTACTTGGCCATGGAAACCTATTCCATCTATTTATTTGAGAAAAAAAGGATGAAACGTGAAAAGAAAGAGAAAGATGAACAAGATCAAGAATAAATGTGGATTATGGTTGGCGGCGTTGTTCTGCCTGCTTTCCCTCAACGGGGCGAAAGCGGAAGAGGCCGTAGACGTGCAAGAGATCGTTTTCTCGCATATCCAAGACGCGTACACGTGGCATATCACCGAATGGGGCGAGACGGAAGTCGCGGTTCCGCTACCGGTCATCCTCTGGAGCGAGGAAAAAGGATGGGATTTCTTCCTCTCTTCTCGCTTGCATGACGGGCAAGCGTACGATGGTTACCGAATCGCCTCGGAAGGCGACCTCGCGGGAAAGATCGTTTACGACAACGCGGCGGGAGAAACCGTTCGCCCAGTCGACTTGTCGCTGACCAAAAACGTCTGTGGCTTACTTTTAGCCTGCGTCATCTTGGTCACCGCCATCCTCAAAATGGCGTCATGGTACAAGAAGCATCCGAACGAGGCGCCGGGAGGATTTGTCGGCATGATGGAAGCGACAGTCATGTATATCCAGGAAGAGGTCGTGGAAAAATCCATCGGGAAAGATTACCGTCCTTATTCTTCCTATTTACTGACCGTTTTCTTCTTTATCTTAATCAACAACCTCATGGGATTGATCCCGATCTTCCCCGGTGGCGCCAACGTGACGGGCAATATCGCGACAACTTTTGTCTTGGCGTTCTGCACGTTCGTGATCACCAATGTCGCGGGCACCAAAGACTATTGGAGAGACATCTTCTGGCCGAAGGTTCCGATCTTCCTCAAATTGCCTATCCCGATCATGCCTTTCGTGGAGTTCTTTGGCGTGTTCACCAAGCCGTTCGCGCTGATGATTCGTTTGTTCGCCAACATCATGGCGGGGCACACGATTATCTTGGCTTTGACTTGCTTGATCTTCATCACGGTCTCAATGGGCGTGATCGTGAACTGTGGGATGACACTCATCTCCGTTTTGTTCTGCGTGTTCATGAACGCGCTTGAGTTGTTTGTCGCTTGCTTGCAAGCTTATATTTTCACCTTGCTTTCGGCTAGCTATATTGGCTTGGCGAAAGTAAAAGAATAAGAACATAAACAGTAGAAATCAAATATCAGAAAAGAGTATAAACTAAAAATTCAAACATTATGTTATCAACGATTTTATTACAAGCTGCAGGAATGGGATTCGCGAAAATGGGCGCGACAATGGGCGCAGGTTTAGCCGCTATCGGCGCGGGTATCGGTATCGGTTTAATCGGTAAAGGCGCGGTCGAGGCGATTGGTCGCCAACCGTCAGCCGCGGGCGATATCCGGACATCCATGTTGATTATGGCGGCCTTGGTGGAAGGTGTAGCCTTGTTCGCGATCGTGGTTTGTTTCTTGGGCCTTTTCCAACAATAAAAACGAAGACGTATGTCGTTATTAACACCAGACTCAGGACTTCTTTTCTGGATGATTCTGTCGTTTGGTATCGTATTGGTGATTCTCTCCAAATATGGCTTCCCAGTCATCGTCAAGGCGGTGGAGCGACGGAAAGCCTATATCGAAAATGCGTTGGATTCGGCCCGCCAAGCGAATGAGCAGCTCGCCAATCTGAAAGCCGAAGGAGAAGCCATCATCGCACGAGCCAAAGAGCAACAGAACGCGATCCTGAAAGAAGCCATGGCCACGAAAGAACAAATCATCGCCGAAGCCCGACAAAAGGCTACCGACGAGACACGAAAGCAAGTGGAGGAAGCGACTCGCCACATTCGTGAGGAGAAAGAAAAAGCGATCCGCGAAGTTCGTGCCGAGATTACAGATCTTTCATTGGCCATCGCTGAGAAAATCATGAAAGAATCCCTCAGCCACGACGACAAGCAAAAGCAAGTCATCAACAAGCTGTTGGATGAAGTATCGTTTAGTAAATCATAAGGCATGGATATTGGAACTCTTTCTTTTCGGTACGCGAAAGCCCTCTTCTCGCTGGCCTTGGAAAAAGGACAGGAAGAACAGGTTTACGAGAACATGAAAATGCTATCCGACAATTTCCTGAAGGAAGACAAGCTGGAAGCCGCGCTCGTGAATCCGCTCCTCTCCGCCGTCGGCAAAGAGAAACTCCTGATCACGGCGGGGGGTATCCGTGTATGTGACTTGTACGTTCGTTTTATCCGGTTGGTACTGGCGCATCAACGCGAGTCATTCTTACCGTTCTTCGCCAACTCATACATCGAGCTTTATCGGAAAGAAAAGAAAATCACCCGCGTCCGCTTCACGACGGCCGTTCCAACAGACAAGACGATCGAAGAACACCTGAAAAAAAGGCTTCACGACGAGACGGGTTATACCATCGAGTTCTCCGGACAAGTGGATCCCGCCCTCATCGGAGGCTTCCAATTGCAAATCGGCAACTATCGGCTCGACACCAGCTATGCCGCCCGATTGCGCGATATCCGAAGCCTATTACTTGAGAGAAAATAATTAATAAAAGACTAGAAGTATGACAGATCAAATAAAAGTTAGTGAAGTTTCCGCTATCCTGCGCAAGGAGCTGGAAGGCATCAGTACGGAGACCAAGCTGGAAGAAGTGGGTACGGTACTCCAGGTGAGCGATGGCGTAGCTCGCATCTACGGCTTGGACAACGCCGAGGCGAGCGAATTGTTGAGCTTCGACAATGGTATGGAAGCGATCGTGATGAACTTGGAAGTCGACAACGTGGGCGCCGTCCTGCTGGGGCCGACCGACTTCGTGAAAGAAGGCGACACGGTGAAACGGACCGGACGGATCGCCTCCATCCGGGTCAGCGAAGGCATGATCGGACGGGTAATCGATCCGCTGGGCAACCCGATCGACGGCAAGGGAGAGATCTTGGGGGAGACCTGCGAGATGCCCTTGGAACGAAAAGCGCCGGGTGTCATTTACCGCCAACCCGTGAACGAGCCGCTGCAAACGGGCATCAAGGCCGTTGACGCCATGATCCCCATCGGCCGCGGACAACGGGAATTGATCATCGGCGACCGCCAGACCGGAAAGACCGCCATCGCGATCGACACGATTATCAATCAACGGGGCAATTACGAAGCGGGCGATCCCGTCTATTGCATCTATGTCGCGATCGGGCAAAAAGCCTCGACTGTCGCCGCCTTGGTCAGCACGCTCGAAGAGAAGGGCGCGATGGACTATACGATCGTCGTAAGCGCCACGGCCGCCGATCCCGCCGCGATGCAATATTTCGCGCCTTTCGCGGGGGCCGCTATCGGCGAGTATTTCCGGGACACGGGCCGGCACGCGCTGGTCGTCTACGATGACCTTTCGAAACAAGCCGTGGCTTATCGTGAAGTCTCGTTGATCTTGCGCCGCCCCTCGGGACGCGAGGCTTATCCCGGTGACATCTTCTACCTCCACTCTCGCTTGTTGGAACGGGCGGCGAAAATCATCAGCCAACAGGAAGTGGCCGAGCAAATGAACGATCTGCCCGAAAGCCTAAAAGGGAAGGTCAAAGGTGGCGGCTCACTCACGGCATTACCGATCATCGAGACGCAAGCGGGCGACGTATCCGCCTACATCCCCACCAACGTGATCTCCATCACCGATGGACAGATCTTCTTGGAGACTGACCTTTTCAACCAGGGCAATCGCCCGGCGATCAACGTCGGCATTTCCGTCTCTCGTGTGGGTGGTAACGCGCAATTGAAGGCGATGAAAAAAGTCGCCGGTACGCTCAAGATCGACCAAGCCCAATATCGCGAGCTGGAATCGTTCTCGAAATTCGGCGGCGATATGGATCCGGTCACGGCGTTCACGATCGATAAGGGACAGAAGAACACCCGCCTCTTGATCCAACCCCAATACAGCCCGATGCCGGTGGCCGAGCAAATCGCCATCCTTTATTGTGGCACGAAAGGGTTGCTGAAAGAGGTCCCGCTCGACAAGGTACACGACTTCGAATCCGCGTTCCTTCAAAAGATACGCACGGTCCATCAAAAAGATGTGCTCGAGCCGCTGGGCAAAGGCATCATCAACGATGAGATCACGAAAACAATCGAAAGCACGGCCAAAGAGCTAGCCCAAACCTATAAATAACAAATTCAACCGCTATGGCTTCACTCAAAGAAATAAAAGGACGCATCTCTTCCGTTCGGAGCACGCAGAAAATCACGGCGGCGATGAAAATGGTCTCTTCCGCCAAGCTGCACCATACGCAGGCCCAGACGGAACATACCCTTCGCTACGCCGAGGAACTGAAAGGCATCCTCAACGGTTTGCTGGCGGCGGGCGACGACATCAATTCCCCGTTCGTGGCCCAACGGGAAACGCGGACGGTGGCCATCGTGGCTTGCGCGGCCAACAGCGGCTTGTGTGGCGCCTACAATTCCAACGTCTGGAAGAAACTGTCTGAACTGATCCAGAAATATGAAAAGGAAAAGATCGCCATCCGCCTCTTCCCCGTCGGGAAAAAGATCGCGGACAACCTGAAACGGGCGGGCTATGACTACGACAAGCGTTTCGTCGGCACGACCGAGAAATTGACTTACCAGAAAGCGACCCAACTCGCCGCCGAGCTGATGCGCCTCTTCGCCTCGAAAGAGGTCGATAAAGTCGAGTTCCTTTACCATCATTTCAAGAACACGGCGGTACAGGTCATGACCGACCAGACGTACTTACCGCTCACGCTCCAGCTCGATCAGGAAGGGAAAACGGTCGTGGAAGATTTCATCTACGAGCCTTCTGTCGAACAGCTCCAGGATCTCTTGTTTCCAAAACTCCTGAACCTGACGGTCTACACCACGTTGCTGGACACGCTGACCGCCGAGCACGCCGCCCGGATGATGGCGATGCAAATCGCCGACGACAACGCCAACGATTTGGCCCAAGAACTGACCCTGCAATATAACAAGAGCCGTCAGCAAGTGATCACCAACGAGTTGCTGGATATCGTCGGAGGACAAGCCAATCGTTAACATCGCCTGGCGAAAAGAAAAATGAGGATGAGACGAAAAAAAAGAGCATATCGTTTGGCGGAAGGAAAAAAAGCCTTACCTTTGCAGCCGTAATCGAAAAAGCGATTGCGAATCGGGATGTAGCACAGTTGGCTAGCGCGCCACGTTCGGGACGTGGAGGTCGGAAGTTCGAATCTTCTCATCCCGACAGAGGGTACTTCGAAAGAGGTATCCTCTTTTTCTTTTTATATACATACTATTCCTACCTTGATATGTTTTCATAACTTTGTCTCCACGAATCAAAAAAAGAAATCAAATGGATGATAAGCATTGGGCTTCCGAATTCGCGGGCAAATGGGAAGACGAGCGTTCCGCCGATGAGATTGTAGCGGATATACGTGAAGCAAGGACTTCCAATCGGGAGATAGAATTATGCCTGATCGTAGAGAATTGGGTGAAAAGATAAAGAAAAAGCCATCGCACGCACGCGAAACGCTGCCCGAGACTCCGCGGAGCTGTCGCGTTCACGCGAGTTAACAATTAAAGCCCGCGAAATCCCATCGCATTCACGCGAGTTAACAATTAAAGCCCGCGAAGCCCCATCGCGTTCACGCGATGAGGCAATTGAGCCCCGCGAAATCCCATCGCGCACACGCGATGGCAATTCGCCCATATTGTTTAACCCCCCTCAGTCGACAAAGCAGACAGCTCCCCCTATAGTTCAATCTCCCCAATTATCAATTAAAAAAAGGAGGCCCATCCCTTGCGGAACAAGCCTCCTTGTACGTTTCCCGTATTCGCTTCTCACGAAGATCCTACGGTTAAATTTTTAAATTTTAGTTTATAACCGGTATCCCGATTATTTTACGATGCTCATGATCGCCTCTTCGCCCCTTTATTCCTCTCGGTTTTCACATTTTTCATCCCCTTATTCCTCTCGGTTTTCACAACAATATGTACCTTTACAAGCGAAAAAAGCTATTAGAAGATATGATTATGAGGTATTTCAAAAGACACATTGATTCTTCTTTAAAGGAATGGAAGGAAAGCACTCGTCGGAAGCCACTGCTACTCAGAGGCGCAAGACAAGTAGGCAAATCCTGCTCACTAAGACACTTGGGTGAATCATTTGAGCATTTCGCGGAGGTGAATTTTGAGACCCGACCAGAGTTGCGGCAGATTTTCCAAGATGTTAGTGATGTAAAAGAGATTACTTCACGATTGAGCACATTGTTGAATGTTCCTATCATGGAAGACAAGACATTGTTGTTTTTGGACGAAATACAGGCTTGTCCCGAAGCATTGCATAGTTTGTGGGCTTTCAAAGAGAATATGCCTGGGCTGCATGTGGCTGCGGCAGGCTCTTTATTGGAATTTACATTGAAGGAAATGCCTTCATTCGGAGTAGGCAGGATACGCTCCATGTTCATGTACCCTATGTCGTTTGATGAATTCCTTATGGCTTCGGGACTTGATTCATGGATAACGGTGAAAAACAAGGCGGACTATCAGCATCCGTTGTCTCCGGAACTGCATCAGGCATTGGTACAGCAGTTCCGTTCATTCCTCATGGTCGGAGGTATGCCGGCAAGCGTGGCGGCATGGATAGATACGCACGATTATATGCAAAGCGCGGAAGAGCAAGAAGACATACAGCAGACATACTACGATGATTTCGCCAAATATAGCGGCAAAATAGACCCCCTGTTGCTTCGGAACACATTGCGCAGCGTGGTGATGCAGACCGGGAGTAAATTTGTGTATAGCCGTGTCGAAGGCGGTTACCGTTCCGAAGAAGTCAAACGTGCGCTGACTATGTTGTGTGATGCCGGCATAGTAAAGATGGTGCAGCATTCCGCAGGCAATGGATTGCCATTGGGTGCGGAGGTGAATAATAAATTTCGGAAGTTCAACTACCTGGACTCCGGACTTATGCTGCGCATTCTGGATATGGAAATGGGAAGTGCCCGTCCTCTGACGGAATTAATACTCGCGGGGGCGGCGGAAGAATTAGTCAATAAAGGGCCGATAACCGAAATGGTGGCAGGCTGGGAAATCATAAAGAGTCTAACATCGCGCACAGAACACGATTTGTATTATTGGGAAAATACCGCTGAAGGCGCTACATCGGAAGTCGATTACCTTTTGGCTCAGGACTTGCAAGTCATACCGGTAGAGGTGAAATCCGGAGTGACCGGAAAGATGAAAAGCCTGCGTCTGTTCATGCGCAGGAAACATCTCCTTTACGGGAAACGATGTTCCTTGGAAAATTTTGGCATACTGGAATTCACGGATGCGGAAGACCCATTGCATGCTACGGAATCGAAGCGTATTTTCATACATCCGCTCTATTGCTTGTCAACCCTTAACTCTTCAACTAAAGCCCAGACTTCCAACCAGAAATACTGACAACTTAAAGCATCCATCGCGCATTTACTCTATTCATAGAGAAGGCCCGCCATGCACTGACGAGCCTTCCTTGTACGTTTCCCGTATTCGCTTCTCACGAAGATCCTACGGACTGTCTTTAAACCTAGTTTTCGTCCCTCCTGCCTGCCTCACGGCGGTAATTGAGAGGA
>CASFXH010000066.1:13100-17327 GCA_949298575.1 uncultured Parabacteroides sp.
GTCCCTCCTGCCTGCCTCACGGCGGTAATTGAGAGGACTTTATATTCAATTTATTTATTATGAAATTTCTGTGAATGGAATCGTCCGGACCGAAGCCCGAGCGATTCTTTTATTGCTTTATAATCGACTTATTCAGCGATTATTTTACGATGGTCATGATCGCCTCTTCGCCCTCAACGGCTACGGCTACGATACCCGTTGTCGGAACGGCGATCGTCTCGTTGTCGGAAGCGATCGTCTTAGCGACTACCGTCTTACCGAGAACAGTCGTGATCGTGACGTTCTTACCAGCCGCGCCCATGATCGTGACTTGACCGTCGCCAGCGATAACCTTTACAGACTCAACAGCTACCTCATCGTTAGCCGTCGCGTCGTATTGGATCTCGTCGTTGACATCGAAGATCTCGGCTTGAGCGATCGCCTCGTTGAAGTCGTCATAGTGCGCGATTACGGGCACACCATTTTGGATCTTCACCCAACCACCACGCATCGGCGCGATCGATACTTGGCTCAAATCCTTGTTCAAGACAGCGGCGCCATTCTGCTCAGCCTCAGACTCGATCATGAAGCGGTTGTTCTCATCGTCGATCAAGCGGAACGAGAAGACCACGTTCTTGTGCTTGTTGTCGCCCAAAGCGATCGTGTCGGCGAACATCTTCGTATCCTTCAGGTCGGAAGCGATCAATTGCTCGGTCGTTACGTTCGGGTTCAGGATGAACAACGTATCCTTCGCGTGGACAGCGTCCTTGAACGCCAAACGAGTGTAGTTCTGAGCGCCTTGAGCGATCTTGCCTTGGTAGTCATAGTTCTTCGCGTCGATCGAATCCTGAGCGTTGAACAAGTACATCGCACGGGTGAAGCCTTGCGTGAAGACCGTATGTATGGTCGCAAGCCAACGAGTCGGCCAGAGTCTCGTGGTGATGAGCGCTCGTCGCGTTACACCAGATCGTGTCGCCCGGGATGATCTCCGCACGGATACCGATCAAGTACTGCGGCATGCGGGTGTTGTCGCGTACGTAAGCCGTATCCACGAACATCGTGTAAGAACGCGTCTCGTTCTCCGGGAACTGGTAAGCGTTGTTCACGCCCAAGAAGCTGATCGACTTATCTTTCAAGCCATCACGATACTCATTGTCATTCGATTGGTTCTCGAACAAGTACTCCGCGTTGTTGTTGTAGCGGAAGAACTTCAAGTTCAACGGAGCGTTAGCCGATGTACCGTAAGTCTCAGGAGCGGCACCGTTGAAGCGACGGTAGAGCGGAGAATCGTTTACAGCCAGCTCGAACGCGGAGACGCGGAGTTCGTCGTACCAGTCAGCGATGTTATCAACGTCAGCGACGAAGAGATCCAACGTGTTGTCATCTACAGAGACACGGTTGTCGGCGTAATCTGTGCTAACACAGATATAGTAAGAAATATCAGAAGGATCAGTTGGCTTACTATCGTTATCACCATCCCAAGTATCCAAGATCGCATTCTGGAATAATTTGCTATCCGGATTCATCGCATAGTAAACAGAAGCATCACTTTCCTCTGTTACTACTCTCTGCAAAGTAATCACATTGCTAGAGTTCGGCATGTAAGCGTACAAATCGATCGCCTTGCTAGCGTCCTCGATAATCGGCTCACCATCTTTATCATAGAAAATCACCTCTACATTTGCACGTTGAGCAGGTGATAACCAATTCGGACGCTCTACATCTACTCCATTGATCTTAACCACTTTCTTCTCTTGAGTCAACTCAACAAAGCTCCATACCTTCGTAGCGTCATCAACAGTGCTCATGCCCGCATATTCAGCAGGATACATCTTCTTCATCAATTTCACTAACTCTTGTGAAGCCCATGCGTTAGTATGATCAACCGCTCCTTGAGCATTTTTGTACTCTGCATATTCATAAGTCGGACCACTGTAAGTATTCGCCTCAACCAACGCATAGTAGTGCGTGCCATCGATATCATTATTCTCCTTCAAGAAGAACAATTGCGGAACGAGAGACATCACGTACTTCTTCGTCGAAGGCTCGTAAGAGAGGTAACGGCTGCGGCCGTCAGCGGCGAACTTCAGGTTATCGTAAGCCTCAATGTAGTAAGCGTTACGGATCAACTTAGCCACGCCCGTCTTCGTCTCATCGAATTGCTGGCCATAGCTGTCGTCCTTCACAACCGGGATCAGGCGCAAAGCGATCTTGTCGCCATTCTCATCCACACGTACCAACGAATCCTTGTCGCTCGGCGTATTCAGACCCTTATCCAAAGACAAGCCGCTCAGGTAGTTGAAGTAGTAAGTTTCGACAGATGCTTGCTCCTCGTCCACATACTTGTAGCCCAGGTGAGCGTCCTTCTTGCTAGCGTCGGATACCGGGATGAACTCCAGCGTATCGTTCGCGAACTCACCAGCCGTGAAGAAGATCCGGTTAGCGGCACCCGCGTTGAACGCTTGCAATGAACTACCGTTTACACCAAAGTAATTGTTTGTTCCTTCTTTTTGATCGAAGAACTCACGGTTAATGATCTTGATCGGAGCGGTAGAAGACGTACCTTCCTTCTGGATCAACCATTGAGCCGCCGGCATGTGGTCATAGTTCTGACGCTTAGCTTGCTCCGCGTAACCGAAGTTACCACCCAAGCTAGCGATCAGGTAATCACCATCCGCCTCGTCACGCTTGTTGCCATCCTTGTCATAGCCAGACGTATGCAGCTTGATCAAGTACAGGCCATCGGCGATCGTAGTCGGCGCAAAAGTCAAGTCGCCTTGAGAGAGGGTGACGTTGGTTAACATACCATAATCTGACCAATTGGTATCGTTATCTCCATTCTCTGACGTCCATACGGCACTCGTATAAGCGCCATTAGTTAAAGTTCCATAGGTATCGCCAGAGATAGCATCTTCAGCAGCAGTCAACTCACGAACAGAAGCCAAAGTAGCCAAACGAACGTAAGCGTTATCCACATCTAAAGTAGCAGAAGCAGTTATATCCGCTCCATTGTTATTTGCCTCATATCCCCAATATGTATATGCGGGATTACCGTCTGCGCCATCAATCTTAGCTGCCACATTGCCACTTTTCTTCGTATAATAACCATGAACTTTGATCAGGACACGATCATTGTAAGAATCATAAGCGAAGGCAAATGCGGAAGACTCTGAATAACGAGGCACGTTGTTCGTTCCCTCATAACTACCCTTTGCGTAAGTGAATTTCGGCAAGTTACCAATCGACTCAGAACCCGCATGATAAGCGGTATCGACCGTGATGTAAGCACCGTCCATATCCTTAGCTTCCAAGCGAACGAAAGGAGACAACGTGCGAGAGTTATTTTTCGAATCTGTTGTCGTTACGCCATTTGCACCCGTCTCATAATACAACGGTTTAGCCTTCAATTGCGTAGCGGCGAACAAGTTCGTCTCCGCACCAGAAGTAACATCCTGGTTGAAGTAGAGGTTAAACCAAGCTTGATCGCTCGAAACGACATTCAGGTTGAGCTTACCGAGTTGAGAGTTCAGGTCGTTTGCGTTCAAAGCGAAAGCGTCGGCTTTAGCTGGAGCGATTGAAATAGCGCCTGTAAGAGTAGTAGTAGCGTTAGCATTCTCATTAACCGCAACATTCAACGGAGTATAATCTGTTTTAACAATTGCAGTCCCCTCATTCTCTTCAAACAAGTTTTCAGCATCTGTCACAGGAGTTCCGCTCGTCAAATACACTACTTTATTAGCCGCATAGAATGAACGCAATTCTTCAGTCGGCAGATCAGTAGCTCCATTATCAAGCATCTCTGTATTCAACCACTCAGTAACACCACCCTTGATATAAGCGGTCTTATCCGTTTGGCCAGCGACAGCCGGATCTACAGAAAGCGTCAAGCCCGTAGCCTTGTTGATGTAAGTAAACTTAGGAGCGGTACCATCGGTAGGTTGCGTAAAGAGAATGGTCCAAGTCGCTGCTTTCACCGCATTGATATCGGTCAACTCCGATTCCTGAAGCAAAATTAACTGACCATAGTCTTCATTCTCCGGGTTTGAGACAACAGCCAAAACTTCTCCAGATGTTGTCGTCTGAAGTCGATAGCCTTTGTTTGCCTCATACTTCGTAACCACGTCTGCGGCATTCACCGAGAACGCGGAAGCCAGCATCAAGCCGGCCATCAAAGTAGAAAACTTTTTGTTCATAATAATTGAATTAAATATTAACACTTAGTAATTAAGAATGTACGTACTTCGCGTC
>CASFXH010000067.1 GCA_949298575.1 uncultured Parabacteroides sp.
GATCTCTCCACTCCCTCGTGGACGCTTCCCTTTCGAAAGCGGGTGCAAAGGTACGCCTTTACAACATACCCACCAAACATTTTTGGCACTTTTTTTCGAGAAGCCTTTCGAGAACAAAAACAAATCACTGAAAATCAGATCGCTTAATAGTCCTCTATTTTAATCACCTTCAAACAATCTCCGCCTGTTCTTCTCTACATAACATTATATATAGTACAAACCTAGCCAAACTTCACGCAAAAAGTTGTCATACCACTTTCTCCTTTACGGAGAGAGAAAACGCAATGATGTTTCCGCAAGATTTCCCTGACCAACATCAAACCTAGACCTTGCCCGTTGGGCTTAGTTGAGAAAAAGGGACTAAACAATTGGCGTTCCACGTCCGAGCTAAGCCCATGCCCCGTATCCATAATCTCTAGGCGAACCGGATCTTTTCGCGTCCGAACAAAAAGAGTGCCGCACTCTCCGATCGCCTCCACACCGTTTTTGAGAATATTGATCACGGCTTGCTCCAATAGCGAAGCATCGAGGGGAATCAGAGGCAAATCATCCGACAAGTCCAACTTTATCTCGATTTGGCGCGACCGGCATATCGATTCCATGAAATGGGTACAATTCAGAACAATAAGATTGAGCACAGACGGGACTAACTGGGGTTCCGGAATACGAACGACATCAGCGAAACGGGTGATGAAACGATTCAAACTAAAACAACGATCAATAGCCACTTGCGTCGCTTCCTGGATATCTCGATTCTCCTCCTGATTATCCCCAAAAAGCATATGTAACGTGTCGAGCGTAGCAACAACCCCTGCCACCGTATTATTCACCTCATGCGCGATCATGCGGATCACTTTCTCATAAGCCTTTCGCTCAATCTCGAACATCTCGCGAGTCAATTCCTCAACCATGAAAAAACGCCGTTGGACCCCCCTATTCATAAAGAACGCAGCGGAACCTTGATAAATTCGAGCATCACTCATTCGAATAGAAGTCGATTCACCCAATGGAATCCCGCCTAAAGCAACCAACAAAGGCTCTTCACTATCCACCAAGCGTTTACCTACTAGACTCGTTTCAGAACTCACCTCCAAAAAACGCAAAGCGGATGGATTTAAAGACATGATCCGCCCATCCCCATCCAAAAGAATGATTCCCATCGGGGAGGCTTGAACCAATAAATCCAAGAAACGATTCCGTTCTTCCGACCGCAAACGCTCCTCTTTCAAACGGGCGATCATCTTATTAAACAATTCCACGATCCGGTCAGTTTCCCTCTGTCCCGTCTTTCGCAAACGTGAGCTAAAATCTTGTTCTTTAAGAAAATCAATGCCATTACCTATCGCGTCAAGCGGCCGAATAACCTGACGATAAAAATAGCCCAAGAACAAGAACGCCCCAACAACCAAGCCCTCCAGCAAGACCAATCTTAAAAACGAAAAGCCCTCCCATAAAAAATACAGGAAAGCCCCATTCAACGCCAACAAGATAAATGTCCAGATCACGAACAAACGCCGAATGCCCATCGCTATATTTCCTCCCGATTGATCTCATAAACAATTCCATATTTGTCCAAACGCCGATAAAGCGCCGCCCGACTGATCCCCAGCTCCCGGGCGGTTCGGGAAAGATTCCCATCGTTCCGTTCCAACGCTCGGCTAATCGTTTGTCGTTCCAACTCTTCCAACGTCACAGGATTTACGTTGGAAGAAGTGCCCACAAAAGGCAAGCCGTAGCGTTCAAAATCCGCCGCCTCGATCCGTCGCTTACCAGCCATCAGCAAAGTACGCTCAACCATATTCTTCAACTCGCGAATATTTCCCGGAAAAGGCAAACCATTCAAATATGACAAAGCCTCCGAAGAGAATTCAACTGGGGGCAACGCGTTCGTCTCTACCAATCGATCCGCAAAATAACGCGCCAGCAAGGGAATATCTTCCGTTCGTTCTCGCAAGGCGGGCAAATGAATGGAAATCAAATTCACACGATAGAAAAGATCTTCCCGAAACGTATGTTCCCGAACCATTTCCGGCAGATCCCTGTTCGTCGCGCTAACCACCCGGATATCCACTTTCCTCGGCCGACTATCGCCCAAGACTTCAAATGTTTGATCTTGCAAAACCCGCAAGAGTTTGACTTGGCTCGATAACTCCAGATCACCAATCTCATCCAAGAAGATCGTTCCCTGATGAGCCATCTCAAAACGGCCGACCCGGTCGGCATAAGCATCCGTGAACGCACCCTTCTTATGGCCAAACATCTCGCTCTCAAAAAGCGTTTGCGACATTCCGCCCAAATTCACTTTCACGAAAGGACCTTCCGAACGCTCACTCCGCGCATGGATGGCTTCGGCGATCAGTTCCTTGCCCGTTCCACTCTCACCCGTGATCAAGACCGGGGCGGTCGTTGGCGCGATTCTCGCTACGGTGGCAAGCACTTGACGCAACGCGGGACTTTGCCCGATAATCTTCTCAAACCCTTTGCCACTCGGCTTCTCCTCACTAACCGTCTTGCTCAAATCCAACGCGTTCTTGATCGTATTCAAAAGAATCAAGTTGTTCCACGGTTTCGTGACAAAATCGAAAGCGCCCGCCCGCATTCCTTTCACTGCCAAGGTGATCGACCCCCAGGCCGTCATCAAGATCACCGGAAGATCCGGCCATAGGAGCTTCACTTGCTTAAGCAGGAGCAAACCTTCCTCACCCGTCGTCGTCAAGGAAAAGTTCATATCCATCAGCACCAAATGAGGACGATTCTCCCGTATCATTTGGATCGCCGCTTTGGGCTCTTTTGCCGTTGCCGGCTGATAACCGGCCCTTTTCAACAAGAGCGTAAGAGAAGAACGCACCGCCGCGTCATCGTCGATAATCAAAATCTCTGGCATATTCTTAGGGTCTTATGAGCATTTCAAATTCGGCGTCTAAAGTACGATTATTCCAAAAATCATACAAAGTGATTCCTCGAATATCATAATAATATTTCCAATACGCGTACAAGGCTTGGATATGCTCCTGACGAGCGAGATCCTTGGCGTTCTGCGCGTCACTCAAGTCAAGCAAGTCGATCTGCCCCACCAAAAATGTCTGTATCGCGACTTGATAACGAGACTCGGCCAACGCATCTACTTCGGCGGCGATAGTCAATTGCTCCGACTGATTATTGAAGTTTTCAACCAACAGAAACACGTTTTGATTGAAATCCATCTGCTCCTGACGAATCCTTGAACGGATAACCTCCCGATTCGATTCCGCCACCTTCACTTGCCCTTTTCGCTTCCCCCAATCCAAAATGGGAATAGAGAATCCGACCTCCACGATTTGGTTGCTTCTCAATGAATTATAAGCACGACTTAACGTTTGGTCTTGTCCCGTATAGCCCACTGAAGCGAACAGATTGATGCTTCGCCGGTTTCCCTTAGCAGTCGCCACATCATAATCGGCCTCCAACTGACGCCTCCTGATATTCTTGGTGAAAGCGTTATTTTCAACAGCCTTGTTCAAAACTTGTTGATAATCCAAATGAAGATCAGGCACGCTTTCCGGCATGACCGGATCGAGCGTATCACTCTCGCTCAACCCCAAGAATGAACGAAGCTGAAACATCATCGCGTTTAAGTTAGACCCCGCCTCTGTCTGATCCGCTTTCGCTTGGAGCGCCGACTGTCTTAACCGCTTCAACTCCACCTCCGAGATTTGGCCTATCTTCCGTTTCGCGATCGCCACTTCATAAAGCTTATTCGCGTTTTCAAGGTTCTGCCGACAGCTCGTAAGCACCTCTTTCGCCAGCAGCAAATTAAAATAATGCGTAATAGTCGTGACAGTTACCTCCTCGACATTAGCCAAATAAGTCGCTTTTGCCTCCTCATAACGGACCGGCTCTATCCGACGTTTCCACTTCTGGTCGTTCACGCCAAAAAGCGGTTGCGTCAAAGTCAAGCCGACCGGCACGCTCATAAACTCACTGTAAGCGCCATGCCCCAACTGGCGAGTGAAATCGAGAGAGCTAGTCAAAGCGATCTTACCTCCCGTAAGCGCGATATTCTGTTCGATAGAAAGCTCGCCATTCATACCCAAGACATTATTGCTTACATACGTATAAGAGCCATCCGCCTGCTGGTACTTGGAATATTGCTTATAATAAGAAGGAACAGTCCCCGTGAAAATAATCTCTGGCAATTGTTCCGCCTTATGCGTACGATATTCCCAATAAGCCGTTTTCAATTCATTCAAGGCGACCGCGGCATCGACGGAACGTTTCTGCGCCAAATGGATCGCATCGGTCAATGTCAGACGGGTTACCTGACCTTCATTCCCCGCGAAAAGATTGAAGACACATCCCCATAAACCTAATATACCTATATAAATGCTTCTCATCTGTCCATCTATTTTTCCAAGATAAAGGACAAAAGGCGTGCCGATTCCATAAAATATTGATTATTAAAACATATATAAAATAATACTGTCCGATAATGAACAGTCCCAATCCGAAAGCGCACGCCTCGCCACCCCGATTGGCCCATCACTCGCGAGATCTGGTTCAAAAACAAATAAGTTAAGGAAAAATCAGGGCAAACGTTTGCCTTCGTTACAAAATCCACTAATTTTACGGCGCGATGATCATCGTTCCTTGGTCAACGCGAACAAAAGAATACGAACCCTTTAGAATTTCAGCTTTTATGAATCACAAAAGTAAGCTTCTTTCTTTCGGCCTCTTGAATGCCGTTGCCGCTTTCCCTTCATTGGCGATCGCGGGAGGTTCCGACCGTCCGAACATTATCCTGATCATGGTGGATGACATGGGGTACTCCGACTTAGGAATCTATGGATCCGAGATCGAGACCCCCAACCTTGACCGGCTCGCCCGTGAAGGCATCCGCTTCCGGGAATTCTACAACAATTCCATCAGCGCTCCCACCCGGGCTTCCCTCATCACTGGTCAATATTCCCATTCCGCGGGCATCGGGTATTTCAATGTCAACCTAGGGCAACCGGGCTATCAAGGGTTTCTCAATCGTGAATCGTTGACTTTCGGCGAAGTACTTCGTGAGGCGGGCTACAATACGTTTTTGAGCGGGAAATGGCACGTAGGCAACGATAGTATTTGCTGGCCCGCCGCTCGGGGATTTGACCGTTCGTATGGTTTCATAAGCGGGGCAAGCAATTATTACGACGCGGGCGAATACGCGAGTGACGCGCCTTCCGCCTATGGCAACACCGTATCGCTGGTCAAGGATAATCAACGCACGACACTCGAACCGGGTCGCTACCTGACCAACGCCATCACCGACAACGCCCTCGAATTCATTGACCAACGAGAAAAAGACCAGCCGTTCTTCCTCTACTTGGCTTTCAATGCCCCGCATTGGCCGCTCCAAGCGCCCACCGAGGATATCGCCAAGTACAAAGGCCGTTACGCGAAAGGCTGGGATGCCTTACGTGAGGAAAGAATCGCCCGCCAAAAAGAATTGGGTATTCTCACCCCAGGACAGACCATCGCCGAACGTGACCCCGACGTACCCCTTTGGGAAAACTTGACATTCGAGCAAAAAGAACTCTGGCAAAAGAAAATGGAAATCTACGCGGCGATGGTCGACCGTGTAGACCAGAACATCGGCCGGATCATCGAGAAGCTAAAAGAAACAGGCGAATACGATAATACCATGATCGTGTTCCTTTCGGACAACGGCGCCGAGGGTGGTTACACGTCGCTCTTCCGCAAACGCCCTCGCAATGGCGGGCCAATGGGTTCCGCGGGCTCATGGGAATACCAGGAACAACCGTGGGCCTACCTTTCGGTCACGCCGCTCCGCCAATACAAAGACAATTTCCATGAGGGCGGTTTCTGTACGTCTTTCATCGCCTGGTATCCGAAACGTATTCCGCAGGGACAACTCGTACAAGGCACGGGACACATCATCGACATCGCGCCGACCCTTTATGAGATCGCCGAAGCCGACTACCCTAGCCAATACAAGGGACACACCATCCAACCCTTACCCGGCGAGTCGCTTTGGCCTGTCCTTGAAGGAAAAGAACAAGTCGTCTCCCGCGAGGAGCCCTTATTCTGGGAGCGGGCGGGCAACCGGGCCGTCCGTTCGGGACAATGGAAGCTCGTCTCCACCTATCCCAGCCTGCAATGGGAGCTTTACGACCTATCGAACGACCGGGGCGAGACGCGGAACATCGCTTCGGAATACCCGGATATCGTCGATCGGCTCTCGGCCCAATATTTCGAATGGGCCAAAACGCATCAGGTGATCGACTACGACCGGATCAAACCCGAAAGGGAAATCCGGGTATCGGCGAAACCCGTCCAACATTAAGAATAGGACAGAAATTCAAAATAATTGGCAAGCGAAAAGTCTAAAATGTCAGGATAGTTTGTCGTCTGCCAATTATTTTTCTTAATTTTACCGCATAAATATAACGAAATGCTCAATGAAGACACCCTATGATGGTCTTTTTATCACCGGCTATTCATTGAGCGGGATGTTGAACCTTTAAAGCTTAAAAAGGATGGAAAAAGCGAATATCGGAATGAACGCCGGCCATGTTTGGCAAAAGTTGAATGAGATTGGATTAATCTCGTTACACGAATTGGCGAGGAAACTGAGATTAGGTGACACCGACGTGGCCTTGGCCATCGGTTGGCTGGCACGAGAAGACAAAGTGTACATCGAAAGACGCAATGGTGTACTTTTTGTGAAGCTTAAATAGGACCGTCATGCGGTAATTTCATTTGTTTTATCAACAAAAAATTAAATAGCCATGGACAAAAACAGTATTGGCATCAACGCCGGCCGGGTGTGGCAACTTTTGAGCGCTGAGAACAAGCAATGGGAGTATGAGGAACTGAAACGGGAATTGAAAATCTCCGACCGGGAGCTTAACACGGCCATCGGCTGGCTCGCGAGGGAGGACAAAATCCAGTTTTATGAAGACAAGTCGGCACACAAGGACTACCTTTATTTAGAAACGAATAATTTCTTCGGCTAAAGCATCCGGCTAAAAGATGAAGCGGCCAAGGATCTCTCCCCACGCAAGAAACGTGAAGATCCTTGGCCGCTTTTTTACAAATCAAGCTCTTCGAGGAGTAGTCCAAAAACTACTTACTAAGTAGTGGGGTCAACTACTTATCGATGCGACTCGCGACTACTTAGTAAGTAGACAGGGGTACTACTTAGTAAGTAGTTTTCGGTCTATTTACCGAGTAGTTTTCAGGCCGCTCATCGAGTGGTTTTCGATCCGCTTATCGGCTTCAATTTTCCGAGAAGGGATTACTCCAATCAATTCGCCACCTTAAAAGTCTCCCCTTCGATCCAAACGATATAGAAGCCCCTTGGCAACTCATAGCGACGCTTTCCTATCTGTTTCTCGCTCGCCTTCAAGATTCCATTCATCGCTACGATAATCACTTGCTTTTCTTCCGGAGTGTAGACATAGACCACCCCTTCGCGAGAATAGACTTGAATGCCCTCGATCGTCTCAACGCCAGTTGAAGTCGCCTCTTTCACGCCCGTCACCGTGATCGTCACCAATCCGTCCACGTTCTTGAGCGTATAGACTCCTTTCTCGTCTGGCTTTACCTCAACCGCCTGATCAATACCTTGCGAAACCGTAACAACCATCTCGTCAGCCACGTAGCCTTCCTCGATTTGAATCGTGAAAGTCAACGTACCACCCTCTTCTACCATATTGGAAGCCGGAAGGATTGTCGCGCCTTCCATCGGGCGAAGATCCACACGGTAATAAGTCGGATCCGGTTCCGGCATAGGTTCAGGCTCCGGATCTGGTTCCGGATCTGGTTCCGGATCTGGGTCTGGTTCGGGAGTGGGTTTCGATTCAGGTACCTTGACAGTCACTTCGCATTCCGCATAAAAGTTTCCCGAAGCGCTTGTTACGGTAAGGGTCGCCGTTCCGGATTGAAGCGCTTTTACCTCGCCTGCCTCGTTCACGGTCGCCACGCTCTCATCGGAGGAATGCCAAATCAATGTCTCGTTAGCAGTTTCCGCCGCGTTCAGCGTTACGGTCAGCGTCCCGCCCTTGCCTACTTCCAAGGCGAGAGCCGGCTTATCCAACTGGATACTTTCAATCTCCTCCGCCTCTCTCTCCGAGGTGGCTACCTCTACATTTCCGCTGAGCCAAGTATCGGTCTCGACCGTCACGTCGAAAGGTTGCCCCGCGATCGCTTGCCAGCTGATTCCGTCCGTTTCCTCTCCTTCGCCCGCTTGCGTCTCGCCATTCATTCCGGCGACACACGAGAAGGCGCCAGCATCAACTTGTATTTGCGCCTTCGCTAAAGCGCAAGAACAAAAAGCTATAACACAAATTGAGATATAATGTTTCATTCG
Organism: uncultured Parabacteroides sp.; assembly: GCA_949298575.1. Classification (GTDB taxonomy): domain Bacteria; phylum Bacteroidota; class Bacteroidia; order Bacteroidales; family Tannerellaceae; genus Parabacteroides. The sequence goes on from CASFXH010000067.1 coordinate 8,351, forward strand.
ATTTTTGATTTAGTTATTATTCACTACATAATTAATTACGATAGGGAAAGAGATTATCTCCTCATCATTTTCATTAACGATCATTAATTTTGTCTCTAATCTATCAAGATCTTGCTGTCTATCTATTTCAAAACAACAATAACGCCCTAATATAGTAGATTGTGAAGGTTGTCGTGTACTTGTCATTTCGAAACCATCCATTTTAGCGGTTAACTTCAAATCCATACCTGTCAAATAAACAATATTGAATTCGAAAGTCGTACTACTATTTTGGCTCAATCCGTCTCCAACAGCCGCATACAATTCGCTGGGAAAAAGATTATAATCCGTAGGGATGAGAATAAAATCCCGGCCATATTGAATCGTTCCATCCGAAGGTTCTTCCTCCCCCTCATTCACTACGCTTCCCGCTTTCTCCGCGTAAAGCGCATAGGGCACGGAAACCATCTGCGTATTCACTACCTCCGTATACTCGGATTCCTTCTCTTGCCTCAAGCCTAACCGCAAGAAATAAGGCGATTGGCTCCAATCGATATTCGAGAAATCATTCTCTCCTACTTTATCGCCGCCACCAATCAAGAGGTTTATCGTTCCCGTCTTGGTAGTCGTCAGCTCATGGGTTTCCGTATAAACAACGGTTCCCGCGTTACTTCCTCGCAGAATCTCCACTTGCACGGAAATGGGCTTCTCGGATAGGACTTTTCCTGTCAAATCTCTCGCCACCGCTTGGTAACTGATTAATTGTGGCGATTGTGCCTTGACAAAAGCGCAGGCACAAAGAAAGATACAAGTAAAAATAAAGTGTTTCATATAATCTTAACATTATAAGGAATAGGGAATATTCGTAAATTGATAAGTAAATGGATATCGACATATCTCGTTTCCATCCTTATCCTTTATAACTATACTTAAAGAATATGTGTTCGCTGTAGGATCTTCCAAAGACTTTGGCTTGCATTTAATCCAAAAGCTGCAATATCGCCCCCGTTCCGAAGATGGCGAATAATATTTTGTTTTTTCAACGACAACACCGTCTTCTCCTTCAATCTCCGCACTCAATTCTAAATCCCTTCCTGTCAGATAAACAAGGTTGAAGCCATTAGTAGCATCCATATACTTTTCTTGTGTATTCTCATCTGTTGCAACAGTTGCATAATCTTGCGCAATTCCTCCACTCAGCATAGAATACAACAAATGACACTCATCCTGCATATCTTCCGGCGTAATCGTAAAGTCCGCTTTCGTGATAGTCCCGGCCGAACCTCCTCCGGACACGCTTCCGGCGACACCCGCTTTCTCCGCGTAAAGCGCATAGGGCACGGAAACCATCTGCGTATTCACCACTTCCATATACTCGGATTCCTTCTCTTGCCTCAAGCCTAACCGCAAGAAATAAGGCGATTGGCTCCAATCAATCGTTGAAAAGTCACTCTCTCCTACTTTATCGCCGCCACCAATCAAGAGGTTTATCGTTCCCGTCTTGGTAGTCGTCAACTCATGGGTTTCCGTATAAACAACGGTTCCCGCGTTACTTCCTCGCAGAATCTCCACTTGCACGGAAATGGGTTTCTCGGATAGGACCTTCCCTGTCAAATCTCTCGCCACCGCTTGGTAGCTAATCGCTTGCGGCACTTGCGCACGCGTGAACGTGATGGCGAAGAGCCATACGCATAGCATTAGAATTCTTCTCGTATTCATCTGATTTATATTTAAAATGTTCGTAAATCCTATAAACCAGCATATACAAAAAAAGCGGGGCTACTTGTCACTTACCCCGCATTTCAGGCCTTCGCATTGCCCATCAAACAAGGATAAGCAACGCGAAGCCCACGCCGATATGTATGAATACGAAAAGCCCTGTCTCTCGACATGGGATTGTATAAATACAACCTACGCAGGCATCTACCGTTGCCCTGTCTCCTTGTTTGATTCAAAGTTGCGAAGTTTGAAATGCAGAAGACAAGACGTCAATAAACGCCTTTTTCAATATATGTCCGCCCCCACCCCTCCAATCGGCGTGAGAACGACGCGAATATAAAGGAATATCCCGAATTTCTTCACCTAAACATCAGATCATTCTTTCAAATCCATAAAAAAAGCCCAATAATCGCGTGGACGGCTCACTCCGTCCGGATGTATGACATACCCGTCATACAAATGAAGCGGCCAAGGATCTCTCCCCACGCAAGAAACGTGAAGATCCTTGGCCACTTTTTTACAAATCAAGCTCATCGAGAAAAAGGTAACACCGAGCGCGAAGCCTCGTCACTTCAAGTACTGGCGGTAGAAGGCCTCGATGCGGTCGAACGGAATCTTCTCGAAGTTGTCGTAGAGATCCGTATGGTTGGCGCCGGGGACGATGAGCAACTCCTTGTTGTCGCCCCGCAGCTTCTTATACGTGTCCTCGCTGAAATAGCGGGAGTGCGCCTTCTCGCCATGCACCAACAAGACGGCGCCGCGAATCTCGCCCGCATACGAGAGTATCGGCATATTGAGGAACGAGAGGGTCGAGGTCAGGTTCCAGCCGCCGTTCGAGTTGAGCGAACGGGCGTGATAGCCCCGCTCTGTCTTGTAATAGGCGAAATAGTCTTTCAAGAACTGGGGAGCGTCGGCGGGCACCGCGTCGGGCAGGCCGCCGGCGAGGGCATACGAGCCGTTCTTGTAATCCTCCACACGCTGGGCGTTCAGCCGCTGGCGCAAGGCATGGCGAGCGTCGGCGTTGTCGTCGGCGTCGAAGTAACCGTTGGCGTTAACGCGGCTCATGTCGTACATCGTACAAGCCACCGTCGCCTTGACGCGGGTGTCGATCGCCGCGGCGTTGACCGCCATGCCTCCCCATCCGCAAATACCCAAGATGCCGATACGCTCCGGGTCTACGTCGTCACGCGTCGACAAATAATCCACCGCGGCGCAGAAGTCCTCCGTGTTGATATCCGGCGAGGCCACGTAGCGGGGCTGTCCGCCACTCTCGCCCGTGAACGAGGGGTCGAAGGCGAGGGTCAGGAAGCCGCGCTCCGCCAGCGTCTGGGCGTAAAGTCCGGAGGCTTGCTCCTTCACCGCCCCGAACGGGCCACTCACGGCGATGGCGGGCAGCTTCCCGTCCGCGCCTTTCGGGATATACACGTCGGCGGCTAGCGTAACGCCGTACCGATTATGAAACGTGACCTTGGCGTGATTCACCTTGTCACTCTTCGAGAACACCTTGTCCCACTCCTGTGTCAAATTCAATTTCTCTTCCATAAAACTATCTGATTTTACCAATTGGTCTTGCGCCCAAAGGCCGCTCGCGCCACACGCCGCGACGAGCATAGCCAAGCATATTGTCTTTCCTACCTTATTCATAAGCCTATCATCTTTTACGTTTCTTCCGAGGGCAAAAGTAACGGAAAAGCCCCACGGCGTCATTGCCATGAGGCTCAAAGTTTATTGTCGAAAGGCTCAACCGACAGCTCAAACGGAAACGGCCGAGGGCGCCACGCCGTAGAGCTTCTTGAACGCGGAGGAGAAATGCGACTGGTTCTTGAAGCCCACCTCCGTGTAGACATCCGCTATTTTCCGCCCCCCCTCCTTCATCAAGGCGTACGCCACCTCCAGCCGCTTGCGGATAAGCCACTTCTCGGGCGTCAGGTCGCTCACCTTCTTGAAGTCGCGCTTGAAGGTGGCGAGGCTCCGCCCGGTGTAATGCGCCAATTCCTCCATCGTGAACTCGTACATATAATTCTGGTTCATGAAGTCGAGGATATCGATCTTCCACGGCTCGTTGAAATCGAACAAGGTCGGGGCGAACCGCCGGTCGATGTGCAACAAGGCCAGCAGGCCCTCCTGTAGCTTCAGTTGCATGAAGTCGTCATGCGGCTTCACCTCCGGATCGAAATAGGGCGTCATCGAGGCGAACAGGCTGGCGATCTCCGCCGTCTTCGGTAACTTGATAACACCCGTGTCGAGCTTCGGCGTGTCGGCGGGTATCTTGCGCCGCCCGAACTTGTCGTACATTTCCTTCAGGAAAGCGCGGGTGAACATCAGGAAGATGCCGCAATAGCGCTCGCCGTCGTAGGTCCGCTTGTACAGCGTGATGTGGTGGTCGCGGGGAATGAACACGCACTCCCCCTTCCCCACGTGTATCCGCTCGTGACCATTGTCGATAACCATCTCGCCGGAATAGACGTAATTCATGGCGAACTCGCGGGAGCGATGCGTGCAGCCGCTGGTGTCGTCGTAAAAGAAGCTATAGAATATATTATTATAATTGAAGATCACCTTCAACGGATCTTCCGCCTGTCGCTGTTCCATAAGCCATTCCTTCTTTCGTGATTCGTTTCCGCGAAAATAAGGATTTATCTGAAATCCGCCCGCGCCGTGCGGATTTCCTCCCTACGGCGTAGCGAGCCGCCCGCGCTGTGCGGATTTCCTCCCTACGACGTAGCGAGCCGCCCGCGCCGTGCGGATTTCCTCCCTACGACGTAGCGAGCCGCCCGCGCCGTGCGGATTTCCTCCCTACGGCGTAGCGAGCCGCCCGCGCCGTGCGGATTTCCTCCCTACGACGTAGCGAGCCGCCCGCGCCGTGCGGATTTCCTCCCTA
>CASFXH010000068.1 GCA_949298575.1 uncultured Parabacteroides sp.
GGCTTTTGTATACTTTTCATTGCTGTACATATCGCCAGAGTTATCATCCTTGGGGTTCGGAAATAGAAGTAGCATTTTCTCCGTGTCCGTAAAACTTATCCCTTTCCGGGAGCGTCTCCGGCCGCTCAATCGTTTCCAGCAGGGCCAGCGCGCTGTCCGGCCGTTCGTTAACGATAGTTTCCACTTCCAGAAACAACGCCTCATGCGGCCCCCGCTTGCCGCAGGCCGTGAGGAGGCAGGCGGCGAGGAGGATCGCGAAGGGGTAAAGAAGAATGTTTTTCTTGTTTGCCATGCGCTCTTTCTTTCGGCGGTCAAAATTATAAAGAATTGGATAAATCGGACGTTCTCTGTAAAGTCACGCAAAATAATTTGCGAAAAAATAAGAGAAAATTTACTTTCGCGGCGGGTAAATTTAGACCATTGTTTAAACTTGTCCTACTTGTCCTTATTCAACGGTTTCATAACGATTGGAGATGATGATTTTAGGAGGTTGAGGGGATCGGATGGAATCCTTGGCTGTAAAGAAATAATCATAAAAGAACGATAGAATATTATGAAACAGAAAAGACGATTCGTGCTATTAATGGTATGCGGACTCATCGCGCTGACAGGATTCGCGCAAAACAGGACCGCTTATTTTAATGACAACACCTATTTGAGCAACCGGCTCAATCCGGCCATCTTGCCCGCGCGAGGGTATATCTCCGTCCCGATGCTGGGAAATATGCAGATGGAACTGACCTCGGATTTCAAGAACATGACCGACCTCGTGAACGCGTTCGCCTCGGACGAGAATATCTTTAACAACAACGCTTTCTACGATAACTTGAAGCCGGATAACCGTCTTGACGTTAGCATGAAGACGGATATCGTCTCCCTTGGCTGGTGGAAAGGGCAAAACTTTTGGAACGTGAATATCGGGTTCAAGATCGGCTTTGGCGCCTCCGTGCCGAAATCGCTTTTCGAATTCGTCCGTGAGAGCAATCAGGGCGACGCTTACGATGGGGGAGTCGTGCCGAATGTGGATATCCGGAATGTCTCGATGAAACTGAATACTTACGCCGAGGCCGGCATTGGCTATTCCCGTCGGATCAACGAGCAATTTACCGTGGGGGCTCGCGCGAAATTGATTTTCGGGTTGGCGAATTTCGATTTCGGCGTGGATGAGTTGTCATGGGATTTCAACGTGCCGAACAATCCGGATAGTCCTTCCGGTTGGGAGGACGGCGTCCAATATGGCGGGCCTTCCACGACTCGGGCCTATTTGCGAAGCGCGATCGGCGGAGGCGGACTGGATTTTGACCAAGATGGCATCGTGAGCGGTTTCGACATGAACGGCTTTGGCATAGGCGGCTATGGCGTGGGCTTCGACTTGGGCGTGACTTACCAGCCTATTGAGCGGCTTATCGTTTCGGCCTCCGTACAAGATCTGGGATTCCTGAAGTGGAAGAAGAGTGCTGTCTCGCGAGCCGAGGCCGACAAGAACGAGTTCGTGGAACTGACGTATGACAACTACGATTATTACATGAGCGATGGTCTCTTTGATTTTGAGATGTACGAGATGCGCGAGGTAGAGCCCGAGGGCTACACCAGCGGGCTGGGCACTTCCGTGATGCTGGGCGGCGAGTATCGCCTTGGGCCGAGCGAGCAGTTCAGCGCGGGCGCCCTCTATTCCGCCCGCTTCGGCGAGTTGAATACCACCTCGGCCATCACGCTCGTGGGCGGCTTCGTGCCGCGGTCGTTCTTCAACGCCTCGGTCAGCTACTCTTACGTGCAGCGCACGGGGAGCGTCGTGGGCGGCTTGCTGAAACTGGGCGGCTTGTTGCTGGGCGCTGAGTACGCTTTCGCCGGCCCGCAGTCGTCCTACAATTTCTTCCTCGGCATCTCCATCGGTATTGGGAAGGACGTGGATCGGTAATTCTTAACCCCTAAAACATAAACCATGATGAAACGAATTTCTGCTTATTGGAAAGCGCTCGCCCTCCCGCTGCTGGTGGGCGCGATGTGCTCCCTCTCCTCCTGCGAGAAAATCAAGGAGCTGCTGGAGACACCGGAGTATCCGGACGAGAATTTCACCATTGTCGGCACGTGGGAATACTATATTCCGCCTTTGGAAGGCAGCGCCCCGGATCCGGGAGCCGTCTACAACGCCACGGGGCGGGTCACCTTCACGGAGGATATGCGCTTCTGCTTCACGCTCGACACCAACCGGGGCGAGGTGAAAGGCTACGGCACGTACACTTATGATGAGGACAGCGGCGTGGGGCTTATCTACGACACCTATTTGGACATTGAGGAATACGCGGAAAAAAAGGGGCTCATCCATATTTCTTCCGCCGGGTTCTCCGACCATATCAGCTGGGGAAACAACGATTACGGCGACCGGGTGGAGCAGGATTACCTGAAAGTCCACTCCAATATCGTCTCGGAATACCACCGTGTGGCCACGGAGCCTTACGAGGAGGAGGTCATTCCCTATCATGACGGAAGCAACTATGGCATTGTATCCCACAATGGGAGTTGTTGCGTGAATCTGCCTGTTTCCTTGGACGAACTTTATAATAGAGATTAAATAGAAAACGCTATGAAACGAATCGGTACATTCTTTTTACTGCTCTCGCTCGCCTGGTTGTCCGCCGCGTGCGACGATTTGATAATGCCGAAGGAAGAAGAGGCTCCGGCCGATCCCGCCTTCGCGGAGAGCGTGATCGGCCTGTGGTACGTGGATTTCTTGCAAGCGGTAGCCGTCGACCTTCGGGAGGATCGCACCTATGTCAGCTCGCGGTATATCCAAGCGGGGGCTATACCTTCGCCTACGACCTATTACTCAGATTCCTGGAAAGCCACGGAAATGAACGTGGGCCCGTTCTTCCGCGAGGGAGACAAGCTGACCATGAAGGTCACCACCGGCGAATACATCGAGGCGAAACGGATTTTCGACCCCAGGACCGGCAGTTCGACGGTCTCTCTCCCGCGCTTGACCGGCGAGGTCTGGACGGGCTATTACAAGGACAAGATCATCACGCTGGAATTCCTCAAAGATGGCACCGCCCGGCGCGTAGACAAGCCGAACGCCGGATGGGAAGGCGAGGAGGAGACGCGTACTTACACGTGGAAGACCTCCGGGCGGGTCTGCCGCCTGAACGGCGACGAGGCCTGGTGCGTAGGCCTTCCTTACGACATGGTCTTCACGGCGAGCAAGGAGATTGAGATGATTTTCGTGGATTTCGGCGACGCGGCTTCCGCGTTCGTCAATTTTACAGGAACATAAACGATTTATAAACAATGAGACAGACGAACCTGTTTACATGGACTTTATCCGCCCTGTTGGCGGGCGCGATGTGCTCCCTCTCCTCCTGCGAGAAAATCAAGGAGCTGCTGGAGGAAGAGAAGATCCCGACGATGTGGAGCGAGCTGGATTTTACGGACAGCGAGCTGATTACCGATATCCTATCCGATGGCGTTTGGTACAAGGCGCAGACCGAAGGATATGTGTATTTGATGCGGGAGAATGGTGCCTTGACCTCTTCCGTTTTTGGGCTGTGGCAGGAAAACCCGCACGCGGCGATCACCGATCAAGTAGCTTCTTGGAAAGTGGAGGATGAGCGTTTGGTCACTTCGGAAAACACCCAGAGCTTGGATGAATTCTTTGGCGAGGGACGGGGATTCGCGATTCCGTTGAAACGCATGTACAACCCGGAGACCCAAAGTGGAACGGAAGAGGTATTCCCTTTGACGGAAGACACTTGGCGGGCGTCTTATATGGACATGGCCGACAAGAGCCGCTCGATCACCCTTCAATTCAAGGACGATGGCACGATGAGCCGCGTTGACTCTATCTTTCTGGATCCTTGGAATGTCGAGGAGATAAAGAGCTACGCGTACCGCTACGAGATCCGCGACAACGTGATCCATCTCGCCGGCGAGGGTGGCGGCTACGGCGTGGCGCTTCCCCAATATCCCGAGGGGCTTACCGATGGCCGGAAAGCCATCTTCCTTGATTTCGGCGACGCGGCCTCTGCGTTCACTAACTTTTAGCTCCAAATCGATCATTAGAATATTCCAATAGCAAGAATCGCTAATGACCGACGTGAAAAACGCTTCCGCAAGCGTAAGCCAATGCTTGCGGAAGCGTAGGCTGATGCCTGCGCAGGCGTTGGCCGATGATGGCGCAAGCGTTGGCCTACGGTTGCGGTGGCGTTTTGATAGGCGGATTCGATCCGCCCCCTACGCATGGTAGGGGGCCTTCAATTATTCGTCCTCCTGAGGAGGTAAAAGTTGACAAGTTGACGGGTTGACAGGCATTTTGTAAAATATCTACGCGTATGCGAAAAAATAAAAAAGATTAATGTCATTATTCTTTTTTATTTTATACGCAAACGTGGAAAAGTTCGCGAAATGCCTGTCAACTCGTCAACTTGTCAACCAGGTCAAATGGCATCCAAGGCGTCTTTTTTATATAAAACGCTGAATGTCTTCCGCATTGTTTACAACCACAATAAACGCTCTTTAATTATTGCAACATCCATTTGGGAATTTTAATTTACATATAGCAAGCTCTATTGGGGCAGGATTAAGCGGTTTTCGTATAGATACGTTAATGCGTTCTAATATTTGCGCGGTGGTTAGGAAGACACTCGTCTCGCTGGAAGTAGCTCGAAAACTACTCGATAAGCAAGCCGAAAACTACTTAGTAAGCAGTACCCTCATCTACTTACTAAGTAGTCGCGAGTCGCGTCGATAAGTAGTTTCCCCACTACTTAGTAAGTAGTTTTCGGTGTCTTCTCCCGAAGAAGCGGATGGGGCGTAGGGCTACACTATCCTCAATATTCTTCCCTGAGCCACTCGGCGAAAAAGGAATCATAGACTTGGTAAGTATTCTCTTCTTGGGTCACCCAGTCGTTTTTCAATAACGCTTTCAGGGCGGATTGGACGGAGCTCGCTGAGGGGAGATTGTATTTTTTGATAAATGCGGAAGAAGTGACTCCTTGTGCTTTCTTTTCCTTGGCGATGGCTTGGAGAACCATCTTTTGTCTCGGGGCAAGGCGCGAGAGCAGATCCTTATAACTTCCTTCTTGCGATTGAATCACGTTCTTTAACGCGACATCTAGCAGGCCCATTCCACAAGGCTCATCTGGCGTGGTTAAGGCAAAGAGTTCGTTCATGACCATTTGAACAAACCATGTGCAGCCGTCAAATCGCAGATAAACATGCTTTATCAAGTTTGGATCGATTTGTTTGCCTCTTTCCTCAAACAGCCGAACCGCGAACGCGAGGTAGGTTTCCATCGGTATTGCTTCTAGATTCATGCAGATCGCGCTTTGATAGAATGGTTTGGAAGATGAGTTAAACATGTTGTTCATCAGATGGCGCTTACTGCCTGAGAAGATAAATTGGGTCTGCTTGCATTGTTGAATACGGGTACGAAGCGAGGCCTCTACATTCTTTTCTTCATACGACGCTATTTGTTGGAACTCATCAATAGCTACGACACACGGCTTGTTGGCGTTCTCAAGATAGGAGAATATTTCATCGAGCGTGGTTTCCGGCTTTTGGATGTCTCCTAAGCCAATATCGAAACTCGGTTCGCCGGTCAAGGGGTCTAACTTGAAACCCATTCTTAAGGAACGGATAATTTGAAAAAAACTTTCTGTCCAGCTTGTCTTTTGGGGCTTCAGTTCTTCGTAGATCGCTTTGCCCAATAAGTAAACGAATTCCGTTAACGAGGTGGTGGCGTAAATATCCACGAAGAAAGTATAGAAATTGTCCTTGAAATGGGCTTGGTTGAAACAATGTTGAATCAGTCCGGTTTTCCCCATGCGTCGCGGTGCGATGAGCGCGACGTTCCGGCTATTTTCCATTTGTTTGGTCAAGAATGCCGTCTCTTGCTCACGATCACAGAAATAATGGTCGGATACATATCGACCAACGACAAATGGATTTAGAATCGTAGGTGTTCGCATCGTTTTCTCGTTTTATCGCGAATATAATAATTCTATTTAAGGTAAAAATCCTCGGCAGTCGCCTACCGAGGATTTCGGGTTATTTTCTATTTGTCCGGCTGGCGCTGGAATTCGGATTCCTTCGTCCAGCGGGGCATCTCGTCCTCGTTGGCGATGGAAAGGCCGATCGCGAAGAGAAGGTTCAAGTCCTCCATCGTCCCGTCAAAGTCCCACCAGCTCTCGTCGTACTCGTCGTTGGGCTGATGGTAGCGGTAAACTTTGGGTTTCGCCTCGTGCCGGGCCTTGTCCACGTAATCGTTCCCCCCGCTGACCAAGATGGCTGGGACGCCTTTCTTTACGAAGTTGAAATGATCCGAGCGGAAATAGGAACCACCGGGATCTTGGGTCCGCGCCTTCACCACGCGGCCTTGCGCGGTGGCCAGGGCGACGACCAGATGGTCGGTGTCGGTTTTCCCCGCGCCGCTCAAGATGACATCCCTTGTCCGCTCGCGGGGCGCCACGCCGTCAAAGTTGAGGTTGGCCGCGGTGCGGGAGAGCGGGTAGAGCGGGTGCTCGCAATAATACTGGGACCCCAGCAGGCCACACTCCTCGGAAGTGACGGCCACGAAGACAATCGATCGCCTGGGCCCTTGCGGAAGGCTTTGGAACTTGCGGGCGAGAAGCATGAGGGCCGCGACGCCACTCGCGTTGTCGCTGGCGCCGTTGTAAATGCTGTCGCCATCGATCGGCGTCCCGATGCCGAAGTGGTCCCAATGGGCGGTGCAGACAAGATATTCGTCGGCCAGGTCGGTGCCGGGAAGGATGCCCGCCACGTTGTGGGACTCGCCGATTTGCGCACGGACGTTGAGGGTGACTTGGCTGCGGGCGTCCATCTCGAAGGCTTGGAAGCCGGAGCGCTTGGCGGCGGCGATGGCTTGGTCGGCGTCGCGCCCGCTGGCCGCCATGAGGCGCCGGAAGGCGTCGTTCGCGATCCAGCCCTTCATCGCGAGGTCGTCAGCGTTCTTGTTCTCGGAGCAGAGGGCGATATTGGTTTGGGTATAGGATGATTGGCAGACATCCCAACCGTAGGAGGCGGCGGCGGTCTCGTGGATCACCAGACAGCCCGCGGCGCCTTGGCGAAGGGCTTCCTCGAACTTGTAAGTCCACCGGCCATAATAGGTCATGTTTTTCCCTCGGAACAATTGATCGTCGTAGAAGCCGGGATCGTTCACGAGGACAAGGACGATTTTTCCCCGTACGTCGACGCCTTCGTAATCGTTCCAATCATATTCCGGGGCATTGATGCCGAAGCCGCAGAAGACGTACGGCGTCGTTGGGATCTGGACACGCTCGGCCCTGCGGTTCGTCCAAACCACCACGTCGTCCGAGAAGCGGAGGTCGAAGGATTCCTTTTTGCCCCGCACGCAGATCTTGTCCCCTTTGGGCCGGGTGAAAGTGGCCACTTCGAGGACGGGCTGGAAATAACTGTCGCCGTTGGCGGGGCGCAGGCCGACTTTCTTAAACTCGTCGGCGATGTAATGGATGGTCTTCTCCTCATAAGGGGAAAGGGGCTTTCGCCCACCGAACTCGTCGGACGCGAGCGTCTTGACACGCTCTTTGTAATAGGCCAAATCAGCGGCCTGGTCCTGGCTCGCGGCTGGCCCCGCGATGAGGGCCAGGAGCGCGAGGACGCAACAGAATGTCTTGTTCATAAGCTATCTCAAGTTTAATTTTTAATCGGATAATCGATAACGGAGTTGATCGAGGACGAGGCTGATTTCCTCATTCTCGATGCCCGCGGCGTGGAGATCGGGGCGGTCGGCGTCAAACAGCTCGAGGAAACGGTTCGTGTCGTGGTCGAGGTGATTAACGGCTGCCCGATACCGCTCGATGGCCGCCAGCGGATTGCCTTTCGCCCACGCCGCGTGGCCCGCGTTGAGGTAGTCTTGGGCGCTCGCGTCGGCGGAAAGGATTTTCTGGTAATATTCCTCGGCCTGGTCGTAGCGGCCATTGAGAAAGGCGCACCAAGCGATGGGCCGCCAGGTCTTTGGCCCTCCTCCCGACAGGTAGTCGGCCTTGAAGAAACAGCGAGAAGCCTCTTGGTAATCGCGGAGATCGAGGTGGCAGTGGCCGATCGCCATTTGCGCCGAGACGTCGTTGGGTCGGGCGGCTTCGTAGCGGTGCAGGTATTCGAGCGCCTTGTCTGGCCGTTTGAGCGAACGGTAGCAAGTGGCCAGCCGGCGGAGGACCCACGGACTGTCGGGTTTCAGGAGGTCGGCGTGGAGATACGCGTCGATGGCCGGTTGGATTTGGCCATTCATTTGCTCGCAAAAACCGATCTTTTGGAACATCGTGTCGTCTTGCGGCGCTTTTCGGGCCATCTCCTCATAGATTCCTTTCGCCTCGGAGTAATATTTTTTCCGGAGGCAAAACTCGGCGATGGGAAGGAGATGTTCCGCGTCGTCGATATAGGGCTTGAGGGCAGGGAGGTCGTGGAAGTTGAGCGAGAGCGAGAAGATATCGTCGAAATCGAGATGGCTAGGATGGACTTTAAAGAACCGGTAAAGATCTTGGACGTACTTCCTGATCTCGCTATCGATCTTGGCTGAGCCGGAAAGCAGCTGCTCGTTTCGTGCGCTGAGCGCTCCCCCGAGGCCGGAGTCTTTCGGTCCCACGAGTCGTTCTCGAACCTCGGCAGGAAACATTTTCAAGCTGAGGAAGAAGGAATACTTATCCGAGTTGCAGAAATAAGCGCTATCGGCGATAAGCTTTGCCATGTCGGAAGCTATTGGGATGTTTGAGCCCTCATGGAGGGCGGTGTGCTCGAGGGTGAAGGGCAGGAACCAGTTGCTTATCTCGCGGAAGAAGGGGAAATTCTTGAGATGAACGAACGTGGAGTGCATGAGGTCGGCTCCTTCTTCCTGCAGTTCGGTGAAGGCGGCGATCTTTTTCTCCAGATCGATCGCTTCAGGTATTTTTTTCCACTCGGGATTCATCTCCTCGTCGAGCAATTGCTCCGGCGTGATCTCCTTGAGGTTTATTTTTTGCCCGATTTTAGAGGAGAACTTGAGGATTTCGGGCAGGAATTCGTTTTGCATCTGCTGGGTGATCTTTTCGGTCTCTCGTGCCAGGATGAAACGGATCGAGGCGCTTTGGATGGCCTTTTCGAAACCCGCGAACCGTTCGGCGAGGGCTTCCAGACGGGCATTGACACGTGGATAGAGGCTGGTCCTCTTCCGGTAAAGGGCGAGCGTGAGGAAAATCCCGACGAGGGCACGAGCGAGGACCGTGGGCTCGTCGCGTTCGGCGGCGTCGAAGAGAAGCGTGACTTTTTCCTTGTCGAAGAAGACCATCAAACTCATGGTCAACGCGCTTATGACAAGGCAGAGCGCGTCGCCGGGGAGCTCCGGATCCTTTAGCAAGTCGCGCAAGCTGTTGTAGTTCTCCGCGTTGAGGGCGTCGGCCGTCCAAACCCGTTGGAAAAGGAGAGACAGCTGGCCTTCCAATTGGCGATGGGCTTCAGTCTGCCCATGCGCTTCTTTTATCGCTTCCGCGAGGTGGCGGATGGTCGCGTGCCGAGAGGCGAAGTCGTAAGGCTCACGTCGAAGGGCCCGGCGGACGTTGTAGTAAAGCGTCGAAGACTCTTTCGACAGGGCGCGGAGGCGGATCGTGTCGTTCAATTCATAAGCCGCCGCCCGCAGGTCGCGGTAGATCGTCTCTTGCATTGGATCTTTCGTGCCCGCCAAGCGGTATCGCAAAAGATTCCGGTAGGTGTTTTGCAATTCATCGAGGCGATCGCTCGCGGAATAGTCTCTGCAACCGGCCATGAGACCTAAAATTTGGTCGAAGGCGTTTTTTAATTCCCGGGCGTCGAGCGCGTCGACCGTCCGCTGGTATGCTTGGTTGATTTCTGTGGGATTCATTGTCATGATCTCTGATAAATGCGCCAAAAATAGGTCTTTTTGTTTAAATATCAAACACGGGAGTGGATTGGCTTAAACGAACAAAAGCGTAAATTCGCGGAATTGTTGGAGATAGGTATTTGAAACAATAAATAATTGGAACAGGGAAATGGGAACGCATCATCATTCGCCGGGGGCGGGGCATCATCACCATCATGTGCCTGAGTCGGCCTCATTGAATCGGATATTCGTGTTTTGTGTCGCTTTGAATCTGGCTTTTGTCGTGATCGAGGCGGGCGTGGGCTTTTATTATAATTCCGTGGGGTTGCTTTCGGACGCGGGGCATAACCTGGGTGATGTCTTTAGCCTGCTTTTGGCGCTGTTGGCTTTCCGTATGGCGAAAGGACACGCGAATGGGCATTTCACGTATGGTTATAAAAAATCAACGATCCTGATCTCGTTGGTGAACGCGGTGATTTTGCTCGTCGCGGTCGGCGCGATCTTGATCGAGGCGATCTACCGGCTGCGCCATCCGGAACCTGTCTCGGGCGCGGCGATCGGGTGGACGGCTGGCATCGGGATCGTGGTGAATGGGTTGACGGCTTGGCTTTTGATGCGCGACCAGGAACGGGACTTGAACGTGCGGGGGGCGTTTCTCCACATGTTGATGGACACGTTGGTCTCGGTGGGGGTGGTGGTCTCGGGCGTGATCATCAGCGTGACGGGCTTGATGTGGGTCGATTCGGCCGTCAGCTTGGCGATTGCCGTGATTATTTTGATCTCGACGTTTAATCTGTTAAAGGAAAGTTTGTATTTGTCGATCGACGCCGTGCCTTCGTCGGTCGATCTGGAGCGGTTGAAAACCCGTCTTGGCGCGATGCCTGAAGTCCTGAGTTGGCATCACCTGCATGTCTGGGCGCTGAGCACGACGGAAAACGCCGCGACGATCCACGTCGTGATCGCCGATCTTGCCCGAATGGAGGAGATAGGCCACGCGCTAAAATCCCTTTTCAAAGAAGAAGGGATTGGACATAGCACGATTGAGATAGAGACCGCCACAAGCCATTGCGATGAATTAGAATGTATTTGATAAAATATGAAGGTTAAGAAGATTCCCCATACGTTTACGATTATATCAGTGGTTATTTTGTGTTGCGCGGCCCTGTCGTGGGTCATTCCGGCGGGTATGTACGACCGCGAGACGCGGGTGGTGAATGGTACGGAGCGCGTCGTCATCGTCGACCACTCCTTCCACGCCGTGGAGCCATCGCCGCAGAGCTGGCAAGTCTTCGGGGCGTTGCTGGAGGGATTCGAGCAGCAGGCGGGTATCATCGCTTTCCTGCTGATTATCGGCGGGGCCTTCCAGATCATGAATCACACGCGGGCGATCGACGTCGGCATCCTCTCCTTCCTGCGGGGGGCGCGACGGGCCGAGCGCCACGCCTTCTTCCGCCGCCTGGGCGTGGACCGCCTGGTGATAGCCGCCGTCATCCTCTTGTTTAGTTTGTTCGGCGCCATCTTCGGGATGAGCGAGGAGACGCTGGCCTTCGTCGTCATCATCATTCCGCTGGCGATCTCGATGGGGTACGATTCTATCGTGGGGCTGTGCATGGTGTACGTGGCGGCGCACGTGGGTTTCTCGGGCGCCATCCTGAATCCCTTCACGATTGGCATCGCACAGGGGCTGTCGGACCTGCCGCTCTTCTCGGGATTCGGCTACCGGGTGTTCTGTTGGTGCGTCCTCACGGCGGTGCTCATAGCGGCGGTGCTGCGCTACGCGGCCCGGATCAGGAAAGACCCGCGGCGCTCGCCGATGTATGAGGCCGACACGTATTGGCGCGAGCGCCACGGCGCCACGACCGACACGCTGGAGGCCACTCCCGCCACGCGGTCGGCGTGGGTGGTATATGGGTTGATACTCGCGGCGCTGGCCATCTTCGCCTGGCAACATCCGTCGACGACGTTCCGCGTGGGCCGGGCCGCCGCGTCCTTCCCCGCGTTGCCCGTTCTGGCCGCGCTCTTCGCCCTCACCGCGGGGGTCAGCCTGCGCCGCTCGGGCCAGTTCTTTATCCTGAACCTGCTGGCGTACACCGTGGCGTTCCTCGTGGTTGGTGTCATGGGGTATGGGTGGTATCTGACGGAAATCTCGGCCATCTTCCTGGCGATGGGCCTGCTGGCGGGTTTCGCTCATGGCATGGACGCCGACGGACTGATCGAGCAATTCCTGCGCGGGGCGAAGGACATGCTTTCCGCGGCGCTCGTGGTAGGATTGGCGGGTGGTATCATACAAATTTTGCAGGACGGGCGGATTATCGACCCCATCCTGCACGGGCTCGCGGCGCTGATGGGCGACGCCGGGCGCATTGTCTCGCTGGGCGCCATGTACGCCATCCAGACGGTCATCAACCTCTTCATTCCCTCCGGCTCCGCGAAGGCGGCGCTCACGATGCCCATCATGGCGCCTTTCTCCGACGTGATAGGTATCTCGCGACAGGCTACCGTGCTGGCCTTCCAGTTCGGCGACGGCTTCACGAACATGATTACCCCCACCTCCGGCGTGCTCATCGGGGCATTAGGCATCGCCCGCGTCCCTTACGACGTGTGGTTCCGCTTTTTTTGGAAATTCATCGTTTTGCTCATCGCCGTGGGGTTTGTGCTGCTCGTGCCCACAGTGACGATGGAACTGAACGGTTTTTGACGTTTCCCCTCAAAAACAAGGGCGCACCGTGAAAAAAGAGCAAGGCGGGCGACAAAGACGCAAACACAAGCAACTTGCGTCCCTGTGACCCACCTGTTAAATCATTGCCAGTTAGCAGTCCAAGCCAGAATAAAAACTAGAAACGAACAATTTCCA
>CASFXH010000069.1 GCA_949298575.1 uncultured Parabacteroides sp.
GATTTGCGCCAACCGTAAATCGGAAATATGCCCATACTTGGAGAGCGGAGACGAAGGCAAGCATACACGCCGCATCGCGCCATTCTGGAAACACCCAAACTGGATACCATGCATGATCTGCGCCGCCATTTCCGCCGGCGTATGCTCCGGACCAACCGGCTCACAGCAGTAATACAAATCAAGTCCCGCGCCCTTGATGGCTTCAAGTGTCCGCTCGCGGTTCTTGGGATCCAACTTCGTATCTTTCCCCTCGCGCAGACGGATCACGTGGTAAGCCCCATCAGCGCCGGCCGCTTTCAACTCGCTCGCTTGCGTCGCGTTGAAATCCCCGATATTCACGATGATATTCGTCTTGGCGGGAATATTCTGCCGCACGAGTCGCACCACGTCAAGAACCCGGTTGAAATCATAATGGTGCATAGCCATCAACGAAAGCGAAAACAGCTTACCGTCCGCCGCGAATCCCCGAGCCGCTTCCAGAATCGCCTCATCGCTCATATTGAATGGTT
The DNA here is from genome assembly GCA_949298575.1 of uncultured Parabacteroides sp. GTDB lineage: Bacteria > Bacteroidota > Bacteroidia > Bacteroidales > Tannerellaceae > Parabacteroides. The sequence continues at coordinate 510 of CASFXH010000069.1, forward strand.
GAAATCCCGTATAATCCTCGGCGAAGCTACAGAATTGGCAATCCCCGGGGCAAGGCGCGATCTCAAAGCCAATCTGCCCGAATACCAAACCTTTGTTATCGAACTTCGCGCGAGCCATCGCGTCCGCTACCGCTCGCGTCACCGAAGCCTCCAATGAGCTTTCCTTGAATTCCAAAAGGAACGCGCATTCCTCCGCGTTCATCCGATAGCCCGATTGCAATTTGTCAATCAGGTCCAAAAACCGTGTGTTTCCTTTCATTGTATATCCTATTATTGGTGAAATAACTTTTGACATCCAAACATAAAGAAAAAACACCTACTCCCGGAAATCGAAGGAGGCAAAACGAAAAAGATGGCTCTCCTAACGAAGCCAGCGGATCGACGCGTCGAGCGCCTCATAACCTTCCGTCAGCCGAGTCTTGCCCACGACCGTATGCACCGTCGCTTGTTGAACCGATTTCATAAGCCGCTCAAAATCCTTTTGCTCTCGGGCGAACTCAAACTCTTGGCAACCTTTGGTGAGCGCGTCTTGGGCTTTCTCGAATTTGTCTTTGGCCTCAAGCGCCTGCTCCCAGCTCTCGTCGAAGCTCTCCGAATCGACCCGATCGATCGCGTCTTCCGTCGCCCGCAACGTCTCTTTCACCAAATCACACGATTCATCCACCAAAGAGACCATCGTGGCGCACGCTTCATGCAACGTCCGCGCGTCCCTCTCACCCATCTCTCGCGAATGAGGTTTATTCGACAGGCTTTTAGCCACATTCATCACGTAGGCCTCGACTTCCTCCATTTTTCGCATCGCCTGCTCGGCCGCGTCCCTCGAAAGACGCAAATACTCCAATGTCTCCACATCTTTCTGCGCGCACAGGGCGACAGATGCCCCGATCCACAACGCCATCGCGAGGATCGTTCGCTTCATCATTTGAACAATTGATTTTCCCATAACAATAAATATTTAGAATCGAAACAAAGATACGATTTATCTGATAAAGATTCAATATCTTTGCTAGGCAAACACAAATATCGGGAAAATGAATCAAAAAGAACGTTACGAGAAGATCTTGCGCTGGTTCCAAGAAAACCGCCCCGTCGCGGAGACCGAGCTTCATTACGACAATCCCTACCAACTGCTCGTCGCCGTCATTCTCTCCGCCCAATGCACGGACAAGCGGGTCAATATGGTGACGCCTGCCCTTTTCGAGGCTTATCCCACGGCGGAAGTCATGGCCGCCTCCAACCCCGAGTCGGTCTATACCTATATTAAAAGCGTCTCTTACCCCAACAACAAGGCCAAGCACCTGGTGGGCATGGCCCGGATGCTCATCGAGACATTCCACGGAGAAGTGCCTTCGGACGTCAAAGAGCTGATGAAATTGCCTGGCGTCGGAAGGAAAACGGCGAACGTGATCGCGTCCGTCGTCTTCAACCAGCCCACCATGGCGGTCGACACCCACGTGTTCCGGGTCTCCAACCGCTTGGGGCTGACCCATAACAGCAAAACGCCCCTCGAGACCGAGCGGGAATTGGAAAAGAACATCCCCAAAGAATTGATCCCGATCGCCCACCATTGGCTGATCTTGCACGGCCGTTACACGTGCCTGGCCCGCAAGCCCCGATGCGAGAATTGTGAACTCAGCCGCTGGTGCGCCTATTTCCTTCAAGAGCGATGAGCGCGCGGACTAGAAATATCATCCTCGGGCTGATCGCGGTCGCCGTCATCGCCCTGACAGGTTATTTCTTCAAGAGCCTGAAAGCGGGGCAACAGGGGGCGCGGATAGACCTCACGACGCTTTTGCCGGAGCGCCCTGACGCCCTCCTCGTCGTCACCCGCCCCGCCGACTTCCACCGGAGGATCGCGCGGAGCGCCCATTTCCAAAACGTCCTCGCGGCCCCCATTCCCGAGGCCTGGTTGAAATTGCTGGGGCGTGACGACCTGAACGCGTCCGACATCCACCTCGTCCTCTCCCCCACGGCCCCCCTGCTGCTCATCCGCACCGGAACCCGCATGGTCGAGAAAATCCAAGATTGGGCGCTTTTCGGCTATCCACCCGAACGGCTCGCCGACGGGCCGATCCATTACGCCTATTTCCCTGATACGGAAGGGCAATTCATGGGTTGCTACCAGCACGAGGGGCTGTTCGTCGCTTCCTACAGCCGGAAGCTGCTCCAAGACGTCGCCAAGCGGCAGCTCCAGCCCTCCACGCGCCAATCGTGGGACCGGGAGCCCCTTTCCCAAGCGTTGGCGCGCCAAAAGACGCCCTATTATTGGCTTTTCCATACGGGGGAAACGCGTTGGACCGCCGCGGAGCTCACCCAGCCCCTCCCGGCGTCGCCCGACTCCGCGGCTGATCGCCAACTCCTCGACTCGCTCAAGCGGTATGATAGCTTCCTTAAGTAGACAATAAGCGATCCGTATTTTAACATTCGTTAGATGGTATGGGCATAGAGCCTAGTCTATGATAAGTCATAGAGCCTAGTCTATGATAAGTCATAGAGCCTAGTCTATGATAGGCCATAGAGCCTAGTCTATGATATATCATAGAGCCTAGACCTCGTGGGTACAGAGAGCCTAGACCTCGTGGGTACAGAGAGCCTAATCTATGTAGGTACAGAGAGCCTCGTCTATGTAGGTACAGAGAGCCTAGACTCGGTGGGCGGCAAAAACAAAACCACGGCCCTTGTCGATCACGACAAGTCCGTGGTTTATTTTAGAATTGGGGGGAAATAGGCGTTACGCTAGAACGTATAGCCTACGCGTACGGCCAAAGCGGCCGCGTCCATATCCTTTATGATATTGTATTTCGCCTCCAGCCCAAGCGTGATCGCGTCCGTAAGGTAGAACTCACCGCCAAGACCTAAGTTCGCGCCAAAGTAAGTCTCGTTGGCACTGAACAAGCCTAAGTCTTGCTTCCAGAACGATAAGCTCAATCCCGCTAGGGGATAAAAGCCAAACATATCGCTCAGCTGGAATAGATAGTGCGCGTTCACGTCAATAGCCCAGGCATTGACCTGGTCATTCTTCACGAGATAAGTCAATGACGGCGCCAGGCGTACCTCATCCGTAATACTATACCGGTAATCCAGCGCGAGCACGGCGTTGCCCACATCATTGAAATTATACCCGATATTCAACCCCACAGCCGATTGGCCTTGCTTGTGCTGCGCGTATGCCCCTACACTCATCAGGACACATGCCAAAAGTAACAATAGCTTTTTCATACCTATTTATTGAATTTAAATTTAAGTCTAGTTTCATTTCACCTTCAGGCGATCTCCTGCTTCTTTAACAATCGCCCGATAAAATTGTTCACCGTAGCCCGGAGAAATAGGGCTCGCGGACAGGCCATAGCCGTTATCCTTGAAACGCCCGTTCTCCTCGCGCTTGATACACCCGTCGATGTATTTCACGAGCAAGTATTCGCCCAGTTGCTTCCAACGGGCGGTCGAGGCGTCGGCGGTCGTCGAGCTGTACCACGTCAGGAAGCGGCGGGCTTCCTCGGGATCCGCTTGGTAAAGGTCGGTCGCGGCCTTGTCGATCGCGGGCGTCATCTCCTCGTAACGGGTTTCCAGCTCCTGTTGGACGGGGCGGATGTCCTCGATCATGTATTCATATTTGGAATAAGCCATGTTCGCCACCCAGTTGTGCATCCAGAACGCGGACGTCCAGGAGAACTCCATCAGGCTGCCATTGCCGGCGCGGTAGCTCTCGGGCGCCGCCAGCACGCCGCAATAGATCGGGTTGAAGACGGTCATGTTCGCGTCGTCGACCCCAAACCAAAGGATGCCCCCCACCGGGTCGACCAGCCAATCGCGCAACTGGGCGACCAGCACGAAACCGGTCTGCTGCGTCGAGACGGGGCGCTCGTTCGTGTATTCCACGCCATCGACCTCATAGCTCAACGGGCGCCAGCGGTAGGGCGCCTTGAACGGGCCCGCGCCGGGATCCTTGGTCATGTCCAGATCCGTGCCCTCGTAATGGTCGCGCATGCAGGCTTGGACATCGCGCACCGAGAGCTTGCGGTTGGATTTGATATACAAGGGCATCGGCTCCTTGGTCGGGTCGCCCTTGATGAAATCGGTGTATTGGTCCATCGAGGGGTCGAACTTGCGGAAGAACGACCAGACCCGCGCGTCGCAAGCCCGGAGCCCGCCAAAGTCGTAGGGGCAATAAGCCTTCGCGAAGCTGAACTCCTCGTCCGACCCGGAGAAATACCCTTTCTCGCGAGCGAAAGAGACGACGTCGGGGGCGTACATGCAATTCTCCTTATCGTCGAACGGGATCTGCTGGATGCGGGCTTGGTTCGCGTGGCCGGAAATGCAATCGTCCGGAATGCGGATGGCGACCCATACGGCGCCCTTGTTGCCCGAGCCCTTGCCAATCATCTCCATCACCCACACCTCGTTCTTATCGGCGATCGAGAAAGACTCGCCCCCGCTGTAATAGCCATACTCCGCCACCAGGTCGGTCATGACCTTGATCGCCTCGCGGGCGGTCTTGGCCCGTTGGAGGGTGACGTAGATCAGGCTGCCGTAGTCCATGATGCCCGTGGTGTCGCGCAGCTCGCGACGGCCGCCGAAGGTGCTCTCCGTGATCGCCAGCTGGTGCTCGTTCATGTTCCCGATCACGGAATAGGTCCGCTCCACTTGCGGGATCTGGCCCAGGGGTTTCCCCGTGTCCCATTCGTTGATGTCGAGCATCGTCCCCTTGGGCCATGTCGCCGCCGGCCAATGGTAGAGCTCGCCATACAAATTATACGAATCAGCCGCGTAGCTGATGATCACCGACCCATCGACCGACGCTTTCTTGCCGACGATGAAATCCGTGCACGCCTCGCCGGGCGCGACCAGCGCCGCCGCCAAGGCCAACGCTGGCAATAAGACTTTCATTCTTTTCATGTGATTTATATTTAAGGAAATATATATTCTAAACCCTTAAGCGAACAACAACATATACGTCGCCGCGCCCGCGACATAGCCCAACAGGGCCAGCCCCGAGAAGCGTTTCGTGTAATACATGAAGTCGATCTTCTCCAAGCCCATGACGGTCACGCCCGTCGCCGAGCCGATGATCAGGATGCTACCGCCCGTCACGGCGCAATAGGCCAGGAACGTCCAGAAGCCCCCGTCCGCCACGAAATACTGGGCGTACTCGCTCAGGCCCGGCGCCATCTCGACGACCGGGTACATGCCCATCGTCGCCGCCACCAAGGCCACGTTGTCCACGCACGACGACAAGGCGCCGATCGCGAAGCTGATCAGGTAGGGCTCGTGCACCGACGTATCCAAGAAGTTGGACATCATCGCCAAATGGCCGGAAGTCTCCAGCGCGCCCACCGACATCAGGATGCCCAGGAAGAAGAAGATCGTCGCCAAATCCACGTTCGGCAACAGCTGGGAAATCCGCAGCTTGCGCGACTCGTGCATGTGCAGCTTGCTATACATCACGTCCGTGTAGATCCACAAGATCACCAACCCCGACAAGACGCCCATGAACGGCGGCAAGTCCGTCAGCATCTGGAAAACGGGGACCAACGCCAGCGACAGCACGCCGATGAAGAAGATCACCCGCCGCGAGAACTTCGGGATCTCGGGCACGTACTCGTCGTCGCGATCCTCCTCGCTCGCCACGCGCAGCTGGGCGCCTTTCTTGAAAAGCCAATAGTTCGCGATCACCAACGGCACCAGCAGGTTGACCAAGGCGGGAAGGAAGACGTGCGAGATCTGATGGCCCGCCGAGACGTTGCCGCCCACCCACAGGAGGATGGTCGTCACGTCGCCGATCGGCGACCACGAGCCGCCCGCGTTCGCCGCGATAATCACCATGCAGGCGTACTTGAGCCGGTCGGTCCTGTCGGGCACCAACTTCCGCAAGACCGCCATCATGACGATCGCCGCCGCCAGGTTGTCCAGCAAGGCGGAGAAGAAAAAGGTCACGAAGCTGATGTACCACAGCAACCGCCGCTTATCTGTCGTCCGGATATAGCCCGTCATCGCGTGGAAACCACCGTGCTTGTCCACGATGTCGACGATCAGCATGGAGCACATGACGAAAAACAGCGTCTCCGACACGTTGCCCAAATGGTAGACGATCGACTGGTTCGTGATGAATTGGACGAACTGGTCGTGGAGCGGCAGCGTGGCCACCTCCGGATTTTTCGCCAAAAACTCTTGGAAAATAACGCTCTCGCGACCCACGAAAATCGGATACGCGTCGAGCATCAAGATAACCCACATCGAAATCGCCATAAATAAAGCCACCGCGGCTTTATTGATCTTGATCTTGTCCTCCAAGGCGATCGCCAGGATGCCGAGGATGAAGATCACTGGCATAAGATTAAACATAACCACTTACTTACTTTTTATAATTAATGAAACAATCTTTTCCATACTTTCATTCCGTCCGCGTGTTGGCGCAACAGAGGCTCGGCGGCGCCCAAACGTCCGCGGAATGGCGGAATCGGGCGCCCAAAAATACTTTTCCGTTCGCGTAATAGCAGAGTTCGCGTAATACCGCTTTTACCGTCGCGAATTTCCCCTCCGGCGAGCGTCGCCGCCGCCTGAAGTCCTCTTACGTTTGCCCCCATTGTCGTATTTACGCGGATTGTACTCGGGCACCTCCCCAAACTCCGGGCTGACGGGGATCTTATAGACCTCTTTCCCCAAGAAGTCCTCGATCACCTTGAACTGGGCCTGCTCCTCGGGCGAGACGAAGGTGATCGCCAAGCCCTCGCCGTTCGTGCCCCGGGCGGTGCGGCCGATGCGGTGCACGTAGTCCTCGGGGTCGTGCGGGATGTCGAAGTTGACGACCAGGCGGATGTCGTTGATGTCGATACCGCGGGAGACCACGTCGGTCGCCACCAAGATGTCGATATGCCCGTTCTTGAACTCCTTCATCACCTCGTCGCGCTGCGGCTGGTCGAGATCCGAGTGCATCGCCGCCACGTTGAAATGCTTCTTCTGCAACGTCGCGGCCAACTCTTTCACCTTCGCCTTCGCCGACGAGAAGATGATCACCCGCTGGGGGCGGGCCTCCGTGAAGAGCGATTGCAGGATCTTGATTTTCTGCGGGCCGTAGCAGACGTAGGCCGTCTGCATGATGCTTTCCGGCGGGCGCGAGATCGCGATCTTCACCTCCTCAGGATCCTTCAGGATCGTCTTCGCCAAGGTGCGGATCTTCGGGGGCATGGTCGCCGAGAACATGACCGTCTGGCACGTGGGGGGAAGGAGTTTATAGATTTGCATGATATCGTCGAAGAAGCCCATATCCAGCATGCGGTCGGCCTCGTCGAGAATAAAAAAGGACACCCTCGACAAGTCGACAGCGCCCAGTTTAATATGCGAGAGGAGACGTCCCGGCGTGGCGATCACGATGTCCGCCCCCATCTCCAAGCCGCGTCGCTGCTGTTCCCACGTGACGCCGTCCGTCCCGCCATAGACCGCCACGGCCGAGATGGAAGGGATGAAATAGGAAAAGCCCTGGATCTGCTGGTCGATTTGCTGCGCCAGCTCGCGGGTCGGCGCCATCACCACGGCGTTGATCGCGTCCGTCGGGTGTTGTCCCTTGCTCAACTCGTTGATGACGGGCAACACGTAGGCCGCCGTCTTGCCTGTCCCCGTCTGGGCGCAGGCGATCACGTCTTTTCCTTCCAAAATCAGGGGGATCGTCAACTCCTGGACGGGAGTCGCTTCCTCAAAATTCATATCATAGAGGCCGTCTAGCACCGCGTCCTCTAAAGCCATTTCCTCAAACTTCATTTTGCCTCAATCAAAAATTCGGGTAAAGATAATGATTAATTTTAAACCTGAACGGACTCAGCGGTAATAACGTTCGTAAAGCCGTTCGTAAACGCCGTCCGCCCGCAACCGTTCCAGCCAATGGTTCAGGCTGTCGCGCAACTCGACGCTCTCCGGCCTGACGGCCCACGACTGGAATTGCGTGAAGCTGATATTGGTCTGGGCGTCGATCTCGGGCAGCCAGCCTTTCAGATAGTCCGCGGTATGCTGGTCGCATACCACGTAGTCGATCTCGCCCTTCGCCACCCGCATGACCAGCTGCTCGGACGAGTACAGCTCATCCTCGACCACGTAAATCGTGTCGCCGATCTCCCGCCCCAGGTTGCGCAAGCGCAGTTTCGCCGGCGAGTCTTTCGGGATATAGACCGTTTTCCCGGCCAAGTCCAGCTGGTCACGAATCAAGGTGGAGTCCGCCCCCTCCCCTTCCGGCACGCGCTGGACCAAGACTTGACGGTCCAAGACGATCGGTTCCGTAAACAGGAAATCGACCTTGTTGTCGGTCGTCACGGGGATGTTTTGGGCGATCACGTCGACCCGCCGGTCCGTGAGCAACTCGAAGCTGGTGGCCAAGCTCGTCTCCAACCGGATCTGGATCTCGACCCCCGCCAGACGGGCGATCGCCTGGCACAACTCGTATTGGAAACCCAAGACGGAATCGCCCGAGATATAATAATCGGTCGGCGAATAAGCCGTCACCACCCGCATGACGCCCTCCTCGCGGATTTGGGCGAAATCCCGCGGCCCCGCGTCGGCCTGGCGCTTCAAGAGCAACAGCTGGCCCATCGTCAGCAAGACGATCACCAGCAAGGCCAGGTAGACAATCAGGAGTTTCTTCGATCTCATGCTTTTCTAATTGTTAAACATCACCGCGATGCCCAGTTTCAGCACCATCGGGTCTGTCGGGTAATGCGCTAAGGAGAAGTAATTCGGGTCGATGAATTTCGAGCCCAAGTTGTACGCCATCACGTAGAAGCGGGCCTGTTTCAGATGGAAATTCACGTATGCGTTCAGCTGGGGGAAATTACCGACTTTCACCTCGTCCTGAAGCTGGAACTGCTGGGTCGCCGGCTCATAATAGGGCGCGTAATAAGACGTATGGTAATAAACGTTCGCCCCCAACTGGACCGTCAGGACTTTCGCCAACTTGAAATGCAAGTACATGTTCGAATAAAGGCTCAACGAGGGGAGCGGCAAGACATCCGTATCGCTCGACAACTGGTAAGCGACCTCGTTTTCCCAGCCGAAAGCCCGGTACATGAGGTCTTGCTTCAAGCGCAACGTGATCACTTGCAGATTCTTCGAGCTTTGTTCCGGCATACCGGACTTGTTGAAGAACACGTAGTTCTGGATACTCTCCACGCCTCCGGAGAGCCGCGTGCGGGTCGACTCCAAATTGATTTTCGCCCCGGCGTAAATCCGTTGGACATTTTTCAACGGCAAATCCCACCAGAAATAGCGGCTATGATGATGACGCTGGAAAAAGGCGGGCGTCAGGTTCTTGATGTAAGCGTCCGCCTCGATCGTCGCCTCTTTCTTGAAAAGCGGGAACTGGGTCTTCAGGTTGCCGACCAAGCGAAACTCGCCCGCGTCGCTTCCCGCGATGCCGATCTCGCCATTAATATTATAGGTAAAGATATCGCCTTGGGTCTTGAGCAACTCGCCCCCGACGTAGGTCGTGAACTCATCATAAACCGTGCTGGTCGGGAAATCGAGCGACGAGGGACGTCCGGGATAGCCCCCATTGTCCGACGAGTAATCCAACCCCGGGATCTCGGCCGGCAGACGGAAACGCCGCTTCTCGAAACGGATGAACGCGGTCAACCCAAACTTCACCCAATCCTGGAAACCTTCCCGCAAGGACAGGGCGAACGTGTTCTTCAGGTTCCACGAGGACACTTGGTCGTTGAGCGACTGGTCTATGCCGTAAAGGCTCGTGTAACAGGTATCAATGCCCGCGTCTTCCGAGATGAAACGCCGACGGTTGTCCTCATAATCGATCGTGTGGATAATGCTGGAGACCGGGACGAAGACTTCCATGGGATTCCCCTCCTCGTCTGTCGCCTCCAATTGGCGGGTAAAGCCCAAGTTATAACGGTGGGTCAGGAAATAGCGCTTGCCCCGCACCCGGTTCCACGTATCCGTATAGCGGACGGGAAACGATTTCGGGTCGGTAATGCGCTGGCCAACCGAGATGTTATCCAAGTCCGTGATGTAACGGTCTTCCGTCAAGCCGCCATTCTCATAATTCACGAAGTTGAAATTGCTCAGGAAAGCGCTCATCTCGTAGCGGTCGGAAAGGTAATTCCCGAAAAGGCGATACGACAACAGTTTATTGCCATTGGAGTCGTAATGGCCCCGGCTATAAATGTAATCGATGTCGCCTCCTATGTTGATTTTCTTCCCGAAATTCAGCGTCAGGACACCCTTCAGGCGGTCTTCCTTGTTCTGGCTGGCGCCACCTGTCGAATAAGAGATGTTGGTATAAGGGATTTTCGTGTCGTAGAAAAGGGCGTTTTCCGGTGTCGTGATATAATAATGGTAGGCGTCGGCGAAAATGAAATCGCGTTCCTCGGGACGATCGAAGAAGATCTTGGACTGGGCTGGTGAGCCTACGTTGGCCAAAAAGCCCAACGCCAAGGCTTTCGACTCGGCCAACATACTGTTCGAGATATTAAATCGGCTCGTGTCCATCGGAGCGATCCGTCGCTGCCCCAGACGAGGATCGAGCAAGTAAGCGGTCACCCTTTTCTCGGTCGCGCTGTCCGGGACCAAGAGGCTATCCGGAATTTCTTTTTGCGCGGCGGAAAGCGCCGACAACGAGAAGCCCCCTCTCGCGCTCCGGCTTCCCCTTCCCTGCCCCATCATCGACGTGACACTCAACATCAAGACAAATAATATGTATAGGCTACGCTTCACGGCGCGAAGATATAAAGATTTCCGTATTTTCACGCCGACGAACGGGGCCGCTCTATGATCCTCATTAGGGGGGAAACATCATTTCACGCCTTTTCTCTGTTTATTTATCAAACAAAGATTTTATTCGATGAGCAAAAGAGAATTGGAAAAACATTCGTCCGCCGCTCCCAATGGGGCGGGGACGCGCAAAGGATCGCGGTCCTTTTTTGAGTTCACGCGCGGGCAGATCGCCGAGCTGCGCGACAGGGGG
>CASFXH010000070.1 GCA_949298575.1 uncultured Parabacteroides sp.
TGCATTGGCTGAAAAATCGCCCGGAAACGCCGTTTCACTTTTGCATTGGCTGAAAAATCGCCCGGAAACGCCGTTTCACTTTTGCATTGGCTGAAAAATTGCCCGGAAACGCCAAAACGTCCACGTAATGACAATCCACCATGCGAAAGATCTCCCCACGCGAATCTACATTAAATTTTCAGAAGCGCAAGCCCTTCCGGGATTATTTCTTGTATTTCGCGATTAGGATCACCGGGTTGTCCTCCTCGTCGAGGGTAGAGGCGATTTCCTGGAGGCGGCCGGAGAGCTGGCCGGCGGCGTGGGCCTCGATCAGGTCCGCCGGATCTAAGCCAAATTGGAACGCGACCTCTTGCGTGAACGCTTTTACAAGCAAATTAAGCTCCTGCCCCTCGTAATCAGCGTTCTGAAGCACGCACTCGTAAATCTTGCCTTCCCGTTTATCATAAACCAGATCTTTCCTGGGAAAACCCTCGTTCGCATCGAAATCCCAGAATTTCTCAACACTTTGCATAAAGCAATAATCTTTTGTCAACATGCAGGGAAAGAGGAAAACGACCGGATCCATCCCCTGCACGGAAGGTTCGCGCACTAAAAATGGCTTTAGAGACAAATCCTTTTGGAGCGCGTAAACGGTATCGGCAGATGGTTCCATCAAATACCATTTAGTGCCATAAGGAATAATTTGACAATTGTCTGTATTGTTTGAATATACAAAATCTTCGCTTACGATTTTCCAGACCCAATTAGAAATTCGATTCGAATAAGGGATCTCTATCCCCTTTCGTTGCCCGTTTTCTTTAGATATTAAGAAAAAGGTGAGCTTTGAATTCATATTTCCAATCTTATAATCATCCTGGCATAAGAGATATTTTTGGTTGAAATTACGAACATTCATGATGACAGAATGATCAATCGTTTTAAAGCTACGTTTAAAGTTTCCCTCCAAATCATAGACTAAGAAACGACGTCGCATCCCGTCGTCAACAAAAATCTCGTCCCGCTCTTCGTCAATAACCGCATTTGCTGCATGCAAATATTCTTCCGGGCCTTCACCTCTTCGGCAGATCTTCTTCACGCCTTTCCCCGTCGCCCGATCGAAGAGAAATAACTCCCCCTCGCGCAAATTCATCGTTAAGATGTAATGAGAGGAAATATCCAAGACCCAGCGGGTGGTCAAAAACTCTTCCGTCGTCTCCAACGGCACATATTCTATGTCAAAGAGATCTTGCAAAACAAACTCTTTCTCCGGATAGCTCTTCGTCACGTCGACCGTGATCAACCCGTCTTCCTCACCCGTCGAGGGATTTCCGCCGCAGCCCGCGAGGAGGAGAAGCGCGAGGGCGCAAATGGCCCAAAGGAAGCTTCGCCCTGAGGCGATCGTTCCGTAAATGAAATTGGATGAATGTTGTTTCATGATATGAATATTTTAAAGTTTCAATGAGAAGTTAATGAATGCCTCTTCTTATTTCTTGTATTTCGCGATCATGATCACCGGATTATCCTCCTCGTGGAGGGTGGAGGCGATTTCCTGGAGGCGGCCGGAGAGTTGGCCTTCCTTGTAGGCGTCGACGAGGTCGGGGGTCTCCAGACGGGTGGCGAAAGCTATCTCGTCGCCATTAAATTCCATGATCACCCGATGTGCGAACCATAAATTAACGGGAGTGCCCTCAAAATCGCGGTTGATCACCTCACACTCGAACGCGGTCCTTTCCGCTTTGTCGTAGACCAAATTCACTCTCGGGACATCCTCGTCGACCCCGAAATTGAAACTGCGCTCAACCGCTTGCATGAACACATAGCGATCCGTGAAAATAGTCGGGAAAAGGTAAACCTCCGGATTCAATTCTTGAACTGATGGGGTTCGCACAATCACCGGCTTTAAACCTTGCGTCGCGGAATAGGTATAAAGCGTGTCGGCTGAAGGCTCTATCAGAAGCCAACCGTCTTGATAAGGAATCAAGTTTGTATTCCGAATGCCCCAAAGTCCAGCCAACTTTCCACTTTTATCCCTTTTCGCGATAACAACCGATTTCTTTTCTTCATAAGGAATAGCCACCCTCTCCAATAAATGCCCATCTTGTCTGGAAAGAATAAGGAAACAATCCCTCTTCTCGTCTGGCTCATCTACATTAAAGTAACTGTCGAAAACAATCAGCCGATCCTGATCCAAGATTTTTATGGGATCATATTGAACGCCTTCCAAATAATCAAATCCTCGCTTATAGTTTCCTTCCAAGTCATATACCTGAATCTTTTTTAAATAATGGGAATTCACGAAAAGTTCGTCTGCCTTTGCGTCGTAATCAAAACCCAATATATTGAGATATTCCTCACCTCCTTGTCCTAAACGATTGATTTTCCTTATGGCCTTGCCTTGGCGATCAAAAACGAAGATTTCACCATCTGTTCGTCCAAGATTTTTGAAGATCATGTATTTCTCGCCGATGAACTGGATTTGGCCCGCGGTGATCATCTCGTCCGTCGTCTCCAACGGCACGTATTCGATGTCAAAAAGATCCTGCAAGATCAGCTCTTTTTTCGGATAGCTCTTCGTCACGTCGACCGTGATCAGCCCGTCTTCCTCACCCGTCGAGGGATTTCCGCCGCAGCCCGCGAGGAGGAGAAGCGCGAGGGCGCAAACGGCCCAAAGGAAGCTTCGCCCTGAGGCGATCGTTCCGTAAATGGAATTGGATGAATGTTGTTTCATGACAGTAATAATTTAATGTTACGTCGCGAAATTAATGAATCATTCGTAAACCACAAGCCGAAGAGGCGAAAAAAAGGCATGAGCCCATCCAGACCCATGCCCTATTTTACGTTTTTCGCGCGCCGGATTTACTTGTCCAGCTTTTGGCAGATCAGCTCGGCCGCCTTCTTGCCGCTCATCAACATGCCGCCGAAGATGGGGCCCATGCGGAAGCTGCCGCTCACGCCGTTGGCCGCCATGCCCGAGACGAAGAGGCCGGGGTAGATCTCTTTCGTGTTCTCCACCGTGGTCTGCTCGCCCAGCTCGACGTTCAACGAGCGCTCGCCGATGACGCCACCGGTGGGCGTGTTGAGGCGGATGTTGTTCTTGCGGGCCACGATGCGGGCGATCTCGCAGTCGTGCCCCGTCCCCTCGAGGACGGCGCCCGCCATGATCGTCAGCGGGTCGACGTGCATGCCCTCGCGGATGACGGGGGCCCAGTTGACGACCACGCCCGCGACGGCGTCATCGTGGAAGACGACGTCCTCGACGGAATAGCAGTTGAAGATCGTCGCGCCCGCCTTCGTCGCCTGGTAGATGAGGGCGGAGGTGGTGTGGACGGAATCCATGATATAGGTGCCGTTGCCGGCGTCGTGGTAAGAGACGCCCAGCTCGCGGACGATGGGCATCGCCTCCTCTTGGACGACAATATCGTTGAACATCATCGCCCCACCCCACATGCCGCCGCCCGGCGCGAGCTTGCGGTCGAAGAGCGCCACTTTCTTCCCGGCCTTGGCCAGGTAGTAAGCCGCGACAATTCCCGAAGGTCCACCGCCGACGACCGCGACGTCGACCGACAGGTTTCTTTTTAACTTCTCGAAATAGGCGTTGATAATGCCACTCGAAACAATCTGTTCCATAATTTCAAATCGTATTTTTAAATATTCGCAAACGGCGCGAAGATACGCGATTTTTCTTATTTGTATCTCGCCACCCGCTCGTCGTCGATCACGCCGCTCCAGTTCATGCCGAAGGCGAAGTCGTAGGTGTGTCCCTCGCTGTCGGTGTAGCACTTCATGTCGCGGGGGACGTCCTCGAACTGCTCCTCGACGGTGCGCATGTTGGCCGGCATCTGGAGGGGCAAGAGGGCCGTGGGCTCGGAAGCGCCGCTGATGATGTCCAGGACAGCCTGGTTCTGCGTGCCGAAGTTGACCAGGATCGCGTCGGCCGAGCCCTCGAACTCGGCCATGACGGTCGGCTTGCTCATTTCGAGCGAGACAATGACGGGCTTGCCCTTCATGGCCCGCTTGGTGGCGAGCACGGACTCCATGTCGGCCTTGTTGAACGTCTTCACGCGCTTGTTTTTATAGGAACGGTTGGTGAAGTCCTCGAAAGGATCGCCGCCGGCCAGGCTGGTCGCCCGGGCGTAGGTCGCCGTGTAATCGTCGTATTGGAGGCTGATGGGCATGTAGCCGTTGCCGCCCCGCTCGCGGTCGGCCTTGTCGTAGCCCGTGCCGCTGTTGGGGCTTTCCATGAAGACGATGGCGAAGTCCGCCTCATCGGGATTCTCCACGACGGTGAAATATTTCCGCACGAGGTCGAGATTGACGGGATAGTCGGTCCGCGCCTTGCTCGTCGTCCCGAAGAAACCGACCACGGCGGGGTAATGGCGCTTGGGGATATAGACCTTCTTCGCCTTATCCATCGGCAAGACATTTCCCTTGTTCTTGAGCATCACGATCGACTTCAGCTGCGCCTCGTAGGCTTCCTTCATGAATTCCGGATTGCCCACGAGCCGTCGCGACTCGGCGGGATCCAAGTAAGGATTCTCGAACAGGCCCACGCGGAAGATGTTCATCAAGAGGCGGACGGCCGAAGCCTCGAAGCGCTCGCGCATGGCCTCCTCGCCTATTTCCTCGACGCCCATCCGATAAGCCTCCAAGACGGGGCCCTTGTCGTTGTTGCCCCCGAACTGGTCCACGCCGGCCATCAGGATGCGGTAGTGGCGCTCGGCGACCGACAAGCCCTCGGCGCCCCACGGCTTCCCGGCGAAGGTCTCGACGCCCGTCTCATCGCCCGTAATGCCCCAGTCGGTGCAGACCACGCCGCCGTAGCCCACCTTCTCGCGGAGCTGGTCGGTGATCAAATAGCGACTGTAGCCGTTGGCGATCTCCTCGCCCTCGGTCTGCCCGACGGAGATGGTGTAATAAGGCATCACGGCCGAGGCGGTCGCCGTCGGGCCATTCAGCTTGAAGACGCCTTCCGTGAAGGGCATTTTTTGCTGCTCGATATTTTTGCCCGGATAGACGGCATATTTCCCGTAGCCATAGTGGGCGTCGCGTCCGCCCTCGCCGGGGCCGCCACCTGGCCAGTGCTTCACCATGGCGTTCACGCTCTCATAGCCCCAGCCGTCGCGAATCTCCTTGTCGCCTTTCGAGGTCTGGAAGCCGTCGACGTATGCCCTCGACATGTCGGCCACGAGATCGGGGTCTTCCCCGAAGGTCCCGCTCACCCGGCTCCAGCGAGGCTCCGTCGCCAAGTCCACTTGGGGCGAGAGGGCGGTCGCGATGCCCAACGCCCGGTATTCCTTCGAGGCGATCTCGCCAAAGCGCTCGACCACCGAGGGATCGAACGTGGCGGCCAAGCCCAGCGTGCCGGGCCATAAGGAGATCTGGCCTCCGCTGCCGTAGTTGTATTCCGCGTCGGCCGCCGTCCCGTGGCGGGGGTCCGAGCTGTTGTTGGCGGGGATGCCGTGGCCGATGCTCTCGGTCAGCGCCTGGACGTTGTTGTTCCAACGGGCGGCGACTTCCGGGCTTTCGACCTTCGTCACCAGCACGTGGCGGACGAAATCTTCCGTCAAGAATTTCTTCTGGGCATCCGAGAGGTCGGAAGGCTTGGCGCCACTCTCGTTGAAAGGTTTGCCGTTGTAAGTCGAGGCCCCGAATCCGGCCGAGGCGCCGGGGATGGATTGGTGGGCGCTATAGAGCATCAAGCCCGCGATCTCCTCAACGGATAGTCGCGCCGCGAGATCGTTGGCGCGTTCCTCCGACGAGAGGCGCCAATCCTCGTAGGGGTCGAGCTTCCCATTCTTGTTGAGATCCTTGAAGACGAAGCCATCGGCCTCCAAAAGCTTCACGCCCGACGTGGGAGAATAGCCCAACGTCGCGCCATTCTCTTGAGTGACGAGGCGATACCCATCCATTTCCGTCTCGCTCCAACTCGTCCCGCAACCGGAGGCCGTGAGGAGCAAGGCCCCCATCAACCCGGGAGCCATCAAAAAGCGTTTCCTTGATTTTCTCATGATATCCATTTGTTTAAATATGCGTTTACCCAAAATGAGGAGGCCGCTGCTCGGAGCGTTGGTCGATGAAGCGCTTGATGAAGGCCACCGTCCCGTCGATGCCCAGGATGGACGCGTCGACACACAGGTTGTAGGAAGAGGCCATGCCCCATGTCTTGTTCGTGTAATAATTGTAATAGGCGGCCCGCGACTTGTCGGTTTTTATCATCAGGTCTTTCGCCTGCTCGACGGTGATCCCGTGCTGGCGTTCGACGATTTTCTGGATCCGGTTCTCGAACGTGTTGCTGATGAAAACGCTCAGGCAAGCCGGATCGTCGCGCAGGATGTAGTCGGCGCAACGGCCCACCAGGACGCACGAGCCTTTCCCGGCGATGTTGCGGATCGTGTCGCTCTGGATCTTGAAAAGCGTGTCGTTCGAAAGGATGTCATTGTAAGGCGTGAACATCCCGACAAACGAGGAATAGCCCATCGTGAAAGCGTACGAGAGCGAGTGGTTGGTCCGCTCGTCGGCTCGCTCGAAAATATCCTCGCACAAGCCGCTCTCCTTAGCCGCTTCCGAGATCAACTCCTTGTCATAATATCCGATACCTAACTCCTTCGCGAGTTTCTGCCCAATTTCCCGACCTCCGCTACCGAATTGGCGGCCGATAGTCAATATGAGTTTCGTTTGGTCCATCTTATTTCTCTTTTATAATTAAAATTGTCTATTCAGGACACAAACATACGAATAATTGTCGACTATCCATCCCGCGTGCCCAATTATTTAAGCAAATCGGGTCGCAACCGCTTGGTCCGCTCCTCGGCTTGCTGGAGCCGCCACTCGTCGATCTTGCGCTGATGGCCCGAAAGGAGGATTTCCGGCACCTTCCACCCCTTGTAATCCGCCGGGCGCGTATAGACCGGCGGCGCCAGGAGATTGTCCTGGAACGAGTCGGAAAGGGCGCTCTGCTCGTCGCCGATGGCTCCGGGCAAGAGGCGCGTCACGGCGTCGGCGATCACGGCCGCCGCCAGCTCGCCGCCCGTCAGCACATAATCGCCAATCGAGATCTCCTTGGTGATCAAATGCTCGCGGACACGGTAATCGATGCCCTTGTAATGGCCGCAGAGGATGATCAGGTTGTGGAGGAGCGAGAGGCTGTTGGCCATCGGCTGGTTGAACATTTCGCCGTCGGGCGAGGTATAGATCACCTCGTCGTAGTCCCGCTCGCTTTTCAAGGCGGTGATGGCCCGGTCGATGGGTTCGATCTGCATCACCATCCCCGCCTCGCCGCCGAAGGGATAATCGTCGACCCGCCGCCATTTGTTTGTCGTATAATCCCTGAGATTATGGAGGTATATTTCCACAAGCCCCTTATCCCGAGCCCGCTTCACGATCGAGCAGTTGATCATCCCCTCGATCATCTCGGGCAAAACCGTTATGATATCAATGCGCATAGATGAAATCCTAATTTTCCCGCGAAGGTAACAAGTTTCCCGAATCTTGGGGATAAGAGAGCCTCGTCTATGATGGATAAGAGAGCCTCGTCTATGATGGGTAAGAGAGCCTCGTCTATGATGGATAAGAGAGCCTCGTCTATGATGGGTAAGAGAGCCTCGTCTATGATAGGTAAAAGAGCCCCGTCTATGATGGGTAAGAGAGCCTCGTCTATTTTGACCGCTTCCCGAAAAATCCTTACCTTCGCGTTCCGACAATTTAAGAAAGACCGTTTCAATGAAAGTTTGCATAGCCGAAAAACCGAGTGTCGCCCGCGAGATCGCGGGAGTTCTGGGTGCCCATGAGCAGAAGAACGGGTATCTGGAGGGGAACGGCTATCAAGTAACTTGGACATACGGACATCTCTGCACGCTCAAGGAGCCCCACGATTATACGGACTATTGGAAACGATGGGACCTCTCCTCCCTCCCCATGATCCCCCCGCGTTTTGGCATCAAGCTGATCGACAACCCGACTTACGAACGGCAATTCCGCGTCATCGAGTCGCTCATGAGCCAAGCCGAGATGGTGATCAATTGCGGCGACGCGGGGCAAGAGGGCGAGCTGATCCAACGGTGGGTCATGCAAAAGGCGGGATGCCGCTGCCCGGTCTACCGGCTCTGGATCTCGTCGCTCACCGAGGAGGCGATCCGCGAGGGGTTCAAGGACTTGAAGGAACAAGGCGCTTTCAATAAATTGTATGAGGCCGGGCTCTCGCGGGCCATTGGCGACTGGCTCTTGGGCATGAACGCCACGCGCCTCTACACGTTGCGCTATGGGCAAAACCGGCAAGTGCTCTCGATCGGGCGCGTGCAGACCCCGACGTTGGCGCTCATCGTCAACCGCCAGCACGAGATCGAGCATTTCAAGCCTGAGCCTTATTGGGAATTGAAGACGGTCTACCGGGAAACCACCTTCTCGGCCGTCAAAGGGAAATTCACCGATAAGGCGAAGGGCGAAAGGGCTTTCGAGGCGGTCAAGGACAAGCCATTCGAAGTGACCGACGTCTCGGCGAAGCGGGGGAAAGAGTTCGCGCCCCGCCTCTTCGACCTCACCTCGCTCCAAGTGGAATGCAACAAGAAGTTCGCCCTGACGGCCGACCAGACGCTGAAACTCATCCAATCGCTCTACGAGAAGAAAGTGACCACCTATCCACGGGTCGACACGACGTTCTTGAGCGACGATATTTACCCCAAAGTCCCCGCCACCTTGCGGGGATTGGCGGACTACGCGACGCTGACGGCCCCCTTGCTCGCCCCCGGAGTCCAATTGCCCAAGAGCAAAAAGGTGTTCGACAACTCGAAAGTGACCGATCACCACGCCATCATCCCCACCGGCGTCCCCGCCCGCGGCCTGACGGAAGACGAGCGGAAAGTCTACGACCTGGTCACCCGCCGCTTCATCGCCGTGTTCTATCCCGATTGCGAGATCTCGACCACGACCGTCATGGGCAAAGCCGGCGAGACCGCTTTCAAGGCCACGGGAAAACAAATCCTCAAGCCGGGTTGGCGGGTCGTCTTCGCCAACGAGGAACGGGCGACGAGAAACAACGAAGAAGCGGATAGCGACAACGAGCAGCGAGTCCTCCCCCAATTCACGAAAGGCGAAAGCGGGCCGCACCAACCGCTCCTGAAAGAATGCTGGACGCAACCACCCAAGCCCTACACCGAAGCCACCTTGCTCCGGGCCATGGAAACGGCGGGAAAGCTCGTGGAGAACGAGGAGCTACGCGACGCCTTGAAGATGAACGGCATCGGACGGCCCTCGACCCGCGCCGCCATCATCGAGACCCTCTTCAAGCGCCATTATATCCGCAAGGAACGCAAGAACCTCTACCCCACGGCCACGGGCACGGAGCTGATCGGGACCATCCACGAGGAGTCGCTGAAAAGCGCCGAGCTGACAGGCCTTTGGGAAAAGAAACTCCGCCTCATCGAAAAAGGGGAATACGAGGCCCGCACGTTTCTCGACGAGCTGAAAGCGATGGTCAGCCAAATCGTCGCCAACGTCCTCGCCGACCGGAGCGGGCGGAGCATCACCGTCCTCCCCGACGAGCCCCCGGCGAAAACCCCGAAGAAAAGCGGCGCCCGCAAATCACCCCTCACCTGCCCCCAATGCGGAAAAGGGCATCTCATGAGGGGAAAAACGGCTTACGGATGCTCCGAGTACAAGAACGGATGCGATTTCCGCCTCGACTACGCGACCTACGGCCCCGAACGGACCGACGAGGAGCTGGCGGATATCCTCAAAAATATTAAATCGAATAAATCATGAGCAAGAAAAAACAACAACCCCAACCACGCTTGACCCCCGAACGCTACATCCGCGAGAAAGCGCGAAAGTTGCCCATGGGCGATTGCTTCCTTTCCAACGATATCGCCAATACGGGCGAGGCGCTTGCCGTCGTGACACGCCTTCACGCCGGCGGGACGTACACCATCGGCACCTACTTGGTCGACGCTTATTGCATGGGCGTCAAGCAATCTATCTACAAGTTCAATATCGACAAGATCGATTACGAGCGAATTGTCAAACGCAGAATCCTCAAGAAGGTTCCCTACCCCGAGATCCATAACCTCGTCTACGGGGCCGTCGAGTTCGCGCGTGAGGCGCATGCCATGCAAGCCAAGAATTTCACCGCGGTCACCCAATACATCCTTGAGGAGGACACGGACGATATCCCTTACATCGAATACGAGTTCGGCAAAGACGGCAAGCACTTCTTCTGCGCCGACGACCGGATCGCCCTCAACGCCATCGTCCCCAAATTGTGCGAGAACCTGGGCGCCGACAACGTCCTCTGGGCCCAGAAACTGACCGACACGCCCAAATTGGGGAGCGAGTTCAAGTTCATCCCCCCGGCCGAGAAGGAAGAGAAAAAAGAGGAAACGGAAATCCCCGAGAAATGGCGCATACCGAGAATTTCCCTTTGGTGAACGAGCGGGGCGAGGTCGTCGGGCGGGCGACCCGCCAGGAATGTCACGACGGGCGGAAATGGCTCCATCCCGTCGTACACCTCCATCTTTTCAACTCGAAAGGCGAGCTTTATCTCCAGAAACGAGCCCTGACGAAAGACATCCAGCCCGGCAAGTGGGACACCGCCGTCGGGGGGCACGTCGATTATGGCGAGACGATCCCCGAGGCGCTCCGCCGGGAGACGCGCGAGGAGCTGGGCATCCAAGCCTTCACGCCCACCCACGTGGCCACCTACGTCTTCGAGTCGGACATCGAGCGCGAGCTGGTCTACGCTTTCCGGACGACCTACGACGGCCCCCTCGCGCCCGATCCCTCCGAGCTGGACGGCGGCCGTTTCTGGCCGCTCGACGAGATCCGCGCGCATCTCGACCTGGGGCCCAATTCGCCCTTCACGCCCAACTTCGAGCAGGAGTTCAAGCGGTTATTTTAATTGTAAATCAGATGGGCGGATTCGATCCGCCCCTACCCATGGCGCCGGCGTAGGGGCGAATCGAATTCGCCCTTTGCTTTACGTGCGTTTTGTATGCCATATAAGCCGTATTGACTTTATAGTTTTTATGGTTATACCCATAAACAATAAAAATAAATGCGCTATATTCGCGAGTATAACCTCAAATAAACGTGGACATGATAGAAAGAGAACTCTATATGAAACAAATCCGGCCCTTCATGAACCGTCCGTTCGTCAAGGTGATAGCCGGTATCCGCCGGTGTGGAAAGTCGGTCGTATTGCAACTGATAGAAGAAGAACTGGAGCGTCAGGATGTTGACAAAGCGCGTATTGTCTATATGAACTTTGAGAGTTTTGAATGGATGGACATTGCCGACGCGAAAGCCTTGTATCTGTACATCAAGGCTAAAGTGGAAAAGGCCAATGGGAGAGTCTATATCTTGTTGGATGAGATACAGGAAGTGAACGGTTGGGAAAAGGCCGTCAATTCTTTCATGGTGGATTGGGATGTGGATGTTTATGTAACCGGCTCCAACTCCCGGCTGCTTTCCTCCGAGTT
>CASFXH010000071.1 GCA_949298575.1 uncultured Parabacteroides sp.
TACGCTTACCTCTCGATTCGGTATGGAATTTCTCTCAATGATCTCTCCACTCCCTCGTGGACGCTTCCCTTTCGAAAGCGGGTGCAAAGGTACGCCTTTGCGATATTCCCACCAAACATTTTTGGCACTTTTTTCGAGAGTTTTTTGGTATAAAAACACAACGCATTGAAAAACAATAAAATAAACACAAACAGAAGAAAATCAACATTAGGAATTAAATTG
The DNA here is from genome assembly GCA_949298575.1 of uncultured Parabacteroides sp. Taxonomy (GTDB): domain Bacteria; phylum Bacteroidota; class Bacteroidia; order Bacteroidales; family Tannerellaceae; genus Parabacteroides. The sequence continues at coordinate 223 of CASFXH010000071.1, forward strand.
AGCGAGCACATCGTTTTGAAATATTTTCTGTACGTTTGTAATAAAATAGGGTACAATAAATATGAAACGACTTTTTCTGACATCTCTAATTCTAGCAGCTATCATCGGAAACACGAATTACGTTTTCTCGCAAACGAATGATAAGCATGTATTCACCATAGAGACTAACAAAATTAAAGCAGCGATACAACCCACCATGTATGGCCATTTCTTTGAAGACATTAACTTCGGGGCAGATGGTGGACTTTACGCGGAATTGATCAAAAACCGTTCTTTTGAATTTCCTCAACACCTCATGGGGTGGCGCACGTTTGGGAACGTGACATTGAGGGAAGATGGTCCTTTCGAACGGAATCCTCATTATGTACGGCTTTCATCTCCTAATCATTCCCAGAAACATACGGGCATTGAAAACGAAGGTTTTTTCGGGATTGGATTGAAAGCCGACGCGGCTTATCGTTTTTCCGTATGGGCCCGAGGCAATGGTCAAAAAATTCGGATAGAATTAATTAACAATGAGACGATGGAGGAAAGCCAAGTTCTAACTTCCAAAGAAATAACGATTGATTCTCCAGAATGGAAGAAATTTGAAATCACGCTCACTTCTCCTGCCACGATCGACAAAGCGCGTTTACGTATCTTTTTAACTTCGAAAGGCGATGTGGACCTAGAACACGTCTCCCTATTTCCGGTCGATACTTGGAAGGGGCATAAAAATGGGTTAAGAAAAGATCTCGCGCAAGCTTTGGCCGATACGAAACCGGGCGTTTTCCGTTTCCCGGGTGGTTGCATCGTGGAAGGGACCGATTTAGCGACCCGCTATAATTGGAAAAACAGCATCGGACCGGTAGAGAATCGTCCATGCAACGAAAACCGGTGGCATTATACTTTCCCGCACCGCTTCTTCCCCGATTATTTCCAAAGCTACGGTATGGGATTTTATGAATTGTTCCTCTTGGCCGAAGAAATTGGGGCGGAACCTCTGCCTGTCGTCAACTGCGGATTAGCCTGCCAGTTCCAGAACGAGACAATGGACGCGCACGTCCCTGTCGACCAACTTGATCCTTATATTCAAGACGCGCTAGACCTCATCGAGTTCGCCAATGGTGACGCGGAGAGCGAATGGGGTAAGCAGCGGGCCGAGATGGGGCATCCCGAGCCTTTCAACTTAAAATTCATCGCCATCGGCAACGAGCAATGGGGGCCTGAATACCCCGAGCGATTGGAACGGTTCGTCAAAGCTATTCGTGAACAGTATCCTGACATCCAAATCATCGGATCGTCGGGACCCAACTCGGAAGGGGAAGATTTTGATTACCTCTGGCCGGAGATGAAACGCTTGAAAGTTGATTTGGTAGACGAGCATTTTTACCGGCCCGAAAGCTGGTTCTTGGCGGAAGGCAACCGCTATGATTCCTATGACCGCAAAGGACCGAAAGTTTTCGCCGGCGAATACGCCTGCCACGGCGCCAACGGGAAAAAATGGAATCATTTCCACGCCTCGCTCTTAGAGGCGGCTTTCATGACTGGGCTTGAGCGCAATGCCGACATCGTGCGCATGGCGACTTACGCTCCCCTCCTCGCCCACGTCGAAGGATGGCAATGGCGTCCAGACTTGATTTGGTTCGACAATCTGCGCTCCGTTCGCACATGCAGTTATTATGTCCAACAACTCTACGGAACGAACCGGGGCACGCACGTCATTCCCTTGACCATGGACAAACAACCGGTAAGCGGGCAAGCGGGACAAGACGGCCTCTTCGCCAGCGCTGTCTGGGACGAGGAAAACCAACGCTATATAATAAAGGTAGCCAACACCTCCGACCAGCCCCAAGCCCTCCAGCTCGATTTTAAAGGCTTGAAAAAAGACGAACGGTTGGCCAACGGAAGCGCCATCACCTTCCATTCGGACGATCCGGACGCCGATAACACCTTGGACAACCCTCACGCGATCGTCCCCAAAGAAAGCGCGATCGCCATTGAAGGGAAAACCCTTGTCACGACCATTCACCCCATGACTTTCATGGTTTATCGTTTCACGAAAGAGAAATAGACAATGAATCATCCACAAAACGAGACACCCCTACGCCTGCTCTCCCTTTTCTCGGGCTGCGGGGGAATGGATTTAGGTTTTGAGGGGGGATTTATCTGCCACCGCAAGTCTGTCCTACCCGATAGCGATTGGATCAGCGCCTATGATGGCGAGGAATGGGTCCATCTGAAACCCAATCGTTTCCAAACCGTTTTCGCCAACGACATTTTGAAAGAGGCGCAAGTCGCGTGGACCTATTACATGGGCACAAGGGGCCATGATAAAGCGATTTTCCATACGGAGAGCATCGTCGACCTTGTCAAACGGCATCACGCGGGCGAAATGATTTTCCCGGAAAAGATCGACATCGTCACGGGGGGCTTCCCATGCCAAGATTTCAGCATCGCCGGAAAGCGGCGCGGATTCGAGTCGAACAAAGACCACACGGGCAAACGCCGGTTGGACGACGAGCCCTCCGAGGAAACCCGCGGTAAACTCTACTATTGGATGAAGCAGGTCATCGACATCACCAAGCCCAAAATCTTCATCGCCGAGAACGTCAAGGGGCTGGTCAACCTGGGCGACGCCAAATCCATCATCCAGCGCGACTTCGCCGAGGCGGACGGCGACGGCTATCTCGTCCCCGACCCGCAAGTTCTCTACGCCGGCAATTACGGGGTACCCGAATCGCGCGAGAGGGTCATTTTCATCGGCATCCGCAAGTCGGCCCTGCGCCCAAAAGCCTTGAAAGCCCTCAGCTCGAACCCGATTCCACCCGAATACGATCCTTATCCGAAGCCCACGCACGCTTGCACGGCCGAGAGCGAAGGATCGCTCCCCCCGGTCGTCTGCCGGGATATTTTCGCCGGGCTGGACGAGCCCGAGGACAGCGCCGACCCGTCGCAACGTTTCTTCTCTGGGGCGAAATACATGGGCGCCCATTGTCAAGGGCAGAAGGAAATCGCCTTAGACAAGATCGGCCCGACGATCCGCTCCGAGCATCATGGCAACATCGAGTACCGCCGCCTTTCGACGGAACATGGAGGGATCATGACCGACGAGCTGGCCCGCGGCTGGCGCGAACGCCGCCTCACGCCCCGCGAGTGCGCCCTGATCCAGACCTTCCCGCCCGATTTCCCTTTCGTCCGCCAGAAGGAAGACGGGAAACGGTTCGTCCTCAGCGCCTCGGGGGCCTATAAAGTGATCGGGAACGCCGTGCCGCCTCTCTTGGCCTATCACATCGCCCGCCGCGTGCAGGCGCTTTGGCCGATTTATTTCAAATAAAACCGATTTTTCCCGACGACAGCCCTTAATCTGGAAAAGAAGCACTGGATACCCAGTTTCCAGCCCTTAATCTGGAAAAGAAGCGTTGGATACCCAGTTTCCAGCCCTTAATCTGGAAAAGAAGCGTTGGATACCCAGTTTCCAGCCCTTAATCTGGAGAAGAAGCGTTGGATACCCAGTTTCCAGCCCTTAATCTGGAGAAGAAGCGTTGGAAACTCAGTTTCCAGCCCTTAATCTGGAGAAGATGGGCTGGATACGGCTCGCGGGGCACTTAATCCCCCATTTTTTGTACATTCGCGTGATTTGAAATTTAAAAAAAACTTCTCGTGGCAAAAGTAGTTGAGACCCCATTGATGAAACAATACTTCGACATCAAGGCGAAACATCCGGACGCGATCCTGTTGTTTCGGGTGGGCGATTTTTATGAAATGTATGGCGAAGACGCCGTGATAGGAGCCGAGATACTGGGCATCGTGCAAACCCGACGGGCGAACGGGGCCGCCCAATACGTGGAGATGGCCGGATTTCCGCACCACGCGCTCGACTCCTACCTCCCGAAGCTGGTCCGAGCCGGGAAACGGGTCGCCATTTGCGACCAATTGGAAGACCCGAAGCTGGCGAAGAAGCTCGTCAAGCGCGGGATCACCGAATTGGTGACGCCTGGGGTATCGATCAACGACACGATCCTGAACCATAAGGAGAACAATTTCCTTTCCTCCCTCTATCTCCAAAAAGACAAGGCCGGCGTCGCGTTTCTCGACATCTCGACGGGCGAGTTCCTGACGGCCGAGGGGAACCCGGATTACATCGATAAGCTCCTCAACAACTTCTCGCCGAAAGAAGTGCTGATCGAGCGGGGGCGCAAAAAGTGTTTCGAGGAAACATTCGGTTCCCACTACTTCGTCTACGAGCTTGAGGATTGGATCTTTACCACCGAGGCGGCCGAGGAGCGGCTGCTGCGGCATTTCGAGACGAGAAACCTGAAAGGATTCGGCGTGCAACACCTTACGCTCGGCATCATCGCCTCCGGAGCGATCCTCTATTACTTGGACCAGACGCAACATACGCATATCTCGCACATCACGTCCCTCTCCCGCATCGAGGAAGAACGCTACGTCCGCTTGGACAAGTTCACCGTGCGGAGTCTGGAGCTGGTCAGCTCCATGAACGAGGGGGGCACGAGCCTACTCGACATCATCGACCGCACGGTATCCCCCATGGGCTCCCGCTTGCTCCGGCGATGGATCCTCTTCCCGCTCAAAGACCAGAAACCGATCGAGGAGCGGCAGGAAACGGTCGAATATTTCTTCCGCCACCCCGAATTGAAAGACATGCTCGACGAGCGGTTGGAACGGATCGGCGATTTGGAACGGATCATCTCGAAAGTGGCCGTCGGGCGTGTCTCCCCCCGCGAGGTCGTCCAGCTGAAAACGGCGCTGGCCGCCATCGAACCGATCAAGAACGCTTGCCTGGCGAGTGGCGAGCCCGGCCTCTGCCGCGTAGGCGAGCAGCTCAACCCCTGCGCCCTGATCCGCGACCGCATCGCCCGCGAGATCAATAACGATCCCCCGGCGCTGACCAACAAGGGTGGGATCATCGCGAAAGGCGTCAACGCCGAGCTCGACGAGCTGCGAGCCATCGCCTATTCTGGAAAAGACTATCTGTTGAAAGTCCAACAAAGGGAAATCGAGAAAACAGGGATCCCAAGCCTGAAGATCGCCTTCAACAACGTATTCGGCTACTACATCGAAGTGCGGAACACGCATAAAGATAAAGTCCCGGCCGATTGGATCCGCAAGCAAACCCTCGTCAACGCCGAGCGCTATATCACCGAGGAGCTGAAAGAATACGAGGAAAAGATCCTAGGGGCCGAGGAAAAGATCCTTTCCCTCGAAGCGCGCCTCTTCAACGATCTGGTCCTGGCCTTAAGCGAATACATCCCCCCCATCCAAGTCAACGCGAACCTGATCGGACGTTTGGATTGCCTCCTTTCCTTCGCGAAAGGGGCGGAAACCAACCATTATATCCGCCCAAAAGTCGACGAGTCGGACGTGATCGACATCAAGGGAGGCCGGCATCCTGTCATCGAGAAACAATTGCCTCCGGGCGAAAACTACATCGCCAACGATGTCTACCTCGACCAAGACCGGCAACAGGTCATCATCATCACTGGCCCCAACATGGCTGGTAAGTCGGCCTTGCTCCGGCAAACCGCGCTCATCACCCTTTTGGCGCAAATAGGCAGCTTCGTGCCGGCCGAAAGCGCGAGGATTGGACTTGTCGACAAGATATTCACCCGTGTGGGAGCCTCCGACAATATCTCCGTAGGCGAATCTACCTTCATGGTCGAGATGAATGAGGCGGCGAATATCCTGAACAACATGACCTCACGCAGCTTGGTGCTTTTCGACGAGCTAGGTCGCGGCACGAGCACCTACGATGGCATTTCCATCGCTTGGGCGATCGTGGAATACATCCACGAGCATCCTCGGACCAATCCGAAAACGCTTTTCGCGACCCATTATCATGAACTGAACGAGATGGCGAGCATTTTCAAGCGGGTCAAGAACTTCAATGTCTCTGTCAAGGAAGTGGACAACAAGGTCATTTTCCTCCGTAAACTCGTGCCCGGCGGGAGCGAGCACAGTTTCGGCATCCACGTCGCCAAGATGGCCGGCATGCCCAAAAGCATTGTCGACCGGGCCAATGAGATCCTCAAGCGCCTGGAGACCGTGAACCGCCAAGAAAACATTCAGGACAAGTCCATCAAAAGCGCCACCACGCCCCCTCAAGGCAACTACCAACTCAGCTTTTTCCAGCTCGACGACCCGGTATTGAGCCAAGTGCGAGACGAGATCCAGAATCTCGACGTAAACAACCTCACCCCGATCGAAGCGCTCAATAAGCTGAATGACATCAAGCGGATCATCACGGGAAAATGATATGGAACGCTTGACTTATATCAATAAATATTTCTTTTCATTTCAAGCGAAGGAAAAGAAAACAGAAAGGATAAGTATTTTTGTGAGAAGCAAACAAAATCATTAAATCATTATCATGATGGCAACAAGAAGAACTTTTTTAAAGAATCTTTCCCTCCTGACTTTAGGAGGTTTAGCTACAGGAAAAGCGGTAGCTAACAACAGCGTCTCAAGTTTTGACGCGGTTTCAGAGGCAACAAGCGTAACCGCCAAAAAGCAGATGGGCTTGCAAACTTATTCCCTCGGTCAAGAATTGTTGAAAGACCTGCCCAACGGATTGGCCCGTTTGGCGAAAATGGGGTACACGGAATTGGAGATTTTCGGCTACAAGGAAGACTCCGGCAAGTTTGGTGACTATAATCCTCAAAACAAATTGCTCATCGACCCGAAAGAGTACAAGAAAATGGCCGACGACGCCGGCTTGAAGATCACCAGCTCGCACCTGACACCGTCTGTTCGCGAATACACGCCGGAAAACATGTCGAAATTCGAGGACTTCTGGAAAAAGGCGACCGACATCCACGCGGAATTGGGCTGCAAATACATGGTACAACCCAGCCTTCCCAGAATCCAAACCGAGGAAGACGCGAAACGTGTTTGCGACATCTTCAACAAGGCGGGCGAGATCACGAACAAGGCAGGTATCCTGTGGGGTTATCACAACCACAGCAACGAGTTCAAACGTGTCATGAAAGAAGGCGAGAAACCGGATCCAAACGCGAGACCTTGGGATCCCCCAAAAGGTACGTACATCGAAGAGTTGTTCATGAAGAACACCGATCCCGCCAAAGTAATGTTCGAGTTGGATGTTTATTGGACGGTCATGGGACAACAAGATCCATTGGAATGGATGGACAACTACAAAGATCGTATCAAATTGTTGCACATTAAGGACCGTTGGATCTTGGGCGACTCAGGCATGATGAACTTCCCGAATATCTTCAAGAAAGGTTACGAGATCGGTATCTTGGGTTACTTCGTTGAACTGGAAGGCAAGAAAGGCCATACGCAATTCGAAGGCGTGGAAGCCAGCGCGAAATACTTGCAATCCGCTTCTTTTGTTAAATAAGTCCGGAGACGAATTCCTTTCATAAATAAAAAAGAAGAGGGTGGGTCAAAAAAACGACTCGCCCTCTTTTCTTTTTCCTGGCATCGTCAACAAGTCTCCTAAATTCACCATGAAAACGCCTGCGCAAGCGTAAGCCAACGCCTGCGCAGCCATCGGCTTACGCTTCCGCAGGCATCAGCCTACACTTGCGCAGGCGTTGGCTTACGCTTGCGGAAGTGTTTTAACCCCTTCTTGTCACGATGATAAAATCCGATCCAAACCCCTATAAAAAATTAAAGGTTGTCTCCCGACAACCCCTAATCAACTTTGTTAACCTTAAATCTAATACTATTATGAAAAAACCACGGTGCAAAAGTACTGCCTCCGCAAGAACCTGTCAAGAAAAACGCTATTAATTTATGTTGTTCAACATATAATAAATTCAAAATACGCTTTCCGCGACCAAAATTCATGAAAATACCTAACTTTGCCCTTCAAAATCGCAATCAAAATGATACAGAAATTTGATTTCCTAGTAATAGGTTCTGGAATTGCCGGCATGAGCTTCGCGCTCAAGGTCGCGCATAAAGGAAAAGTCGCCCTTATCTGCAAAGCGGGCTTGGAAGAAGCCAACACTTACTTCGCGCAAGGCGGAATCGCTTCCGTCACGAATTTGGCTGTCGATAATTTCGAGAAACACATCGAGGACACGATGATCGCCGGCGATTGGATCAGCGATCGGGCCGCTGTCGAGAAAGTGGTCAGGGAAGCGCCCACTCAAATCAAGCAACTGATCGAATGGGGCGTCCATTTTGACAAGAAAGAAAACGGCGAGTTCGACCTTCATCGAGAGGGCGGGCATTCCGAGTTTCGCATCTTGCACCACGCCGACAACACGGGTGCCGAAATCCAAACCAGCCTGATCAAGGCGGTCGAACAACATCCCAACATCACGATTTTCAAGAATCATTTCGCCGTCGAGATCATCACGCAACACCATCTCGGCATCATCGTCACCCGACATACACCGGGCATCAAATGTTTTGGCGCTTATATCTTGAACGAGGAAACGGGCGAGGTCGACACCTTCCTGTCGAAAGTAACGGTCATGGCCACGGGCGGATGCGAAGCGGTCTATCGCAATACGACGAATCCGCTGGTCGCCACGGGCGACGGCATCGCCATGGTCTATCGCGCCAAAGGACAAGTCAAAGACATGGAATTTATCCAATTCCACCCCACGGCTCTCTACCATCCCGGTGATCGCCCTTGCTTCTTGATCACGGAAGCCATGCGAGGTTATGGCGCCGTCTTAAGAAACATGGATGGAGAAGAATTCATGCAAAAATATGACCCGCGCCTCTCCCTCGCCCCACGCGACATCGTGGCCCGGGCGATCGATAACGAGATGAAGACCCGCGGCGAGGATCATGTTTACCTCGACGTGACCCACAAGGATCCGGAGGAAACGAAAAAACATTTTCCCAACATCTACCAACACTGCTTGGGCATCGGCATCGATATCACGAAAGATTACATCCCCGTCGCCCCCGCGGCCCACTACCTCTGCGGTGGCATCAAGGTCGACTTAAACGGACAATCCAGCATCCGCCGGCTTTACGCGATCGGCGAATGTTCATGCACGGGCTTGCACGGCGGAAATCGTTTGGCATCCAACTCGCTGATAGAAGCCGTTGTCTACGCTGAGGCCGCCTCGCGGCACGCCTTGAGCGTGGTCGACCGATATGACTTCAATACCGACATCCCGGAATGGAACGCCGAGGGAACGATCACGAACGAGGAACGTATCCTCATCACCCAAAGCATGAAAGAAGTCAACCAGATCATGGAATGCTACGTTGGCATCGTCCGTAGCAACCTCCGTCTGACCCGCGCTTGGAACCGCTTGGATATTCTCTACGAGGAGACCGAGCGCCTCTTCAAACGCTGCAAAGCCTCACGTGAGATTTGCGAGTTGCGCAACATGATCAATGTTGGTTATCTCATCACCCGCCAAGCGATGGAACGAAAGGAAAGCCGGGGCTTGCATTATACGTTGGATTATCCGCCTAGCAAGAAATAAGGCGCTACTTCAAAGCATGAAACGGCATATGGAATCCATGCGGATAGAATAGAAATCCGCACGATCCACATGCCGTTTACGCTTTTTGTCAATTCAAATTATCTTGATAGTCGGCCAAGTCAAAATACAGGAGGCGTGTCATTCCTCCGTCATCTTCGGCTACCAACGGCAGAAATCCGTTTTTCTCATAAAATGAAATTGCCGAACGATAAGCATCGACCGTAACAAAACGGCATCCTGTCTTGTTGAAGGAAGAAAGCCGTGATAAAGTCTATCAAGTAAGAACCTAAATGCATTTCTCTGGCGGAGAGACTTACCGCCAATCGGCATAATTTGGCTGCCAGATAGCTTTTTATTCTTTTCTCGTTCACGAAACGTTTCTTGCGGAATCTTTTCAACTTTGGAAGTCCGCCATTTCATAAAGTCCAAATCTTCACTCTGGCGTGTGCCTATCTGCAAAGACAAGGCTGTATCGCCCACCAAAAGATTATGCAGTTCTGAAGTTGCGAAGTTCGGAAACATAAAAGACAAGACGTCTAAGTAAACGCCTTTTTTACAATATGTCTGCCTCCTTTTCGGGAGGTAACGCAAATTTAAATATAAATCACGATTTATTATATGCCAATGAGATAAAAAAAGTCGAACATGAGCGACATGAGAATCCGACCCTACAGCAAGAGCGAGCTGGCCCGGGCCTACGCCCCGGAGATTACGCCCGCAAGTAGTTCTGATTTTTAAGCATTTGACGAGCTTTAGAAAAACAGCGATTGTGGAGCACAGTGCGCAAAGTAGAGGAACGCTAGGGAACTGGTATCATAGAGCAAAGGTGTCGATAAGAACCCTCATCTTACAGCAGAAATTTGGGGTCGTTAACTATCAAACTGCCTTTCAGCCGCATCATAGCTTCCCAAGTCTTGCTCACCTTCTTGCCTTGCTTCTTGGCCTCTTCATCCATTTCCTCCATTTTGCTTTTTTTCGGTTGCTCTTGCACCTTTTCTTCCTTCTTTTCCATGAAGTATATCCTTTATGTGTATAACCTTTGCAAAGGTATGAAAAAGGCATGAGAACCGAAAAACATTCTTCCCATTATTTCATTGTTTTCCAGTCTGTCAAAGAGCGAAATGAGAATCCGACCCTACAGCAAGAGCGAGCTGGCCCATTGCAATCCCTCACCGAGGCCCTCCAACAAACCGGCTATTCCTCCGGCAACGGCTTTTCACCGCCCGACAAGTGGCCCTGATTTTTGAGCATTTGGGGGAGCCTTGAAGTATATAGACTATTTCCCCATATCATTCAAAGCAACGGTGTCATATATAAAGGCAGGTACACGATGCCATCTTCTATCTTCACATCCTTGTCGTGAAGCACGTAGGGTGTGGATAACTGGGAGCCATACTTGGCTATGCACTTTCTCAATGAATTCAGCGTGTAACGTTGCCCGGACTTCACCTCTATGGGGGAAATATTATGCCTGCTGGTCGTTACGGGTTTGGCTATCAGGAAATCAATCTCC
>CASFXH010000072.1 GCA_949298575.1 uncultured Parabacteroides sp.
CGGCGAGCAAACCACCCCGACCGAGCCCGGCGACGAGACGGAAGAGCCGCAGCCCGGCGTCGACACGGATGGCGACGGGTCGCCGGAGGTGGTTTAAACAATTGATTAATGGATAATTGACAATGGATAATTAAGGGAGGAAAAAAATTGTCAATTGTCCATTGTCAATTTAAAAAACTTTCTTACTTTCGCACCGACAGAGTCCACCACGCTTCCTGCTCAGCATAGCGTACCAGGGTGGAACTTTTATTTTATATCCCTTCTTATTTTATTTTGCCTGAAGCGCTTCTCATCTTAAAAGCCCCGAACACCAGCGAGCGATCGGCTCCACCAATTGAAAGGAGAAAGACGTTTGTCCGGAAATAAAATCCTTCTTACTTTCGCGTCGGATTTCCCACCTAAAGAAAAACAGCGATGAACTCTACGGAATTGCTTTCAATGATCCGCGAGGGGCGGCCAATGACGTTGGGCCAGCAGATGAGCCTGACGTTGCGGCTGAGCGTCCCGGCGATCATGGCCCAGCTGTCGTCGATCATGATGCAATACATCGACGCCTCGATGGTGGGGAGCCTGGGCGCCAGCGCCAGCGCCTCGATCGGGCTGGTCTCGACGACGACCTGGCTTTTCGGCGGGACATGCACGGCGGCGGCAACGGGTTTCACCGTACAAGTGGCGCATACCCTGGGCTCGGGCGACTTACGACGGGCACGCGCCATCTTGCGGCAAGCGCTGGTGACGATCGGGCTATTCGGCCTCCTGTGGGGCGCGACGGGGGTGGCCATCAGCGGGCACCTGCCGGCGTGGCTGGGGGGCGACGAGAGCATCCGGCGTGACGCCTCGCTCTATTTCCTGATCTACGCTTGTTTCCTGCCCGTTTTCCAGATGTACATTTTAGGGGGCGGGATGTTGCGATGCAGCGGTAACATGCGTGTGCCGAGCTTGTTAAGCATCTTGATGTGCCTGCTCGACGTGGTGTTTAATTTCTTCCTCATCTTCCCCACCCGCGAGGCCGAGTGGCTGGGCCGACGGATCGTCCTGCCGGGCGCGGGCTGGGGCGTGGAGGGCGCCGCCCTGGGGACAGGCCTCGCCGAGCTGGTCGCCATGGCGATTATGCTCTATTATCTCTTCAACCGCTCCAAGGACCTGCGGCTGAAAGGCGAGCGGGGGAGCTTCCGGCCCCGGCGGCGCGCCCTGCTCGACGCCGTGCGCATCGGCCTGCCCATGGGGGTGGAGCATGGCGTGATCTGCGGCGCCCAGATCATGACGACCGTTATCGTCGCCCCCTTAGGCATCATCGCCATCGCCGCCAACTCTTTTGGAATCACCGCCGAGAGCCTTTGCTACATGCCGGGTTATGGCATCGCCGACGCCGCGACGACCCTTGTCGGGCAAAGCTACGGGGCGGGCCGCCGCGACCTGACACGCCGTTTCGCCTACATCACCGTCGCGATGGGCATGGTGATCATGGGCGTGATGGGCGCGCTGATGTACGTCGGGGCGCCCTGGATCATCGGGACGATGACGCCCGACGCCGACGTCTTGGCGCTGGGTGTCAAGGTGCTCCGGATCGAGGCCTTCGCCGAGCCGATGTTCGCCGCGGCGATCGTGGCCTACAGCGTGTTCGTGGGGATGGGGAAGACGATCGTCCCTTGCGTCATGAATTTCTTCAGCATCTGGGCCGTGCGGATCACGCTCGCCGCCCTGCTGGCGCCGTCGATGGGGCTGAGGGGCGTCTGGCTCGCGATGTGCGTGGAGCTTTGTTTCCGCGGCCTGATCTTTCTCGTCCGCCTGGGATGGGTCTTCCGGAAAAAAGGTTAAAACCGGAATTGGGGGCATAACGTCCGTAAAATGTATACTTCTCTTTCTTTCGGAGAGCATATCTTCGCGGTATAAAGACTAAGACAAAAGATCAAATAAAGTAAAGGTTATCAAGATGAATATCATTAGAGACAAGGAGTTTGGCGGGGAGCGGCCTTTGTTTGGCTCACGCGACTTGCGATTGGAGAACGTCACGATCCGCGAAGGCGAGTCGGGCATCAAGGAGTGTAGTAATATCGTAGCGACCAACTGCCGCTTCGAGGGGAACTATCCCTTCTGGCACGTGCATGGATTCACGATCAAGGATTGTTATTTCGCCGTCGGCGGACGTTCGGCCCTCTGGTATTCCGACCACCTGAAGATGGTCAACACCGTCATAGACGCGCCCAAGATGTTCCGGGAAATGAACGACATCGACATCGAGAATGTCCAGATCAACGACGCCGACGAGATCTTCTGGCGCTGCGAACGGATCAACGTGAAGGGCCTGAAGTTAAAGGGTGGGACCTATCCGTTCATGTTCAGTCGCGGCATCTTCGTGGATGGCTTGGAGAGCGATAGCAAATATGTCTTCCAATACGTGAAAGACGTGGAGATCCACAATGCCAAGATCACCACGAAGGATGCCTTCTGGGAAGTGGAGGACGTGACGATCTACGACTCGATCCTCGACGGCGAGTACCTGGGATGGCACTCCAAGAACCTCCGCCTCGTCAACTGCCACATCGCCGGCGAACAACCCCTGTGTTACGCCCACGACCTGGTGTTGGAGAACTGCACTTTCGACCCCGCCTGCGATCGGGCCTTCGAGTATTCCACCGTGAACGCCGACATCCGGGGCGGCATCACGAACATCAAGAACCCCCTGTCCGGCAAGATCGTCGCCGACTCGATCGGCTCCATCACGCTCGACGAGTACATCAAGCAACCGGCGAATTGCCTTATCGAAGAACGGAAGAAATAGACGATGGAGACTTACGACTTTGACTTGATCGCCCCGCGCCGGGGCACTAATTCCTACAAATGGGACAGCGCCGCCGATACGGACGTGCTCCCCATGTGGGTGGCCGATATGGATTTCCAGACCGCCCCGGCGATCGTCGAGGCGCTGAGCCAGCGGGTAGCGCATGGGATTTTTGGCTATACCCGCGTCCCCGACGCCTACTATGCCGCGGTTATCCGCTGGTTCGCCCGGCGGCACGGGTGGACGATCCGGCGGGAAGCGATGCTCTACACGTCAGGCGTCGTCCCAGCTATCTCCGCCATACTCAAGGCCCTGACCCAGCCTGGCGACAAGGTGCTGGTCCAGACGCCAGTCTATAATTGCTTCTTCTCGTCGATCCGCAACAACGGTTGCGAGCCGCTAAGCAGCCCCTTGATATACCAAGAAAACAGACCCTATACGATCGACTTCGACGACCTGGAGCGCAAGGCCGCCGATCCGAAGGCGAAGGCGCTGCTCCTTTGCAACCCCCATAATCCCGCCGGCCGGGTCTGGACCCGCGAGGAGTTGACTCGGATTGGAGAGATATGCTTACGGCACGGCCTTTGGGTGATTTCCGACGAGATCCATTGCGAGCTGGTCTATCCGGGCCATACCTATACGCCATTTGCCTCACTCTCCGACGCCTTCTCCCGCCGCGCCATCACGTGCGTCTCGCCGAGCAAGGCGTTCAATATGGCAGGTCTCCAGATCGCGACCATCATTACCGAGGACGAAGACGCCCGCGAGCGCATCGATAAGGCGATCAACATCAATGAGGTCTGCGACGTGAATCCCTTCGGCGTCTTGGCGACGATCGCCGCTTACGAGGAAGGCGAGCCATGGCTCCTCCAGCTGATCGACTACCTGCGGGGCAACTACGAGGAGATGTGGTCCTATTGTAAAAAAGAATTGCCCGACTTCCCGATCACCCCGCTCGAAGGCACCTACCTCGTATGGATGGACTGCCGGAGCCTGAACCGTCCGTCAGAGGAATTGGAAGAAGCGCTCGTGGCGGACGCCAAGCTGTGGCTCAACGCGGGGACGATGTATGGTGAGGCCGGTGAAGGCTTTATGCGCTGGAACATCGCTTGCCCCCGTGCTCTCATGCGGGAAGGACTGAAGCGGTTCAAAGATTATGTTTCTGGTTTAAAACAGTAGCGAGGATGGGCGGGGCGGCAAGCAAGATGGCGATCGTAGTGGCCTATTTCCTCATTTACGTGGTGTGGGGATCGACCTACTACTTTATTGGTGTGGCTTTGCGAGGCCTGCCGACGTTCTTGCTGGGCGCCCTGCGTTTCTCGTTGGCCGGGTTGCTGTTGCTGTCGTTGTGCTTCTTGCGGGGGGAGAAAGTTTTCCGCCCTAGCCTGATCCGGCGCTCGGCGGTGAGCGGGATTGTCCTGTTGTTCGTCGACATGGCGGTCATCATGTTGGCCCAGCGTTACGTGAGCAGTAGCCTAGTGGCGATCGTGGCGGCGTCGACCGCGATTTGGATCCTCCTGTTCGACGTGCCGATGTGGAGGCGGAACTTCCGGAACCTTTCAACGGTCGGCGGGGTCCTTTGGGGATTCGCAGGGGTGGGCCTGCTCTATGTCGAGCAATTCCTGACGGAGAGCGATGCCTATCCGCACAGCGAGTATGGGATCCTGATCTTGATCGGGGGCTGCGTCTCGTGGGCGCTGGGGACACTTTACGCCAAATACCGCTCGTCGGGCGAGGAAGAGGTGAACTGTTTTGCCGGCTCGGCTTGGCAGATGCTTTCGGCGAGCCTGTTGTTTTGGATATGCGCTTTCTTGTTCGATGATTTTTCCGGCTGGCGGTGGGAGGAGGTGCCCGCGTCGGCGTGGCTTTCGTTGCTTTATCTGGTGACGTTCGGCTCGCTTCTCGCCTATTCGGCCTACGTTTGGCTGTTGAAAGTCCGTCCCGCGACGGAAGTGGCTACACACGCTTACGTCAATCCCGTCGTGGCCGTCGTGCTTGGTGTGGGCTTTGGGAATGAAGAAGTGACGGCAGTCCAGTTCATCGGCCTGGCCATTATCTTGCTTAGCGTGATGCTGGTGAACCGGAACCCCGCCACCGACACGACTCATTCCACCTGATCAGGCGAGGGGTTCGCGGAGAGTAGCTTGTCCGCCAACGCCAAGGTTTCCGCCTTGCCAATATCGATCAGCTTCAAATCCTCTTGCGGGAAAGCCCGGATGTCAGCCTTGGCGCACACCGAGAGGTAGAAATTGATGATCGAGAAGCGCCCCGTCCACTCTTCCATCAACTCCAAGAGCTTCGGCGAGATGACGTGAATGCCTGAGAAGGCGTATTCCAAGTATTGCTTCGGATCAAAGTAAGGATAGAAGGATTTGACCTCGCCCGTCTCGTGATTCCGCCATCCGCATAATCGGTTTTCCTTATTAAATAAAAGGTAGCGGGCCGTCTTCCGTTGACTGACCAGCAATGTCGCGATGGCCTTGCTTTCGACGTGCCGCTCGTACAATTGGCGAAGGTCGACGTTGGAGAGAATATCGACGTTATGGACCAAGAATGGTTCTTTCCCCATCAGGAACGGTGTCGCTTTCTTGATACCGCCCCCCGTGTCGAGCAAGTAATCCCGCTCGTCGGAGAGGTGGATGCGGAGGCCAAAGTTATCGTTGGCCTGGAGATAATCGATAATCTGTTGGGCAAGGTGATGGATGTTGATGATGACCTCATCGAATCCGGCCTCCTTCAGCTTGAGGATGACACGCTCAAGCATGGTCTTGCCTCCGACGGTCAGGAGGGCTTTGGGCGTATGGTCGGTCAAAGGTTTGAGCCGGGTTCCTAAACCGGCCGCGAAAATCATTGCTTTCATAAGGTTGATTTGAAAAGTTGTTCGATGTTTTGCTCTCGATGGGTCAAGCTCACTTTCACGCCGAATTTCTGGTGAAGATGCTCGGCTAGATGCTGTGCCGAATAGACGGAGCGATGTTGCCCGCCCGTGCAACCGAAGCATACCATCAGGTTCGTGAATCCTCGGTCGAGATAACGTTTGACGGACGCGTCGACCAGTTGATAGACATGTTCCAGGAAAACGGTGATCTCCCCATCGTCCTCGAGGAAGCGGATCACGGGCTCGTCAAGTCCCGTGAAATGGTTGTAGCGCTCGTATTTACCGGGGTTGTTGATGGCCCGGCAGTCGAAGACGAAGCCGCCGCCGTTGCCGGTCGGGTCGTTCGGGATCCCCTTTTTGTAGGCGAAGCTGACGATTTTGACTTCGAGCGTCCGTTTCTGTAAATCATCTGAGAATTGTTTCAGTCCGGTCAACGCCCGCAACAGCTCGCAAAGGTAGGGATACTCTGGGTAGTCTTGTTTGAGCAGTTGACGCAAGTTCTCGATCGCGAAGGGCACGCTTTGGATGAAATGCGGCTTCTTCTCGAAATACCCCCGGAAGCCATATGCTCCCAAAACCTGCAACGTGCGGAAGAGAACGAAATGGCGCAGCTGGCTGAGGAAATACCCCTCGTCGACCGGCATGTATTTTCGCAAGGCTTCGATGTAGTCGTGAAGCAATTCTTGCCGCAAGTCTTCGGGATATTTCGCTTTGGCTTGCCAAAGGAAAGAGGCTACGTCGTAATAAACAGGTCCCTTGCGTCCGCCCTGAAAGTCGATGAACCATGGCTTCCCATCGCGGATCATGACGTTGCGCGATTGGAAATCGCGGTACATGAACGTGGCCGACTGGTTGCGCAGCAAGACGTCGGCCATTTTCAGGAAATCGTCTTCAAGCCGGTTTTCCTGGAATTCCAAGCCGGTCGCTTTCAGGAAACAATATTTGAAATAGTTCAAATCCCACAGGATGGAACGTTGGTTGAACTCTTCTTGTGGATAGCAATAGGAGAAGTCGAATCCATCGGAACCTCGGAATTGAATGTCTGGTAACTGGGTGATAGTTTGGCGGAGGAGGGCCTTTTCTGTCTCGTCGAATACGCTGCTTTTTCGTCCTTTCTCGATGGCGTTGAAGAGGAGCGTGTCGCCTAGGTCTTCTTGGAGATAAATCGACAGGTCGTCCGTCTGGGCGTAGACCTCAGGAACGGGTAGCCCTTTCCGCCGGAAATGCTCGGCCATGTAGATGAACGCTCGGTTCTCCTCTTGCGAGGTACCACTGACGGCGATAAGTGTTTGTGCTCCTTTTAGCCTGAAATAACGCCTATTGGAACCGGATGAGGGCAACTCGGTGATCTCTTCCGCCGCGCTACCCGTATAAATTTGGTAAAGTCGCTTAATCTGTTCTGTGATCATGATTTTGTTTGATCTATGTGGGCAAAGATAACCATTAAGGACGAAGATGGGTGAAAGTTTTGTCTGTTGTTTTCGACGATGTGAAGATTTACGCTCGTAATCGCCTTTTCCACAAGCCGCTTTTATAATAAAAGAAAGTCAAGGCGACACCGATCGTGAAACTGGCTCCAATGGCCCACCAGATACCAGGGCGTCCCCATAAACTACTGAACCAGTAGGCTAGGGGAATACGGATTAGCCACAGGCAGAGGAGGCTGATGATCATTGGGAAGAACGTGTCGCCGGCGCCTCGTAAAGCCCCGTTGAAGATGTTCAGGGCGCCATGGAAGAACATGAAACCAAAGATGATCACGAGGTATTCCTGTCCGATGACGATGACACCTTCATCGACCGTGAAGAGGCGCATGATCTCGTTACCGAAGAGAATGACGGTCAAAAACGTGAGTAGACACAAGATAAAGCAGAAGCCGATGGAGAAACGAACGCCTTGCCAGACTCGCTCGTATTTCCGGGCGCCAATGTTTTGCCCGCAGAATGCCGCCAAGGCGCTTGAGAGAGTAAGGAAGGCTTGCGTGATGATTGCCTCGATCTTGCCGCCTGCGCCATAGGCGGTCAGCGTGTCGGCTCCGAAGCTGTTGACGACGTTGAGCAGGGCAATCAGTCCCAGTGCGATAGCGCATTGCTGGATACTAGTGGGGATTCCGACCCGCATCTCTTCCTTAAACAAAGTGAAGTCGAAAACCATATCTTTTTTTTGGATAGAAAGCAAGGGGTGCTGGTTGTGAATGTAGCCGAGCGCGACGCACATGCCGATGCCTTGGGCGATGACCGTGGCTCGGGCCGCCCCTTCAATGCCCCAATGGAAAACAGCGATGAACAGCAAGTCTAGCACGACGTTCAGGATGGCGGTCAGGAAGATGAGTAGCATTGGGCGGATCGACTCGCCCATGCCCCGTAGGATGGAGATAAAGCTATGGAACGCGACGAAAAGGAACGTCCCGCCGATATAGATCTTGAAATAAGCGACCGCTTGGGGAAGGACTTCTTCGGGCGTATTGGTCATTCGAAAGATCGGCTCGGCGAGGATAATGCCTGCGACGGAAAGCGTTAGCCCGGCCACGAGCATGAAGAAGAAGAACGTTGAGAAGGCCCGTTGCAACCGGGCGTAATCTTTGGCGCCATAGAGCTGAGAGATCACGACTGTCGTCCCGCTACCGATGCCGATAACGAGTGAGATGATAAAGTAATAATGGTAGAAAGAGGCCGAGACCGCCGCCAAGGCTTCTTTTCCCAGGAACTGGCCGACGATGACGCTGTCCGTAAAATTATATAGTTGTTGGAGTAGGTTGCCGATGAGGAGGGGTAGCCCGAAGCGGACGATGACTTTCCACACGGTTCCTTCCGTCAGGTCGGTGTGCTCGTTCTTGTCTAGGAATTTTGCCAGGCTTTTCACTTTCTCATTTATTTGAATTAGAGGTTTTTTAAAAGGATATGGTTGTAGGTGCGGGTCATGTCTTCTCGGGTATGGAGCAAGGTTTCCCATTCCTTATTGAAAAGCTCGTTTGTATCAATCTTGAAATTTTCGGAACCGAAGCGGTCAAGGCGGTTTAAGAGTTCGCCGACCGTTAACTTGTTGATGTCGGTGGCCGGTTGGTAATAAGCTACGCGTTCGTCCTCGCCGTAATTAACTTCGATAATGATGCCTAGCTCGGTGAGGAGATAGAGGATCTGCGTCGTGATGCGGATTGGGATGCGGTAGGTGTTCGAAAGCTCGTCGGCCGTATAGGGCGGAGTATCTTCTTTCTCGAAACGTTTTACGATGAGTGAGGCGATGAGGAGGGTCAGGAAATCTTTGTAGCGCCGGCTGATATGTTTGCTGTCGCGCTCGAAGCTGAATTTCTTTACGTTCTGCGAGGCGTATGACAATTCCGCACCGAAAAGGCAGATTAACCATGAGAGTTGCAGCCAGAGCAGTAACAACGGCAGGACGGCGAAACTACCGTAGATGGCGTTGTATTTGCTTACCCAGATCTGTCCGGAGATGAAAAGATATTGGAAGAACTGGAATGCGCAGCCGGCGACGATTCCCGCTACCAGCCCATTGACGAATCGGACTTTCGTGTTGGGCAAAAGGATATAGGCTCCGGTAAAGACCAGGATCGTAATCAGGAAAGGGGTCAAACTTAAGACACGCTCGACGACGGGCGTCAGGAAAACGTATTGGCTGAAAAATGAGTTTTGCGCTGTCGAGATGAAGATCGACATACCGCTTGAGGTCGTCATGAGGATAGGGACGATGAGGAAAAGGGCCAAATAGTCGGATATTTTCCGGTACCAAGGCCGCGATTTCTTGATCTGCCAAATTTGGTTGAACGTTTCTTCTATTGACGAGATCAGGCTGATTACCGTATAGAATAATAAAATCAAGCCGACACCGATGATAATGCCTCCTTGCGCTTGGTTTAGATAGCTCTCAACAAAATGGAACGTCTGGTCTAGCTCCATTTTCTGTCCGGGAAAATAGTTGAGCAACTCTTGGCGTACGGTCTCTTGGAAGCCAAAACCTTTGGCGATCCCAAAGAGGACGGCCAAGAGGGGGACGATGGCGAGCATCGTATTGTAAGTGAGTGCGGAAGCCTTGACGGTAAGGTTGTCGTTCATGAAGCCGCGCACCGCCAGGATCAAGGTCTTGATTGCGTTGATGTAAAGTTCCTTTAGCCCGCTTACCTCGTTTTCGGTGATGCGCCAGATATCTTCGGTCACGAACTTGACTATGCGTGTCAGCGTCTCCCGGACACGTTGTCCGAACGATTTCTTATCCGATATCGATGGAACTTTCGTCATAATGCGATTTGTTATATTCAATAAAAAGAAGAAAACAGCCTGCCTATAAGCCGGGTTCTGTACCTTCCCGCATCGCGGAGCGCTTTGGGAAGGCGCCTGTCATTTATCTGGCCTTGCCGTCGCCGGCAAGATCTAGCGGTCTACCCCCCGGCATCGGACGAGCCATCCTATACAACCGGTATACATGACCTTACAACCCATAAGGCGTACGGCACCTCCTATCGCTAGGCGGTCGGTGAGCTCTTACCTCGCCTTTTCACCCTTACCGGAACGGGCCGGCGGTTATTTTCTGTTACGCTACTCAACCCTTGCGGACTGCTTCCCATTAAGAAGTATGGCGCTCTGTGTTGCCCGGACTTTCCTCTGGCCTATTCGGCTAGCGACAAGCTGGCAGACTGTTTGCGCGAAGGTAAATATTTTTTCCGGAACCTGGGAGGATCTCCATTTGCCCAATTTTGTCCGTCTTCGATAAAAACCGAAATGATTCGCCGCATGATCCTTTGGGAAAGGATTCCGAATGCTTCTGCGTTACGATCTTTTTCCCTAGTGAATCGCCGTACAACATGCCTCAGCCTGCCGGCTCGGGATGGGAATTCATGCCGGCTTATCCTATGCATCCCATCCACTTGCTTGGGATTTGCGGATATGAAGTATAGTACTTCACATAGCGAACTACAGTATTTCACATAATGAAGTCTAAGCGGAGGCGAACGCTAGTGACTATTTCAAGGGCCTGTTTCAAGAATTAAGTTTAAATCACTTCCCATTAATGTCCACTAAAAAAGCATAGGAGTTCTTTGAAATTATTGGAATTCAATTTGTTATAAGCAATTTTGAAGAGAACGGATTTGAATTTACT
>CASFXH010000073.1 GCA_949298575.1 uncultured Parabacteroides sp.
CTCTTCAGGGCAAATCTGCATGGAGTTACCGACAAAAAGTTCTTTCTCTTCAGAATCGCAAAGCTGTATGGTTATCCCCACTAAATTTCTACTGCCCCCACTTACCGCGACGAGGACGTGGCCAACGACATCGTCGGCGAGCGTACCGAGTATCGCAAGGAAACCATCGTCAACATCCTGCAACTCGCTGACCAGAAGCGCGTCGAGGCCATCGCCAACGGCAAGAGCCTCGTCTGCGGCGTCGGCCAGTTCCTGCTCAACCTCTCCGGCTCGTTCGAGGGCGAGGCGCCCAAGTTCGACCCCGAGAAGAACAAGGTGGGCGTCACCTTCACCCCCGGAAAGGCCCTGCTCGACGCCCTCAAGGACGTGACGTTCAACCTCAACATCGCTACCACCGGCCCGGTCGTCAACCAAGTGACCGACGTGCGCACCCAGAGCGTGAACGGCCAGATCACCCCGGGCAAGAACGTCATCATCAACGGCGCGAACCTGCTCATCAAGGGCGACAACCCGGCGAACGGCATCTATTTCACGAAAGACGAGGCCGACGCCCAGCCGGTGAAGGTGGAGTTCTTCTCGCGCAGCACCACCTCCGAGCAAATCGTGGAAGTGCCCGAGAGCCTCACCGACGGCCAGTATCGCCTGAGTATCACCACGCAGGCAAGCTCCAACTACCGGACGACCAAGGAACCGCGCACCTACGAGTTCCCCATCCTGCTCACCGTCGGCGAGGAGGAGGACGAAGATCCGGATGACGGCGGCAGCCCCGGCACGGTATAGACCCGCCGCACGCACGACACCCCGGCATGTCGCATGTCCGACACCGGGGCATGTCGTACCTCCGACATCCCGGCATGTCGGGCATACGTCACCGAGGCATGTCGGACATACGACATCTAGGCATGTCGGACATACCACCTAACAAATGTTAAAACATAAATTCATTCCCATAGAACGATAAAGCTCATGAAGCGAATTTTACGACTCTGCCTGCTGCTGGCGCTCCTTCCGCTCGTGGCGTGGGGGCAACAAGACACATCTCATGATATTTCCCAAAGTACGCTCACCATTTCACAAAATGGCAACTATATCGTCACCGGGAGTACAACAACAAACCGCATCGTTGTCAGCGACGGCGTGACGGCAACCGTTACGCTGAATAAGGTAAATATTACGGGAACATCATATGATCCTGTCAGCGGTATTCCTGCCTCAAGCCCCATTGACCTGGGGGATGGGGCAACGTTGACCTTGGTTCTGAGCGATAACTCAACCAATACTCTCATGGGCGGAACAGGAGGGGATGGCTATGGCGCTCCCGGGATTCATGTACCGGATGATGCTACTCTTATCATTCAAGGCGGCGGTTCCCTGTCCGTAACTGGAGGAACATCAACCGCTAGCTATGGCGGTACAGGAATAGGAGGAATTTCTGGACACTATGAAGGTGGCAACTATATCTCAGGTGAAAATTGTGGCACGGTCATCATCCTCTCTAAGACGATCACTGTGAAGGGAGGCTCAGGTTCTATGGGCTCTACTGGAGCCGATATTGGCGGTGGTGACGGGCAGAACCTCCATCGTGGCGATGACGGTCAAGGCATCCGCCCCGTGTCCGGCCAAGAGAATACCTATACGGTTTGGGGTGACTTGACCCTGCCTTGCGACATCACCATCCCAAGTGGGGCCATGGTAACCATCCCCAGCGGGACGAGCCTGACTGTGCCGGAGGACGTGACGCTGATGAATAACGGCACTATTACTGGGCAGGGTATTTTGACGGGCACGGGTACGCTCAGTGGTAATAAGGCGGAGCAGACAGCCCCTGCCGCGCCCACGCGAAGCGGTACCGCGACAGCCAACAGCATCACGTTGGACGCAATCACCACCACCGGCCATGGCGATGTGGAGTACGGTTATACCACGGGCGAGGAAACCTCTGTGCCGGAAGAACGCTGGCAGAGTGAAACGACCTTTGATGACCTTGACCCCGGCACGACCTATACGTTTTATGCCCGCTATGCAGGGAATGACTACTACAAACCATCTCCCGCCAGCGATGGTACGTCAGCCACCACCGAGCGCGCCGACAGCGATCTGACGGTTGAGCCGTCCAGCACCACCCCGACCTACGGCGAGACCCTGACCATCAAAGTCACGCCGTCCATCGCCTCAGCCAACGCCCTGACCACGGCGCAGAACACGGTGGAGCTGTACAATGGCGACCAGCTGCTTGCCAGCTCCAACACAGCAGGTGATGACGGTTCCTACACGCTGACTTACGACACCCAGCAAAAAGGACTGATCATCGGCCAGAATACCCTCACCGTCAGCTACGGCGGCAGCGGCAGTCTGAACCCCAGCGCCGCCACAGTCAACGTGACGCTGGAAGGAGAGAACGTGACCGCCACGCTGGAGGGCACGGCCACCAAGCCCTACGACGGCACCACTGCTGCCCCCGACGGGCTGACCCTTGCGCTGCCTGGTGTCCTGGAGGGCGACGCTGTGACGGTCAGCGGGACCATCGCCTATGATACCAAGGATGTGGGCGACAATAAAACAATTACCGCGAGCAACCTCACCTTGACGGGGACGGACGCCGGCTATTACAGACTTATTTCTAACGATATAGAGGAGAATACAGGCTCCATTACCGCGGCTGCCCTCAGCGGTACCTTGACCATCACCGGCACCGCCCAGTATAACCAGCGGTTGACGGCCAGCTATGACCCCGTACATGATGAACAAGTCAGCTATCAGTGGAACCGGGGCGGCACAGCCATCCCAGGTGCCACCGGCGATACCTATACCTTGAAAGCCGAGGACGTAGAGCAGTCGATTACCGTCACCGCCACAGCCGCTGATAATAATCACGATGGCAGTGTGACCAGCGACCCCGTCACCGTAGGCAAGGCCAGCCAGACCGCCCCCGCCGCTGGGAAAGGCTACGCCATCGATTATCCGAATGAGACGATTAAGGCGGATGCTGGTTATGAGCTGGCGGCAACTAAGGGGGATGCGGGCGCCAGCAAACTGACCGTGACCCCTGGCACCGACATGTACATTCGATTTGCAGAGACGAGGACTCACGGCGCGTCTGACTGGATGCTGGTGGACATTCCTGATCGGCCCGAGGCTCCCAGCCTGAGCCATACCGACGAGACCATCGCGGGGCGGGAAGACGGTACGATTTCCGGTGTGACCACGGCGATAGAATATCGGCTGGTTACCTCTGTAACATGGACGCCCTGCGTCGGCACGACGATCTCCAATCTTGCGCCCGACACCTATCAGGTGCGCTTGCGGGCTACGAAAAGCAGCTTTGCCAGCGAGGAAACTACCGTGGTGATCTCTGCCGGCAAGGAGCCGGAACCCGATCCTACCCCCTCTGATCCCGAACCCACCTACTACCGCGTCGACCTCCGCCCCATGAAAGGGGTGACGATCGTTCCCACTTCTAGCGTAGTCGAGGAAGGCGGCACGCTGACCTTCACGATCGAGATCGAGGAAGGCTACGTGGCCGACAGCATGAGGGTGACGGTCTCGCAAGGCATCGGCAAGGCGATCGAGGTCGAGCCGGATGAGACGGGCGTTTATACCGTCAAGAATGTCGCGGGCCTCGTGACGATCACGGTCTCTGGTGTGCGAGAGGCGACGACGGTCGGCATGGAAGCGATTGAAGGCGTCCGGGTCTATAGCCACGAGGGCGCGATCTACGTCTACACCCCGACGGAAAAGCGGGTGATGGTCGTGGCGATGAACGGCGTCCTGAAGGCGAACGAGGAGCAAGTCGGGAAGCGGCGGTATGAGCTGCCCCGCGGGTTCTACGTCGTCTGGGTGGAGGGCGAGAGCTTCAAGGTGGCGAATTAAAACAACGCCCGTTTCCCACCGCGCTATACGAGGAAATCCCTATTTTCGCGACACGTATTTACAGGTTAAGCAAGAATGGAGCAGGTAGTAGGGAAAACGCCTCGTATAGAGGTCGTGGACGCCCTCCGCGGGTTCGCGGTCATGGCGATTGTCTTGGTGCATAACGTGGAGCATTTCATCTTCCCGGTCTATCCGGAGGACGCTCCCCATTGGTTGAGCGTGTTGGATCAAGGGGTGTTCGACGTGGTGTTCAGTCTTTTCGCGGGGAAGGCGTATGCCATTTTCGCCTTGCTGTTCGGCTTCACGTTCTATATCCAGACCAACAACCAGCGGCGGAAGGGGAAGGATTTCGGCTACCGGTTCCTGTGGCGTTTGGTCTTGTTGGTGGGGTTCGCCACGTTGAATGCCGCTTTCTTCCCGGCGGGCGACGTGTTGTCGCTTTTCGTGGTGGTGGGCCTCGTGCTGTTCCTTACCCGGAATTGGAGTGACAAGGCCCTGCTCATCACTTCCATCTTCTTCCTTTCGCAACCCATGGAATGGTTCCATTATGTAGCCAGCTTGATCAACCCCTCGCACCAATTGCCCAACTTGCGGGTGGGCGCGATGTACGCGGAGGTGGCGGAATACACCAAGGCCGGCGATTTCTGGCCGTTCATATGGGAGAATATCACCGTGGGGCAAAAGGCCAGCCTGCTGTGGGCCGTCAATGCCGGGCGATTCTTCCAGACGGCCGGGCTGTTCTTGCTGGGCTTCTATATCGGGCGGAAGCGGCTGTTTGTCTCAACAGAGAGGAACTCGCGCCTTTGGGTGAAGATCCTGATCGTCTCGGCCATCGCCTTCGCGCCCTTATACTCGTTGAAAGAGCTTGTCGCGCAAGGAGGAGGCATCGTCGGGCGGACGGTGGGGACGGCGTTCGACATGTGGCAGAAGTTGGCGTTCATGTTGGTGCTGGTCGCTTCTTTCGTCTTGCTTTATCCGCGTGAAAGATTCCGTAAGGCCGTAAGCGACTTGCGCTTTTATGGCAAGATGAGCTTAACGAACTACATCACCCAATCCATCATCGGAGCCATCCTCTATTTCCCCATCGGCCTCTACCTCGCGCCTTATTGCGGATACACGGTAAGCCTGTTGGTGGGCATGCTTACGTTCTTGGCGCAAACGCGATGCTGCAAGTGGTGGCTGGGCAAGCATCGCCAAGGGCCTTTGGAAGCCATTTGGCATAAATGGACCTGGCTCGGGCAGAAATAGCAAACAAAAAGGACGAGGAAAACATCCCCGTCCTTTTTATGCCGTATAAAAGCGATCGCTTATCTCTTCTCTTTGATTCTCGCTTTCTTACCCGTCAACTTACGCAGGTAATACAATTTAGCCCGGCGAACTTTACCGATCTTGTTGACCGTGATGCCCTCGATAAACGGCGACTCGATCGGGAAGATACGCTCCACGCCGATGTTGTCCGACATCTTGCGTACCGTGAAACGCTTCTTGTCGCCATGTCCCGAGATGCGGATCACCACGCCGCGGTACATCTGGATACGCTCCTTGTTACCCTCTTTGATACGATAAGCGACCGTGATCGTATCACCACTCTTGAACGAAGGAAGATCTTGCTTTTTGGTAGCGAAAGCATCTTCCGCGATTTTCATTAAATCTACTGCCATGTCTTTAGCTTTTAATTTATGTATTAATGAATGAAACGCAATATGACGGGCTCCTTGTCCCGACAGAGATTACGTAAAGCGAGCGCGAATTAACGAATTATTTTTATCCTAAGCAAGTTTGTGTTTGAATATCCGTATCTTTGCCTAGCAAAGAAAAACGAGGAACAAGCAATGAGGATGAGAAACGCTTTTATGCTGCTAGCCCTTTGGCTGGTCGCGGTGGTGAATGGGGGAGCGCAGACCGTGCCCGACCTGATGCGGAAGGTGGACGCGGAGAAGATGACGCAATGGGTAGATTCCGTGTTCGATACGATGAGTGAGGATGAACGGATCGGCCAGCTTTTCATGATCGTGGCGAACCCGACGACCGACAACCGGAACTTGCAGCGCCTGACACGCTATATTGAGGAAGTGAAGATCGGGGGAATCCTATTCCATAAAGGTAACCCTGAGGCGCAAGCCGACGTGACGAACCGGATGCAGAAGCTCTCGAAAGTCCCTTTGTGGATCGCGTTGGACGGAGAGTGGGGCCTATCCATGCGCTTGAGCGGGACGACCCGTTTCCCGAAAAACATGATGCTCGGAGCGATCGAGGATAACCAACTGATCGAGGCTTACGGCCGGGAGGTGGCCCGCCAATGTCGGGAACTGGGCATCCATATCAACTTCGCGCCGGATATCGACGTGAATAGCAATGAGGATAATCCCGTGATCGGGCTTCGTTCGTTCGGGGAGGCGCCGGCGGCGGTCGCAGAGAAAGGCGTGGCGTATGCTCGAGGCTTGGAAGGGGAGGGAATTCTTTCCGTGGCGAAGCATTTCCCCGGTCATGGGGACACGTCGGAAGACTCTCATGAGACCGTGCCCGTGGTACGCCATTCGCGTGCCCGTCTGGATAGCGTGGAGCTCTTGCCTTTCAAGCGCTATGTTTACGATGGCTTTTCCGGGATCATGACGGGGCATTTGCGGGTGCCGGCCTTGGACAATGGTCCCGATCCGGCCTCCTTTTCCAACCGGATTGTCTCCGGATTGCTGAAGAATGAGTTGGGTTTTACGGGCTTGTGCTTTACGGACGCTTTGGCGATGAAAGGGGCGGCGGCCAAGGCGGGTGAGAATCCTTCCGTCAAGGCCTTGTTGGCGGGCAACGACGTGTTGCTCGCGCCCACTTCGCCTATCCGGGACTTCAAGGCGGTCAAGCAAGCGATCGATGAGGGGCTGCTGAGCTTGGAGTCGATCGAGGAGCGTTGCCTGAAGATTTTGCGTTATAAATATATCGCGGGACTGAACGCTTACCGTCCCATCGAGCTGCGGGGATTGAGCGAGCGCCTGAACGCGCCCCACTCGGCATGGATGGCGGCTAAGCTGAACGCGGAGGCCATCACGGTCTTGAAGAACGACTCGACAGTCCTTCCTTTAAAAGGATTGGACCGGAAGCGAACGGCCGTCCTTTCGATAGGTGAGGGAACGGGGAGCCGTTTCCAAGCGATGATCGACCGCTACGACTCGGTCGCCCATTTCTCCATCGGCCGCAATTCTTCCGCGGCGCAAGTCAATCAAGTTTACAGGCGTTTGGCGGATTATGACCGGATTATTTGCGGCATTCATACGGTCCGTATTCCGGAAAGCGCGGCTCTCCGGCAGTTGGCGAGCGAGAAGGAAGTGATCTTGGCTTTCTTCACCCTGCCTTACGCGTGCAAGAATTATAAACGTTCGATCACCGACGCTCGGGCGGTCGTGATGGGCTACGAGAATACGCCGTTGGCGCAAGAATATACCGCCCAAGCGATCTATGGTGGAATCGGGGCGAAGGGCAAGCTACCGGTATCGATCCCTGAGCTTTATTTCGCGGGGACAGGGATCTTTACGGAGAAGACTCGTTTGGGTTATCAAGAGCCGGAGGAAGTCCAAGCGAACGCGACTCGTTTGAACGTGATCGGTTCGATCGTGGAAGAAGGATTGGAGAAGAAAGCCTATCCGGGTTGCCGGGTCTTGGTGGCGAAAGACGGATGGATTATTTACGATAAGGCTTTCGGATATTATACTTACGATACCCATCAGAAGGTGACGGAGGCTTCGGTCTACGACTTGGCGTCGGTCTCGAAAGCGACCGGGACGCTCTTGGCCGTGATGAAAGCTTATGACGAGCGGAAATTCAAGCTGGGCGATAAGATCTCGACCTATCTACCCGCCCTGCGCGAGTCGAACAAGCGGAACGTGACGATCCGTTCGATGCTCTATCATCAATCGGGAATCGTCCCCACCATCAATTTCTATCTGCACGCGATCGACAAGGAAAGCTTTACGGGAAGCCTTTACAGTGCGGCCCGTAACAAGGCGCATCCCGTACGTTTCGACGCCAAGACCTTCGTGCGTAACGATTTCCGTTTCTTGCCCGAGTTGGTCTCCGAGACGCCGAAGCCCGGTTTCACGACCGAGGTCGCGAAGCGCTTTTACGTGCACGACTCGTTTCGCGATACGATCATGAAAGACATCCTGGATTCCCGCTTGAGCCGGGTAGGGCGTTACCGGTATAGTTGCGTCAATTTCATCTTGCTGAAGATGATGGTGGAGGAGCAGATGAAACGTCCGATGGACCAATTGCTCCATGAGGATTTCTATCGTAAGTTGGGCATGACCTCCACGACTTATAATCCCACTCGTTGGATGGACACGACGTTGATCGTCCCGACGGAAGACGATGGGTTTATCCGTCGCCAACGGCTCCGGGGATATGTGCACGATGAGGCCGCCGCGTTCCAAGGTGGGGTCTCGGGCAACGCGGGCTTGTTCTCGAACGCGCACGATCTGGCGAAGTTGCTCCAGCTTTATTTGGACAAGGGCGTTTATGGGGGCGAACGCTATCTTTCGGAGGCCACCTGTGCTCTTTTTACCCAGACGAAAAGCCCCACTTGCCGGCGGGGACTGGGTTTTGACAAACCGTTGATGGGGAATCCGAAAGCCTCGCCTTGTGGAGCCTTGGCGCCGGCTTCGGTCTATGGGCATACGGGCTACACGGGCTCGTGCTTTTGGGTCGATCCGGATAATCGGTTGATTTATATATTCCTTTGCAATCGGGTCATGCCGAATCGCTCCAATAACCGCTTGGGGTCGCTGAATATCCGAACTCGGATTCAAGACGCGATCTACAAGGCGATTGATCGGAAAACCCGAAAAGATTTATAATTTCGCGCCGGGAAAAGAATGATTTCTATTACAGTAAAAAAGAAAAGCTTATGTTATACGGACACGGTGATGATTTTTACAATTCAAAGAACGAAGTGAAGATTAATTTCAGCTCGAATGTTTGGCATGGTGCCAATTTGGACAAGCTTAAAGAGTATTTGATTGAACACTTCAGTTCCTTGACAAGATATCCGGAGCCCGACGCCGCGACCTTGCGCCGCTTGTTGGCTCGTCGTTATGAGATTGACGAGAACTGTATCGTAGTGACGAACGGTTCGATCACGGCTTTCTATCTTTTGGCGCAAGCTTGGCGAGGCGCGAAGTCGGCGATTGGCGTGCCTTCTTTCTCTGAATACGAGGACGCTTGTCGTTTGCATGGTCATGAGATCACTTTCTTTTCGACGTCCGATGATATCTCGGAACTTTCTCTCGAGGGCCAGGACTTCTGTTGGCTTTGCAACCCTAACAATCCGGATGGCATCTTGCGTCATCGGGGTGAACTTTTGCGACTGATCTCGGAGAATCCGAATACTTATTTTATCGTCGATCAAGCTTATGTGGCTTTTACGACAGAGGATATGCTGAAAGCGGCCGACGTGAAGACATACAAGAACTTGATCCTGGTGCAATCCATCTCGAAAGCTTATAATATTCCGGGCTTGCGGATTGGTTACCTGATCGCGGATCCGGCTGTGGCCCAAAAGGTCCGGGAATATATCATCCCGTGGTCGGTCAACGCGATCGCGATCGAAGCCAGCAAATACATCTTGATCCATCCGGCCCAATTTACCTTGCCCATCCGTAAATGGCAGCGGGAAACCGTGGATTTTATCTACCAACTTCGCAAACTGGATGGGGTGGAAGTGCTCCCCACGGCGACTACATTCTTCCTTGTGCGCTTGAAGAAGGGCAAAGCTTCCGATTTGAAACAATTCTTGCTGGATAATTATGGGATTTTGATCCGTGACGCCTCGAATTTCCGGGGTTTGGATGAGACGTATATCCGTCTTTCCGCTCAACGGCCTGACGAGAACCAGGCATTGGTTGAAGCGATGCGGATTTGGCTCCAACAGCAATAAGAACGGATCGCGAACTATTTTTTATCCGTCGCGAGGGAAGAAGGAATTCCTCGCGGCGGATTTTTTTACGCTTACGCGGATCTGTTTGGGTAGCGAATAACCTTTTTCAGGTGGTGGATATTTTCCAATCTCCCAACGTCCGTTTCTCGCGGTCGAAGTTGATCCCGACCTTGACGATGGGCAACCCACAAAGGGCGAAACGCTTTGGGTATTCCTTCAAATCGATCTGCCTCATGGCCTCGCTGGCGCTCTTGTCCAGCTTCAGTTCGATCAGGTAAAGCTTGGTGGCGGTGCGCATCACCATGTCCACCCGGCCCGTGGATGTATGGACTTCCACGTCGGCATAATAGCCCAATAGGCTGAAAATGACGTAGAGTAACTGTTGGTAATTCCCCTCGTTGTCCGTATGATCGCAATAGGGGACGGTGGCGAGGAACGTTTGTAGCAATTCCAACGCGCCTTCCATATCCTCGAAATGGATCCGCTCGATCATCTCGCCCACGGTTGTTCTGGCCATCTCCGGGGCTTGGACATAATTGCCCAAAAGGTTGCGCATCAACCCGATCCGCACTTCTTTATTGGGAATGTCAAGCAGGTACAGTTCGGAGAAAGGCGAGTAGTCTTTGATCGTCAGGTAGCCGCTCTGATAGAGCAAGGGCGTGATGTTCGTGATCCGCTCGGTGGGCGTATCGAAATCCTCCACGGTGCATTTGCGATCCCCGATCTTTTGGGGAATGACATGGTATTTCCTCAGCATCTCCACGAGATAGGTTGGCGTTCCGCTCTCGAACCAGAAGGAGGCGAAACGCTCCTCGTCGAAAGCGCGGAGCAGGCTGTAAGGGTTGTAAAGGTCGGG
>CASFXH010000074.1 GCA_949298575.1 uncultured Parabacteroides sp.
TCGTACGGCGGCGGACGAGCATTTACTCCAAATCGATGAGGAGGGCATGGGGCAGGATGGTCGCTTGTTGGTGAATCGGCTGGTAATGGCGGCCGCCTCGCCGAAAGTGAGACGGGATATGCAGGTGGAGGATGAGATCTTGTCGGAGATAGAGATGCGGGATACGACCATTATGATGAAAGATAAAGAAATCGAGCAGAAGGATCAAGTGATCGAGCAGCAAAAGAATATTTTGCGTTCAACCGCGGCTAATTTATCCTCCCGAGGTTTATCTAGTCGAGAGATCGCTACGATCCTCGCTGTTTCGGAAGAAACGGTTTCTGATTTATTGAAAGAGACGTGATAATATAGAGGCACGATGGTGGAAATTTGGTTCTCCACAAGGAATTGCATACCGTTGTTACATAAAGGGAAAAACAGAAAAAGGAAATGAGTATGAAGACGACTCAAGAATATATTCAACTGTTGAATGAACATAAGCAAGCAAGAGGGATGCTTTATGGTATATCCAGCATGGTATATTGGGGTCTGTTGCTCGTGGAGAGCAGACGGAGGATAGTGATGTGGATGTGATCCGCATCCGTCAGCATATGGATGCCTTGTTGAAACGGGATATTATGGAGGAGGGGATTTATGTATAAGAATTGCCTCAATTTCCTAGTATAGACTGGAAAGGGGCAATGGGGATTAGGGATATCATTGCTCACCATTATTTTGATTTAGATGCTGAGATCGTGTACAATGTCGTAAAATCGAATTTGCCGGAAATGCTTATGGTGGTTAAAGAACATAAAAATCATGAGGGGACGCCACCAAAGACGCCCCCTTAGCCGCATGATGAAACTTGTCCATACGGCAAACGCTTAAATCCCTTTTATTGATTATTCTCCAGCCATTGCAGCCTGCGCGCGTCCGGCAAGTGCTTGATCGTGAAATGCTCGAAGCGAGCCTCGAAGCCATCGCCATCAGGACAAGCGCCCATAACGCCCACCATGACCGGATGGTTGTCTTGCAACCAAGCGTTGCGCATCATGGTATATTCCTTATCGTCGAACGAGTAAAAAATCTCCACGGCATCCAGTCGCCTTACCGCCTTGATCCAAACAAACGGCACGGGCTTGTCGAGGGGGATGATGCTCCAATCGCTCGTATGGTGCGTCACGACCGCACTGAGGTTGTATTTCCCGTCCACGAACTCGATACCCGCCTTGATGTAATTCTCATGGTCGAGGCGCAACATGATTCCCGCCTGATCGAAACGAGTCTTGTAATCGCCCGATATTTTCACCTTAACCTCAAACTCACCTCCCCGCATAGTATAGAGGAACGGGGCATCGTCTACAGTAAACCCATAGTGGGAAACACGCCAATAATCAGATTGCGGTGTCACGTTCATCATCAAGACATTGTCCTCGATAGTCCACCGCTCCGGCTCGTTGAACCATCGCATTTTCTCCAAAGACTGCGCCATGCCGCTCAAGGATGTGGCCAGCAAAAGGGCGCCCAGCAATAATCTTTTCATTTCCATTTCTTTCATATAAACATTACTTTCGCGAAAGTAAGACATCGCCGCATGCCTCACAATACTTATAAATAACCATTTTATCTCCAATCAATGAACACCATAAATATCTTAAACAAAGCATTTTCCTCGCAAGACTTCTCCGAAGGGCAACCATATGCCGAAATGCGGGAAAAATATAAGGACATCGGCAGGAAATCTTAAACAAGTCGCACGTGAAAAATTCCATCGAAGCCTGCCGGACGGCCAAAGAGCTCGGCCTCATCTAGTCCCCATCAGGACTCTTTCATTAACCGGCACAACAGTTGGAGCGCAGCCCCCGCGGCGGCCTCAATATTACCCAAACGATCTTTCGAGAAATGGAAACAATGAGAAACAAGTTTAGGTCCATAAGCGGCCGCGATCCAAACCGTCCCCACCGGTTTGCCGGGCACGGCGCCACCCGGCCCCGCGATCCCGGAAGTCGCCACGACGCAATCGCAAGCCAACACCCGCTGAACACCCCTCGCCATCTGCTCCACCACCGGCTGGCTGACGGCGCCAAAGGTCGCCAAGTCGTCTGCCGAAACACCTAAAACCTCGCGCTTCACCTCGTTGCAATAAGCGACAATCCCGCCCTTGAAATAGGAGGAACTTCCGGGGCGCGAGGTGAGGATATTCGCGATCCGGCCCCCCGTGCAGCTCTCGGCCGTCCCTATCATCAAATGCCGTTCCAACAAAAGCGCGGCGATTTCTTCCTCGACACTCATAAGCAGACCCTCGCGAAGGGAACCGCGTCCATCGGACAAAATTCCCGATCCATGAATTTATAATAACCCGTGATCGCCACCATCGCCGCGTTGTCGGTCGTGAAAGAGAACTTGGGGATATGCACTTTCCAACCATAGCGCTTCGCGTGATCCAAGAAAGCGTCGCGCAAGCCGGAATTAGCCGAGACACCACCGGCCACCGCCACTTCCCGAATCCCCAAATCCTTGGCGGCCTTCCGCAATTTGGTCATCAAAATATCAATCACCGTCGCCTGAAGAGAGGCGCATAAATCCCGCTTATTCTTCTCGATAAAATCCGGATCCTCCGCCAATCGGTCACGCAACGTGTAAAGGAAAGAAGTCTTCAACCCGCTGAAACTGTAGTCATAACCGGGAATATGGGGTTTGCTGAAAGTAAACGCGGCGGGATTGCCCTCATTGGCCAAACGATTGACGATCGGTCCACCCGGATAGCCTAGCCCCATCACCTTGGCGCACTTATCGAAAGCCTCGCCCGCGGCGTCGTCAATGGTTTGCCCGATCACTTCCATGTCATTATAAGCCTTAACCTTGATAATTTGCGAATTACCGCCTGAAACCAGAAGACACAGGAAAGGAAAAGCGGGCGCATGGTCGTCGTCAGGACTTTCCTTAATGAAATGCGCCAAGACGTGCGCCTGCAAATGATTGACCTCGATCATCGGGATACCTCGGGCCGCGGCGAAACCTTTCGCGAACGAGGTACCCACCAATAAAGAACCCAACAAACCCGGTCCCCGGGTAAAAGCGATCGCGTCGATCTCCGCCGGCTCAATGCCCGCCCGTTTGATCGCTTCCGAGACGACCGGAATAATGTTTTGCTGATGCGCCCGCGACGCCAATTCCGGCACGACACCACCATAAGCCTCATGCACCGCTTGGCTCGCGATCACGTTCGACCGCATCACGCCGTCGCATACCACAGAAGCCGACGTATCATCGCACGACGACTCGATGCCCAATATGGTTATCCTTTTCATGCTCTCCATTTCTCCATGATTTGGGCGCGAATTAACGAATTATGCCGCTTATTATCGTAGTTTCGCATCTAAGAATTGTTGTATCCAGTTTAAAAATTGTAGTTTCGCGTTGATCAAAAAAATAAGTCGGCATCAAAAGTCTCAAATACATAATAATCATTTTATTCACCCTCTTTGGGATTCTTTACGCGCTGCCATCGGTCCTCGTGCGGATTCCTCGCGTACAGAAAGATATCACCGATGTGGCCACCCGTGAGTTGACCCAACGATTGGGTGTGCCTGTACGGATCCAGCATGTCGACCTGAAATGGCTCAACAAGGTGGTGCTCGACGGGGTTTACTTGGAAGACCAAAAAGGGAAAACCCTGTTCGAGGCGAACCACATCACCGCCGGGCTCGACCTCTGGCCCTTGTTGCAAGGACGATTAGTCTTCACCACCGCCCGGATCTTCGGTTTCACGTTTAACCTCGAGAAAGAGACCGACCATTCGCCCTTGAACCTCCAATTCGTGATCGACGCGTTCGCCCGCCGGGATACGGTCAAAAGAGCAAGCGACATCGAGCTCCGTTTCAACACGATCCTGATCCGGCGAGGAAACTTCAACTTCAACGTGGCCGACGCTCCCAATCGTGCCCCCAAATTCGACGCCAAACATACGGCCGTCGAAGACATCAACGCGACCATCTCGATCCGCACGTTCAGCAAAGACAGCATCAACGCGAGCATACGCCGCCTCAGCCTGAAAGAGAAATCCGGGATCCAGCTGGACAAACTCTCGCTCGAAATCATCGGCAATCGGGATGGTGTCGCGATCAACCAATTGAACGTGAGATTACCCAAAACGAACTTCCTCATCCCAAAAGCCCGGATAGACTTGAGGCAAGTGACCAACACGGATGATTTCATCAACCGGGCACCGATCCAGCTCAATATCGCCCCATCCCTTATCTGTTTACAAGACTTGTCGGCCTTCGTTCCCGCTTTCCGGAACTTTACCGACACGCTCGAATTTTCCGCCACGGCCACGGGTGAGATCAATAACATCGACGTCGAGTCCTTCACCCTCCGCCTGGAAGACAAGCTTCAGGTCACGGGAAAAACGATCCTCAATAACATCGTCCATCCCCAGGAAGCCTATCTCTTTGGAGAAGTCAGCGAGATGTCCCTCGCGAGCGAAGGTATCCCGATCCTCGTTGACAACTTTACCGAAAAAGACATCCGCTTACCCCAAACCCTCCACCGAGCGGGTACGATCCATTTCACGGGCGAGATTTCCGGGGCGTTCAACAACCTGATCGCGTTCGGCACCTTATCCTCTGACATCGGGACGATTCACATGAACCTCAACCTCGGACGAAAACGCCCACAAGACATCGCCCTTTTCCTAAAAGGGAATATCACGTCGAACGGGTTTGGCGTCCAGCGGCTCTTGCCCAAAGAAGTCTCATTGGGCGATATCGATTTCAACATCAACTTCGACACCCAGCGCCGTTTCGGCGGTAGCCTGTTCGGGCAAATCGACGCCCAGCTGAAGGAAATCGATTACAACGGTTATCGCTACGAAGACCTCAACCTACTCGGCTATTTCCAGAAAAACGCTTTTGACGGAACAATCGAAATTGATGACCCCAACGTGCATCTTTTGGCACGAGGCCTCTTCATGAACCAAAGAGACAGCTCCCAGTTCAACTTCCGGGCCAAACTCGAGCACTTCAGGCCAGACATCCTGCGGCTCACGGATCGCTACGAATCCCCCGAGATCGGACTTACCCTCTTGGCGGACTTCACGGGCAACCACATCGACAATGTCAACGGGCGCATCCAGATCGACAGCCTTTCTTTCAAAAGCGCCCCAAGTGATCTTTTCATCGGCCACTTGGAGATCGACGCTTCTGGAGAAGAATACGATCGGCAACTCACGGTCAAAAGCGATTTCTTGAACGGTGAGTTAAGTGGCAGCTATTCTTTCTCGACCATCGCCCCCAGCTTGCTCAATACGCTCAAAGTCTATGTCCCTGCCTTGGTCAAGAAAGCGTCCAAAGAACCGGTGACCAAAGCGAATAATTTCGCGTTCCTTTTCACGATCGAAAATACTGAGACACTCTCAAACACTCTTAAACTGCCATTCACGGTATTGGAGACAAGCCGCATCACGGGTCATTACAACAACATTTACAACAAATTCCGGATCGAGGCCTGGCTCCCGAAATTCAAGGCAGGCAAAAGCCTGTTCGACTCCGGTTATCTCCATTGCGACAACCCCGCCGACCAGATCGACTTACGGCTTCGGGCGGTACTCAATGGGAAAAAAGGTGGCCGAAACCGGTTGGAACTGACAACCCACGCGAAAGAGAACCAAATGGGATCGACCATCCACTGGTCGAACAACCTCGAACGCCGTTTCAGCGCGGACCTCTCCGCTTCCGCCCTTTTCAGCCAAATCATGGAAGAAGACAAAGCCATCCCCCGCACCGAAATCACGCTTCATGAAAGTCCGCTCGTCATCAACGACTCGTTGTGGATGGTCAACCCTTCCCGGATCGCGATCCAAGAAGGACGGGTCGCCATCGATCAATTCAAGATCTCGCGAGACGAGCGCCATTTGTTCCTCAATGGTCTCGTCTCCAAGAATCCGGAAGATTCCTTGGAAATGGACATGAACCGGATCGAGCTGGGACATTTGTTTGATATCCTCGACATCCCGTCGGTCCGTTTCTCGGGCGAGGCGACAGGGAAAGTTTATCTCAACGACTTGTTCAATTCCCGGCGGCTCAACACCAATCTCGAAGTCGAGCAATTCGCCTTCAACGGAACAACGCTCGGACGACTCGACCTCTTCAGCGAATGGGACGACCAGCAAAAAGGCATTTCCATGATCGGGAACATCTACGAGAACGACTCGACTTGGAGCGACGTCCGGGGCTACATCTATCCCGTCGGGCCGAACGCCGGCTTGTCGCTCCACTTCGGGGCCAACGATATCGACCTCTCTTTCCTCCGCCCCTTCGTCGAGAAAGTAATCTCGAACCTTAGCGGGCGGGGTTATGGCAATGTCCACCTCTTCGGCCCCTTCAAGCAACTGAACGTGGAAGGCCGGGCTTTCGTGAAAGAAGGGGGACTCGGGGTAGATTACCTGAATACCTATTATACTTTCTCCGACTCCATCTTCCTGGATCCCGGGGCCGTCCGACTGAGGAATGTCGAGATCAAGGACAAGTTCGGCAACAGCGGTCGTGTCAATTTGGATTTCAACCACCAACATTTCAAGAACTTCAACTTCCTGGTGTCGTTGCAAGCCAACAATATGCTCATGTACGACATTACCCGGCGGCAAAACCCCTTGATCTACGGGACCGTTTTCGGAAGCGGATCGGCCACGATCCAAGGGAACTCCCGGCTCGTCGATTTCGACATCAGCGTCCGCAACGAGCCGAATACGGCCGTCTATCTCGACTTCATCAAGAACAACAGCGCGGCCGATTACGATTTCATCACCTTCATCGACCGTGACGCGCCACCCGTCGCTCCCACCGATTCGCTCCAAGAGACCACAGTAGAGGCCGAGACACCGGGAGAAGCGGAACTGCGCATGAATTTCGCGCTCGACATCACCCCCGACGCGAACATCGAACTGATCATGGACCCCATCGCCGGCGACCGCATCAAGGGAACCGCCAGCGGCAGCTTGCAAATCCAATACGGCAACCATTCCGACTTGCGGATGTTTGGCGACGTCAATATCGTGGAAGGCAATTACAACTTCAGCCTCCAACAAATCATCCGGAAAGAGTTCACCATCCAAGAGGGGAGCACGATCCAGTTCCGGGGCGACCCGCTGAACGCCCACATGAACATCAACGCCGCCTACAACCTCACCGCCAACCTCAGCGATCTCGACGAGTCCATCGCCCGCGAGAGCGCCCGAAGCAGCGTCCCGGTCAATTGCCTCCTGAACTTGGAAGGCGCTTTGCGAAGCCCCTCCGTCACGTTCGACTTGCAGCTGCCCGGTTCCAACGAGGAGATCGAGCGGCAAGTCAAGAGCGTCGTGAGCACGGAAGACATGATGAGCCGGCAGATCGTCTACTTGCTGGTCTTGGGGAAATTCTATACGCCCGACTATACCATGGCTACCCGTTCGAACGAGCTGAACGCCGTCGCCTCGTCCGCCATCTCAACCCAGCTCTCGTCGCTCCTGAACAGCATCACCGACAAGGTGCAGATCGGCACCAACATCCGGGCGGGACAAACGGGATTCGCCGACCAGACGACGGAGTACGAGATGCTCCTCTCCAGCCAGCTCCTCGACAATCGCCTCCTCATCAACGGCAACTTTGGCATGAGGAACAACAGCTACATGGCCAAGAACGTCTTCGTCGGCGAGTTTGACTTGGAATATAAGCTGACCCGCTCGGGCGACTTGCGGCTGAAGGCCTACAACCACGCCAACGACATGTACATGACGCTCAAGAACGCCCTCACCACACAAGGCATCGGCATCCTTTATAAAAAGGATTTCACCCACCTGTCGGAGATCTTCGGCCGGCGGAAAAAGCGGATCCAGCCCAATATGGACTCCATCCGCGTCTTCTCGACACCCGCCGACACGCTCCAGACGCCGCCCATGGTGGAGTTCCGAAACGCCAACGCCCCTCGTTGACACTAGAAATAACGCTCGAAAAGATTTTCCAACCGCCGCTTGGCGCGCTCGAAACCGACCGGCACGCCCAGCTCTTGGGCGAGCGACGTGACGCCCTTGTCCGTAAAGCCACAAGGATTGATCAGGGAAAAATAGCTCAAGTCGGTATTGATATTGAGGGCGAAGCCGTGCATCGTGACGAAGCGGCTGCTCTTGACGCCAATGGCGCAAATCTTGCGGGCCTTCCCCGGTACGTGGGGATCGAGCCAGACGCCCGTCGCCCCCGCGAGCCGCTCGCCCCGCAAACCATAGTCGGCCAAGAAGCGGATCACGACTTCTTCCAACCGTTCGATGTATTGCCGCAAGCCCAAGCGCCCCCGCTCCAGGTCGAAAACGGGATAGCCGGTGATCTGCCCCGGGCCATGATAAGTGATGTCGCCCCCGCGCCCCACCTGATAGAGCGCCACGCCCCGCTCCCGCAGCAGGGCCTCCGGCACCAGCAGGTTGGAAGACTTGCCATGTTTGCCAAGCGTCAAGACCGGCTCATGCTCACAGAAAAAAAGACGCGAGACGCCCTCGCGCCCCGTCCGCTT
Organism: uncultured Parabacteroides sp.; assembly: GCA_949298575.1. GTDB lineage: Bacteria > Bacteroidota > Bacteroidia > Bacteroidales > Tannerellaceae > Parabacteroides. Next base: position 8,521 of record CASFXH010000074.1, read on the forward strand.
CGCCTCCAACAACGCCTCAAAAGCCTCCGTCTGGATCCGCAAGGCGTCCGCGTAGGCGATTCTCCCCAAATCCTCGAACCGGAAGGAGATATGTTCGATCGTTTCCATCCTATTCTTCTTTAATATGTCTAAAAAAAACACTCCCATTAGGGACGGACAAATATAATTCTTTTTCTTCGCGAAGGGAACCGCGTGGTTCTCATTAAAAACAAGAGACATGAGCAAGATTGACACGAAAAATTGGGAAAACCGCTTTCTGGGACTGATCGAACGGAGTATTCAAACCCATTGGGAACAACCCGCCTTCTCCGACTATCGAGGCGACACGTTCCGCTACAAGGACGTGGCGATGGAGATCGCGCGCCTCCACCTGCTGTTCGACAAGGCAGGCCTGCGGAGGGGCGACAAGATCGCGCTCGTCGGGCGCAACTCCTCGCGCTGGGCCATCTCGTTTTTCGCCATCCTTTCCTACGGGGCGGTAGCCGTCCCGATCCTGAACGATTTCAAGCCGGATAACATCCACCATATCGTCAACCACTCGGAAGCCAAGGCCCTCTTCGTCGGCGCCACGAACTGGGAGAACCTCAACGAGGGGCAGATGCCCAACCTCCGCTTCTGCATGCTGATCGACCGCCTGGAGATGTTGGAAAGCCGAAGCCGACACGCCGCCAAGGCTTGGGACGAGATCGACCGGCTCTTCGACAAGAAATACCCCAAAGGCCTCACGCCCGACCGGCTCCGCTACCACCTGGAGAAGCCCAACGAGCTGGCCGTCCTCAACTACACCTCGGGGACGACCAGCTTCTCGAAAGGCGTGATGATCCCCTACCGAAGCCTGTGGAGCAACACGAAGTTCGCGGCGGACCACCTGCCCTTCGTCCATCCCGGCGACCCCATCGTCTGCATGCTCCCGATGGCCCACATGTACGGCTTGGCCTTCGAGATCCTCAACTCGGTCAACAAGGGATGCCACGTCCATTTCCTGACGCGCACGCCCAGCCCCAAGATCATCACCGAGGCTTTCAACCGCATCCGGCCGACGCTCATCCTCGCCGTGCCGCTGATCATCGAGAAGATCGTCCGCAACCGTATTTTCCCCGAACTGAAGAAAACACCGATCCAACTGGCGCTGAAAGTGCCGTTCACGCGCGAGCTTGTCCTCCGGAAAATCTCCGAGCGCCTGCTGGCCGCTTTCGGCGGGCGGGTCGGCGAGGTGGTCATCGGGGGCGCCGCGCTCAACCGCGAGGTCGAGACGTTCCTCCACCGGATCCGTTTCCCCTACACCGTGGGCTATGGCATGACCGAATGCGGCCCACTGATCTCCTACGCCCAGTGGGACGCCTTCGAGCCGGGCTCCGTCGGCCGCGTCGTGGACCGGATGGAGGCGCGGATCGACTCGAAAGACCCCGAGCGGGAGGTGGGCGAAATCCTCGTGCGGGGAGACAACGTCATGCTGGGCTATTACAAGAACCCCGAGGCGACGAAGGCCACGCTCCTCGCCGACGGCTGGATGCGTACGGGCGACCTGGGCGTCATCTCGGCCGACGGCTCCATCTTCATCCGCGGCCGCTCGAAGACCATGATCCTCGGACCCAGCGGGCAAAACATCTATCCGGAAGAGATCGAGGACAAGCTGAACAACCTCCCCTACGTGGCCGAATCGCTCGTCGTGGCCCGCGGGAAACGCCTCGTCGCCCTCATCTACCCCAACTGGGAGCTGGCCGACAAGGCTGGCGTCAGCCACGACAAGATCGAATCCATCATGAAACGCAACCTCAAGACGCTCAACGACGCCATGCCCGACTTCTGCTTCGTCTCCTCCTTCCAGCTCTACGCCGAGGAGTTCGAGAAAACACCCAAGCGGAGCATCAAGCGCTACCTCTACTCGGAGTAGCCGCCGCTTCTCTTCCTTCTTTTTTGGGGGGAAATGGGGG
>CASFXH010000075.1 GCA_949298575.1 uncultured Parabacteroides sp.
CCGACGCGAGCGTCTTGAACAGCATCGACGCCGCCTCTTACAACCCCATCCCGGTGATCTACCAAAGCGGCTACCTGACGATCAAGGCTTACGATCCGGAATTTGACATTTATACGCTGGGGTTCCCGAACCGGGAGGTGGAGGAAGGGTTTGTCAAATACTTGTTGCCTTATTATACTTCAGTCAATACGGTAGATACCGCTTTCGAGATCCAGCGTTTCGTGCGGGAGGTCCGCCAGGGCGATGTGGACGCCTTCCTCGAGCGCCTCCAGTCCTTCTTCGCCGACACGCCCTATGAGCTGGCTCGCGACCTGGAGCTGCATTACCAAAACGTCCTGTTCATCGTCTTCCGCTTGGTGGGCCTCTACACCCAAGTGGAATACCACACGAACCGGGGAAGAATCGATCTGGTCCTGAAAACGGACCGTTATATCTATGTGATGGAGTTCAAATTGGACGGCACGGCGGACGAGGCCTTGCGGCAGATCGAGGAGAAAGGTTACGCCGAGCCTTTCGCCCACGACGGGCGGCAGGTGATCAAGGTCGGAGTCAATTTCTCCTCCTCAGTCAAGAACATCGAGCGGTGGGTGGTGGTTGGATAAGTCAGGAATTCTAGTGAAAGTTTTTGTTTCATAATACGAATGGAATACAACCCAGTCATACATACCAAGGGCAAGAAAGGCTCTCCTTTGCTCCAACGGCTTCGGGAAGAAATGAAAATGAGGCTGAAAGGAGGCATCTACCATCGGACGCAAATCGACCTGACATACAACTCCAATCATATGGAGGGAAGTAAACTGACGCGAGACCAGACCCGTTACATCTTTGAAACCAATACGATTGGCGCGGCCCCACATGAATCGGTGAACGTAGACGACATCTTGGAAACGGTGAACCATTTCCGATGCGTCGACTTGATCATCGAACGAGCGAATACACGCCTCACGGAGGGATTTATCAAACGCCTCCACAAAATATTGAAAACAGGAACCTCCGACCAACGGAAAGAATGGTTTGCCGTAAGAGATTACAAACGTCTTCCGAATGAAGTGGGAGGACTCGAGACCTGTCCACCGGAACAAGTACACGAGCAAATGAAAGCACTTCTTTCCGAGTATCATGCCAATAGCCCAAAGTCGTTGGATGACATTCTCGACTTCCATGTTCGCTTTGAGCGCATCCATCCTTTCCAAGACGGGAACGGGCGTGTAGGCCGATTGATCCTTTTCAAGGAATGCCTGGCCAACGGGCATGTGCCGTTCATCATCACGGACGAATTGAAAATGTTTTATTATCGGAGACTCAACCAGTGGGGACAAATAAACGGCTATTTGAAAGACACCTGTCTCACGACGCAAAACCAATACAAGGCGCTACAGGACTATTTTCGCGTCAAATACTGACCATTAGATTTCCACCTCTTCCCCGCAGCTCAGATAACGGACCGCGGCACCCATATAACCTTTCAGCACCTCGTATTGAGGCAACCCCGTGCAGTGCATCGTAAAATATTGGCAACCCTCATATTCCAAAAGGTGGTCCGCCAGCGCATGGATAAACGCCTCCTCCCCTTTCTCCGCCAATCCACTTTTCACCAAGTGCATTCCCGCGAAGACATGGGTCAAAGGACACTCCATTATCTGGCAAGCTTTCCGCATGATGTTCACGATCCCCGTGTGGGCGCATCCGGCGAAGAGGACAGCCTTGTCGCCTTCCTTGATCAACAAACTCTGCTCATGGCGAAAATCATCGTACACCTCTTTTGTCGGACCAAACAACAACCGATTGCCCGGCGGATTCAAGCGATCACCTCGCACGTTGGAGAAAAGAACCAGATCATGATCAATATGTGTCTCCCCTTCACAAAACACCAACCGAGGGCAGTCTTTCAGCGCCGGATCAAGCCCGATGTATTTTAATCCATCCTCACGCGACGAATAATGCGGCTCAAAGGCATGACTGTTCACATAAACTTTCGCTTTAGGATTCTCTTCCAAAAACGCGTGAAGCCCACCTCCATGATCATAATGCCCATGCGACACGATGGCGAGCTCCACCTCCGCGAGATCAATCCCCAATCTCGCCGCGTTTTCCAGAAACAGCCCGCGCTGCCCCATATCGAACAAGACTTGCCGGCCATCCTCCAAACGGATATGCAAACTAAGCCCATGCTCAACAGGCAAGCCCATACAGCTCGTGTTTTCAACCAATGAGGTGATTTTCATACTTGCTCCTCCATGGAAATCTTATTTTTCAACAACCACTTCCGTCCAAGTTACACGAAGCGCCTTCCGCGATCGGTCTTGAGCGCAATCCGGCCTCCTCGGGCGTAAGCGTGACCGTCCCGTCTTCGAGCACGAAACAAGGAATACCCACCGCCCCCATTCTCTTCGCTTCATCGAAAGCCGGATGACGATCGCGAAGCTTCAAGAAAGCCTTGAGTTCCTTCACGTGCCGACCGATGTCGATCACCTCATATTTCTTGTTTCCCTTGACCTGTTCTTCCACATAAGTACAATCCGGACAGGTACTCATTCCATATATCTTTATCATGGTTTTTTTATTTTAAATGATTAAAACCGCTTATTCACGATCAAAAATACGCATTATTTAGAGACCGTATAGCGAATCTCCCCCATTTCGTCAAGCAACAAGATGGAAAGAGAGCCCGGGAAAAAAGGCGCGACGACCGAGAGACAAGAAGAAAGAAGACGAGGGAAAAAACGATCGCGATCAGCCGCGTCGAGTCCCTTCCAAAGCTCACGAGCCAATGTCATACGCCCAATCAACGCGATCGCCGCCGACGAGCATCCCGACTCTTTCGCCAAATCCGACAAGAATACACGATTGAAAACCACTTTATGACTATGCGTATCCAAATGCCCTTCGGCCAATTTCACCGCCTTGCCCACCATAATGCCAAGACGGAGCGACCGCACGCCCATCTCGGAAGCCGCTCGCAAGGTCTCACCCACAAAATTGCCGTATTGAACAAAAGCTTGGGGAGGCAAGGAAGAGAAATGAGCCTGGAGATAACGCTCACCGCGAGCCCCTGAATTGATCACGACAAAAGGCACGCTCGCGGCAAGCGCCACTCCGAGTTGTTTTCGGATCGAATCCACAAAAGCCAGGGAAGAGAAAGGCTTCACGATACCGGAAGTGCCCAGAATGGAAATACCTCCGACAATTCCTAAACGAGGGTTGAAAGTCCGTTTAGCCAGCGCCTGCCCTTCCGGCACACGGATAGTTACCCGAACACCGGGCCATGTCTCGCCATACCTATCCTGAAGCAACGACTCCAAATTCTCACGCAACATCCGTCGTGGCGTCGCGTTGATCGCCGCTTCACCAACCGGAATGCCAAGGCCGGGAAGAGTCACTCGCCCCACGCCTTCTCCCCCATCGACCACGATCGCTCGTTCGACACCAAGCCAAGCGACACACGCTTCTATCGCGGCCCCATCCGTCACGTCCGGATCATCTCCCGCGTCTTTCAAGACCGTCGCGACCGCTTCATTCGCGTTCATAGACGAAGACGTGACAGGCACGACAAGACGCTCTCCATCGGGTAAAACCACCTCCGCATGGGAAATCGGCTCTCGCTTCAGGAATAAGGTAAGAGCGGCTACCGCGGCTACCGTCGCGCAAGTTCCCGTAGTCAATCCCGTACGCAAAGGGAAAAAGCCCGAGACAAGTCGTTCCACCTCTCGACGCAAACCATAAGGGCCTTCGATCTTGATAAAATCCTTGGGCAAAGAGGGACGAACCACGGCATAAACCGCGATACCCAATCGACGGGCCGCCTCAATTTTTTGATTGAAGCCACCACTCTCCCCACTTTCCTTCGTCAAAATCGCCTCCGGTCGAAGCTTGGAGAACAATGTCTCATCCGCATGATCCGCCTCATCGTAAAAGCAAAGCCGATCAAGCGGAAAACCTTGCCGTCGGGCAAGCTCAATGGATTCCGGACGATTAAGGACCCGGAAAAAACAAGTGTTCCTCCTCCAATAAGGCTTTAAGCGCACGATCGTCTGGACGCCAGTCAAGGCCAAAAGTCGGTGAACATCCGCCGATTCCAACTCCTCCATCGCTTTCTCGTAGGACGCGCACCAATGGATATCCGACGAACGAGGAGGATAACGCCGCTCCCAACGAACCACCGGAAGCGTCAAGCGACGGGCCACGACAGCGATTGTCTCCCGCAATCGCTCCGCGAAAGGATGAGCGGCATCAACCAAGAGACGAATGCCTTTTGTCTGACAGAAAGCGATCATCGCCTCCTCATCAAGCGCCCCGCTCAAACGCTCCCCATGCCGAATATGCACGACTTGCGTATCGCCACGGGTCGAATAATAGAAAAGCGTACCCGCCTCATCCAATGTCTCCACCGCCTGCCGTCCTTCCGTCGTGCCTCCGAAAACCAGGATCATGGACGGAAAAGATGTTTAAAATCATGGGCGTAAAGGCGAGACAGTCCCTGACGATTGCCTATCGAGTCGCCCACGACCAAGAGCGTCGTAAGCGTCACCTTATTCTCCCGGACCAATCGTGTCAAATCTTTCAACTCGCCCCTAAAGACGCGCTCACCCGGCCAAGTCAACTTATGGCAAACCGCGACCGGCGTCTCCGGCGGATAAGCCTGAAGCAATTCCTCTTGCACCTTCTCGACCAAATCGGCACTCAAATAAATACACATCGTACTGCGCGATTGGGCCAACCGATGAAGCCGCTCTCGCTCAGGAACAGGCGTCCGCCCTTCTCCCCGAGTCAAGATAATGGTTTGCACTTTTTCCGGGATGGTGAATTGGGAACGAAGCGCCGCCGCCGCCGCTTGAAACGCGGAGACACCCGGCGTAATGTCATAAGCCATGCCGTATCGATCGAAAAGCGCCATTTGCTCCTCGATCGCCCCATAGATACAAGGATCGCCCGTATGCAAACGAACGACCAAAGCGCCCTGATCATAATAACGCTTCATCAAATCGACCTGCTCCTCCAATGTCATGCCTGCCGAGCTGCGCACAACGGCTCCCGGTTTCGCGCAAAGCGTCAATTCGCGAGGCACAAGACTACCTGCGTAAAGGATCAGATCCGCTTCCTCCAAAAGGCGACGACCTCGCACGGTGATCAATTCCGGATCACCCGGTCCCGCGCCTACGATCTTAATATAGCCCTGGCCGGGACAAGCGCGCCGATCCATCGCTACGGCGAAAGTGAACTGCGCCCCCGCTCGCAAACTTCCTTTTTGCTTCTCGAGCAGTAAGGGACCACCATCGCTCGCCTTCAACGCGCACGCTTCGGCCACTCCGGGAATCCCCGTCACCTCGAGCGCTTTCTCGGACGGATTCGGTACCTCAATATCTTTCAATACCTCCGAGGTATAAATCGTTCGTTCGGCATCCGGATGCCGTTCCAATAAGTCCTTCAAAAGGGCTTCATCTTGTTTCAACTCGATCGTCGAGATCCGGCGGATCGACAAAGGCGACAGCCCTTTCGCCCGCAAAGCTTGATCAATCGCTTCCGAGACACCTTCGGGATCGCAGTCTTTTCGGCAACCCATGCCCAGCGTCAAAACGGACGGATAGTAAGCGAGTGTCGGGATTGGCGCCTCATGAATCCAAGGTCCTACGGTGATCAACAACGCGTATTGGTCGAAAGGAATCTCCTCATAGCGCGTAAAAAGGCGCACATGAGCAGGCAAGGAACGCTTCAAAGCAACCGTTCCCTCATCATTCACTTCCAAAAGAAGCGCGGTAGGTTTCCGATTCATGAAAAGGAAAATCTTTTGGTTCATCGAAGCGGGTGTCTCCTCGGTTTTCCAGCCCCATTCCCGGGTAAGCGTATCGAGCGCCCAAAGCTCCTCGTTATCGCTTTGGGTCGTGATCGCCGCCACGCCTCCGGTCAATGCCGCCAAACGACGAGCCAAATCATTCGCGCCCCCCACATGTCCGGAAACGACCGGAACGACGTAATGACCGGCCGTATCCGCGCATACCACCGCCGGATCGTGGTATTTATCTGTCAAATGACTCGCTAAATGCCGGACACATATTCCCAATGCGCCAACGAACACGAGTCGCTCCAACGCGCCAAAATAAGCGTCCAGAAAGGTACCGAACGAATCAACCTTTTTACAATCAACCCACTCATGGGATGCGAAAATCGTCGCCTGTCCCAATTCTTGCCGATACAGCCGAGCCAAAGGAAGACCCGCTTCCGAGACCACCCATATCGCGGTTTTATTTGCTATTATGCTTTCCATATTTCGATAGGATTATAGGCATCGACCATCATGCGCACGGAGCCCTTCAGGGGACGACCGATGGCCGCGAGACCTTCTAAAAACATTTGCTTACTTTCTTCCGTTACGGAATTGAAAACGATCACGCCACCAGGCGACAAACGAGAAGCCACGGCTTCCAACACTTCCACCAACCGACCGCCATGACCTCCGATAAAGACCGCGTCGGGACGGGGGTAAAGGGAAAGATCTTGCGCCAAGAAATCTCCCATCACGGCCGTAATGCCCGGCGTGCCCCAACGGCGTGCGTTCCGCTCGATAATCCCCGCGCAGACTTCCCGCCGTTCAAAAGCGGTAATCTTCAGGTGAGGGAACTGCGCTTTCGCCTCAATCGAGACCGAACCCGTGCAGAATCCGATATCCCAAAAAGAATGCCGTTCCCGCAAGTCCATCTGAGCCAAAGCCGCCAATCGGATAGGCATCTTGGTGATCATATTTACCCGCCCATCCAACAATTCGAACGACGCGTCGGGCAGGCCGAGAGGACGAGGACGAATGGCTGTCCGCTCCAAAATCAGGCAATTCGGTTGGCGAAAAACGGCTTGGGCCGCCTCATCGACCGTGAAGGTCCGCACACGTTCCACCTCATTCCCCAACTCCTCGCCCACCGACACGCGATAATTCATATAACCATACGCCCGCATCCGTTGAGCGATCTGGTCGGGTGTTTTCTTCAAGTCTGTCAAAACACCGATCATCGGCTCGCCTTCGATCAACGCTTGGTCGAAACGATCCCACGGCCGCCCCGTCAACGACACCATCCGCATCTCCTGGTAAGGCAATAACAAGCGATGCGCCAAGAGTTGCAAGGAATTGAATTCAGGGAAAACCTCGATCGTCGCCTCAGGAAACTCCCGTCGCAACGTGCTGGCGAAGCCAAAGAAGAGCGGATCACCCGAGGCGAAAACCAAGATCGATCCACCAACCGACCGATAGCGCGCGAAAACATCCGCTAAAGGCACCGTGATCGGGATCCATTGACTTCCGGCGGGCAAGATAGAGGAGACGATCTCCTGATGCCGACGCCCACCCGAAAAGAAATGATGCGCCGCGATCCGCTCAAGCAATTCCGGACGCCAATAAGGCGAACGACTGTCGCTCAGGCCTACCACCGTGAAATGAAGCGCTCGTTCAGACATCGCGACCCGGTTTGAGTTGTTCGGCATCGTCGAAACACAACACGGCATTGACGAGCGTCGCCGCCAAATTGCTGCCGCCTTTTCGCCCCTCGATGATGAGCTTCGGCACGCCTTGGAAGACTTTCACTTGATGCTTGCTTTCCTGAACATGGACGAAGCCGACCGGTGCCGCGATGATTCCCGCCGGACGGGCCTGCCCTCGCCGCATGAGGGCACACAATTCCATCAGCGCCGTGGGCGCGTTGCCAAACACGAAAAGGGCATCCGGATGCTCAGCCACCGCCAGGCGAATACCCGCCTGCGTACGGGTGACGCGCTGGCTTACCGCCAAATCGGCAACCCGTTCATCGCTGAGGTAACATTCCACCTCCACACCCAACCGGGCCAACGCGCCTTTGCGAATGCCCGCGGCGGCCATCGTCACATCTGTCACGATCGTCCGCGTCTCACCAGAACACAGACGGCGATACATCTCGGCTACAGCCCCCTCGTCAGCCCAGAGCAAAGATTCCATCTCGAAATCGGCTGTCGTATGGATCGCGTGAAGCAAAGCCCATTTGCGATCCAGCGGAATATCTGGCTGGCGCAATTCCCGCTCAATGGTCTGGAAGCTACGGATCATGATCGCTTGCCCCAACTTCTCGTCAGCGTCTTCTTCCTTATTATAATAGCCTCGCGGCGTCACCATTTTCTTTCCATCCAAGAAAGTCCGTGAATTGCCAATCAAAACGACAGTAAACATATCAACCCGCTCCGGATCGAAATCGGCCAGGGTCGTCACCTCAACCGCCTCCTCCGTGCGCCCAGCTTGGCGTACGAAACCAACCGGCGTCTCCGGCGCCCGTTCTTTCAAGAATAACTCTTTCAAACGATAAAGCTGCCAATAGCGGCCTTCGCTCTTAGGGTTATAAATCGCCGTGACGAAATCGCCCATCGCGGCGGCAATGATCCGTCGCTCGATCCGTTCCCACGGAGTCATCAAGTCCGAAAGGGAGATGACACAGAAATCATGCCCCATAGGCGCTCCCAACTTGGCCGCCGCCTTCTGGAACGCGCTGATGCCGGGCAAGACCACGATCTCGACCTCGCTTCCCCGCTCGCGCCCCATCTCAAGCACCAGCGGAGCCATGCCATAAATCCCCGGATCGCCCGAGCTGATGACGCAGACCGTCTCACCCGCCTCCGCCAACTCGAAAGCCCGAGTCGCTCGCTCACGTTCCCGCCGCATTCCGGTGTCTTCCCGACGGGCGTCAGGCCGCATATAGCTTGAAATAAACTGGAAATAATATTTATAGCCAATCACCACATCGCTCTCGCGGATAGCGTCGCAAACCGCCGGCGTCAAGTCAGCCGCGTCGCCCGGTCCGATTCCGGCCACGATGATTTTTCCTTTTCGCGTTGTCTCCATAGAAATCCTCTCAAATAATCTCCGCAAAGGTAGGGATTTTATTCTTTCTCCCGTAAGCGACAATTCTTCCATACGTACCGAACGATTCTTTCGCGCCTCGAGAACCATGTTCTAATCACCGACGCTGATTATATAATCACCGACGACGTTTATATAATCACCGGCGGTGATTATAAAATCAGCGGTGAAAATTAGAGAATGGAACCTTATGTAATTATCTTTATAGTAGAATGAAAACAACTTTTCCCCTTCATATGAAACAAATTATCAAAGGAAAAGGACATTCCACTGAAACATAATAATCATTTTACCGCTTAGATAAGCTTTTTCCTGACTTTGACAGTCTGATATTTCAACAGTTGTAACATTCTTAAAATCAGCCGTTCTGGAAAATCTTCACGGTGACGCGGGTGACGCAAGCCTAAA
>CASFXH010000076.1 GCA_949298575.1 uncultured Parabacteroides sp.
GCGCAACAAGTAGGAAGGCGTTCCGCTCCGGAACCAATAATCGTCCACCTTCCGCTGCGCGAAGGCGTTCAACAGGCTGAAGGGATTATAAATGTCGGTCAGCTCGTCACTGAAATGATAACCGTCGTATTGGCGTTTCAACCGGGCGATCATCCCCCCTTCCGTCACCTTCAGTTTCCGGGCCATCGCGGCGATCGGATCGGCGAAATAACGCTCCAGCTCCTCTTGCGTGATGCCGCACAAGCTATCGTAACGGCCGTCCATGCTGATGTCCATCGGCTGGTTGAAACCACTGAACACGCTCACTTGCGAGAACTTCGTCACGCCGGTCAACAAGACGAAACGCAAGTCCTCGTCCGCCGCCTTGAACACGGAATAGAACCCCTTCAACGTCTCCCGGTTGCGGTCTTCCAACAGCCATTCCCGACCGTCCATCTCGGTCTTCACCCCCGTGTCCAACGCGTCCAGGATGGGCTTATCGTACTCATCGACAAGCACCACGCAACGACGTCCGTACCGCTGGCGCGCCTGGCGGAGAACGTACGCGAAACGATCGCCGACCGTCGAAGAGTAAGGATTCCGACCGTATATGGCTTCCCATTGGGCGACAATGCCTTCGATCTTCAGCTCCAACATGCCCGGGCGAGTGAAATCATCCCCATTGAAGTCTATATGAAACACCGGATACTCCGCCCATTCCCTTTCCAGCCGCTCGATCGCGAGCCCTTGGAACAACCCTTTCCGCCCCAAGAAATAATTCTTCAAGGTGGACACCAGCAAGCTCTTGCCGAAACGGCGGGGACGGCTCAGGAAATAAGTCTTCCCCGTCGTCACCAACTGGTGGATTAACGCGGTCTTGTCCACATAGACAAAACCACCCTCTATGAGTTGGTCGAAACTCTGTATTCCTACGGGATATTTCATCATGACAAATATAACGCTTTCCGCGTAAGCAAACGTGTTTCTTCCCAAAAATCCAATACGAGGAGAAAAAGAAGGCGCGCCCCAAATATTCAAGGCACGCCATTCTCCCAATTAAGTTATTTATACTCTTAAATCACTTCTTCAATGCCGCGATACTCTCTTTCAACGTCGCGATCTTCGTCTCCGCGTCCGCCTGTTTCTTGCGCTCCATCTCAATGACATGAGCGGGCGCCTTACTGACAAACTTCTCATTACCCAGCTTCTTCAGGACGCTCCGCAAGAAACCTTCTTGATAAGCCAAATCAGCCTCCAATTTCTTCAGTTCCTCATCGACATTGATCAGGTTACCCAAAGGAACGGCGTATTCAGTCGTGCCTACCATAAAAGCCGCGGCACCATCCGATTTGGAAGCGACCCGTTCGATCGCGGAAAGATGGCAAAGCTTCTCGAGGATCGCCTCACCCCAGATCGCCTCATCGCGCGTGGGTTCCTCCTTCGTGTTCACGATCTCCAACTTCAAAGCCTCCTTTTGCGCGATATTCTTTTGCAAGCGAATCGCACGAATCTCACTCACGATCGATTTCAACGTCTCAAAATTCCGCAAAACGGAAGCTTGCGCCTCCGACGCCCCTTCCGGGAACGTGTTAAGCGCGCTGTACATAATGCTCTCACCCGGACGACGGTCGTAAATATGTTGCCAAAGCTCTTCCGTAATGAACGGCATAAAAGGATGGAGCAACTTCAACAAGCCCTCAAAGAAACGAAGTGTCTGATCATATGTCGCCTGATCGATAGGCTGGCCATAAGCCGGCTTGATGATTTCCAGGTACCAGCTGGAGAACTCATCCCAGAACAAGCGATAGATCACCATCAAGGCCTCGCTCAAGCGATATTTCCCGAACAGGTCATCCACTTCCGCCGAGGTCGCGGCCAATTTCGCCTCAAACCATTCCGTCGCGACCCGAGCCGATTCCGGTTGCTCAATCGTCGCCACGTTCCATCCTTTCACCAGACGGAAAGCATTCCAGATCTTGTTGTTGAAATTGCGTCCTTGCTCGCAAAGCGCATCGTCAAACAAGATATCGTTACCCGCCGGCGCGGAAAGCATCATGCCCATACGCACGCCATCAGCCCCATACTTATCGATCAATTCCAAAGGATCAGGAGAGTTACCCAACGATTTCGACATCTTCCGGCCAATCTTGTCGCGAACGATTCCCGTAAAATAGACATTCTTGAACGGCATATCGCCCATATACTCATACCCAGCCATGATCATCCGGGCCACCCAGAAGAAAATAATATCCGGTCCGGTCACCAGATCGCTCGTAGGATAATAATATTTGATCTCCTCATTTCCCGGATTGTTAATGCCATCGAAAAGAGAGATGGGCCACAACCATGAAGAGAACCAAGTATCCAAGCAATCTTCATCTTGGCGCAAATCCTCGATGTTCAAAGGCGCGTTGGTCTTTTCTTTCGCCAACTTCAATGCCTCTTCCGGAGTTTCCGCCACGACGTAGCCACCTTCCGGCAAATAATAAGCCGGTATCCGATGTCCCCACCAAAGTTGACGGCTGATGCACCAATCCTTAATATTCTCCAACCAATTCTTATACGTATTCTTATATTTCGCCGGATAGAACCTCAATTCATCATTCATGACAGGCGGTAAGGCCATGTCCGCGAAATGCTTCATCTTCAAGAACCATTGCATGGACAATTTCGGCTCAATCGGGACATTGGTACGTTCCGAGAAACCGACCTTATTCGTATAAGCCTCGACCTTTTCCATCAAGCCAGCCGCTTCCAAATCCTTCTCGATTCGCTCGCGAACGGCGAAACGATCCATACCGACATACATTCCGGCCGCTTCCGAGAGCGTCCCATCATCATTAAAGATATCAATGGAAGGCAAATGGTATTTCTCGCCCAACATATAGTCGTTCACGTCGTGCGCCGGCGTCACTTTCAAGCAACCCGTACCGAACTCGATATCCACATAATCATCCTCGATCACCGGAATCACCCGATTCACCAAAGGAACGACCACGCTCTTACCTTTCAACCAAGCGTTTTTCGGATCATTCGGATTGATACACATCGCCGTATCCCCCATGATCGTTTCCGGACGAGTCGTGGCCACCACCGCGTAACGCCCTTCCGCGTCACCTTCGACCTTATACCGTAAATAATAAAGTTTACTATGCTCTTCCTTATAGACCACTTCCTCATCGGAAAGGGCGGTCAACGCTTTCGGATCCCAGTTCACCATGCGCACGCCCCGATAGATCAATCCTTTATTATAGAGGTCCACAAAGACTTTGATCACGCTCCGGCTCCGGGCCTCATCCATCGTGAAAGCGGTCCGATCCCAATCGCAAGAAGCGCCCAACTTGCGAAGCTGTTTCAAAATAATGCCTCCATGCTCTTCCGTCCAAGCCCATGCGTGCTTCAAGAATTCCTCACGCGTCAGGTCAGTCTTTTTAACACCTTCCTTCGCCAATTTATTCACGACTTTCGCCTCGGTCGCGATCGACGCATGATCGGTACCCGGCACCCAACAGGCGTTCTTGCCCAACATCCGTGCGCGACGCACCAAAATATCTTGAATCGTATTATTCAACATGTGTCCCATGTGAAGCACTCCCGTCACGTTAGGAGGCGGGATGACGACAGTATAAGGCTCGCGCCCATCCGGTTTGGAACTGAACAGTTTATGGTCCAACCAATATTGATACCATTTTCCCTCCACGTCAGCGGGATTGTACTTGCTTGCGATTTCCATGCTCTTTTTGTTTTAAACCACCGCGAAAATATAAAAAATCACCCATAAAGCTCATGGGTTTTAGGAAGAATGCCCGTATCTTCGCGCAATTCAAGCGTAATCGATAAAATATGGGTAAAACATTTGGTGAAAGGCGGCCATATCGCGCGCCACAAAACACTTCTCGCGGAAGAGATATACACGTCAAGACATCCAACACGCTATTGGCTTTCCTATTGGAAACCCTCAAGGAACAAAGTCGGACTTCGATCAAATCATTGCTTAGCCATGGACAAATCCAGGTGAACGACAAAACGGTTCGACAATTTGACACGCCCGTAACGCCAGGCGATACGGTCCGGATCTGTTTTGAACGTACGAAAGCGCCATTCAGCAATCCACTATTGAACATTATCTGGGAAGACGACGACTTAATCGTCATCAACAAACGAGAAGGCCTGCTCTCTGTCGCTACCCAAAGAGAAAAAGAACGCACGGCTTATCATATTCTAGGTAATTACTTAAAAAAGATTGATCCGCAAAATAAGATATTTATCCTCCACCGCTTGGACCGCGAAACTTCCGGATTGATGATGTTCGCCAAAAAGGAGTCGGTCAAAAGAGCAATGCAAGACAATTGGAGCGAGATGATCACACAACGAAGCTATGTCGCCGTCGTAGAAGGCCGTCCTCAAAAAGACACGGACTTGCTCATCTCAAACTTGGTAGAGAACAAGAAAATGCAAGTGTATGTCGTACCCGTAGGCACGGAAGGTAAAGAAGCGATCACACGCTATAGGCTTCTGAAAACCAACAACGCGTATTCGCTTTTGGAATTAGACTTGGAAACCGGTCGCAAGAACCAAATCCGGGCACAGCTCCAATCGGTCGGACTTCCCATCGCGGGCGACTTTAAATATGGAGCGGAAACCAATCCGACAGGCCGTTTGATGCTCCACGCCCGCAAGCTCTGCTTTATCCATCCGACAACAGGAGAGGAAATGCGCTTCGAAACCCATATACCCGATAAATTCATCTCTTTAACGAAATAAGACAACTCATTTATGAAAAAGTTCATTAGTACAATCTTCTTAGCCCTGCTCACGTTCCTGGCGCAGGCGCAAATCTTAACACCGGTCACTTGGAATGTCGCGCTTAACGACAACAACGGATCGGCGGACAAAGAAATCGTGTTTACCGCTACGCTCGATCAGGGGTGGCATCTATACGATATGGAGCTTCCGGAAGGTGGCCCCGTATCGACCTCCTTCAATTTCGAGACCTTAAATGGCGCGGAATTAGTGGGTAAAGCTACGGCATCAGCCCAACCAACGGTTGTTTTCGATGAGCAATTCCAAATGGAATTACGTTGGTTCGCTGGCTCTGTCAGCTTCACCCAAAAGATAAAAGTAAACGATCTGGAAAGCTTCAAGGCCGAGGGTTATGTCGAATTTATGGCTTGCAACGATGAAACTTGCTTGCCGCCGGATAATTACAATTTCTCATTCGACAAATCCTCTATTACACTCAACGCGTCATCAACCAGCACCACGGCAACGAGCCCCAATGATACCCCAACGGCAGCAGATTCTGATTCAGGAACGAAGGCTCAAGGAAACGAACCCTCTCCAGCTGAAAGCTCTTCTCCGACAGCCACTCCCGTAGCGATTGGCCAACTGACCAATCAGCAAGAACTCTGGACTCCCGTGATCGATGACTTAAAAGCGTTTGGTGACACGACCCTTTCCGCGACCGATACCAACTGGTTGTTCATCTTTATCGCAGGCTTCTTGGGTGGTTTGATCGCCCTGGTGACACCTTGTGTCTGGCCGATGATTCCGATGACCGTCAGTTTCTTCCTGAAACGGACCAAAGACCGGAAAAAAGCGATTCGCGACGCGATGACTTATGGCGCGGCCATTATCGTCATTTATCTGGTCTTAGGCTTATTGATCACCGGTATATTTGGAGCGAGCGCCCTTAACGACCTCTCGACGAATGCCATTTTCAATATCATCTTCTTCTTGTTGTTAGTGGTCTTCGCCATTTCTTTCTTTGGGGCATTCGAGTTAGTCTTGCCCGCTTCGTGGACCAATAAGCTGGACAGCAAAGCCGATTCGACAACGGGACTTATCAGCATTTTCTTTATGGCATTTACCCTCGTCTTGGTCTCTTTCTCATGCACAGGCCCGATTATCGGAACTTTGCTTGTTCAAGCGGCTACAATGGGAACAGCTGTCGGTCCTGCGATTGGTATGTTCGGATTTGCCTTGGCGCTTTCCATTCCGTTCAGTCTTTTCGCGATCTTCCCGAATATGTTGCAAAACATGCCGAAGTCGGGAGGATGGTTAAATGCCGTCAAGGTCGTTTTAGGCTTCCTGGAATTAGCGTTGGCTTTGAAATTCCTGTCTGTCGCGGATTTGGCTTACGGTTGGCGCTTATTGGATCGAGAAGTCTTTATCGTCCTGTGGATCGTCATTTTCGCTTTGCTAGGATTCTATTTATTAGGGAAGATCAAGTTCAGTCACGACAGTGATGTGCCTTACGTCTCCGTGCCGAGACTGTTTTTGGCCATTATCTCTTTCGCGTTTTCTATCTATATGATACCCGGCTTATGGGGCGCGCCACTTAAAGCGATCAGCGCCTTTGCGCCACCACTCTATACACAAGATTTCAATCTTTATGACAACGAAGTCCATGCCGCCTTCGATGATTATGAATCAGGTATGGCCTACGCGAAAGCGCATAATAAACCTGTCATAATCGACTTCTCAGGCTATGGATGCGTGAATTGCCGAAAGATGGAAGCGTCTGTCTGGACTGATCCAAGCGTAAAACAAATCTTGGAAAATGATTACGTCTTAATCACCCTAATGGTGGACGATAAGACCAAATTGCCACAAACTTTAGAAATTGAGGAAAACGGTCGGACCCGTAAGCTGAGAACCATTGGAGACAAATGGAGCTACCTGCAAAGAAGCAAGTTTGGCGCGAACGCTCAACCCTTCTATGTGCTCTTGGACAACGACGGGAAGCCATTAGCTCCATCTTACGCGTACGACGAAGACGTCACGAAATACGTGCAATTCCTCCAAGGTGGATTGAAGAAATTTAAAGATCAATAAACAGACAAAGTAAACCCAGGGAAAGGGTGTGTCTCCGGTTTCTTCAACTGAAGGCACACCCTTCGCCCTTTTATAAAACAAAAAAATTATGGCAACAAAAGAAGAAAAGATGGAAGCGTTCGGAAAGCTTCTGGACATTATGGATGAATTAAGAGCCAAATGCCCTTGGGATAAGAAACAAACCAATGAAAGCTTGCGAACAAACACGATTGAAGAGACTTACGAGCTTTGCGACGCGCTCATGCGAGAAGACAATAACGACATAAAGAAAGAGTTAGGCGACTTATTGCTTCATGTCGTGTTCTACGCGAAAATCGGCGAAGAGAAAAGCGCTTTTGATATTAAAGCCGTATGTGACAGCCTGTGTGATAAATTAATTTATCGCCATCCACATGTTTTTGGCCAAGCCGATGCCAATACGGCCCAAAAAGTAGAACAGAATTGGGAACAGCTTAAACTGAAAGAAAAGGGAGGAAACAAAACAGTCCTAGCGGGTGTCCCTAACTCGTTACCCGCGTTAATCAAAGCGCATCGAATCCAAGATAAAGCCCGCAATGTCGGTTTTGACTGGGAAAAACGAGAACAAGTCTGGGACAAAGTGCAGGAAGAATTTAATGAACTGAAACAAGAAATCGATAAAATGAATCCCGACCAAATAGAAGCGGAATTCGGTGATTTGTTCTTCAGTCTTATCAATGCGGCCCGATTATACAAAATCAATCCTGATAATGCCCTTGAAAGGACTAACCAAAAGTTTATCCGCCGTTTTAATTACGTGGAAGCACATACCCTTAGCCAAGGTCGTTCCTTGAAAGATATGTCACTTGAAGAAATGGATCAACTATGGGAAGAAGCAAAACAGAAAGGGTTATAAAAACAAAAGGGGAACCGACTCACGTCGCCACCCCTCCCTTAACTTAAACGCCAAAACTAAATCTAAACAAAAAACACAAATAATGATAATATCTATATTCTTAACTCTTGTCTTTTCCTTTTTTATGTGGTCGATTATCTTTCATGAAATCACGAGTAAATCGAACCTCCGCTTTCTTATATTTATAAACCTTCTCAGCCGGCAGCACTTTCAAGAACTTGCTTAAGTACTCTTTTTCCAATTCGGCTTCCCTTATACGGACATCAACAGTCGCATTTAAAACTTCCTTATAATCCGCATCCGTGGGTTGATCACCTAAAGAACGCTCCAACTTTCGCGCCTCTTTCCCGATTTGCATCTTTTTATTTCGGAATTCATCATACAAAGGAATAAACTCCGCCGCTTCCTCAGGAGTTAGGCCAACCTCAGCCGTAATGTAAGCATTTCTTTTTGCCTCAAAAGCTACCCGATCAAATCGTCTAGCCTCTTGCGCTCCCGCATCGAGTGTCAGTAAAACTGAAACCGCTGCAAATATAGTAACAATAATTTTATCCCTATACATCATCACCCTATTTTTATTCTTTTTTTACTGTTTTTTTATTCCGCATACAAAGACATCTCTTCTGAGAATAGAATTTCAGTGTATTGGTCTTCCAAATAATCATAATAGTCTTCATCCTCCGGCGAGATGAAAAAAGAATCTTCCCGCACTTCCGTCTGAACCAAAAGAGAATCGGACAATCCCGCCTCAGGATCCCGCGTGCTCTCCATAATAGCCTCAAAGAAAAGCCCCAGTCCCACGAATACGGCAGCTAAATACAGCCAAGGCTTTAACCGATCCCACAAAGAGACAGGCTCCTCCTCCTTATATTCGCGCTCCGGCAGCTGATCCATGATCCGCTCTGTCAGATCCGAGAAGTAGTTCTCAGGCACCTTAAAAGGATTATCTCCTTTCAGTCGCTCCAGGCCATGTTCTTCTTCCTTCTTCATAAATTCATTTCTTGCATCGCTTGTTTGACATTTTTTCGCTTTAAAGGTTTAAAGCTTTCGCATTAAATATTCCTCTATTCGTTTTACCGCATGATGGTATGACGCTTTTAACGCTCCGACCGACGTCCCCAAGATTTCCGAGATCTCTTCATATTTCAAGTCCTCGTAATATTTCATCAAAAAAACGATCCGCTGTTTCTCGGGGAGGGTCAGTATCGCTTTCTGCAAATTCATCTGCAACTCATCGCCGTCAAAATAAGCATCGTCTTTCAACCGATTCGCCAAGAACAGATCCGTATCATCAATAGAAACCTGATTTATGGCCCTCTGTTTCTTCAGGAAAGTAAGGCATTCATTCAAGGCGATCTTATAGAGCCATGTCGAGATTTTCGCGTCCCCCCGAAACAGGTCTATGTTCGTCCACGCCTTCATAAATGTATTCTGAAGAAGGTCATTCGCGTCATCATGATTCAACACCATCTTTCGTATCTGCCAATACAATCTCTCCGCATACAAATTGACAATCCGGGAAAAGCCTTCCCGCATTGTTTTCGGATCACGCAGCAGCAAAACGATCTCGTCCTCCTTTCGATTTCGCATCATTCTCAATTTTCCTCTTTTTTAGATTTTCTCTACAGTCAATCCTTTGAGGAACAAAAGTAGCTATGATTTCTTAAATAGCAAAACGATCGAAATGTTTACGCATGTCGACAATCGAGTAGGAGGTAAATACTAATCATAGGCATTTATCTCCTACTTTCGTATTTACCGACCTCTCACACCACCGTACGTGCCGTTCGGCATACGGCG
>CASFXH010000077.1 GCA_949298575.1 uncultured Parabacteroides sp.
GAATTACCCGCAGATAGCGGTCGAAGTGGATGCAGCCAAGTGCAAGCGGGCAGGTATATCCCCAACAGATGTGCTGAGCGCCCTTGGCACCTATTGCGGTGGCTCGTACGTCTCGAATTACAATCAGTTCGGTAAGGTCTATCGCGTGATGCTGCAGGCTTCGCCCGAATACCGCTTGGACCAGCACGCCTTGAACAATATGTTCGTGCGGAACGGCGAGGAGATGGCCCCCATCAGCCAGTTCGTCTCCTTGAAGGACGTCATGGGTCCCGAGGTGGCCAACCGTTTCAATCTGTACAGCTCCATCCAGGTAAACGTCAACCCTGCCGAGGGCTATTCCTCCGGACAGGCGCAACAGGCCATCCGCGAAGTGGCCGGGCAGGTACTGCCTACGGGTTACGGCTACGAGTACGGCGGCATGGCGCGCGAGGAAGCTGCCAGTGGCGGCGCGCAAACAGTGTTCGTCTACGCCATCTGTATCGTGCTGGTATTCCTCATCATGGTTTGCCTCTACGAGAGCTTCCTGATTCCGCTGGCGGTCATCCTTTCCGTGCCCTTCGGATTGATGGGCTCGTTCCTCTTCGCCCGTTTCTTCGGGTTGGAGAACAACATCTACCTGCAGACCGGTATGATCATGCTCATCGGCCTGCTGGCGAAGACGGCCATCCTGATTACGGAGTACGCCGTGGAGCGTCGCCGCCGGGGCATGGGCATTATCGAGTCGGCCTACAACGCGGCGCAAGCCCGCTTGCGGCCTATCCTGATGACGGTCCTGACGATGATTTTCGGTATGCTTCCGCTGATGTTCTCCAGCGGGGCGGGGGCGAACGGCAACGGCTCGTTGGCCACGGGCGTTATCGGCGGATTGCTGGTGGGCACGCTCGCGCTGCTCTTCGTCACGCCGGTGTTCTACATCGTCTTCGAATATTTGCAGGAGAAACTGCACAAGCCGATGATGGTCGAGGCGAACCAGCAAATTCAGCATGAGATGGCCCGAAACGCCGAGGAAAGAAAGGCCTTGAATAAAGATAACAACTAAAGCATATATATAATGAAACGACATATCATTCTATTAACCGCCACGACCGCTCTGTTGAGCGGCTGTGGCATCTACACCAACTACACGCCCGCCGGGTCCGTCCCCGAGAACCTTTACGGCGAGGGAATCGCTACGGCCGGCGACACGGCAAGCCTGGGCGACACCGAGTGGCGCGCGATTTTCACCGACCCCCATCTGCGGACATACATCGAACAGGCCTTGGAGAACAACACGGATTATCGCTCCGCCCAGCTCCGCGTAGAGGAGGCGGAGGCCACATTGCTCTCCGCGAAGCTCGCCTTCCTGCCTTCCTTCGCCCTTTCTCCCCAGGGAGGCATGAGTAGCTTCGATGGCGCGAAGGCCACATGGACCTACTCCGTGCCCGTCACGGCCAGTTGGGAGCTGGATATCTTCGGACGGATGCGCAACGCGAAGAAGCAGGCGCGAGCGCTCTACGCCCAGAGCCGCGACTATCAGCAGGCCGTCCGCGTGCAGCTCATCGCCAGCGTCGCCAATACGTATTACACCTTATTGATGCTCGACGAGCAGCTCGCCTTGTCGGAGCGCACGGCCGAGGCGTGGCGGGAGAC
This sequence comes from uncultured Parabacteroides sp., assembly GCA_949298575.1. Taxonomy (GTDB): domain Bacteria; phylum Bacteroidota; class Bacteroidia; order Bacteroidales; family Tannerellaceae; genus Parabacteroides. The sequence continues at coordinate 1,630 of CASFXH010000077.1, forward strand.
CGTTGCCTCCGCCCGTGCCTTGATGGACGCGGGATTGTACGACGAGTCGGGCGTGGCGCAGATGGAAGCGACCCACTACAGCGTCCAAACCTCCGTTGTCGACTTGAAGGAGCAAATCAATCAGGTGGAGAACAGCATGGCCCTCCTCCTGGCCGAGACGCCGCGGCGCTACGAGCGGGGCGAACTGTCCGGGCAAACGCCGCCGGAGGATTTCTCCGTGGGCATCCCGCTCCGCCTGCTGGCGAACCGTCCCGACGTCCGTTCGGCCGAGCGCTCATTAGAGGCGGCCTTCTACGCCACGAACCAAGCCCGCTCCAACTTCTATCCGAACATCACGCTGAGCGGGAGCGCAGGTTGGACCAATAGCGCCGGCTCGCTGATTATCAATCCCGGCAAATTCCTTGTCTCCGCCCTCGGCTCGCTGACGCAGCCGCTCTTCAACCGCGGGCAGAACATCGCCAACCTCAAGATAGCCAAGGCCCAGCAAGAGGAAGCCCGGCTCGGCTTCCAGCAAACCTTGCTCAACGCCGGCACGGAGGTGAACGACGCCCTGACGGCCTACCAGAGCAGCCGCGAGAAGGCCTCGCTATTAGATAGCCAGGTTGAGGCCCTGCGCCGGGCCGAGCGGAGCACGGCATTGAAGATGGACTACGGCACGAATACCTATCTGGAGGTACTTACCGCCCGGCAAACCTTGCTGAGCGCCGAGCTGTCGCGAGTAGCCAACCGCTTCGCCGAGCTCCAGAGCTTCGTCAACCTGTATCAAGCCCTCGGCGGCGGCCGCGAGGAATAAGAATTAGGAAAAAAGGAGAGACCCAAGACCGGCGGATGATTTTTCTTATCCTAACCTATCTATTATGCTCATTTGTTTATCCGAACATGCCAAGCATCCTGCCCGCCAAGGGTCTCTCTCCTCTTCCCCCCAAGACCATGAAGCGAAAAAAACGGGCGCGCCTCCCGCCATGGAAAGCGCGCCCGATCTCTTTTCCCCGAACGGGGGGCTCATTTGCCCTTCGCCGCCTCCGTCGAGTCCTCCTCTTTCTTCTTATCCGCCTTGGTCTGGCGGGCCTTGAGGATGGCTTTCTGGCGGTCGATGAGGGCGTTCACGGAGGTGATGAAGCTGAGGTAGGGCGCGTCGCCATTGAGGGTGACGAGGGCGTTCACCGTGTCGACCAGCTGGCGATAGGCGGCGTCCGACTCCAGCCGGGTGGCCTTCACGATGCCCGTCACGCGAGCCCCCTCCTCCTCGTTGCGCGCCTTGACGGCCTCGAGGAAAGCCTCCTCCTTCGCGGCCATATCGGCGCTCCAGGGGTCGAAGCCGGCCGCCGTCCGCTTCTCGGCGGGATAGGCCTCGATGTCTTGCAAGAGGTTGTGAATGATACCGCTTTCCTCGACTTGCGAAAGTTGCGTCGGGTCGCCATACTTGTCGAAGAGCTTCTCCAGCTCCTTCGCCGTCGCCGCGAGGTCGGCGTCGGGATGCGCGCCCATGGCGTCCAGGTAATTCTTGGCCCCGCGCCACGAGCTGTCGCGGGCGTCGTCGGCTTGCGAAGCGACGGTCGCCGAGGGGACGCTCGCGCTGTCCTTCAAGGCCCCGTCGAACGCCTCGAATTTTTCCTGGAAGTCCCCGACGGCGTTGTCGAGCGCGGGCGAGCTTCCCTCACTGAGCAGACTGACCGTCCCCGGCGACCCCCCGTCATCCGGCTCGCCGGAATCGCTTGTCGGCAATTTACTGATCTCCGCGATCACGAGTTTTTGGAAACCGAAATCTTCCTCCGTGTGGAGGCGAGTCAAATTAATGGTCGAAATCTTTTTCATTTGTTTTCAATTTTGAAATAGGTTTGGCACAAAGATAATTTTTTTCCATCTAAAACGCCACATTTTCAGTAAAAAAATCGACGACAATGCCTCTTGGCCAGATTAAGCCCTGTCGTCGTCGACGACAATGCCTCTTGGCCAGATTAAGCCCTGTCGTCGTCGACGACAATGCCTCTTGGCCAGATTAAGCCCTGTCATCGTCGACGACAATGCCTCTTGGCCAGATTAAGCGTTGTCGTCGACGACGACGATGCTTCTTGACCAGATTAAGCGTTGTCCCGCTGGACGGCGGCATAAAAAAACGATATTCATTCGCCACCAATAGGGGAAAACCCCGCCCCCCTCGTCTTAACGCAAGAACGAACTTCGCCGCCACATGACGCGCGGCCTTTTAAATCGTGAGAAGGATGAGATTCTTGTGGATATTGCTTTTGTGGCCCTTTTGCCTCGCCGCCCAAACCCCGGCGGACGCGATCGCGAGGCGGCACCTTATTTTCGACCCAATGCCAGCGGACAGTGCCGACGTGGCGCGGCTGGAGAAGAAAGCGTTCTGGCGGGCCGCCGCCGAGACGTTCGGTTTCAACATCGGCCTCTGGGCGTTCGACCGCTACGTGAAGAAGGGGCATTTCGCCTACATCTCTTTCCAGACCATCAAGGAGAATTTCAAGCACGGCTTCGAGTGGGACAACGACCACCTGAGCACCAACATGTTCGCCCATCCCTACAACGGCTCGCTCTTCTACAACGCCGGCCGCTCCAACGGGTACAACTTCTGGCAATCGGAGCTTTTCGCCATCGGCGGGAGCGCGATGTGGGAGTTGTTCATGGAGCGCGAGTACCCCTCGACCAACGACATCATCGCCACGCCGATCGGGGGTGCCGCCATCGGCGAGGTGCTGTATCGCGCGTCCGACCTGCTGCTCGACGACCGTTCCTCCGGGGCGGAGCGCTTCGGGCGCGAGCTGGCCGTGTTCGCCCTGTCGCCCATCCGTAGCCTGACGCGGATCGTCACCGGCGACGCTTGGAAACGGCGCGCCACCCCGGGGCGGCATTTCGGGCACCCGCCCCTCAGCGTCGACTTGTCGCTGGGCGCGCGGGCGCTGATGTTTCACGACGCGGACAACCGGGTGAAAGTCGGGGCCACCGCCCGCCTCGGCGTGGAATATGGCGACCGCTTCGGCGGCGACACCCGCGTGCCCTACGACTATTTCACCCTCCTGATGGACCTGGACGTGATGCCGACGCAACCCGTGTTGAGCCGGATCGAGATCGTCGGCCGCTTATTATCTCGCCAGCTGGTCGACTCGCAGGCCTGCGACCTGTCGATCGGCCTGTACCAGCATTTCGATTATTTCGATTCCGACACGATCAGCCCCGGGGCGGCGGAAGGGCCTTACAAGCCGTGCCACGTTCCCTACAAATTGGGGACACCCGCCTCCGCCGGAGTTGGCGCGATGCTCCGCTACGCCGCCACGCCCCGGTTCGCGCTCGACGCCTACGCCCACGTGAACGGGGTGCTGCTGGGCGGCGTGTTGAGCGACTTTTACCGTTATTATCACAGATGTTACAACTGGGCTTCAGGCTTTTCCCTCAAGGGCGGCGCCCAATGCGCGTTCGATGGCGGCCGCCTCACCCTGTCCGTCGCCAACCAATTTTACCAGCTTTACAGTTGGAGCGGATATACCTCGGAGGAAGAATGGCTGGAGCGCCCCACCGAGAAGCCGGGCAACGTGCAGGGCGACGTGTCGCGGGCGCTGTTCAACCACCTCGAATTCCGCTTCGATTGCCGCCTTTGGCAACGGCTGTCGGCCTCGCTCGCGATGAACTGGTTCCACCGCTTCACCTACTACGACCGGTGGATGGATTTCCCGGAGGAGAATTATTCCGTGTACGATTACCTGGTCGATAGCGACCAATGGGACTTGCGGTTGATGGTGCGGTATGGGTTTTGAGGGAGCCTCCTATCGCCCACATCTTATGAATTCATAATGATTTCAAAATCCGTAAAAGAGATGATACGTGTTGAACCGATTTGGCTAAGCGAAAGCAAATCATTATCTCCACTGATTAAATAATCGGCTTTCGCCACGAGTGCCGTATAAAGCAAATAATCATCTTTGGGATCTCGACAAAGCGGCGCACCCCGCTGAGGCTCGACAAATACGGCCACCTCGCAAAGCAAATCGAGAAATTCCTCCGCCAATTCCGTCGAGATGTATTTCTGTATACGTGGACGATTCAACACGTCAACCAATTCGCGCAGTTGGATATTGCTGATAATGATCGTTATCAGCCCACTATGAATATGCTTGTGCAAACCGGCCAATCGTTTTCCTATCAAGAATGAAATCCAGATATTCGTATCAATGACCACCCGCCATGAGTCATGATTTCCGCTCTTCATAACGCTCCTGCCTTACGGCCTCCACCTCACGGGTAATATCTTCCATACTCAACTCATCCGTGCGAGCGGCCTTTAACAAACGGTCAAAGCGGCCCACAAAAAGAGATTCGCGCAAACGCTCGAATATTTCCAGACGATCCTGCTCGCTCATCGCCTGAAGCAATCCATAAAATTGTTGCTTATTGATGTTCAATTGAATGGTATCCATAATTACTTTCCTTAGATTGATGAAACAAAATTAGCAATAATCCACTATTTCACTCCATCCGCCCATGCTTCATCTCCTCCCCATCCTTGTCATACTCCTTCCGCTTCCCCGTCGGCGCCCCGCTCAACGTCACGCGGACCACGGCGGTGCGGCTCAAGCTCCGGCGAATGGCGTCGTCGAAAGCGTCCATGTGCTGGGGCAGGAAGCGCTGGCTGATAAGGCGGAGCGCCTCGATTTTCTCCTCATCGTCCGTCACCAGTTCCGCGCGCCCGAAGGCGATGGCCGAGCGGTATTGAAGGGTGAACGAGCCGTCCTTGGGACCGACCGTCGGCGCGCATTTCGTCACGGCCGAGAGGCACACTTCCGGATGGGCGGCAAGAGCGTCGATCTTCTCCCCCTCCAAAGCGCAATGGAAGTACCACGTTTGCCCGTCGGCGCTCGCCAATGAGAGAGGCAGGCCATACGCCGTGCCATCCGGGCGGGTGAAACTCACGGTGATATACGGCGCCTTGCGCATGATCTCCAACGCCCAGTCGGCGGGCATTTCTCTGCTTGCTTTTCTCATATACCTATATATATAATATTGTTTGGGAAGGCAAACTTAAGGAAAAATCTCCACCTATCTAGACTTATCCGATAGAATATGGATATTTTCGCGGCATTTATAGGATTCAAAAACGTGACGCAATATGAGATTTCTTTTCTTTTCCCTATTCTTATTGGTCGGTTGGTTTGTGAAGGCAGAGCATCCAATGGCCAACCAGATCCGGCAAGTCCTTCAGGAAGCGGATGCGGAAGTCGGCGTGGCGATCATCATCGACGGGAAGGACACGCTGACTTTCCACAACGACGAGCGTTATCCCCTGATGAGCGTGATGAAATACCACCAAGCCCTGGCCGTCGCCCATTATTTGGAGCAAAATGACCTGTCGCTCTCCACACCCATCCGAATCGAGAAGGAAGACCTGCTACCCAACACATATAGTCCGCTGCGCGACAAATATCCCGAAGGAAATATATCCCTTTCCGTAGGCGAACTCCTGACTTATACCCTCCAACAGAGCGACAACAACGCTTGCGACATCTTATTCAAAATCATTGGAGGCCCGAATGTCGCAGACCAATACATCCGTTCCTTAGGCGTAGACAGCTTCGCCCTCACCGCCACCGAAGACGAGATGCACCGTTCGCTCACGAAGTGCTACGATAATTGGAGTACGCCCCTAGCGGTAGCCAGCCTCATGGACCGGCTCGCGGACGGCGCGTTGCCCATCGACACCATGTATACGAATTTCATCCGCGAGACTTTGCTCGGTTGCCAAACCGGACAAGAGCGCCTCCCCGCTCCTTTGCGAGACACCCAAGCCCGCATCGGCCACAAGACCGGCACTTCCGACCAGAACGAGCGGGGTGAATGGATCGCCATCAACGACGCGGGCTTCATCCTGCTTCCAAATGGGAGAAGATATACAATCGTCGCATTGGTGAAGCATTCAAAACTCAGTTTTCAGGAGACAGAAAAGATCATCGCCGGCATTTCAACGATCGTTTACAAAGAATTATCAGCCGGACACATATAAAAGGCATGAGATCGCTATAAGCGTCAACGTATAAAAAAGGATTAAGGTAAAATCTTTTTTATTCGCTTATTCCACCGTTCTCGCGTATATTTGCCCGAACAATATCAAAAGAAATGAAAAATACACCAGTAGATTATCAGACCGCCCGGAGCGTCATCGAGAGCTATGGCCTTCCGGACTTCGGACAAGCGACGATCCGCGAGGTTGTCGCCATCTCCAACCAGTTGGAAGAACTGACGAAAACGGAATTCATACACATGGAAATGGGCGTGCCCGGCTTGAAGCCCGCACGAGTCGGTGTCGAGGCCGAGATCCAGGCGCTACGCGAGGGGATCGCCTCCATCTACCCCAACATCAACGGCATCCCGGAAGTGAAGGAACAAGCCTCTCGCTTCATCAAGGCTTTTATCGACATCGATATCCCGGCGGAATGCTGCGTCCCGGTGACCGGCTCCATGCAAGGCACTTACGCCTCGTTCCTCACGTGTGGCCAATGCGACCCGCGGCGCGACACGATCCTTTTCATCGACCCCGGCTTCCCGGTCCAGAAGCAACAGATCAAGGTGATGGGCTACCAATACGCCTCGTTCGACGTCTATGATTATCGGGGCGAGAAATTGCGGGCGATCCTCGAGTCTTATCTCTCGAAAGGAAATATCGCCGCCATGGTTTACTCTAACCCCAACAACCCCGCGTGGTTCTGCCTGACAGAGGAAGAGCTCCAAATCATTGGCGAAATGGCCAACCGTTATGACACGATCGTCATCGAAGACCTGGCCTACTTCGCGATGGATTTCCGAAAAGATCTCGGCCACCCGTTCGAGCCCCCCTATCAAGCGACCGTAGCGCGCTACACGGACAACTACGTGCTCCAGATCTCCGGCTCAAAAGCGTTCAGCTACGCCGGACAACGCATCGGCGTCACGGCCATCTCCGACAAGCTCTACCATCGCGCCCAACGCTACGGCGGAGGCACTTTCGGGACGGTCTATATTCACCGCGTCCTCTACGCCCTTTCCTCGGGTACGAGCCACTCCGCGCAATACGCCTTGGCGGCGATGTTCAAGGCCGCGGCCGACGGGACGTTCGATTTCGTTTCCGAGATCAAGGAATATGGCCGGCGCGCCGCGAAGCTGAAGAAGATCTTCACCGATAATGGTTTCTATGTCGTCTACGATCACGACCTGGACCAGCCCATCGCCGACGGCTTCTATTTCACGATCGGTTACCCAG
>CASFXH010000078.1 GCA_949298575.1 uncultured Parabacteroides sp.
CGTTAAGTTTTGTGAACGGAATATCTTGCCAGAGTCTCTGGCGTTAGATTTTGAGCTCAAAATGGGTTCCCAGAGTCTCTGGCGTTAAGTTTTGTGAACAAAATATCTTGCCAGAGTCTCTGGCATTAGATTTTGAGCTCAAAATGGGTTTCCAGAGTCTCTGGCGTGGGATTTTGAGCTCAAAATGGGTTTTCTAGCGCTCAAGCGTCGTTTCGTGTGCGCGCGACGACATTTCAGAGTGAAATCTTTACCTTCGCGCAGGTAGTCACACGAAAAAAAGTATCAGAAAGAGATGATTCGATTATTGGCGACAAGCGATTGGCATTTGGGCAATGTCTTTAAAGGCTTCGACCGGCAGGCGGAGCACGCGCATTTCTTGGCTTGGCTCCTGGAAGTCGTTGAGCGGGAACGGCCTGACGCGCTGCTGGTGGCGGGCGACGTGTTCGACAACAGCAACCCTTCGGCCGCGGCGCAGAAGCTTTATTTTGATTTCCTCGAACGGGTGACGGGCGTTGTTTGCCCGGGCCTTCCGGTGGTGATTATCGCCGGCAACCACGACTCAGCGGCCCGCTTGGAAGCCCCTCGGAGGATGCTTGGCCGTCAAGGCGTGCAGGTGCGGGGATTGGTCCGTCGGTTGTCTGATGGGTCGCCCGATTTCTCCGACCTGTTGATCCCGGTCGTTGGGCGTGCGGACGACGAGCGGGCGTGGGTCATGGCGGTCCCTTATTTGCGGGACGGCGATTTCAACCGGGGGCTGGATTACGGGGAAGGCACGGTGGGGTTTATCCGCTCGTTGGTGGCCTTCGCGAACCAAGCGCGGCGGCCCGGCGAGGCGTTGATCCTGCTGGCGCACCTCTACGCGACTGGCGCGGAGATCGCGGAGGAGCCTTCGGAACGGCTGATCGTAGGCGGTTCGGAGATGGTGAACATGGGGGCGTTGGCCGACGCCGTGACGATGGCTATCGTGGGCCATATCCATAAACGCCAACGGATTGGCGGGAGCGAGCGGATGCGCTATCCGGGGAGCGCCTTGCCGATGTCGTTCGGCGAGCGGGGCTATCGGCACGGGGCGGATCTTTGGACGCTTCGGGAGGGGCGTCTCGACGAGCCGCCTCGTTTCATCCCCTATCAACCTTTACGTCCCTTGCTCAGCTTGTCCGCGGAGCCGCTTCCGCTCGACGCGGTCCAGGCGAAGATCGCCGCGTTGCCCGACCGGGCGGACGAAAGTGGGGCGGATTATCCTTATCTGGAAGTGAAAGTCCTGCTCGACGCGCCCGACCCCACTTTAGGCAAGCGCCTATCCGAAGCCTTGGAGTCGAAGGCGGTCTTGCTTTGCCGGGCCGTGCCTTATTATCAAATGATGGGGGAGGTGGGCGACGAGGCTTTGGAGTCGATGGAAGATTTGTTGGAAAAAGACCCGTTGGACGTGATCCGGGTCAGTTACCGGAACCGGCATCATTGCGAGATGCGGGATGAGCTGGTCGCCCTGGCCCGCCAAGCGATCGAGGCCGCGCGAAAAGAGGAGGAACAACCGTTATGAAACTATTGAAAGTCACCTTATACAACTTGGCTTCCCTCGAGGGATTGCAAGAGATTGATTTTGAAAGCGAGCCGTTGCGCTCGGCCGACTTGTTCTCGATCGTGGGCGAGACGGGGAGTGGCAAGTCCACGATCCTGGACGCGATTTGCTTGGCGCTTTACGGCACGGCGCCCCGTTTTGAGGACGCCCGTAATTTCAAGTATTATCGGGGCGAGGCGGTCAACCGTAACCAGACGCTTTTGCCGAACGATCCCCGCAACATCTTGCGTCGGGGGGCCAAAAGTTGCTCGGCCGAGGTATGGTTCCAGGCCCGCGACGGCGCTCGCTATCGGGCGACCTGGTCGTGCGCTTTCGCCCGGACGAATTACAAGCGGGAGGAGCGCCATTTCTATCGCCTGACCCGATTGGATTCCGGCGCTTATACGGAAGAGGAGCTGCCCATCCAAGAGAGCGGTGGCCGTAGCAATGCGGGCTTGGATCAAGTGATCGGGTTGGATTACAGCCAATTCACGAGGACCGTGATGCTCGCGCAAAACAGTTTCGCGAATTTTATCAAGGCGAAAGACGAGGAGAAGGCCGTTTTGCTGGAGAAACTGACCGGGACGCGTATCTACGCCGTGATCGCGGAGAAGATCAACGCGTATTATAAGGAAGCGAAGCTGGCGAAAGAGGAGCTGGAGCGAGAGATCGGCGCTTATCGGGTCAATTGCCTGTCTGATGAACGCTGGGCGGAAGTCGTCCAGGAGAAGAAAGCCTTGGACAACGCGTGGGCGGAGCTGGACAAAGCGATCAAGCGACTGGAGGAACAAGCGAAATGGCGCCAACGCACGGCGGAGTTGCGGACGGTCCTGGAGGAGGAGCGGAAGCGTTTGGAGGCGGCGCGAGCCGAGTCCGAGGCGATTCAGGAGAAACGTCTGCGATTGAAAGTCTATGATTTGGCCTTGCCGATCCAGCGGACATTCTTGAGTTGCCAACAAACGCTCCAGCGGCAAGCGAGTCTGGAGAAGCGTTTGGAGACCTTGTCGGCTACGTTCCCTCAAATGATACAGCAAGTGGCGGCACAAAAGCGTCTTCTCGATCAAGTCTCGGAGCAAGTCCGGTTGGCGAAGCAGCGTCAACAAGAGATGGCGCCTCGTCTGACGCTGGCCCGTCGCCGTAAGCTTGAGTGGGAGAACATGCGGCAGCAGGGCGTTGAGGCGGCGAAACGGACCCAAGTCGCTCGGCAGCATGAGTCCGATTCGCTCCACCAGCTCCAAGAGAACGTGAAAGCCTCGCGGGCGAACGAGGAGGCTTCCCGGAACGCGGAATCCCTTTTAGCCCAACTCGTGCCCCATCAGGCGTTGATCGACACGTTGGAGGTGGTCGTGAATCGGTTGGCCGCTTTTAAGAAAGCCCGTGATGAACGCGATCAATTGCTCGAAACGCTCCAAAAGGATACCCAATCTTTGGCGGAGACATCGGCGGCTTTAACCAAGAGCCAAAAGATTTTAGTGGACTTGAAAGCGAAAGACGAGGCCTTGTCGCGCCAGCAAATGGATTGGCAGGCCGCCTTGGAACGATATGATTTGGGCGCGCTTCAGAAAAATAGCGCGGAGGCGACGAAAAGGCGGCAAGATGGGGAACGTCTTCATGCCTTATACGAGGCTTCGCGGAAAAACCAGGCTGATCTGGCGGCGGCCAAGGTGGAGATCCAGGCGTTGGAAAAGCGGTTGGCGGCTTGGCTGGCGACGGGCCAAGCGCTGGCTCAAGAGCGGGACGCGATCCAGAAGGTGCTTCCCGGCTTGGAGGAAGCCTATCGGTTGGCGGCCGGCAAGAACGCGGAGGCGATGCGGGCTGCCTTGCGGCCGGGAGAGCCTTGCCCGGTCTGTGGCTCACGCGAACATCCCTTCGCGGAACGGGACGCCGCGTACTATTTGTCGCCCATTAAAGCGGAGATTATTCAAAAGCGAAACCGGTTGGTGGAAATCGGTCAAGCGTTGGAGCATCCGGAAACGGGCGTGCGGAACGCGTATGCCCAGGGAATCACCCGGAAAGGGCAATTGCTGGGCTTGGAAGAGAGCTTGGAAAAGGAGCATGAGCGCTTGCGATCGGAATGGATGGATTTGCGGAAAAGCTATGCGGACCTGTTGGATTGGCGCACGACCGAGGAGGCGAGATGGCGGGTGGAATTGAACCGTTTTCAAGAACGCGCTAAGCGGGAGGAGGCGGAAGCGGTCGCTCTGTTCAAGAATTATCAGGATCAACAAACCCGTCTCGCGCGATCCCGCCGGGAGTCCGCTCAATTGAAAGAAACCGTGATGGCTCAAGATAAAGAATGCCAGACGTTGGAAACTCGGGCGGCTTCTTTGCGCGCTCGTTCGCTGGAACGGCAGGCGCAATTGACCAAGCAAAACCATACGTTAGACCAGGAGAAAGAGGCGTTGGGTGAACGCTTGGCCTCGATCCCCGATTGGGAGCGCCGTTTCTTGGGCAAGGACGAGGGTGGCTTGGCTTGGTTGCGCCAGTTGGGCGAGGATTATGCCCAAGCGATGAAGCGCCAACAAGCCTGCGCGGAACGCCGGGGACAGTTGCTCCTGTTGGCCGAGACCTTGAAGGAGCAACAGGTCAAGGCCCGGGCGCAGCGGACGGATTGCGAGCGGCAGCAAGCGAATATCCAGGCGGAGATCGCGGTGAGAGAACGGGCTTATCGAGACGTTTTGGGCGGGAAGGATCCGGATCAATTGGAGCAAGAATTGAATGAGGCGGTCGCCACTCAAGAGCGACGCCTGGAGCAAGCCAATCAAACTTATTCCCGCTCGCGAGAAGATCATGACCGCTTGGATGAAAACCTGAAGTTGCTTCGGAAGGAATTGGTGGATAACCAGTCGAAAGGGCAAGAGTTGGCGGGAGAGATCCAAGCCTGGCTGGATCGTTACAATCAGTCGGCGGGGCGGCCTCTCGAGTTGAATCAGGCTCTTTTGGCGGAATTATTCGCTCCCGACCGGGATTGGACCGCCTTGCGGAACGCGATCAAACGGGTAGATGAGGCCGTCCAACAAGCGCTTGGGCGAGTGGAGAACAGCCAGCGCAATCTGGCGCTTCATGAGCGATTGGAGATCCGGACAGATGATTCTTTAGAAACCCTCCAGTCGCGTATTCAAGAGAAAATCAGCCAGCGAGAAGGATTGGATACCCAACGGCAAGAGGTGAGCGGCCTGTTGGCGGCGCATGAGAAAGCGATCGTTCAGGTAGCGAACCGGAAGGCGGAGTTGGATAGCCGGGAGAGAACTTTCCAGGATTGGAGTGAGCTGAATAGCATTCTGGGCAACGCGGAGGGGAATCGTTTCCGGGAGACGGCGCAATGCTTTACGTTGCGGTTCCTGATCCAGCAAGCGAATGTGCAGTTGCGCTTGTTGAATCCGCGGTATAGCTTGGAACAGGTCAAGGATTCGTTGGGCATTCGTGTGGTCGACCATGATCGAGCCGACGAGGTGCGCAATCTCTCCTCGCTTTCTGGTGGCGAGACATTCTTGGTCAGCCTGGGCTTGGCCTTGGGCCTTTCCACCCTCTCATCCCGAAATATCCAGATCTCTAACTTGTTCGTGGACGAGGGTTTTGGCTCGTTGGATCCGGATAGCCTGAATATCGTGATCGACGCGTTGTCGAGTCTTCGGACGATGCAAGGTAAGAAAGTCGGCGTGATCAGCCATACGCCGGAGATGCGGGAAAGGATCCATACGCGAATCCAGGTGGTTAAAATGGGGGCGAGTGGCCGCAGCCAATTACGGATCGTGTGATCAAAAAAAATGCCATAATGTTTGCGGGGTAAAAAAATATGTCTACCTTTGCACCCGTAAAACAAAACCCGATGGTGCCATAGCTCAGTTGGTAGAGCAAAGGACTGAAAATCCTTGTGTCCCCGGTTCGATTCCTGGTGGCACCACCCGAAAAGACAGAGAGTTACAGCGATGTGACTCTCTTTTTTTATGGCCTTAAGCAAGCTAGAAGCTTTGCATGTCGCACAGCCGTTTGTAGTAGCCGTTGAGGGCCAAGAGCTCCTCGTGGCGGCCGCGCTCGACGATCTCGCCTTCATGCATGACGCAAATCTCGTCGGCGTTGTGGATGGTCGAGAGGCGGTGGGCGATGACGATCGTGGTCCGGTTTTTCATCAAGCGTTCCAAGGCTTCTTGGACCAGGCGTTCCGACTCGGTGTCGAGGGCGGAGGTCGCTTCGTCGAGGATCAGGATGGCGGGATTCTTCAAGATAGCCCGGGCGATGCTGACGCGTTGCCGTTGCCCGCCGGAGAGCTTGCCGCCGCGGTCGCCGATGTTCGTCTCGTAGCCATGTTCGCTCGCCATGATAAAGTCGTCGGCGTTCGCGATCCGGGCCGCTTCGCGGACTTGCTCGAGGGTTGCGTTCTTCACGCCGAAAGCGATGTTGTTGAAGAACGTATCGTTGAAAAGGATCGCTTCTTGGTTGACATACCCCATCAGGTCGCGGAGGTCGTGGAGCGTGGCTTCCCGGATATCCACCCCGTCAATGGCGATCCGCCCCTTGTTCACGTCGTAGAAACGTGGCAAGAGATCGACCAGCGTACTCTTTCCGGAACCCGATTGGCCGACGAGCGCGATCGTCTTTCCTTTGGGGATCTCCAAGTCGATGCCTTTCAAGATCCATTCGTTTTGGTACTTGAACCAGACTCGCTCGTAAGTGATCCGCTCGTTCAGGGCGATGGAACGGGGATGTTGGGGATCATGGATGTCGCTTTCCGCCTTGAGGATCTTGTCGACCCGTTCGATCGAGGCCAAGCCTTTCTGGATGGCGTAAACCGATTTGCTCAAGTCTTTCGCGGGGTTGATGATGCTGTAGAAGATCACCAGGTAATAGATGAACGTGGGGGCGTCGATCGGGCTATGATCGCTGAGGATCAGGGTGCCTCCATACCAAAGGACGATGGCGATCGTGACCGTCCCCAGGAATTCGCTCATCGGGTGGGCCATTTGCTGGCGGCGATAGATCCGGTTGGTCATCTCCCGGAACCGCTCGTTGCTCCGCTCGAAGCGGTCTTGTATTTTCCGCTCGGCGTTGAAGGCTTTCACGACCCGCAGCCCACCTAGCGTCTCCTCGATCTGGCTCATGAGAAAGCCCCATTGTTGTTGTCCTTCCAGCGATTTGCGTTTCAGTTTCTTGCCGACTTGTCCCATGACATATCCCGCCAAGGGCAGGAGGATCAAGACGAAAAGTGTCAGTTGCCAGCTGATGGCGATCATGCCGAGCAGGTAGATCAAGATCAGGATGGGGTTCTTGAAAAGCATGTCGAGCGAGCTCATGATCGAAGCCTCGATCTCGTTCACGTCGCCCGAGACGCGGGCGATGATGTCGCCCTTGCGTTCCTCGGAAAAGAAGCCTAAGGGCAGCTCGGTGATTTTCCGGTTGATCTGGTCACGGATGTCTCGCACGACGCCCGTCCGGATGGGAATCATCGTAAAGAAAGCCATATACATCGCGGCGACTTTCAGGAAGGTCGCGACAATCAGGAACAAGCCCAGCATGATCAGGGCCACTGAGCCGCCATAACGCCCGATCACGTCGGAGACATACCAGAAGAAATTGTTGATCCAAATATCGGGCAAGGCCTTCAAGGCCTCCCAGTCGCCGAGGTCGAGCCGCCACGCTTGATAAACGTAGTCGGTCTTGTTGATCTTGAACAGGATCTGGAGGATCGGGATGATCAAGGCGAACGAGAAAAGATTCAACAAGGCGGAAAGAACGTTGAACACGATGTTCCACACCATGTATTTCTTATAGGGAGGGACGAAGCGCCGCAGTACCTGGATAAAGTCTCTCATGAACGTGCTATTTGGAGTTTGTGGCCGCGAAGATAGAAGAAAAAATCTGGTTTTCAGCGCGGCCCTTTCCGTAAGCGTGGTTTTTCACTCGGTAGAGATTTGCCAATCTCCCAAGGTGTGTCGCGCTTGATCGAAGTTAATGCCGACTTTCACGACGGGTAGGCCGCAGAGCGCGAAACGTTTGGGATACTCCTTCAAGTCGATCTGCCGCATGGCCTCGCTGGCGCTTTTGTTCAGTTTCAGTTCGATCAGGTAGAGCTTGAACGGGGTTCTCATCACCACATCGACCTTTCCTTGGGCCGTGCGAACTTCGATATCCACGTACATGCCGAGGAGACTGAAGATGATGTAAAGCACTTGTTGGTAATGCCCTTCATAGTTCGTCCGGTCCGCGTAGGGCACCGTACTCAGGAAAGTCCGCATCTCTCGCAAGGTCCCTTCCATGTCGTCCTTGTAGAGGCATCGGGTCATGCGGATAATGGCGGAAGACGTGAGCTGGGTCTCCGGACTCAGGTAATAGGGGACGAGGCTTCGCATCAACCCGATTCGCACCTCCTTGTTTGGAATGCCCAACGTGTAGGCGTCCAAGAAAGGTTCGCCCGATTTGATCGTGTAATATCCGCTTTGGTAGAGTAGGGGGATAATGCTGGTTTGCCGCTCGGTCGGCACGTCAAAATCTTCCTTTTGGGCGTCGATTTCACTTCCTAACTGGGTGGCGGAAACCCCGAATTTTCGCAGCATCTCAATGAGATAGGTGGGCGTTCCGCTCTCGAACCAGAAGGAGGCGAAACGCTCCTCGTCGAAAGCGCGGAGCAGGCTGTAAGGGTTATAAAGGTCGGGTGAGGGCCAAGTGAAATGGTAGCCATCGTAGTTTTCTTTCAGTTTAACCAGCACGTCTTCTACGTTTATGTTTAAAACCTGAGCCAAATACTCCAGGTCTGGTGCCATCTGGGTCCGGATTTCTTTCTCCGTGATGCCACAGATGGCGGCGTAGGGCTCGAGCATGCTGACGTTCTGGATATTGTTCAACTCGCTGAAGATACTTAGCTGGGAGAACTTGGTGAT
>CASFXH010000079.1 GCA_949298575.1 uncultured Parabacteroides sp.
GATCACCTTATAGGTTTGCAGGAAGACGCTCGACGAGGGCGCGGCCAGCGAGACGCTCTCGTCGCCCGTGCCATAGACCAGCACCCGTTTCTGCCGGCGGCCCAATTGCCCCAACAACAAGTTATAGACGTTCAAAAGCAAGACCCGGAAGGCCACCAACAAGACCACCGTCAAGATCGCGTCGGCCACTAGCCCGACTCCCAAAGCCTTCGGGCTAAGCGGCGTACGCGACAGCGGCAGGAGCGCCCCCATCAAGAGCGCCTTGACAATCGCCACCATGCCCAGCCGCCAAAGCCCCCGCACGGTAGAATGCCGGATCACCCCCTTATAAGCCTTAAAGATCCAGAACGCGACGCCCGCCGCCACGATCGAGGCTAGCAAGATCCTGAGCACGCTCCCATAGCTGAACCGCGCCCCCACGACACTGAGCAAACCGACCATTCCCCCGAAGGTGGCGATCAAAGACAAACCCCAATCAAGGCAGAAAATAATCCAACGGTTGAAATACCTCACGTTGGCCAAACGCAACAAGCGCTTATGCCATATCGCCTTCCTACTCATCCGCGATATAGATTAAAGTAAATGATTAATAAATGAAGGAGTAATCAGATTTTCTCGATCGAGTTCATCTCGATCCGCACGCTGGCGCATCCCAGGCAGTCCAAGCGAATCGAGACGGCCGTCTCCCCATCGATCCGCGTCAGCTCGCCCTCCAACCCGCGCAACGGGCCCCGCGCCACCCGCACTTTCTCGCCCGGGGCCAAGGGCTCCGTGAACTGGATCGCCGTATCGGCGGCGCCCACCATAAACCGGAACCGCTCCATCTGCTCGTCCGGAATGCGGGCCGGACGCGTCTCTCCCCGAAGGCGCAAGAAGCCGGAGACGGAGGGGTTGGCCAAGACCGTGACGCGCTCCTCGTCGGCTATCCGCACGAAGAGCATCATCGGGATGAGGACACGCTCGATCTTCTTCTTGCGGTCGCTCCACTGGCGGATTTCTTCTTGAATGGGGAGAAAACATTCGATCTGATTGGCTGACAGGACGTCGCGCACTTTCTTCTCATGGCGGAAACGGACATAGACCGCATACCAGAACTTGGGTTTAGAGCGGGCTTCGCCGTTATCAGTCCCATTGACCGATAAGGGTTCAAGCGCTGTCTTGTTTTCCATGAAAGAAACTTTGAGCTGTTTTCAACACAAGTTCAGAGATCGCGAATGTAAGGTTTTTTCCCGAAAAGGAAACCTTTCCCGCGTTTTTTTTGCCTCACGTCATCCCCCTTCTCTCCCGCTCCCCCACGCGGGGAAGAGCCTCCGGAGAGACGGGCAACGGAACGCCGCCGCGAGGAGGCACGGGATGGATTAGGCATTCATGCTTATCAAAAGAAATTCTGCGTATCTTCGCGAGCAATTATGGGAATCATGCCGATCGACACGCTGCGGGTCTTCCCCTTCGTGGGGGGATGGATCGCGGACCGCCTGCTGGGCGATCCCGCGGGGTGGCCCCATCCCGTCGTCTGGTTCGGACGATGGATCGCCGCGGGCGAGCGGCGGTGGAACCATGGCGAGCGGCGGCGCCTCAAGGGGAGTTGCCTGGCCATCGGGCTGATCGTCGGCGTATTCCTCGCGACCTACGGGGTGCTGTGGATCGCCCACGGGATCGACCCGCGGCTGGGCGCCTCGCTGACGGCGGTGGGCGTGTTCTACTGCCTGGCGGGCAAGACGTTGGCCTCGGAGGTGAAGGCGGTGTTCGAGGCGGTGGAACGGAGCGTGGAGGACGGGCGGCGGCAAGTGGCCCGCATCGTGGGAAGAGACACGTCGGCCCTCTCGCCCCAAGAGATCCGCGCGGCGGCGCTGGAGACGTTGGCCGAGAACCTGAGCGACGGCGTCGTCGCGCCCATGTGCTGGTTCGCCGTGCTGGGGCTGCCGGGCATGATGGCGTACAAGATGGTAAACACGCTCGACTCGATGCTCGGGTACAAGAACGAGCGCTACATCGACTTCGGGCGGACGGCGGCCAAGATCGACGACGCGGCCAACTACCTCCCCGCCCGCCTGACCGCCGGGCTGATGCTCCTGGTGGGGCACGCTTGGGGAAAGCGCGACTTCGTCGGCCGATTCGGGCGGGCGCACCTCAGCCCGAACTCCGGCTATCCGGAGGCGGCCTTGGCGGCGATCCTGGACTGCCGCTTCGGGGGGACGCACGACTATTTCGGCCAAGCGGTCGAGAAGCCTTATATCGGCACGAACAACCGCCCCTTCACCAACGACGACATGCGGCGCGCCATCCAAGTCAACACCAACGCCGAGCTGGTCATGGGCCTGCTGGTGGTCGCGACACTCGTGATATTTTAATTAAAGCATATATTAAAGAAACATTTATGGACATACGTTTGAACAAACTAATCAGCGACGCGGGCATCTGCTCACGCCGGGAGGCGGACGAGTTCATCCGGAGCGGACGGGTCACGGTGAATGGAAAGAAGCCGAAAGTAGGCCAGAAGATCATCATCCGCGACGTGGTCAAGGTCGACGACGAGCCGATCAGCGTCGGCAAATACCTCCAGCGACAAGAGAAGCAACGCGCCGCGGCGCAAGAGGAGAAGGCCCAATGGAACCGCATGGCACGCCCCTCGGAATTGAGCAAGAAGAAGAAAACGAATGAGCACTACGGCAAATTCAACCCCTACGCCGCCAAGCGCAAGGCCCAAAAGGCCCTCAACGAGGCGCAAGACGAACGGGGAGCCTCGGCGAAACGCCTCACCTACATCGACCAGGAGATGCTGAAAGAGGCCATGACCCCACGCTTCAAGAAATCCTTGAGCAAGCAGGCCATCATCCAGCGCATCGCCGCCAACCCCAAGTCGGCCGCCCTGCGAAAGACCAGTCGCAACAACCCCATCAACAAGGCCATCCGCGCCAAGCGGCGCCGATCGTAAGGCCATGAAGGAAGGAATGAGACGCCTCGTCCTCGTCACCGGCGGCCAGCGCTCAGGCAAGAGCGCTTACGCCCAGCGGCGGGCCCGCTCGCTCACCGAAAGCCCCGTCTATCTCGCCACCGCGCGGATATGGGACGACGAGTTCCGCGAGCGTGTACGCCGCCACCAACGGGAGCGCGGGCCGGAATGGACCACCATCGAGGAAGAGAAAGCCATCGGCAGCCTGGACCTGCGAGGCCGCGTCGTCGTCGTCGACTGCGTCACGCTTTGGGCCACCAACTTCTTCTTTGACAACGAGCGCGAC
Organism: uncultured Parabacteroides sp.; assembly: GCA_949298575.1. Classification (GTDB taxonomy): domain Bacteria; phylum Bacteroidota; class Bacteroidia; order Bacteroidales; family Tannerellaceae; genus Parabacteroides. Next base: position 3,240 of record CASFXH010000079.1, read on the forward strand.
GTGGCCCGCTCCCTCGAGCGGCTCAAAGCGGAGTTCGACCGCCTGGCCGGACAAGACGCCTACCTCATCCTCGTCACCAACGAGCTGGGTATGGGCGGCGTCTCGCCCGACGAGACCCAGCGCCGCTTCGCCGACCTCCAAGGCTGGCTCAACCAGTATATCGCCGAGCGGGCCGACGAGGTCGTCCTCCTCGTCAGCGGCATCCCCTTACGGGTCAAATGAACGAATCAACTTATCGAATCCTATACCTTATTATATAACATACCCCAAATGAACACGCAATTCCACATTACCCGGCCGGACCGAGCCATCGAACCGGCCTTGCGAGACAAGATCGAGAACCTCACCAAGCCGAAGGGTTCTCTCGGCCAACTCGAGGAGCTGGCCCTGCAAGTCGGCTTGATCCAACAAACCCTGGAGCCCGCGCTCCGGCACCCGGTCAACGTCATCTACGCCGCCGACCATGGCATCGCCGACGAGGGCATCAGCAAATCGCCCAAGGAAGTCACCCGACAAGTCGTCTTCAACTTCCTCAACGGAGGCGCCGGCATCTGTTTCCTCGCCCGCCAGCACGGCTTCGAGATCAAGATCGTCGACAGCGGCGTCGACTACGACTTCCCTCCCATCCCCCAGCTCATCGACCGCAAGATCCGCAAAGGCACCCGCAACTACCTCTACGAGCCCGCCATGACCGAAGAGGAGCTCGACCTCGCCTTCCAATACGGCGCCGGCATCGTCAGCGACTGCTACCGCGAGGGATGCAACGTCATCAGCTTCGGCGAGATGGGCGTCGCCAACACCGCCACCTCCAGCCTATGGATGACCTGCCTGACGGGCATCCCCCTCATCGACTGCGTGGGCGCCGGCAGCGGGCTCGACGCCGAGGGCGTGCGCCACAAGTACGAGGTCTTGAAACAAGCCTTCGGCCGCTACGAGGGCGACCGCCGGCCCCTCGCCGTCGCCCGCCACTTCGGGGGCTACGAGATGGTGATGGCCGTGGCCGGCATGCTGCGGGCCGCCGAGCTGAAGATGGTCATCCTCGTCGACGGCTTCATCATGACCAACTGCGTCTTGCTGGCCTCGCGGCTTTACCCGGAGATGCTCGAATACTGCGTCTTCGGCCACCGCGGCGACGAGGCGGGGCACAAGCGCCTCCTCACCTACCTCGGCGTCCGCCCCCTGCTGAGCCTCGGCCTGCGCCTGGGCGAGGGCAGCGGCGCCGTCTGCGCCTACCCGATCCTCGACTCGGCCGTGCGCATGATCAACGAGATGCACACCTTCCAGCAAGCGGCAATCACGAAATATTTCTGATCGCCATGGCAACGCGCATCCTGGCGGCCCTCGTCTTCTTCACCCGGCTCCCGTTCTGGAAGCTGGGCGAGGTGCCCGCCGCGTATTTCAAGAACATCGTCAGCTACTGGCCCATCGCGGGCTGGACGACGGCCGGCTGCATGGCCCTCGCGCTCTACGCGGCCAGCCTCGTCCTCCCCCCGGCCGTCGCCCTCACGCTGGCCATCGCCACGCGCCTCCTCGCGACGGGCTGCCTCCACGAGGACGGGCTGGCCGACTTCTTCGACGGCTTTGGCGGCGCGACGACCCGCGAGCGGACCCTCGCCATCATGAAAGACTCGCGCACGGGGAGCTACGGCGTGATCGGCCTCATCGTCTATTTCGCCCTGCTCTACCTGGCGCTCAGCTCGCTGCCCGTCGCCCTGGCCGGCAGCGCCATCCTGGCGGGCGACCCCTACTCGAAGGCCGTGGCGGGCCAGATCATCAACCGCCTCCCCTACGCCCGCAAGGCGGAAGAGGCCAAGAACCAGACCGTCTACAGCCCGATGCGCCCCGGCGAGCTGGCCCTCTGCGGCGCGGCCGGCCTCGCGCCCCTGCTCTGGCTCCCCCGACCGGCCTACGCGCTGGCCTGCCTCGCGCCGCCCCTCTGCTGGTGTTACCTCACGGGGCTGATGAAAAAACGGCTGGGGGGCTACACGGGCGATTGCTGCGGCGCCACGTTCCTCCTCTGCGAGCTGAGCTTCTACCTCGCCATAGCCGCCATTTATCACGCGATAGGTTGACACGCGGGCATGAACGGTCTTTTTTCATATAAAGAAACGATCCCCGCCGCGTGGGGAGGTCATCCCTTGGTTTTCGGGAGGCGCCTTCCCGGATGTCGGGAGGTGCCTTCCCGGATGTCGGGAGGTGCCTTCCCGATCATCGGGAGGTGGCTTCCCGGATGCCGGGAGGCGGCCTCCAGCCGTACGGGCGGTTTGGGGTTTAAAAGAAAGAATATCTCATTAAAACATAAAGCATGAAACACGTCTATCTCATCCGGCACACCGCGGTCGACGTCCCCGCGGGTTTCGCCTACGGCCAAACGGACGTCGCCCTCAAGCCGAGCTTCGAGCGCGAGGCCGCCCAAGTCAAGTCGCGCCTCGCGGGCCTCACCTTCGACCAAGTCTGGACCAGCCCCCTGAGCCGCTGCGTCCGCCTGGCCACCTATTGCGGCTACCCCGACGCCCTTCGCGAGCCGCGCCTCAAGGAGCTCCATTTCGGGGAGTGGGAGATGAAGAGCTGGGAGGAAATCTCGGCCGACCCGCGCTCGGCGGCCTGGTTCGACGACTGGCGGCGCGTGCCGACGCCCGGCGGCGAGTCGTTCGACGAGCAATATCGCCGTGTCGGCGCCTTCCTCGACGAGCTTCGCCGCGACGAGCGCGTCGGCCGCGCCTGCCTCTTCGTCCACGCCGGCGTCGTGGCCTGCGCCCGCGTCTACGCCGGCCTCCGCGCCCCCAAGGACGCCTTCCTCGAGATGGCGGAGTATGGGGAGATGGTTGAGATTGAGGTGTGAGGGGGGGCAGTTGCCCACGTAATCGGGCTAAATGAACCTGATCGTGGCCGTAATGAGAGCGTCGCGCTGAAAAAATCGGGGGTATGCCTTGCGACAGAAAAAAGAAACGCATACCTTCGCGTTTAGAATTACGCTCATGGCTACGCACATCCGAAAGCGTCCCGAAGAGCCGCTGTTTGAATAATGGATGTGCCCAACCTTGAGCTTTTTTTATTTATACATAATCATAGAGTATGGCAAATCAGAAAGAGAATGGTTTCCCGCCCGTTAAGGTAGCGATACTTATCGATGGCGGTTTCTTCATCAAACGCTTTAACGCACAGTACAATAAAGATAAAAAGAAAACCGGGGAGGAAGTGGCCGAAATGTTGTATACGATGGCCATGAAGCACGTGGGCAGCAAAAACACGTTGTATAGGATATTCTATTATGATTGTTACCCGTTGGACAAAAAAGCCCATAACCCGATCACTAAAAAAGCCATTGATTTCAGTAAAACCCCAGAATTCAAGTTTAAAACCGACTTGATAAATGCGCTCAAAAGAAAGCGGAAGGTCGCCCTGAGGATGGGAACCCTGAAAGATAACCATAATTGGCTGATAAGGCCGGATGTTGTCAAAGAGCTTCTTTCCGGGAGAAAAAGAATAGAAGACTTGAAAGAAGGTGATGTCTATTTAGACTTGAAGCAAAAAGGGATAGACATGAAGATCGGGACGGATATAACGTCATTGGCCTTAAAAGGATTTGTCGATACGATCGTCCTGTTCCTGACTTTGACAGTCTGATATTTCAACAGTTGTAACATTCTTAAAATCAGCCGTTCTGGAAAATCTTCACGGTGACGCGGGTGACGCAAGCCTAAA
>CASFXH010000080.1 GCA_949298575.1 uncultured Parabacteroides sp.
TCCACCTCTTCCCATCCCGAACAGAGAAGTTAAGCCCCGTCACGCCGATGGTACTGCCGAAAGGTGGGAGAGTAGGTAGCCGCCGTTTTTATAGAAAAGAGGAGAGAAGCCTCCATCCTGCAAGGGATGGAGGCTTTTTCGTTATTAGTAAGATAATATTTCTCTTTGGTCATCGTTAAAAAACAATATGTGTTTTTGTCCTACCAGAAGTGATGAGAATGAAAAGTATATATGAAGTAAGGCAGCGGTTAAAATATGTATTTATATTTTTCGCCATAGTGATCGCTATTGCGTCTGTGTTTGTTTCTGATTTGTTGATTAAGGATTTGGCGAGGGAGGAACGTGAGAGGATGGAAATATGGAGTGAAGCCACAAGAGTGATGACGAGTGAGAATCCGAGTTTGAACATGAAATTAATTTTGAAAATTATACAAGGCAATAATTCTATCCCGGTCATATTATGCAATGCGCAAGATAGTATATTGTCTTATAATAATATAGATCTTCCGGAAAAGAATGTAGGAAATTTTATGCGTTCTCAGGTCCAAGAATTGAAAGGTAAGAATCCGCCGATTGTGATTGATTTGGAAGACGGTGTCAAGCAATATTTGTATTATGATGATTCAAACATTTTGAAACGATTGTTGATCTATCCTTATGTTCAATTATTGGTGGTCTTTGTGTTTATTCTTATCGCTTTCTTGGCTCTTTCCAGTACGAAAAAGGCTGAACAAAATAAAGTTTGGGTGGGTTTGTCAAAAGAAACAGCTCATCAACTTGGAACCCCAATTTCTTCATTGATCGCTTGGATGGAGTATTTGAAGATGAAGAATGTGGATATAGGGTTGTTGGATGAAATGGAGAAGGACGTTAAACGTTTGGAAACGATAGCGGAACGATTCTCAAAGATAGGTTCGGACCCCAGTTCTGAATCAATTGATATAGTCGCGTCGATTCGTTCCGCGGTATCTTATATGGAGACTCGGATTTCTAAAAAGGTGCGAATCGAGACGAACTATCCGGACCATCCAGTATTTGTTTGGATGAATGATTCTTTGTTCGCTTGGGTTGTTGAGAATTTGGTGAAGAATGCGGTTGACGCGATGGAGGGGCAGGGCCGGATTTCTTTTAACGTGGAGGATAAAGGCCGTATGGTGCGTATTGATGTTTCTGATACAGGAAAAGGTATCGCGAAATCTTTATACAAAACTGTCTTTAATCCTGGGTATACAACTAAAGCACGTGGCTGGGGATTAGGACTTTCTTTGGTGAAGCGAATCATAGAGTCTTATAAGGGAGCGAGAATTTATGTGAAGAGTTCGGAATTGGGAAAAGGGACAACTTTTCGGATCGAATTGCGGAAGTAAGTCTTGGAATCGATTGATAACAAAAAATAAAGATTCCGATCTTGTTATTGTGAGGATATTTTTCGTACCTTTGCATGGTTTTTACACTAGGAGGCTTTGGGCAAATTTGGAATATATAATATCGATTTGAAGGGACTGACTCCGGGAATTCATGAGCTGGAATTCTTGCTTGATAATAAGTTCTTTGCGGATATCGAAGGCACGGAAGTGCAAAAAGGTAACGTGAAAGCGTTTGTTTCGGTAAAGCAAAACGCTAAGGTGTTTGAATTGGATTTCGACCTTAAAGGTGTTGCCGTCGTGCCTTGTGACCGTTGCTTAGACGATATGGATGTCCTTATTGATGCTCAAAATCATTTGGTTGTTAAATTTGGAAAGGAATATGCTGAGGAAGGGGATGACGTGATCATTGTCCCGGAGGAAGAGGGGGCGATTAATATCGCGTGGTTCTTATATGAATTTGTCGTATTGGCGATTCCGATCAGGCATGTCCATGCGCCAGGTAAATGCGATAAGGAAATGGCATCCAAATTGAGACAACATATTTCTAGGCATCTTCCCGACGGTGAAGACGATGGTATGGAAGAAAATGGGGATGATATTTTTCCCGAGAAGGAGGATGTTTTTCCCGATCCTAGATGGGATGCCTTGAAGGGTTTGATAGGAAATGATAACAATTAAATAAATAGAAAAATGGCACATCCTAAAAGAAGACAAGGTAAGACTAGAACAGCCAAGAGGAGAACTCATGACAAGGCTGTAGCTCCGACAATGGCAATTTGCCCGAACTGTGGCGCATGGCACATTTATCATACGGTTTGTGGTGAATGTGGCTATTACAGAGGCAAATTAGCGATTGTAAAAGAAGCTGCCGTGTAATTGCTTTATCAACGAAAGTTTGATAGGCAAGATGGAAAATAGCCCTAAAAGATCTTTTTTAGGGCTATTTTTGAATTTATTAATATCAATATCTAAGCTTTGAGGTATGCGTGAAATTAATGCAGTCATTACCGGTATTGGAGGGTATGTTCCTGAAGATATTTTGACCAATGAGGATATTTCCAAAATGGTCGATACGACGGACGAATGGATTATGACCCGCGTGGGAATAAAAGAACGTCGGATATTGCGAGGGGAAGGACGTGGTACTTCATATATGGGAATACGTGCTGTCAAGCAGCTTTTGGAAAAGACCAACGTAAGCCCGGAAGAAATAGAGGTCGTGCTGACGGCGACAACGACTCCTGATCATCATTTCCCGACAACCTCATCGATCATCGCTTATCAAACAGGCTGTAAGAATGCGATGACCTTTGATATGCAAGGCGCTTGCGCGGGCTTTTTGTATGCGCTTGAGACGGGAGCGAATTATATTCGTTCTGGGAGATATAAGAAAGTGATAGTGGTCGCTGGCGATAAGATGACCGCGATTACGGATTATACGGATCGTTCTACTTGCCCGTTATTTGGGGATGGATGTGGCGCGGTCTTGCTGGAACCGACGGAAGAGAACGTGGGCGTAATGGACGCGATCTTGAGAACGAATGGAACCGGTTATTCTCATTTGATCATGAAATCAGGGGGCTCAGCTTATCCTCCGACTCATGAGACGGTTGATAAGCATGAGCATTTTGTTTTCCAAGATGGACGTTATGTGTTTAAGTATGCGGTTTCTTATATGTCGGATGTCGCGGAAGAAATCGCGAAGCGGAATGGGCTGACACGTGATGATATCGCGTGGATTGTTCCGCATCAAGCGAACTTACGGATTATTGACGCGATCGCGAAGCGCTTGGAAGTCTCAGAAGATAAGGTGATGATTAACATCCAAAAGTATGGGAATACGAGTGCCGGGACGATTCCGTTGTGTCTGTGGGAATGGGAAAATAAGCTGAAAAAAGGAGATAATCTGATCTTGGCCGCTTTTGGAGCGGGATTCACGTGGGGCGCGCTTTACTTGAAATGGGGATATGATGGAGCGAAAGCATAAGTCGGGTTTTGTCAATATCGTGGGAAACCCGAATGTCGGGAAATCCACACTGATGAATCGTTTGGTGGGCGAACGACTTTCGATTATCACGTCGAAAGCCCAGACGACGAGGCATCGTATTTTGGGTATTGTCAATACGGATGAGATGCAGATCGTCTATTCCGATACGCCAGGTGTCTTGAAGCCGAATTATAAGTTGCAAGAGTCGATGTTGAATTTCTCGCGTTCCGCCTTGGGCGACGCGGACGTGTTGCTTTATGTGACGGACGTGGTCGAGAAAGTGGATAAGAATGAGGAATTCCTTCAAGACGTGGCTCACTTGGATTGTCCGGTTTTATTGTTGATCAATAAGATTGACCAATCGAACCAAGCGGATTTGGAAAAGCTGGTCGCGCAATGGCAGACGCTCTTGCCGCATGCGGAGATTATTCCGATTTCCGCGCTTTCTAATTTTAATATTGATTATTTGCGGAAGCGGATTCAAGATTTGTTGCCGGAGTCGCCTCCTTATTTTGAGAAGGATGCCTTGACAGATCGGCCCGCTCGCTTTTTCGTGACGGAGATTATTCGCGAGAAAATCTTGTTGTATTATCAGAAGGAGATTCCTTATTCAGTGGAGGTCGTGGTTGAGCTCTTTAAGGAGGAAGCCAAGATGATCCATATCAAGGCGCTTGTGGTCGTGGAACGGGAATCCCAGAAAGGGATTATTATTGGGCATCGGGGTTTGGCGTTGAAAAAAGTCGGCGCGATGGCCCGGATGGATATTGAGCGTTTCTTTGAGAAGAAGGTGTTTTTGGAATTATATGTCAAAGTAGAAAAAGACTGGCGCAACAAGGATAGCTTATTGAAAGATTTTGGTTATCAGTTGGACTAGCCTCGGGCGCTAAAAGAAAAGGAAAAACAGCGTATGGGAAATGTAGTAGCTATAGTGGGACGGCCTAACGTGGGGAAATCGACGCTTTTTAACAAGCTGACGGGGACCCGCCAGGCGATTGTCAACGAGGAGGCGGGCACGACTCGTGACCGCCAGTATGGGAAAGTGGATTGGACCGGACGTGAGTTCTCATTGATCGATACGGGCGGTTGGGTCGTCAATTCGGAGGATGTTTTTGAGGAAGAGATCAATAAGCAGGTGAAGATCGCGATCGAGGAAGCGGATGTTATCTTGTTCGTGGTTGATGTTGTCAATGGCGTGACCGATTTGGACATGGCGGTCGCGGATATCTTGAGGCGAAGCGAGAAGCCTGTCGTTGTCGTCGCCAATAAAGCCGATAATTATGGTCTGCATGCGTATGCCGCGGAATTCTATTCTTTTGGTTTGGGCGATCCGATTTGTATCTCGGCGATCAATGGTTCTTATACGGGCGACTTGTTGGACCGGATCGTGGAGTTGTTGCCGAAAGATGTCGTGGCGCTTCCCGACGAGGACTTGCCACGTATCGCGGTGGTGGGACGTCCGAATGTCGGTAAATCGTCTTTAATCAACGCGTTTATAGGCGAGGATAGGCATATCGTGACGGATATTGCCGGGACGACTCGTGATTCGATTTATACGAAATACAACAAGTTCGGTAAGAATTTTTATTTGGTCGATACGGCGGGTATTCGGAAGAAAGGCAAGGTGAACGAGGACTTGGAATATTATTCTGTTATCCGTTCAATTCGGGCGATCGAGAATTCGGACGTGTGCGTGTTGATGATCGACGCGACCCGGGGAATTGAGAGTCAAGACTTGAACATATTCTCCGTGATACAAAAGAACCGTAAGGGTTTGGTGGTTTGTGTCAATAAATGGGATTTGGTGGCGGATAAAAACCAAAAGGTGATCGATACGTTTATCAACGCGATCCGTAATCGTTTGGCGCCATTCACCGATTTCCCGATCTTGTTTATCTCCGCCCTTACGAAGCAACGCATCCTGAAGGTGCTGGAAACGGCCGAGAAGGTTTATGAGAATCGCAAGCGTCGTGTGCCGACCGCGAAGCTGAATGAGTTAATGCTGCCGATCATCGAGGAGACTCCACCTCCCGCATGGAAAGGGAAATACATCAAGATCAAATACATCACGCAATTGCCGACAGGCAGCGTGCCGTCGTTCGTCTTTTTCTGCAACTTGCCGCAATGGGTCAAGGAGCCCTACAAGCGTTTCTTGGAGAATAAGATTCGGGCGAATTGGGCGTTTACGGGTACGCCGATCAATATTTTTATCCGGGAGAAATAGGGCGGAATGCCTTTGTTTAAACTCAAATCGGTCATTAGGAAATGAGGTTTCTATCCTTCCTAATGATCGATTTTGTTTTTAGATTCGGTCTCGACCGGTGGATGCCGGCATTGGGCGCGATTTCTTTCTATTATCCTCGTAAATCGCTTATAAACAGTCACCATTATAATGCCTATTATGACCTCCTTATAATCCAATAGTGACGACCTTATACTGGGCATTATAAGCGCCTCATAATGCCCATTCTTTCCCATTCACGTTTCTAGGCATGAAGTTTCTTTAGTGAATCATCCATATATCAATGTTTTTGTCGCGTCTACATTCTTTTTCAGATAGGGATTCTTTATTGTTTGTTCTTCCAATAAATCAACATCCCTGCCAAACAATTCCTCCAGCGAGTATTTGAAATCAAAGTAGTTATCGAAATAGTCGTTCACCTCCGTGCGGTTGAAAGAAACCACTAAATCCACATCGCTATTCTCATTAAAACGGTCAGTAAGTATAGAGCCAAACACGAACAGCTTGCTTACCTTGTACTTCTCGCACAAGGCGACAATTTTCTGTCTATTGTTTTCTATCAGTTTCATAAATAGACCGGCTTGTGATGCGAAGGTAGTAAAGTTATGCTATAATCTTGCTATCTATGAGGGCTTTTTCTAATGATTTCAGGTATGTCAAACGCTTCCGCAAGCATCGGCCAACGCTTGCGGACGTGTAGGCTTACGCTTGCGGTGCCGTTGGCCAACGCTTGCGCAAGCGTAGGGCGATGCTTGCGCAGGCGTTTGGGAGCGCGTGTTTTACCCCCTCAGTCGGTTTCGCCGGTAGCTCTCCCTGAGGCCAGGAGGAGCGGGATACTCTCCTGGCTCCTATCTTTACGTGCGGCAAAAAGCTATCTTTCTCCCCCTCCCATGAGGGGGAGATGCCCTTTAGGGCAGAGGGGGGTCTTCTATTTCACATACCCTTTTCGCGCTACACTTTCGCCCATTTTTACGTCCTCACGTATGCGCTTATATATTATATATGTACGTGTACATTATATTATATATATCCTTATGGGAATCCATGAATAAAAGTGTAGCGAGAAAAGGGTTTTCACCGTTGTATCGTGAAAAGAATGAGGAGGTTAGGGCCTTAAATGGAGTGTAGCGTTTAAACGACCCTTTTTTTGCGACATGACAAAGGTACGGCTTTCTTTGATACCAACAACTATTCTTCCCTCTTTTTTTATACCATCTAACTCTTTCTTATCCACAAAGTAGGCTTTCCTGAACGAAACCCTTTTGGGGCGCGACTAAAGGTTTATTTCTTATTGCTGTGCGGCTCAAAAGT
>CASFXH010000081.1 GCA_949298575.1 uncultured Parabacteroides sp.
GGACAACGATGGGGACGGGTCGCCGGAGGTGGTCTGATATTCATATTGTTTTGTTTTTTTCGTAGAGACGATGTGCACATCGTCTCTACATTGCCACCATCACCACCACCCTATGAGTGGCTAAAAACATTTATAAAGGAAAAAATAATTCTCAATTTCAAAAAAGCTTATATTCGCGTCGATCGTTGACACGTAAAAAATGGGAGCGCTCCCCCCGCGCTTCCTTTTGTTTTATCTATTAATAATACGTTAACCCTGCCGGTAGGGGGACAACGGCGGAATAGGAGAAAATAGTATGAAAAAACGTTACTTTTTGGCTTTAGCGGCCAGTGTAGTGTGTGGAATGAGCGTCGAGGCGCAAGTGCCCATGAAAGTTTGCCAAGAATCACAAGACGGATTGAAGGTTCAAACGGCAAACCCGAATGCGGTAAATCCTCTGCTGAAGAAATCCACCAGTTTATTGCGTAGTACGGACACGGCATTGCCTGACAGTGTTATCACGACGGATGGTAATGGTGTGAACATTTATCGTAACATCTACAAGTACGACGAGAACGGGCGGAAAACGGAGATGTGGTACAACGAGTGGGACACGGAGACTTCTACATGGTCTGAAGAACAGAGTTCCTATAACACGTATAAATACGACGCGAACGGTAATGAGATTTATCATTATTACGAGGGTACAACCGAGTATGGATGGGATGAGCAGGAGACAAACAATCTATATGATGAGCAAAATCGATTGCTCCAGAGGGAAATCAAAGGAAAGTATGAGAACATTTTGGCCACTTATACGTATGACGGGAACCAATGTGTTTATTATAGGACAAGACATGTCATTAGCGAAAACAACAATTACCTCACGTTCGAGGCGTATACTTATGATGACGCGGGAAATACCGTAAAAGAGGAAATATTCAATTTCTCGCAGCTTGACGAGAACAACGAGCCGATGTGGTACTTGGAAAGAGTGAACGAGTACACTTACGATTCCCAAAACAGGGTGATTGATAGGACGGACACGTGGTATAATGAGGATGGAAGCTTGAATTCCACGAATGAGCAAGATTATGTTTACGTGAACGAAGGTGCTTCGGATTATGAATATTACCAACGAGTGATAGATGCTTCTGGCCAACAAACAGCGTATATGGGACAGAAATATGAGCTCAAGGTGGGAAACCCGACGCAATATATCTACTCGGAACAAGCAACAGAGAACGGTCCTTGGAAAGTGGCGCAAATAATAAATTACTACTATCCAGGTCCGCTTACCTCTAACGCGACCATCTCCGACAACGCCGAGCCGACCTTCAAGGCCTACGCGACGGATGGCTCGCTCGTGATCACCACGACGGGCGCGCGGGCCGTTCAAGTCTATGGCATCGCGGGCGCTTGCCATTACAACGCGACAGTCAACGGCAGCGCGACGATCTCCAACCTTCCCGCCGGCATCTACGTGATCGCGTCGGAGGGTGAGACGATGAAGATAAGCGTGCGATAGATATACGTTATTATAATGATAAGGAAGGAGCGTCTGACAGGAGGCGCTCCTTTTTATGTTTTAAGGCATAAGAAAGAATTTTATCTAAAAAGATATTTATCAATCGTAAAGTCGTATATTCGCGAATCGCCTTCACGAGAAGGTGATAAATCAATCCAACTAAAATCTAAATAAAGCGATAGAAATGGAAAGAAAAAGAGTTTACACTTTTGGCAATGGCCAAGCGGAAGGCCGCGCGGACATGCGTAACCTGTTGGGTGGCAAAGGCGCCAACCTCGCGGAGATGAACTTGATCGGGGTTCCGGTCCCGCCGGGATTCACGATCACGACGGAGGTTTGCTCGGAATATTTCGAGCTGGGTAAAGACAAGATTGTCGAGTTGTTGAAAGAGGACGTGGAGCGGTCCGTCAAGGGCATCGAGTCCCTCATGAAGTCGAAATTCGGCGACGTGGAGAACCCCTTGCTCGTTTCGGTACGCTCGGGCGCCCGGGCTTCCATGCCGGGCATGATGGACACGATCCTGAATTTGGGCTTGAACGACGAGGTCGTGGAGGGCTTGACGCGGAAGACGGGCAACGCTCGTTTCGCGTGGGATTCCTATCGGCGTTTCGTGCAGATGTATGGCGACGTGGTCTTAGGCATGAAGCCGGTCAACAAGGACGATATCGATCCTTTCGAGGCGATCATCGAGCAGGTTAAGGAAGCCAAAGGCGTGAAATTGGATAACGAGTTGGAGGTCGACGACCTCAAGGAGCTTGTCAAGCGCTTCAAGGCCGCGGTCAAGGAGCAGACCGGCAAGGATTTCCCCTCGTGCGCGTATGAGCAATTGTGGGGCGCCATTTGCGCCGTGTTCGACTCGTGGATGAACGAGCGTGCTATTCTCTACCGGAAGATGGAGGGGATCCCCGCCGAGTGGGGAACGGCCGTCAACGTGCAGGCGATGGTCTTCGGCAACATGGGCGACACGTCCGCGACGGGTGTTTGCTTCTCGAGAGACGCCGCGACGGGCGAGGACCTTTTCAATGGCGAGTATTTGATCAACGCCCAAGGCGAGGATGTCGTGGCCGGTATCCGGACCCCGCGGCAGATCACGAAGATCGGCTCCCAGCGTTGGGCGGAGCGCGCGGGCATATCCGAGGAGGAGCGCCTGGCGGAATATCCTTCGCTGGAGGAAGCCATGCCCGAGATCTATCAAGAATTGGACGCGCTCCAGACGAAATTGGAGAATCATTATCGGGATATGCAAGACATGGAGTTCACCGTTCAGGAAGGCAAACTGTGGTTCTTGCAAACCCGTAACGGCAAGCGGACCGGCGCGGCGATGGTGAAGATCGCGATCGACCTTTGGCGCCAGGGCATGATCGACGAGAAGACGGCCATCCTCCGGTGCGAGCCGAACAAGTTGGATGAGTTGTTGCACCCGATCTTCGATAAGGCCGCATTAAAGCAAGCGAAAGTTTTGACACGAGGTCTGCCGGCCTCTCCGGGCGCCGCGACGGGCCAGATCGTCTTTTTCGCGGAAGACGCGGCCAAGTGGCGCGCCGATGGCAAGAAAGTGATCATGGTACGCATCGAGACCTCGCCCGAGGACTTGGCGGGTATGGCCGTGGCCGAAGGTATCCTGACGGCTCGAGGTGGAATGACCTCGCACGCGGCCGTGGTCGCTCGGGGCATGGGTAAATGCTGTGTCTCTGGCGCGGGCGCGATCAACGTGGATTATAAGAACAAGACCGTGGAGATCGAGGGGCTTGTCTTGAAGGAAGGCGATTTCATCTCGCTCAATGGTACGACGGGCGAGGTTTACGCTGGCGAGGTGGAGACCAAGGCGGCGGAAGTCTCCGGCGACTTCGCGGAATTGATGAATCTTTGCGATAAATATACGCGGTTGAAAGTTCGGACGAATGCCGATACGCCCCATGACGCGAGCGTGGCCCGCGGTTTTGGCGCGGTAGGTATTGGCCTTTGCCGGACGGAACACATGTTTTTCGATAACGACAAGATTATCGCGATGCGCGAGATGATCTTGGCTCCGGATGTGGAAGGACGGCGGAAAGCGTTGGCGAAGCTTTTACCTTATCAAAAGGAAGATTTCAAGGGTATTTTCAAGGCGATGGACGGTTGTCCGGTCAATGTTCGTCTGCTCGATCCTCCTTTGCATGAGTTTGTTCCCCATGACCTGAAAGGCCAGGAGGAAATGGCCAAGGCGATGGGCGTGACGATCCACTTCATCCAGCAACGCGTGGAGAGCTTGTGCGAGCATAACCCCATGTTGGGACACCGCGGATGCCGTTTGGGCAACACCTATCCGGAGATCACGCAGATGCAGACTCGGGCCATCCTTGGCGCGGCCATCGAGTTGAAACGGGAAGGTTATGATCCCCATCCGGAAATCATGGTGCCGTTGACGGGTATCTTGTATGAGTTTGAGGCGCAAGAGAAAGTCATTCGCGATGAGGCCGCGGCCTTGTTCGCGGAAGAGGGGATGGAAATCCCGTTCAAGGTTGGTACGATGATCGAGATCCCGCGGGCGGCCCTGACGGCTGATCGTATCGCCTCTCGTGCGGAATATTTCTCATTCGGCACGAACGACTTGACGCAGATGACATTTGGTTATTCTCGCGATGATATCGCTTCCTTCTTGCCGGTTTATTTGGAGAAGAAAATCTTGAAAGTCGATCCGTTCCAGGTTCTCGACCAGAATGGCGTGGGCCAATTGATCCAGATGGCGGTAGATAAAGGTCGCTCCGTTCGTCCTGACCTGAAGTGTGGTATTTGTGGCGAACATGGCGGTGAGCCTTCTTCGGTGAAATTCTGCCACAAGGTAGGGTTGAATTATGTAAGCTGTTCGCCATTCCGCGTGCCGATCGCACGTTTGGCGGCCGCGCAAGCCGCGGTTGAGGCATAAGAAGAATTGTTTTGAGGACACGGAGCGCTTCTTTATGAGGCGTCTCCGTGTCTTTTTTATTTGTGAGTCAATATGAAAAAGAACTTATTCCTGGGGATATTCTTCTCCTTCGCGTTGATGATGAGCGCTCAGGCTCAAGAATCTTCCGCGTCTTGGGCCGAAGGCTTGACCGTGGTTCAAGACTTGTTTGAACCCTCCATGAAGGAAGGTGTTTCCTGTTACCGGATTCCCGCGTTAGTGACAGCCCCGAATGGGGATTTGATCGCCGCGATCGATGAGCGGGTGCTGTCATGTGGCGATTTGAAGTGGAATAAGGATATCAATATCGCGATCCGGAGAAGCGCTGATCGGGGTAAAACCTGGTCGCCTATCGAGACGATTGTCGATTTCCCGTTAGGTCAATCCGCGTCTGATCCGTCCATGATCGTGGATAAGTCTACGGGCGAGATTTTCTTATTCTATAATTATATGGACTTGGATAAGGAGAAAGATGTATATTATTTCCATGTGATTTCCAGTCGAGACAATGGGAAGACGTGGAGCGCTCCTCGAGATATCACGCCTGAGATCAGTGAGGCGTCTTGGAAACACGACTTTAAGTTCATTACTTCCGGGCGGGGGACTTATACATCCGATGGTCAATTGCTCCATACGATCGTTAATTTGGAAAAAGGCTTGTTCGTCTTCGCGAGTGATGATCATGGTCAAAGCTGGCGTTTGATCAATCATCCGCTCAAGCCCGGCGATGAGTCTAAAATCGTGGAATTGCCAGATGGCACATGGATGGTTAATAGCCGCGTGAATGAAGCGGGCATTCGTTATATTCATACATCCGCGGATAAAGGGCAAACATGGACAACCCGCCCGGATAGCGCCCTTGTGGATCCTGGGTGTAATGCCAGTATCTCGCGCTACGGTGATCTTTTGCTTTTTTCCAACGTAGCCAATGAGAAAGAGAGGCGTGACTTGACCGTTAAACTCAGTAATGATCAAGGTAAGACATGGCCTATCGAGAAACGAATTTATACGGGCTCGGCTGCCTATTCCTCCATGTCGGTCTTGGATGATGGAAGCGTAGCCCTATTTTTTGAACGTAACGATTATCAAACGAATTCAATCGTCGTATTTACTTTGGAATGGCTGAGGAAATGAAGCGGAGAATGTTTATGGCTCGAATTCTAGGGATAATAGGCGCCATCATGATCTTGTGGTGTATGCCTTCGTGTGATAAACAAGAGCATCAACTTGAGGGAAAATGGCTGTTGACAAGGGTTGAGGAGTCTGGTGAAATAACCCCGGTGGATACGGTTTGGTATAATTTCCAGACATCTCTTTTCCAATATCAGATTTATGATAAGGCGAGTAATACTTATAAATCTTGTTATGGTTATAAGGTGATGAACGATGACCATTCCTTGGATTTGGAATTGACTTTTGATTATGAGGCAGTTCAAGAATTTCTTCTATGGACAGACTGGGAGGGAGCAAAGCGGCATTTTATAATCGAATCTATTTCTCATCGGGAATTAAGGCTGCTTGACGGTGAAAGGCGTTATTGTTTCTCTAGGTTCTAATTTGTAAATGTTTTGTTATAAGTTTGTTGTGGCTTTTGCCTGAAAAAAATTTGAAAAAAAGGCGGAAAAAGTTTGTGCGGTCCAAAAAGTCGCTCTATCTTTGCACCCGCTTTCGAAAGGGAAGCGTCCACGGAGAGTGGAGAGATCATTGAGAGAAATTCCATACCGAATCGAGAGGTAAGCGTACGAGCGGGATGTCCGGACGTCGGCGTGAGAGCGCCAGGCGTCGCGTGACGGAAGAAAAAAAGAAAACAACAAAAGACAACGAAGAGTTTGATCCTGGCTCAGGATGAACGCTAGCGACAGGCTTAACACATGCAAGTCGAGGGGCAGCGATAGGTAGCGATACCGAGTCGGCG
>CASFXH010000082.1 GCA_949298575.1 uncultured Parabacteroides sp.
AGCCCTCGCGTGGCCGCGACCCGCGCGGATGCGGCGTCCGGAGTGCTCGCGTGGCTCGCGACCCGTTTTTTGTAAATAAAAATTCATAACCTAAAGCATCATGTCCAAGAAATTTGAGATACGGAACAGCACGGCGGAGTTTCTTACCTTCGTGGCCGAGGGCCGGGAGGATGGCATCCAAGTGCTTTATAAGGATGAGACCGTCTGGGCCACCCAGAAGGCGATGGCGGCGTTGTTTGATGTCGACAGGACGGTCATCACGAAACATCTGAAGAATATTTTTGATAGTTCTGAATTGAAGCGAGATTCAGTATGTGCAAAATTTGCACATACTGCCGAAGATGGGAAGACGTACGATACCACATTTTATAATCTCGACGCCATCATCTCCGTGGGTTACCGGGGACATTCTTCCAGACGGCAAGTAACGGGATTTAGGGCGGAAACGCGTACTTTCGCGGAACAAGAACTGTAGTTGATGAATATTGAGGAAAAATAAAATAAAGAAGAGATGGAAATCCTGAGATATCCAGACAAGAGCCAATGGCCGAGCCTCGTGAAACGGCCGGCGTTGGACGTGACAACACTTTTTGGCACCGTGCGCGAGGTGCTCGACGCGGTGCGGACGGAGGGCGACGAGGCAGCGCGTCGCTATGAGGCGAAATTCGATGGGGTGGCGCTGGCGGACTTGCGGGTCTCCGACGAGGAGATCCGCGAGGCGGCCGGCCAGGTCGATGACGCGCTGAAGGCCGCCATCCGGCGGGCGAAGGAGAACATCGGGGCGTTTCACGCGGCGCAGCGTTTTGAGGGATGCCGGGTGACGACCGCGCCGGGCGTCGTCTGCTGGCAAAAGGCCGTGCCCATCGAGAAGGTGGGCCTTTATATCCCCGGCGGGACGGCGCCGCTTTTCTCGACGGTGCTCATGCTGGCCGTCCCGGCGCGGATCGCCGGTTGCGAGGAGATCGTCCTCTGCACGCCGCCCGACAAGACGGGGCGTGTGCATCCCGCCATCCTTTTCGCCGCCCACGAGGCCGGTGTCCACAAGATCTTCAAGATCGGCGGCAGCCAAGCCATCGCGGCGATGGCCTACGGGACGGCCTCGGTCCCCAAGGTCTACAAGATCTTCGGCCCGGGCAACCAATACGTGACCGCCGCCAAGCAGCTGGTGAGCCTGAAGGACGTGGCGATCGACATGCCCGCCGGCCCCTCGGAAGTCGAGGTGATCGCCGACGAGACGGCGAACCCGGTCTTCATCGCGGCCGATTTCCTTTCGCAAGCGGAGCATGGCGCCGACAGCCAGGCGTTGCTGGTGACGGATACGGAGGCGATCGTCGACCCGGTGGTCGAGGCCATCGAGCGGGAGATGACGGGCCTGCCTCGCAAGGATATTGTCCAACGCTCGCTGGAGCACAGCCGGATCATCGTCCTCCGCGACCGCGAGGAGGTGATCGCTTTCACCAACCAATATGCCCCGGAGCACCTGATCATCCAGACCCAGGATTACGCGGCCCTCGCCGGGCGGGTGACGAACGCCGGGAGCGTTTTCCTGGGCCCCTACACGCCGGAGAGCGCGGGCGACTACGCCTCGGGCACCAACCACACCCTGCCGACGAACGGCTACGCGAAGGCCTACAGCGGGGTCAACCTGGATAGTTTCATCAAGAAAATCACTTTCCAAGAGATCACGGCCGACGGTATCCGTGGCCTCGGCGAGACGATTCAAGTCATGGCGGCGAACGAGCGCCTGGAGGCGCACCGCCAGGCGGTAACCCTTAGGATGAAGACGTTATGAAAGCATTGAAAGATTTGGTCCGGCCCAATGTCTGGAACTTGGAGCCTTACTCGTCGGCACGCGACGAGTTTCACGGCGAGGCCTCGGTCTTTCTCGACGCGAACGAGAACCCTTGGAACGCCCCCTACAACCGCTATCCGGACCCGATGCAATGGCGGTTGAAACATCGGATCAGTCAATTAAAGCATGTACCGGTTGATCATATCTTCCTGGGAAACGGGAGCGACGAGGCGATCGACCTGGTGATCCGGGTCTTTTGCGAGCCGGGGCGGGATGAGATCCTTTCGATCGCGCCCTCGTATGGCATGTATGAGGTGAGCGCGGCGGTCAACAACGTGGCGTTTCACAAGGTGCTGCTCGACGAGCGTTTCCGGCTCGACTCGGAGGAGCTCTTGCGGGAAGTCTCTCCGGCGACAAAGGTGATCTTCCTTTGCTCGCCCAACAACCCTTCGGGCAACTTGCTCGACCGGGAGGAGGTCTGCCGGGTGATCAGGAACTTCGAGGGCATCGTGGTGGTCGACGAGGCGTATATCGACTTCGCCGGCGTCCCCTCGTTCAGGCACGATTTGGACGACTATCCCAACCTGGTCGTTTTGCAAACCCTCTCGAAAGCGTGGGGTGCCGCCGGGATCCGTTTGGGGATGGCCTTCGCCTCGCCCGAGATCATCGGCCTGATGAATAAGATGAAATACCCCTACAACGTGAACCAGCTGACGCAAGAGAAGGCCTTGGAGTTGCTCTCGGATACGGATCGCTACCAAGAACAGCTTTTCCTGGTCTTGCGCGAACGGACACGTGTGGCCGACGCCTTGCGGGAAATGGGCTTGAAGGTCTATCCTTCCGACGCCAATTTCTTGCTGGTCGAGGTCGGCGACGCGAACGGGATGTACCAATCGCTGGTGGCCCGGGGCGTGATCGTCCGCAACCGGAACAGCGTCGTGAAGTGCGCGGGTTGCCTGCGGATCACGATCGGCACGCCCGAGGAGAACGATCAAGTGTTGAATGGGATAAAAGAGAGATTATGAGCAAGAGAGTTTTATTCGTGGACCGCGACGGCACGATCGTGCAAGAGCCGCCGGTCGATTATCAATTGGATAGCCTGGAGAAGCTGCGTTTCATCCCGAAGGTGATCCGGAGCCTCTATTTCATCCGCCAACACACCGACCTGGAGCTGGTGATGGTCACCAACCAAGACGGGTTGGGTACGGCCTCTTTCCCGGAAGAAACCTTCTGGCCCGCCCACGAGCGGATGCTGGAGACGCTGGCGGGCGAGGGCATCGTATTCGACGCGATCCACATCGACCCTTCTTTCCCGGAGGAGCAATCGCCCAACCGCAAGCCCCGCACGGGCATGTTGCGGAAATACTTGGAAGGCGATTACGATTTGGAGCACAGCTACGTCGTGGGCGATCGGCTGACCGATATCGAGTTGGCCGCCAACCTGGGCGCGAAAGGCCTGTGGCTCCATCCGGCCGAAGGGGCGGAGGAGGAGCTGGCGGCTTATCACCGGCCTTTATCGCCCGCCCTCATCACCGACGATTGGGATCGGATCACGGAGTACCTTTTCGCCGGCGAACGGACCGCCACGGTCCGCCGGAACACCAGCGAGACCCGGATCGAGGTCCGCTTGAACCTTGATGGCGCGGGGCGGGCCGATATCCATACGGGTTTGGGCTTCTTCGACCACATGCTCGACCAGATCGCCCGCCATTCAGGCATGGACCTGCGGGTGCGGGTCGAGGGCGACTTGGAGGTCGACGAGCATCATACGGTCGAGGATACCGCCATCGTTCTGGGCGAGGCGATCGCGAAAGCCTTGGGCGACAAGCGGGGCATCGAGCGCTATGGCTTCTGCCTGCCGATGGACGATTGCCTTTGCCAAGTGGCGCTCGACTTCGGGGGGCGTCCTTGGTTGGTCTGGGACGCGGCGTTCCATCGGGAGAAAATCGGCGATGTCCCTACGGAGATGTTCCCGCATTTCTTCAAGAGTTTTAGCGACGCTGCCCGCCTCAATTTGAACATCAAGGCGGAAGGGCAAAACGAGCATCATAAGATCGAGGGGATTTTCAAGGCCTTGGCCCGGGCCTTGCGGATGGCGATTCGGCGCGATATCCGCCATTTCGAATTGCCGAGCACGAAAGGCGCTTTATGATGACGGTAGACTCACGGACGGCGTTGGTCCTGGAAGGGGGCGGGATGCGAGGCGTGTTTACCGCGGGCGTGCTTGATTGCTTCATGGATCGCGGCCTTCGTTTTCCTTACACCATTGGTGTCTCGGCGGGGGCGAGCAATGGGCTTTCCTACATCTCCAACCAGCGGGGGCGTTCTCGCTTCAGCGATATCGATCTCTTGAAGGAACACAATTACATTGGTTGGCGCCACCTGCTTCAAGGCCGGGGTTATATTGACTTGCATTATCTTTTCTATGTCTATCCCGAGAAATATTTCCCGTTCGATTATGGCGCGTTCTTTCGGGCGCCGGGGCGTTTCGTGATGGTCGTGAGTAATTGCCAGACGGGCCAAGCGGAGTATTTGGAGGAAAAGCGTGACCCCAACCGTTTGCTGGAGATTTGCAAGGCTTCGTGCACCCTGCCGGTGCTTTGTCCGGTTTCTTATGTCGATGGCGTGCCTATGGTGGATGGCGGGGTTTGCGACGCGATCCCCGTCCGCCACGCGCTCGACGAGGGCTTTGAACGGGTCGTGTTGGTCCTGACTCGCAACGCGGGCTATCGCAAGCCGGCCAAAGAGATGCGGCTTCCCGGTTTCATTTATCGTCAATACCCTGCTTTGCGAGCGAGTTTGGCCACCCGCTACCGGCGTTATAACGAGACCCTCGATCTCGTCGAGCGCTTGGAGCACGAAGGGCGGGCCGTCGTGATCCGCCCCCGCGAGCCCTTGCGGGTCGGTCGCACTTGCCGGGATCCCCGCCTCTTGGAGGCTCTTTATGAGGAGGGCTACGCTTGCGCCGAGGATTTTTGCCTGCGATCATGTTGAGCGCCGCTTAATGGTCTACTCTTACTACCCTGAAGCCGACATTGGCATAGCCTTGCGCACCATCCCTCACAACATCTGATTTCTCGCTGCGGCAATCGTCACGGTCGGAATCCCAACTGCCGCCTTTGAT
>CASFXH010000083.1 GCA_949298575.1 uncultured Parabacteroides sp.
GTAAGTAAGTAAGTAAGTAAGTAAGATTAACGCTATCCCGCCTCTTTTTTAACGAGTGAAATAGGATTGTAATATCGGACCCCCTCTGCCCAGAAGGGCCTCTCCCCCTCAGGCGAGGGGGAGAAAGGTAGCTTTTGAGGCTCTTTTCCCCAAGGCAGGAGCGTCAAAAGGCATTCCCGCTCCCCTTGGACTCAGGGGGAGCTGCCGGCCTTGGCCGGCTGAGGGGGGTAGAAAGAGGGGGGAAGCATCCACCTCAATTTATATGTCCTAAAGCAGGTTGCCCCTTTCGCCGATTATTTGTAAGTTCGCGTGTTACTTAAATTAAAAATGGAAAACATGCGGAAATGGTTTTTATGGGCGCTCCTGGCGCTGCCGATGCTCATGGCTCAGGCGCGGGAGACGAAAGACGTGGACCGGGTGAAAGTGGGCGATGAGGCGCCGGCTTTCACGATCGTGAAGGACGACGGGCGGCGGATCGCCTCGAGCGAGTTCGCCGGGCGCGTCGTGGTGATCAACTTCTTCGCCACGTGGTGCCCCCCTTGCCAGAAGGAGCTGGCCGAGGTGGAGCGCGTCTTGTGGCCGAAGTATAAGGACGAGAAGGGTTTCGCGATGCTGGTGATCGGGCGCGAGCACACCGACGCCGAGCTGGCGAAGTATAACGAGAAGAAAGGCTTCACCTTCCCCCTCTATCCCGACCGGGACAGGGCGATCTTCGACGCGTTCGCCGAGAGCCTGATCCCCAGGACGTATCTCCTCGACCGCGAGGGGCGCGTGACGTGGATGACGGAGGGCTACAAGGAAGAGGCCCTGGCGGAGCTGATGGCGCGGATTGATCAATTGCTTAAAGAATAAAATTTATGGTTTACAACAATGTACATTTAATCTACTTCTCCCCGACGCACTCGTCGGCCAAGGTGGCCTACGCGATCGCCGAGGGGCTGGGGGCGGTGGGCCTGTCGGAGTCGGACGTCACGTACAGGGCGCCCGAGATGGACGAGCTGGTCGAGGACGAGCTGACCGTCATCGCCGCCCCGGTCTATGGGGGGCGGGTGGCGCCGACGGCCGTCGAGCGCTTCCGGCAATTCCGCTCGAACGGCGAGCCGGTCGTGGCGGTGGTGCTTTATGGTAACCGTGACTATGATGACGCGTTGCTTGAATTGTGTGATCTCTGCCACGCGCAGGGCTTCGTGCCGGTGGCCGCCGCCGCTTTTATCGGCGAGCACTCGTTCAGCCGGCCGGAGATGCCGGTCGCGGCGGGCCGCCCCGACGAGGCGGATTTGGAGAAGGCCGTCGAGTTCGGGCGGCGGGTGCGCGAGCGCTTGGACGTCATGGTCCACCAGGCCGACCTGCCCGGGATGCCGCGCGTGAAGGGGCACCGGCCTTATAAGGAAAGGAAAGCGGGGACGCCGATGGCCCCGGTGACCGACGCGGAGCGATGCTCGCGGTGCGGCTATTGCGTCAACGCTTGCCCGACGGACGCGATCACGCTGACGCCGGAGCGGGGGGCCGTGAGCGACGCGACGCGGTGTATCATGTGCTGCGCGTGCGTCAAGGAATGTCCGGAGGGGGCTCGCTCGTTCGACACCCCGTTCACGGCTTTCCTCCACCAAAATTTCAGCGCCCGGCGCGAGCCGGAGGAGTTCCTGGCCTGAGCGGGCGCTTCTTCTTCGAAAGTTAACCTTATATATAATATGGTAAGATGAAAGGGAAAATCGGTTTAATCCTGTTCTTTTGCTTGTGCCTCGGCATGAGCGTCCATTCTCAAATACACTTGAAGGGTTATCGGGGCGAATGGGTCGACTCGTCGCTTTACGAGCGGATGTGGCCCGCCCGTTGGATCGCCTATCCCGGCGACGGTGGGAGCGACTATGGGGTCTATCATTTCCGGAAAACCTTCCAGCTCGAGCGGGTGCCCCAATCGTTGGTGGCCCATGTCTCGGCGGACAATCGGTATAAACTGTATGTCAATGGCCAGCTGGTCTCTATGGGGCCGGCGCGGGGCGATGTCTATAATTGGAATTTCGAGACGGTCGACCTGGCTCCGTTCCTTCGCGCGGGCCGCAACGTGGTGGCGTCGGTCGTCTGGAACTACGCCGAGCGCCGCCCCGCCGCGCAGATGAGCCTGGGCCAGGCGGGCTTCCTCCTCCAAGGCAACCTGCCGGCCGACTCGGTCGTGAACACCGACACCACGTGGCTCTGCTTGAAGGACAAGGCCTACGCGCCGTGGACGGAGTGGCAAGTCTTGGGCTATTACGTGGCGGGCCCCGGCGAGGAGTTGGAGGCCGCCGACTATCCGTGGGGTTGGGAATCCATTGACTACGACGACTCCCATTGGGCGCGGGCGGCGATGGGCCTGCGGGGCGCGATGAAGGGCGCGCGCGACTATCCCGGCCGCCAGCTCGTCCCCAGCCCGATCCCACCGATGGAGACGCGGATCGACCGCCTGCGCGAGGTGCGCCTGGCGGACGGGGTCGAGGCTCCGGCCGGTTTCCTGGCGGGCAAGGAGCGCCTGGTGATCCCCCGCGGCAAGAGTGTCCGCCTGCTCCTCGACCATGGCGCGCTGACGACGGGCTATTTCAACCTCCTTTTCAGTGGCGGCAAGGGCGCCGATATCCGGGTCAACTACGCGGAAGCGCTCTATAAGCTGAACCCCGAAAACCCTTGGGATTCCGAGAAGAACCACCGCGACGAGCTGGAGGGGAAAACCTTCCTCGGCTATGGCGACCGGATCCTGCCCGACGGGGGCGAGCGACGGCTCTTCACGACCCTCTGGTGGCGCACGTGGCGCTACGTGGAACTGCTTGTCACCACGAAAGAGGACGACCTCTACATCGACGACCTCTACGGCCTCTTTAGCGCCTATCCCTTTGAGAACGTGGCGACTTTCTCCGCCCCCGGCCACGAGGACCTGAACCGGATGCTGGAGATCGGCTGGCGGACCGCCCGCCTCTGCGCCCACGAGACGTACATGGATTGCCCCTATTACGAGCAATTGCAATACTTTGGCGACACGCGGATCCAGGCGATGATCTCGCTCTATAACACCCGCGATTCCTTCATGGTCAAGAACGCGCTCGAGAAAGGCCGGCAGTCGATGGTGGCGGATGGCCTGACGATGAGCCGCTATCCGAGTTATATCCATCAGTTCATCTCTTCTTTCTCCTTATGGTGGATCAATATGGGGCATGATTATTGGATGTATCGGGGCGATGAGGCTTACGTGAAGACCCTTTTGCCCGCCTATCGGAATATCCTTTCCTGGTATGAGCAGTGGTTGAAGCCGGATTATAGCTTGGCTTACGTGCCCTACTGGTTCTTCGCGGATTGGGCCGATGGCTTTGAGGGTGGCGAGCCGATTCGCGAGAAGAGTGGAGACTCCGCTTTCCAGGACTTGCTCTATTTGCTGACGCTCGAGGCGGCCGCGTCGATGGAGAACGCGATGGGCATGCCGGCTTTGGCGACACGTTATATGGAGATCGCCTCCAAGATCAGGGATACTTTCCGGGCGAAATATTGGACCCCGGAGAAAACCCTCTTCGCCGACACGCGTACGAAGAAAAGCTTCTCGCAACACGTTAACGCCTTGGCTATCTTGGCGGGCATGACGGAAGGCGAGGAGGCCCAAAAGGTGATGACGCGAACCCTCGCGGATACCACCTTGGTGCAGGCGACGATCTATTTCCGCTATTACGTCCATCAAGCCCTGAAGAAGTCGGGCTTGGGCGACCAGTTGCTGGACAACCTCCAGATCTGGCGAGACCAAATGGCGCTAGGCCTGACCACCTGGGCCGAACAGCCGGAGCCTTCCCGCTCGGATTGCCACGCCTGGAGCTCGAGCCCGAACGTGGAGTTCTACCGGACGATCTTGGGGATAGAAAGCATGGCGCCTGGTTTCAAGGAAATCAGGATCGCGCCCGCTTTAGGGGCATTGAAGAACGTGTCTGGCTCCATGCCCCATCCCGCCGGCGAGATCAAGGTCGCTTACCAAATAGATGCCTCCGGCCAAGGCCAGGCCAAGATCACTTTGCCCGCTGGAACGAAAGGTTTGTTCATCTGGAAGAACAGGACATACCCTCTAGAGGGCGGTGAGCAGGAATTGTTCTTTTAAATAAATGGGAGGGGATGAGAATTCCCCTTCGCCGAAACAGGAATCGCGTCGCGGTGGAATCAAATGAGCACGTGGCGCGATTCTCATTTTTATGGAGAGGAACCATGTCTTGTTTATCAATGGATTATAAATTTGATGGAAAGTTTTTTTGAAAAAAGGGCGGAAAAAGTTTGTGCGGTCCAAAAAGTCGCTCTATCTTTGCACCCGCTTTCGAAAGGGAAGCGTCCACGAGGGAGTGGAGAGATCATTGAGAGAAATTCCATACCGAATCGAGAGGTAAGCGTACGAGCGGGAC
>CASFXH010000084.1 GCA_949298575.1 uncultured Parabacteroides sp.
CGGGTCGGTCCCTTGGTTGAAGTAAATGGTGATGGTGGCCGAGCCTGTATTGGTGGCCGTGGAGCTGATATACATCATGTTCTCCACACCGTTGATGCTTTCCTCCAACGGCATGATGACGCTGTTCATCACCGCGTCGGCATCGGCGCCCGTGTAGGTGGCGGACACCATCACCGTTGGCGGTGCGATGTCCGGGTATTGCTCGACAGGCAGGCTGACGAGCGAGATGATTCCGATAATCAGAATCAATATGGAGATGGCAAAGGCCGCCATCGGTCTTTTGATAAATATGTTCGTTTTCATAATTCTTCGGTTCGTCGTTCATCATTTTACTCGCGTGCCTTCCCTGAGCAGCCCGGCACCCTTGGCCACGATCTCGTCGCCCACGTTCAAGCCGCCGGTCACGATGTACTCGCGCCCGTCATCCACGTCAGCCACGGTGATAAGCGTGGAGACGGCCTTTCCGTCCACTACCTTATAGACCAGAATCTTATCCTGTTGCTTCACGGTCGCTTCCTGCGGGATGATAATGCCATCCTCGTAGGTGCTCGGGATGAGCACGTTGCCCGACGCGCCGCTGTGCAGCAAGCCCGCGGGGTTGGGGAAGACGGCACGTACGCTCACCGCGCCCGTCTGGCGGTCGATGACGCCGCTGATGCTCTCCACGCGTCCCGTCTCGTCATAAACCGTTTGGTCATTCAGTTGGAGACGCAGGTCGGGCATCCGCACCAGGGCGCTGTCCAAGGTTCCGTATTGGCGTACGAGGGAGAGGAGCTGATTCTCTGTCATAGAGAAATAAACGTACATCGCGGAGTTGTCCGACACGGTGGTAAGCGGTTGGGGGATGCTGGCGCTCACCAAGGCGCCGACGCGGTACGGGAGCGTGCCCACCACGCCGTCGCTGGGGCTTTTCACCACGGTGTACGAGAGGTTGTTGCGGGCGCTCACCTCGGCGGCCTCGGCCTGCGCCAGGTTGGCCTGGGCGGTCAGGTAGTTGTTCTCGGCCGTGCGCAGGGTGAAGTCGGAGACAACCTTCTTGGCGAAGAGTTCCTTGTTGCTGTCGTAGGTCAATTCCGCCGTGGCGAGCGACGCTTGGGCTGCCTTCACGTTGGCGATGGCGGTGTTGAGCGCCGCCTGATAGGGCACTTGGTCGATAATGAACAAAGTTTGCCCTTTTCGCACTCGCTCGCCCTCCGTCACGCGAAGCTCTTGAATCGTTCCGGAAACTTGCGGATAAATGTCGATGTCCTGCCGCCCCCGAATGGTAGCGGAGTAGGCGGTAGTTAGTTCCTTATCGGAAGTAGCGACTTTCATCGTCTCGTAACTCCCCGCGGGAGCTGCGGCCTCGGGTCGCTGCCCGCAGGCCGTCATCATCAGGGCGCAGCCGACGAATCCTGCCAGCGGCACCCAACTTTTCTTCGTTGTTACCATAAAAAATTCATTAGTGTTATTTACTCACGCCGCGAAAGTAGCGGGAGAAAGTGGTACGGAGCTGTACTTTTCGTAGCGGGAATCATTCAAAAACGGAATTATTCTCTATCTTCGCGAAAAGTTAAGTTAACGAATATGGAAACATTGCGTTTACCGGAGAACGAGCCTTTCGTAGTCGCTGTCGACGTGCCGGCACGGTTTCCCATCGGACGATTGCTCAAATTGGAGGATTTCCGCTTCCTCTCCATCCAAAGAGGAACGGCCCGAGTCGAGATCGACTTCCGGGAATACGAGTTGAGAGCGGGCAGCCTGCTGATCATGGGCGCCGGATTCTTTTTCCAATGCCTGGAGGCGAGCGACGACCTGACCATCTCCTATCTCGCGTTCAACCACGAGATATGGATAGAGACCACCTCGATTATCAACCCCTCCTTCTTCGCGTTCCTGAAAGAATATCCGGTGGCCCACTCCTTGCCGGAAAGGGACATCATGAAGTACCGGCATATGAGCTACGCCATCCAGGAGTTCTATGAGGACCGCGACAATTGCTTCCGCACGCAAATCGTCAAGAACTTCATACAGAACTTCCTGATGGAGGGCTACAACAAGTCGAAAGCCCTCTTCCTGTGCCGCGACTCCCACAACACGACCCGGCAAGAGGAGCTATTAGAACGGTTCATCCAATTGTTATTCGAGCACAGCGCGACGCAACGCGACGTGCAATTCTACGCTGACCGGCTCTGTATCACGACACGTTATCTGCTCGTCGTCACGCGGCGCTTGACGGGCGAATCCCCTAAGAAGATAATCGACACGCGCTGCGTGCAGGAGATCAAGATGTTGCTCCGCACCACCCGCGACTCCATGCAGGAGATCGCCTTTCGGCTGGGCTTCCCCGACCAGTCGCTCTTCGCCCGCTACTTTAAGAAGCACACGGGTATGATGCCGATCGCCTATCGGAATCAAGACAAGCCCTCGTGGAAAGACAATTAAAACTGGAAAGGAAAAGAGGGAGAGAGTTGATTATTTCGCTATCTTCGCGACCAGAAGAAGATAACTATGAAAAGCGTTAGAAAAATTATTTTGTATGGAGATTATTTCGCCGACTTTTATGACGAATTATCTCCTGCCGTAAGGCGAAAAATAGGTTACGTGTTTGGGCTTATTTGTGTAGAAGAGCAAATACCAGCGAAATTTTTCAGGAGTATCGAGAATGTAGCTGGTTTATTTGAGATACGGGTGGAAGTTGATAGCGATATCTATCGGATATTTTGTTGTTTTGATGAAGGAAAATTGGTGGTTCTTTTTAATGGTTTCCAAAAGAAATCACAAAAGACCCCTAAGCGAGAAATTACAAAGGCAACCGCCATTATGAAATCATATTTTCAATCAAAAGAAAAAGGAGCACGCGGATGAATACGAAAGAAAAGAAATCAATTAAAGGATGTACGACATACGAGGAAATTCTTGAAAAAGAATACGGGCCGAAAGGCACTCCGGAACGGGATCAATTTGATCGTGACGCGGAAGCTTTTATCCTAGCCGAGCGCCTGAAAGAGGAACGGCGGAAGGCCGGGTTAACGCAAGCCCTGTTGACGGAGAAAATAGAGACAAAGAAATCTTACATTTTATAAGATATGGAAACTAAGCAAATCCTCGGCGCCCGGAGTGGAGTCGATGCGAATGTATTGTGGCCTAAACTACCGGAGCGTCCTTGAGGAATTGGCGCGGAGGGAAGATACGCGATACAGCTACCGCGACGCGCTGGTGGCTGAGGCGAGGAGCTTGTTCGGGTATCGGATGTGGCATTTGCAAACCCGGAAGCGAGAGGCTCGAAAGTTTCAGGGGCAGTAGAAATTTAGTGGGGATAACCATACAGCTTTGCGATTCTGAAGAGAAAGAACTTTTTGTCGGTAACTCCATGCAGATTTGCCCTGAAGAGT
>CASFXH010000085.1 GCA_949298575.1 uncultured Parabacteroides sp.
CATGAATGGGGTATTAATACATATAATAATCAACATATTAATAGATTCCACCCAAGTGATTCCGGAGCGATTCGAACGCTCGACCCACGCCTTAGAAGGACTTTTCCAATTTGTGGCGTATCCATTTGTTTCAAAATTGCTTATACTTTCATTTTTTTAGGGCAAGGATACGCGAGGGAACATTATTTGTTCGATTCGCCTATCCGTTTGCCTTCAAAATCATTCATTCATTTTGCCATTTCTAAAAGCCATGACCCACCAATCCTTTCCTTTACTTTCAGCACCTCTTGATGCAGTACTTCCAGCATATAGCGAAAAAGCATTCCCATTTAAACTATTTTCGGAAGCACTCCACCAATAATTATGTTTGTCGAATGGAGTTCCTTCATAAGATTGTCCATTTGCATATTTTCCCATCTCATGAAGGGAAGGTAAATGCCATTCCATATTATTCTCTGGATCGTGATTCATTTCTATACAGTAAGCAAAAGCAGGATAATTCTTATAACTGTCCTTCCCATTTGTAGTCTTTTCGAGGTCATATATGGCTTTAGTCATTTCTTGTCCTGACATGCTTAAATCTCCAAGAGCCTTATTTCTATAAATAGCTGAAGAAACAGCCCAAACTAACCTTGTTGGGCTTATCGGTTTCCTTGCTTGGGACACACAAATAGATCCGATATTTATTCCACGGTTATTGATAAATATTGTATCAAACCGATGTCCAGTTTCGCTTTCTGTATTCTCTAAGGCTTTAAATGATATAGTACTACCATTCAATTCTAATTGTGTTATCCAATATGAATCATACTTTAGACTAACAGTTACCCCCTCCGATTCTACATCTCTTGGTAATTCTATCACCTGATCTGATGGATGATAATCTAAACTCACATTGTCCATTTCTGGAAGATCTTTGATTTCCACCTCTTCCTCAGCAATTTCCTCATTTTCTGATATAATATCATCCTCCGAACAAGAATTAAACACTAAAGGCAATAAAGCCATCACTAAAAATAAAATCTTTTTCATTTTCTGTTCTATTATTATAATTATTAGATTATTTCATCTTCTTCTAGGTCTCATCATGCTGATCACGTTCAGGATTTGTCTCACCTCGGTCAAGTCTATATCCTTGTCAGGATAGGCGGGGTTGAGGGAGTGTATCGTGATCTTATGTCCTGCCACGTCGTGGTTGATTATCCTTTTCACGAGCACGCCTTCGCCTGTGACGATCACGAAGTCCCATTTCTTGAAGTGCAGCTTTGACTCAGCCCACAAATCCATCTTGATCTCCCGGCATAGGAGCAAGTCACCCTCAATGTAGCTCTCGTGCGTCCCGTCGTACATGCTGTCTCCCTTCACCTCGAAAACCATGTAGTTGCCCATGGGGCTGTGATCGACAGGGAAAGCGACGGTTGGGAGCGATTCGATATACTCAGGATCCGCGAACCCAGACGTGTATCCAGCATACGCCCGCTGGCTCACGAACGGGAAATTCATGAACTCGATGATCTTTGCAACGGCTTCATCATCCCCTCCTATACGTAGCATATTTTTATCATCTTCTCCTAATAGCCATCCGATATTAAACACGTTCCCAAACGTGGAATTAAATCGAGTCAAGAAACTTTTAGTCAAGTATTTCTCATCCCCATTAAACGCTTTACTAATATTTACCCTATTAGCCCCCATGGCTTCAGCCAACTCTTTTTTTGTATGGACTTTCCCTCTATCACGGAGATATTCATACGCCTCATTTAGTCTTTGAATACTGCACATACTATTAAATAGAGTTAAATATACTACACATAATAATCATACTAATTGTTTGTAGTATCTTTGCCGCCGTAACAGGTTGCAGATGTTACTTAGACAAGTTAAAAATACCTCGAAAGAGGTTTCAATATGAAGTCTCGTTGTAGCTGCAACCTATAACGGGACTTTTATTTATGCCATGGACAAAAGCGAGAACCCATTCCTTCTAATGAATGATGAGTCATTAAGGCAACTGCTACGTATCATGTCTGCGAATATCCGAAAATTCGACCAAGAGATGGTAGCCCTTGCCGTTTGCGCTATTATTGAGAAATCTGTTTCAACAAAGCAAACGCCTGATCCGAAAATTTAGTAAGCCTTCGCAGCGTTTTAATCTCTATATCGAGATAAGGCTGGCACATTCCTATTTCGCTTACATCTATTTTATCGTGTACACCTTTTAATATAAAACATAAAGTCTTGATTTGCGTCGGCGTATTTTCATTGCAATCCATAAGCGCATTAACAGCTATCGGATATACGGAAATGGCAGGATCTGATGAGAATGAGGATGATATAGAGGATACAAGGCTCAGTTTAAAAAAGAATATATCGTTTTCGACAATTTTTTTCTGCTCTTCCTTGTACTCCTCCAATCTCCTTTCGTATTCTTCCCCTATTAACTTTCTCAACCGCTTTTCTATAGTTGCGCCGTTGAAAATCTGATAAGCAACGATTATAGCGGTACATACACTAATAACTGCCAATGACGCACTTAATATCGAATCGCTCGTTAGATAAAATGGATCTATTCTTGAAACGCTGAACATTGTCAGCACAACAGCGATAATACTTAGTGCCAAACTTATATCCTCTTTCATATCTACAATAATTAACAATTTAAATCGCATCTGTTAAATAAATGGAATATACTACTTTTTATTAGTATCCGTATTGTCGCACTAATTTTGTGTAGTATCTTTGCGCTGTCAAACGATTGATAAACCTATCAACGCGAAGATAAGCAATCCTGACGACAAGAAAAAAAAGAAAAGTCATGAAAGTAGAAGAATTATTAGAAGAGCGCGAGGCGCTGCTCATGATGGGCGAAGAAGAGGCTTGCCTCGCGTACAATGTAGACCAGAAGAACGAGGCGATCGCTCTTCTGGACGACGAGATAGAGTATTCGCGAGAACGCGAATACGAGACGATTCCAGACAGGTACGATCCCGTCATGGACATATTCGGATCATACGAGGCGATGTTCGCGTATTGATCGCTAAAAACGCCCCCGTAGCTCAGTGGTTAGAGCGCCTGACTCATAATCAGGTGGCCGGTGGTTCAAGCCCATCCGGGGGCACGAGAAGATCTTTGACGTATTGCGAAACCTAGGCTTCGGCCTAGCGATTGACATGAATAAAGGCGATGAGCGCGTGGGCGCGATGAGGTCGCCAAGGGTGTCATGAACGAGAACGCTTCGCCCCCGGTTGCGGGTATCCTTGGGGTGGTTGGTAAACAAAATCCCGGCGGAAGGGATTCCCTTACCTCTTAGCTCGGCAATGAGAAAAGCCGGGGTTTCCCGCCACGAGTTGGCCACGGAAACAGGGTGATTTTGGCGCGGTTACGCAATCGCTTGATACCGCGATATAAACCATAGAAAGCGAAGGTGACAATCCGGCCCTTATACAGGTAAAGCCGGTACCAGCGGATCTGAGGCGCCCCCAGTTACGACCTGTAGCGTGAGAAGATTGGGGCGGTTGGCCTTCGACCGAGTTGAAGAGAGGGTGAAGGTTTACGGTTCGATAACCGTGAGGAAACAGAACCGTGATTCTTTTACCCGGCGTGGCCTTCAGGGCCTGCCCTTCGATGGGGCGCCGGGAACTAATGCTTAATCACATTTACATCTGATCTTTAAGTTTTCTGAATTTCTTAAACTGTAAAGATTCCATCACGAGAGCGCGGAATCTAATTAGGATTAGGTTAAACACATATGCTTTCAACCGCCCCGCGTCCGTGAGGATATGGGGCGGTTTCCTTTTTCAGAAAGGCTGGCTCCCGGTTCGACTCCGGGGAGGGGAACGATAATAAATATATAAGGTATGAAGACAAGTATCATTCTTTTCGTGATGGCGCTAATCGCCTTCACGATCGTATCGACCGCGGACTACGAGATGGCGGTCGAGGACAGCGCGGTGAAAGAAGAGATGATCCGCGATTTTGAGTTGGCGCAAGCGGCGGACAGCCTTGGCCTTACAAGTGAAGTCCTGTTAAAATTTAAGCTTATGACGATAAAAGAGACGATTCTAAGCGTAAAACCGGGGGAGATCCTTGAGATCCCACTTGACGAGGCTTTCGACGTGATGAGCTACCGTACGAAGGCGATCGAGATTAACAGGGAACTGAAAGACAAGGTGATGACAGTTGACGGAAAACCACCTTACACCATCTCGAAAAACAGCCGGGTTAACCGTCTGTACATATTGAACAACATCAAGGAGGAGGATTGACAAATGGATGTCGAGACATTGAAAATCATATTCAACGGAATGACCTTTGGACAACGCAAGGCAGCCATGATCGTTGGAGGAAGAACGAGGCTTATGGATCTTGTCGCGAAAGGATTGATCCGGTGCGAGAAGAAAAACGGCGCGCAGAACGGTAAATGGTTCTGCAACGCTTGGGATTGCGTGAAAAACGCACGGTTGAGTTATTGATTAAAAAAATATAAAGAATGAAAACAAGAGAGGAATTAAATGGAATGAGCCAAGAGGCTCTCGTAGAGCTGATCCTGGAACTTCAGAAATGTTTGAGCGAGGAAAATGACAACTCGCTTTTTTGGATAAACAAGCACTCGGAAGAGAAGACACGCTTCGAATCTTTCCGAAGAGCGGTAAAGTCGTTGGTCACGTTAGTCGAATGATCATGGGACGAGACATCATCCGCCGCGTGGATCTCGACGGAGAGACCTTCGAGGATTACGACGGCGAGGACGACGAGGATTTAGAGATCTCGTCATTTTACGACGACATGGAGCTTCTCAGCCAATCTTATTTGTGGTGATAACATTAAAAAACAACAATCATGACGGACATTCAGAAAAACAACTTCTCCGCCCTGAAAGGAATGCTCAGCGCGGAAAGCACGAAGAAACGGTTCTTCGAGATGCTCGGCGCGAAATCGACCGGGTTCATCTCTTCCATCATCAACGTGGTGAGCGGGAACGCGGCCTTGCAAGAGGCCGACCCGGGCACCGTACTGATGAGCGCCGCTATCGCCGCGACGCTCGACTTGCCGATCAATCCAAACCTCGGCTTCGCGGCGATATGAACACTACTGAGGTATACGATGGAGAGATCCGTAGCCAGAACCGATTCACGGGCGAGATCGAGTTTGATCCGGACGGTCGTAAATCAGACAAGGTTATCGGGTACGTGGCTTACATGAGGTTGCTTAACGGGTTCGAGAAATACTTCTACATGAGCCGGGATGAATGCGAGAAACACGCGAGACGCTATTCGAAGACCTACCAGAAAGGGTACGGAAAGTGGAAGGACGATTTCGACGCGATGGCGAAAAAGACGGTCATCAAGCTACTGATCTCGAAATACGGCATCATGTCGGTTGACATGCAGAAGGCCGTCGAGTTCGACCAGTCGACCGTGCAGGGAGACATCAACCATATCGAGGAGGCTACGGCGGAATACGTAGACAACGATACGAATCCAATCGAGCCTGTCAGTATCTCGGAGGAACAGATGCTGGCGAACTACGAGAGAGTGAAAGACGATCCCAAGGCGGCCGAGGTGGCATTGGCGAAGGGCGAGATCAGCCTCGACCTTTTCAATCAGGTGTTGGACAATAACATGTAAGGCGTATGGAACAGCGTACGACGGAATGGTTTCTTGCCCGTAAAGGAAAGTTCACGGCCTCGGAGATACATAACCTGCTCATAGCGTCTCGAAAAAAAGACGAGACGTTTGGCGAGACCGCTATGGCCTACATAAAGGAGAAAGTCGCCGAATACGTGATGAGCGACGACGTCTTCATCGACGCGCAAGACATGGCCTTCTCCAACGCGGCGACCCGCTGGGGGACGCTATACGAGGCGGAAGCCCGGGCGATCTATTCGGACATGACCGGGATAACGGTCGAGGAAACGGGATTCGTACCCTATTCCAGACATAGCGGAGGAAGCCCGGACGGCCTTACGGGAGACGGTGGCCTGATCGAGATCAAGTGCCCATTCAACCCGTCCCGGCATGTCGACTTCCTGCTGATGAGTGGAGGAGACGACCTGAAAGCCCTCTCGAGACAATACTACTATCAAGTGCAGGCCAACATGCTCTTCACGGGCAGGACGTACGCCGATTTCATCTCGTACGACCCTCGCATGTCGGATCTCCTGAAAATGAAGATCCTTCGCGTAGAGCCTGATAAGGAAGCGTTCGCCTTGCTAGAGGAGAGGATCGGGATGGCGGAGGAAAGGATGGAGCGGATGGTCTCCGAGATCACGAGAATAGGAATTAATCAAGTCAAGAAATTTAAAAAAGTGGCGTAAATGAATTATAACGGTAAGATGAACCTCTTGCGGTTCAAGAACGCTTTCGTGATAAGCGTAAAGGGTAGGAACGAGACGAAAAAGGGCGTTTTTATTTCCGATAGACGACAACAACCTGTTCGTCTCCGTTGACGAGAACCTGAAAGCCCGAGGGGCTTATCTGGATTTCACGGCGTGGGAGAACGAGCAGCCGGGTAAGTATGGAGACACGCACGCCATCCGGCAATCCCTTCCGAAAGACGTCCGAGACCGGATGACGGAAGAGGAAAGGAAAACGATCCCCTATTTCGGCAACATGAAACCGATGGAGGCGAGAAACAAAGCGGCAGCGGTCAAGGCGGAGGAGATAAGCGCGGTTGACAACGTCGACGACCTACCTTTCTGATCATGCTCTACGACTTCAACAGCCCTCTCGATGCCCAAAGGGCCCGCGTAAGGCTGGAGAGCCTTATCGCCCGTCGGCGGACGGTGGACATGACCGAGAAGACGGGCCACAAGCGCACCAGCGAGCAAAACGCCCTCTTCCACCTCTGGATCGCCGTCATCGCCGACGAGCTGGGCTACACGGACAAGGAACGGTGCAAGCGCGACGT
>CASFXH010000086.1 GCA_949298575.1 uncultured Parabacteroides sp.
ACGGCCGTCGCGCACGTGAAATGGGTGTTCCAGCAGCTGGAACGGCCGTCGCGCACGTGAAATGGGTGTTCCAGCAGCTGGAACGGCCGTCGCGCACGTGCGGTAAGGGTTTCAGCGAGTTACGAAAGACAAATTTCGCTCGTGAATAGGTTTAAACCATTCTGGGCGGAAATTCGTACCTTCGCGGCATCTATTTTCACAAGAAATCCATAGAAAAAACATCATGAACCGGAAAAATTTTCTGAAAACAACAGGCGCCGTGGCCGCTTCCACTTTGCTCGGCGCCCCTTTGGCTCGGGCGGCAGCCCAAGAGGATGGGAAAACGGCGGGAGACTACCTCGCGAGCGCGTCGTATGAGGCGACGGCCCGGAAGTTGCGTTTCCGTGCGGACAAGAAGTTCAAGATCGTGCAATTTACCGATGTGCATTGGGTCCCGAGTGACGCGGCTTCAGCGGCGGCGGCCGAGCGGATGAACGAGGTGCTCGACGCCGAGCGGCCGGACCTGGTGATTTACACGGGAGATGTCGCTTTTGGCAAACCCGCGGAGGAGTGTTTCCGGAAAGCCTTCGAGCCGGTTGTCAGTCGTAACATTCCCTTCACGTTTACTTTTGGCAATCATGACGACGAACAGGGCCTTTCGCGAGAAGCCATCTTCGACCTGATTCGCGACATGCCCGGCAACCTGACCGGTCGGGCGGAAGGCCTTCACGGCGTGACCAACTTCATTCTTCCCATTCTTGATTCCGCTGGCGAGAAGCCCGCTTTTCTGCTCTATCACTTTGACAGCCTATCCTATTCTCCAGACAAGGAGATCGAGGGCTACGATTGGATGAAGGCCGACCAGGTGGATTGGTACCGCTCGTGCGCCGCTCAATTGGCCGCTCGTAATGGGGGCACGCCTCTGCCGGCTCTCGCCTTTTTCCACATACCTCTTCCAGAGTTTAACGAAGCCGCGAGCGACGAGTCCGCGCTCCTGATTGGTATCCGGAAGGAACAAGCCTGCGCTCCGAGAGTCAATTCAGGATTGTTTACGGCCATGCGGGAGGCGGGCGATGTCATGGGTGTTTTCGTCGGCCA
This sequence comes from uncultured Parabacteroides sp., assembly GCA_949298575.1. GTDB lineage: Bacteria > Bacteroidota > Bacteroidia > Bacteroidales > Tannerellaceae > Parabacteroides. Next base: position 1,078 of record CASFXH010000086.1, read on the forward strand.
TGACCATGTGAATGATTATCTTACCTCGTGGCGAGGGCTCTTGCTGGGCTACGGGCGCTTCACGGGCGGGAAGACGGTCTATTGGGATATCCCTTGGGGCAACGGGGCCCGGGTGATTGAATTGACGGAAGGATCCCGCGAGCTCTCGACTTGGATCCGGCTCAAGGGCCGGGTGATCGACCAGGTCAATTTCCCGCGGGATTTCTCGAAAGAACCTTATTGATTACCATCTTTCAAGCGGAGTGTCGTGCCCAGGTCTTCCAGTTCGAAGAGTTGGGCACGTTCCGCTCCTCCAGGGCTGTTGGGCTGGTGGAACGTGAGGTAAAGTTTCCCGTCGAACGAACGGAAAATCATGCCATGCCCTCCATTTTTGCTAAACAGCGGTTCCTCTTGTTGAATCCAAGGTCCGGCGACACGGCCGGTGGCTGAGCGGGCGACGCCGATGGCATATTCCCCATTCATGAAACTAGACCAGATCATCAGCAACTCGTTGGTCTTGGTGCGGTAGAGGAAACAGCCGTCCGTTACGTAGCTTGAACGTTCCGGATGCTCCGGTTCGCTCCCAGTCGACCAAGGCGCTGCCGAAGCGTGGAAAAGTCGCATGGTCTCCCCATCCCGGTTGGAAAGGTCGGGTTTCATACGGACGAGATTCATGCTGCCATCCCGGATTTGTACCCATTCATGGCAATAAACCATGTAAGGGACTCCGTCTTCGACCCAAAGAGTCCCGTCGAGAGTCATTTGGTCCATCGGGAGGGTGGGCTCTAGGCTAAAGGGGCGGAAAGGTCCTGTTGGCTTGTCCGCGACGAAGACTTGCACGCCCCGGAAAGTGTAGGGTGTTTCTCCCGGCGCGCTCTTTTTCCAAATGATATCGCTATTGATCGTGGCGAAGAGGTAATATTTCCCTTTATAGGCATGGACTTCGGGCGCCCAAACGCGTCCCGTGATCCAATTATCCGTAGGGAGAGTGAAGACGTGTTGAGGGCCATGCCATTGTTTAAGATCCGTGCTCTCGTAGACGGCCAAGCCTCCGAGCGTTTTCCCATCGCTTGTCTGTGTGTCGTCTGAGGCGTAAAGATAATAAATCTGCCTTGCCGTGTCAGGAAGAATATAAGGATCGCGGATATGGATTTCCGCTAAAGTTTTCGTCTCGTTTCCTTGCCCCCAAGCGAGAGAAACCAAGCCGGAAAGTGTGGTGGCGAGGAGGCCGATGATCAGTCTTTTGTTTTTCATGCTTTTCAGGTTTTAAAAAAAGGGCCGCCCGTGTGGAATGGACGGCCCTTTTATAATGAGAGAGTAAAAACTTAGTCTTTCAATTTCGCGCAAAGGAACTCACGGTTCAAGCGGGCGATGTTGCTGACGGAGATATTCTTCGGACATTCCATCTCGCAAGCCCGGGTGTTCGTGCAGTTACCGAAGCCCAGCTCGTCCATCTTGGCTACCATCGCTTTCGCGCGGCGGGCAGCTTCTACGCGGCCTTGCGGAAGCAATGCCAACTGGCTGACTTTAGCCGATACGAACAACATGGCAGAACCATTCTTACAAGCGGCGGCACAAGCGCCACAACCGATACAAGCGGCCGCGTCCATCGCCAAATCGGCGTTCTTCTTGGGAATAGGAATGGCATTGGCATCGGGTACGCCACCGGTATTAACGGATACGAAACCACCGGCCTGCATGATTTTATCGTAAGCCGAACGGTCGACCATCAAGTCGCGGATCACCGGGAAACCGGCCGAACGCCACGGCTCGATCGTAATCGTCTCGCCATCGTGGAAACGGCGCATATAGAGCTGGCACGTCGTAGCGCCAGTAGCCGGTCCGTGCGGATGTCCATTCACATACAACGAGCACATACCGCAGATACCTTCGCGGCAATCGTGGTCAAATACGATAGGCTCTTTGCCT
>CASFXH010000087.1 GCA_949298575.1 uncultured Parabacteroides sp.
TTGGTAGATCACCGGGATGGGGTTGTAAGAGGCGGCGTCGATGCTGTTCAAGACGCTCGCGTCGGTCTCCGTGTGGGCCATGTCATAGAGATTGTACTTTGTCCGTTTTAACAATTCCACCAAGTAGGTCGGCGTGCCCGTCTCGAACCAATAGTCGCCGAATTTCCGTTTGGCGAAAGTATTCAGCAGGCTGAATGGGTTGTACATCCCGATCGTGTTTTCCGCGAAATGATAACCGTCATAACGTGTTTTCAATTCTCGCATCGCCTCCTCGACGGTTATGCCCAGGCTCGCGGCCAGATTCTGGACATCCGGCATCAATTGGCCCCGGATTTCCTCCTTCGTAATCCCGCAAATCCCCGCGTAAGGCTCATCCATCGAGATATCATTCAGGTTATTCAAATCGCTGAAGACGCTCACCTTTCCGAACTTCGTCACGCCGGTCAGCAGGGCGAAACGGATGCAGCCGTCCATCGTCTTCAGCACGCCGTAAAAAGGTTTCAGCGTCGAGCGCATCTCTTCTTGGAGCTTCTCGTCGTGAAGCGTCTGCAAGAGCGGCTTGTCGTACTCGTCGACCAGGATGACCACCCGGCGGCCCCTCCGCTCGTAGGCCCGTTGGATGACACCCGCGAACCGGAGCGGCAAACTTTTTTCCGCGGGATCACTGCCATAAAGTTTCTCCCAAGCGGTGACGTTTCGATCCAATATATCCGTCAGATCGGTTACGGAGGCGTATCTGGAAATATTCAGGTCCATGTGGAGGATCGGGTATTCCAGCCATTCCTTCTCTAATCGTTCCATCGTCAGCCCCTCGAACAGCTCTTTCTTCCCTTGAAAATAGGCCTCCAGCGTGGAGACCAACAGACTCTTGCCGAAGCGGCGGGGGCGGCTCAGGAAATAATAACTGCCCGTAGACACCAACTGATGGATCAGGGCGGTCTTGTCGACATAGAGATAACCCTCCTTGCGGATCTTCTCGAAATTCTGGATCCCGATGGGATATAATCTGGGGCTCATAAGCGATTGTTTTTTAATGTGACCTCTTTGACGCGAAGATAAGCTTTTTCTCGCGAAAAACGCGGATTGCATACAACCGCTCGTGGACTTGGGAGGGGCGGATTCGATCCGTCCCTACGCCGGCACTGTGAGGGATGTGGGGGAAATGAAGGCCCTTTCGCGAACTTTTAGGAGAAACGCGATTAGAAGGCGCTCCCTTTAAAAGGGTGCGGGGTCTAATTCAACTTTCCTAAAACTTTTACAAAATGGTCCAATGCCCGCGATCCCCATCTTTCCATGCGCCAAGCCGGGACATTTGGTGAGCGTACCGTTCAAAAGAAGCAAATCCACGATCTGGGACAACTTCAATGAGGTTCTATCAAGCGCATTCGTCTTCATTATTTCTTGTATTTCGCGATCAAGATCACTGGGTTATCCTCCTCGTCAAGCGTAGAGGCGATTTCCTCCAGGCGGCTGCCTTCGCGGAGCTTGCCTTCCTTGTAAGCGTCGACGAGGTCGGGGGCGTCAATCTTGGAAACATAAGCGACATCCCCCTTATTGACAGGCAACAAAGTGTTCGGGAATTGGCGCACCAAATTCAAGGGGCGCTCGTCCGTGAAATCATTATTGTAGACCACATATTCATAAACCGCCTTTTCTTCTTTGTCGTAAAGTATTTCCCGGGTCTCGAAACCAACCTTAGTCTCACGATTATAAGCCTTATCTACTGTTTGCAGGAAATAATAGCGGTCGGTCATAACTCCCGCGTAAAGATAGACTTCCGGATTCATCTCAGAGGCGGTAGGGGTTCGCACGATGAACGGTTTCAATTGATAATCCTGAGATAACAGGTAGGTCGTATCCGAAGAGATTTCAGTCAAAATCCATTGATCCTGAAAGGGGATTTGCGTGTAATTTAAAATCGAAGTATAGGTCTCTTCAAAAACAATATTAGGAGAGGCGTAGCGCTCAAAAGGAATATTTATTTTACGAATAGACCCATCCTTTTTGGACACAAGTATAAATCCCAAAGCGGACACATTGATTTGCTCTTGTTCTTCCGTATTTACCGGAACTCTTGACTCCATATAGCACAATAAATATTCCGGATTAAAATCATTCATCCAATAAATATAGCTATCGTCTTGTAGTGGAGTTTGGAAGCTTCGCTTGAAATTCCCTTCCTCGTCAAAGACAACCACCTTTCTGGAATCACTTACATAAAGTTCCTTGGCTAATGGATCAAAAGTCATGCCGCTATAAAACAGATATTCCTCGCCGCTTTGTCCCTTTCGGTTGATCGTCCTGATATATTTTCCTTCTCGGTTCAGAAGTTGGAAATCTCCCGTGCGATAGCTCCCGAGCCAAATGCAGTCATCTCCCACATAAGCGACATTGCCCGCCGTCACAAACTCATCCGTCGTCTCTAAAGGAAGGTATTCAACATCGAACAAATCCTGGAGGATCAGCTCTTTCTCCGAATAACTTTTGGCGATGTTGATTGTGATCAGGCCATTCTCTGTTTTGACGCCGCTTCCGCATCCAAAAAGCAAAACCGCGGACAAAAGCCATAAGACAAAAGAATATCTTCTTGAATTCTTCTCTAAAAACATCATGATATTAAAAAATTTAACTATCCAATTCCCATTT
>CASFXH010000088.1 GCA_949298575.1 uncultured Parabacteroides sp.
AGTAAATTCAAATCCGTTCTCTTCAAAATTGCTTATAACAAATTGAATTCCAATAATTTCAAAGAACTCCTATGCTTTTTTAGTGGACATTAATGGGAATTTATAAGAAATAAATCATTGTCTATGCAACGAATCATGTTGGTTTTCGGGACCCGTCCCGAAGCCATTAAGATGGCGCCGCTCGTGAAGGAGTTCCAAAAAAACACAGAGGCGTTTCAAACCTTGGTTTGCGTCACGGGGCAACATCGGGAAATGTTGGACCAGGTATTGAGGCTCTTCGAGATCGTGCCGGATTACGACTTGAACATCATGAAACAAGGACAGGATCTGTATGACGTGACCGCCCGAGTTTTGCTGGGGATGCGGGACGTGTTGAAAGAGGCCCGGCCGGATATCGTCTTGGTGCATGGTGATACGACGACCAGCACTGCGGCGGCGTTGGCGGCGTTCTATCAACAGATCCCCGTTGGCCACGTGGAGGCGGGGCTGCGGACGCGTGATATCTACAGTCCTTGGCCGGAAGAGATGAACCGCCAGCTCACGGGACGAATCGCCACCTATCATTTTGCTCCGACCGCATTGAGCAAACGCAATTTGATGGAGGAGAACATCGGTCCCGACGCGATCCTGGTGACGGGTAACACGGTGATCGACTCCTTGCGTCAGGTGGTTCGCAAGATCAAGACAGACCCTGTTTTAGATGCGGACCTGGAGCGGACATTGAAGGTAAACGGCTATGACGTGAGCCGTTTGGCGGATGGCAAACGGTTGGTCCTGATCACCGGTCATCGGCGGGAGAATTTTGGGGAGGGATTTATTCATATATGCACGGCGATCAAGGACCTGACTCTGAAATATCCGAAAGTGGATTTTGTTTACCCGATGCATTTGAACCCGAATGTCCGGAAGCCGATCCATGAAGTATTTGGTGAGGACCTGTCTCATTTAGGGAATATGTTTTTCATTGAACCTTTGGAATATTTGAGTTTTGTCTATTTGATGGAAAAGTCGGCGATTGTCTTGACCGATAGTGGTGGTATCCAAGAAGAGGCGCCGGGCTTGGGCAAGCCGGTCTTGGTGATGCGCGACACCACGGAACGGCCGGAAGCGTTGGATGCCGGCACGGTGAAGCTAGTTGGTACGGACTACGACAAGATCGTGAGCGAAGTTTCGACCCTTCTGGACGATATTCCCGCTTATGAGCGCATGAGCCACGCCGTCAATCCCTATGGGGATGGCTTGGCTTGTGGGAGGATCATTCAATTCTTAAAAGAGCGGTTATGAGAATCCTGATCGTATCTCCTTCCTATATCCCAGAGATAGGAGCCGCTGCGTCGCGGATCACGAATATGGCGGAAGGGCTATCTCATTTGGGGATGGAAGTCAATGTCTTGACTTGCTTGCCGAATTATCCTAAAGGCCGGATCTTTGAAGGCTATCGAGGCCATTTTTCTCGGAAAGAAGAAATGAATGGCGTGATGGTTTTTCGGTATTGGACATACGCCACGGTTTCTAAGAATCCCTTTATCCGTCTGTTCGGGATGTGCGCGTTCGCGACAACCATTTGGGCTTTCGCTTTTAAGCGAAAACGTATCCAATCTTACGACCGGATTATTATCCAGACGCCTCCGATTTTGGCGGCTGCTTCGGCCATGATCCTTTTCCGGGGTATTTATCAAAAAAAAGTCGTGTTGAACGTATCGGATCTTTGGCCCTTGTCTGCGATAGAATTGGGAGCGATCAAAGAAGGGAGTGTTTATCATCGGGTCATGGCGGGGATCGAATGCTTCCTGTATCGACAGGCGACGGCTTATCAGGGGCAGAGCCAGGAGATCGTGGATTATGTTCAGCGCTTCGTGCCGGGAAAGGTTTCCTTTTTATATCGGAATTTGCAACATGATTTTGATTTGTCTCCACAACCCACGATTTCTCGGTCACCTTTTAAGATCGTTTATGCAGGGCTGCTTGGTGTAGCCCAGAATATTTTGGAGATGATCGAGCGGGTTGATTTCAAGGCGATGGGCGTAGAGCTCCATTTGTTTGGAGGGGGGAACCAGGCGAAAGAGATAGAGCGGTATGTCCAAACGCATGACCGGGGTGTCTTTTATCATGGATCCTTGCCGAAAGAACGCATGCGGGAAGAATTGACACATTATCAAGCTTCCATTATTCCTTTGGCTGTCCCGATAAAAGGAGCAGTACCTTCTAAATTGTTCGATTTGTTGCCTTTAGGTGTTCCGGTCTTATTTTGCGGCGGAGGAGAGGGTGAACGGATCGTAGAACAATACCATTTGGGATTCGTATCCGTTCCTGGCGATTACGAACAGCTTACCCGGCATATTCATGTTATGCGCTCAATGTCGGAAGAGGATTACCAACAAATGAAAAAGAATTGCTTGAATGTTTCCCGAACATTATTTTCTTTTGATCGGCAATTGAAAGCTTACGAGCGCTTTTTATGTTCTATATAAAATGGAGAGGGGGCATCACAAAGACGCCCCCTCTGGTTTTTTCAAGGTTAAGGTTTTGGTTCTGTCGACATGACATCCCAGAGCTTGATAAAAACGTAATTTTTCCATAGTAAAGGTACTGGTTAAAAA